>JBEEOT010000020.1:0-38660 GCA_041191505.1 Bacteroidota bacterium | reverse complement strand
ATGATTGCTCATCCCCCTTGTCGGGGCGGCAGGATTCGAACCTGCGACCTCCTGGTCCCAAACCAGGCGCGATGACCGGACTACGCTACGCCCCGAACTAAAGTTCGATACGGTCTAAATTTGTGGCGGTGGGAGCGGGATTCGAACCCGCGGTACAGTTACCCGTACGACAGTTTAGCAAACTGTTGGTTTCAGCCTCTCACCCATCCCACCAAGTGTTCAATGAACGGATGGCAAAAGTACAAAAACATTCCGTTTTTCAAAGCATTTCTGTGATTTTTTTTACCCGTTATAGGTAAATTCTCCATACTTGCTTGAAATCGTGACCTTTTTGTGGTCTGCGGCCTCTACTCTACCCACCACTTGAGCTGCGATGCCAAACTGCTCTGAAATGCGAATGATTTCAGGCGCAAGTTCCTCACTTACATAAACTTCCATGCGGTGACCCATATTGAATACCTTATACATTTCTTGCCAAGGCGTCTTGGATTCTGCCTGGATCATTTCAAAAAGTGGCGGTGTATCAAATAAGTTGTCTTTAATGACATGTAGGTTGTCAATGAAGTGCAAAACTTTGGTTTGGGCACCACCAGAGCAGTGAACCATGCCGTGAATATCGGCATGATGCGCATCTAAAATGGCTTTGATGACAGGCGCGTAAGTGCGCGTGGCAGATAATACTAATTTACCTGCGTCTAGTGGGCTGCCCTCTACAGTGTCAGTGAGGCGCTTAGAGCCGCTGTAAACAAGATCTTTGGGTAAAGAGCTGTCGTAGGTTTCTGGGAAGTCTTCGGCAAGCGAATGGTGAAAGACGTCGTGGCGAGCACTGGTAAGGCCATTGCTGCCCATTCCGCCGTTGTATTGAGTTTCGTAGGTTGCTTGCCCAAAAGAAGCCAAGCCAACAATGACATCGCCAGGGCGTATGCCGTCGTTGGAAATCACTTGTGCGCGCGGCATGCGGCAAACTACAGTAGAATCTACGATGATCGTGCGAACGAGGTCACCAACATCGGCAGTTTCACCGCCTGTTGAGTAAATATCGATGCCGTAGCTGCGCAATTCTTCTAAAAGTTCTTCTGTACCGTTGATAATTGCAGCCAATACTTCACCAGGGATCAGTAATTTATTGCGCCCAATGGTACTAGAGACTAAAATTGGGCCGGTAGCACCTACGCACAAGAGGTCGTCGATGTTCATGATGAGCGCATCTTGGGCAATACCGCGCCATACAGAGAGGTCGCCGGTTTGCTTCCAGTAGGCATAGGCCAAAGAAGATTTAGTGCCCGCGCCATCTGCGTGCATGACCACGCAATAGTTAGGATCTCCGGTGAGGTAGTCCGGAACAACTTTACAAAAAGCTTTCGGAAATAAACCCTTATCTAATTTTGAGATGGCCTTATGCACATCTTCTTTTCCTGCAGAAACGCCGCGTTGTTGGTATCGGTTATCAGACATATAGACACTTATTTGATGCCCCTGCGCTTTTTAATCGCTTCGTAGGCATCTTGAATTTGTTGAAATTTTTCTTTGGCACCTTTTAAGTATTCTTCGCCCATGTGAGCGACCTTATCGGGGTGGTGCGCGACCGCCATTTTGCGGTATGCTTTTTTCACTTCTTCGTCGGTCGCTTTTTCATCGAGACCTAAGATTTTGTAATCTGAATCTACATTTCGGTAGAACATATTGCGAAGGCTCTCAAATTCTACTGCCGGAATACCGAGCATTGTGGCAATCCGAGAAATGACATTGAGTTCTGCCGTTCCGACATCGCCATCTGCTTTGGCAATTCCGAAGAGGTAATGCACGAGCTGAACGCGCACTTCTTCGGTCATGCGGTTGCGGATGTCGTGGCAAATGTCTTGTAATGGAATGCTGGGCGCATCTAAAAACTGCTTGAGCGTTTGCAAATGCGTGGCATTGAATTGCTTGCCAAATTGTGCAGAAAAAAAGCTTTTGACGTAGTCTAGCTCAATGCGCAGTACTTTACCATCTGCTTTCATGACTGCTGCTGAGAGCGCCATAAGCATAGTGGGTAGATCGTACATGGAGCTTTGCCTGCGGTAGAATTCAAACGGATCTTGGGCATAGCCCGCGCCTGAACTATTTTGTCCGTTTTTGGCGGCTTGTTGGTACTGATCAATGAGTGAACCAATGGCAAAGCCGAGTATAGCCAAACCAATTTTACGGGTTAAAATAAGGGCGCCAATGCCCAAGATCCATTTGTACAAAATCTAGAATTTAAGCGAAGTCAAAGCTAGTCATTTATGCAATATGTTCGATGTTGCGCTGAATGAAAGCATCTAAAGCCGCACCTTTTAGTAGGCCTTGTGCCAACATAGCGAGGTCTACTAATTGTTTGGTGTGCTGCTCTTGAGCTGCTGAATCTTGACTTAAAAGCTTGCCAATTGCCGGATGATTGGCATTGACCGTAAGGTTAAACATTTCTGGAAAAGCGCCATAAAAACCGCCGCCCCCGCCTAATTTTTGCTGTTCCATCATGCGGCGAATGAACTCTGGCTGGGTAATGATGATCGGTGCTTCTTGTTCGCTCATGCTCTCGAACTGAACGGTAAACTTCTCTTTATTGACTTGCGCTTCAAAGATTGGCTTCAGGCTTTCCTCTTCTTCTTTGCTGAGTTTAGAAGGGAGCTCGTCTGTTTTAGCAATGAGTTTGTCTAGGCTATCGGCATCAACGCGGGCAAAACTGATGTTTTCATTGGTTTGCTCTAGTTTAGAGATCCAGTGTGGTGCGAGTGGGCCGTCTAAAAGCAAGACTGAATAGCCGCGCTCTTTGGCTTTCTTGACAAAAGCGTATTGTTCTTCGGCGTCGTTGGTATAAAGGAAAACCGTTTTATTGTTTTTGTCGGTTTGTAGTACCTTGACTTTATCGAGGTATTCTTGAAGCGTGAAACATTCGTTGTCAGTGGTTTTGAATAAGCTGAAATCTTTGGCTTTTTCGGCGAATTTTTCTTCTGACAACATCCCGTATTGAACAAACACCTGGAGGTCTGGCCATTTGGTTTCGAAATCTGCGCGGTCTTTTTTGAACATTTCTGCCAATTTATCGGCCACTTTTTTGGTGATGTGTGCAGAGATTTTCTTGACGTTACCATCGCTTTGTAAATACGAGCGAGACACATTGAGTGGGATGTCAGGAGAGTCGATGACGCCGTGCAATAAGGTCAAAAATTCTGGTACAATTTCAGCGACGCTATCTGTAATAAAGACCTGGTTGCTGTAAAGATTGATCTTGTTGCGCTGTACTTCAACGTTCTCTTTGATTTTTGGAAAATAGAGGATGCCGGTCAGGTTGAACGGGTAATCTACATTGAGATGAATGTGAAAGAGCGGCGCCTCAAAGGTCATGGGGTAGAGCTCGCGGTAGAATTGGTCGTAGTCTTCTTGCTTGAGGTCTACGGGCGCTTTGGTCCAGGCTGGGCTCGGGTTATTGACTTGGTTTGGCACATCGATAGCCACGCGCTTGAGGTTACCTTTGTCGTCTTTTTCACCTTCTGGAGAGTCGATGTATTCGGTTTTGGTGCCAAAAAACACCGGGATTGGCAAGAACTTGCAGTATTTGTCTAGGATGCCTTGAATGCGTTGCTTCTCCAAAAATTCAACGGATTCTTCGTTGATGTAAAGAATGATGTCGGTGCCACGGTTTTCTTTTTCGATATCGATCAAGGTAAATTCTGGCGAACCATTGCTCTCCCATTGCACGGCTTGTGCGCCTTCGTAACGCGCCAAGGTGCGGATCTGTACTTTTTCGGCGACCATAAAAGCCGAGTAAAAACCGAGGCCAAAATGACCAATGATTTGCTCAGCGCCTTCTTTGCCCTTGTACTTTTCGACGAATTCTTCGGCCCCAGAAAAAGCAATCTGATTGATGTATTTGTCAATCTCTTCAGCGCTCATGCCAATACCGTTGTCTCGGATGGTAAGCGTTTTGGCCTCTTTGTCTAAGAGGACCTCTACCTTGAGCTCACCGAGTTCGCCTTTGTATTCGCCGTTCTTTGCCAAAACATGGAGTTTTTGCGAGGCATCGACAGCGTTGGAAACCAACTCACGTAAGAAAATCTCGTGATCAGAATAAAGGAATTTTTTAATGATCGGAAAGATGTTTTCCGTTTGAACATGAATTTGACCTGTTTTCATTGTAGTGCTATTTTGTTGCCTTTGACTACTCAATAAAAATGCCATAGCCGAAATGCTGCCATTTTGACAAGCAAGTGCGTTTTTTTTGTCAATTTTGCAGCATGAAATACGCAATCATTACTGGTGCAAGTTCTGGCTTCGGTGCGGCAATTGCCGAAGAACTTCAAGAATTAGGTTTTGGATTGGTTCTTTTGGCCAGAAGAAGCGATCGGCTCAAAGAACTTCAAAAAAAACTAACCCGAACACCCGTTTATGTGGCCAAACTAGATGTTTGCAACGAAGACGACGTTCGAGAAGTGATCGCCAATTTACCATCAGAAATCGCCAACAATTGTTTCATATTAGTCAATAACGCAGGGCTAGCCGTAGGCAGAGGCCCTTTAGACACCGGCCTTTCTGAAGACTGGAACCGCATGATTGACACCAACGTGAAAGGACTGCTTTACATGAGCCATGCCGTTATCCCGCTACTTAAAAAACACCCGAATAGTCACCTCATCAATATCTCATCGATTGCAGGCAAAGAAGTCTATGCCGGTGGCAATGTTTATTGCGCAAGTAAACATGCCGTTGACGCGCTTTCGAAAGCCTTGCGCATCGATCTGCTACCTCATCAAATTAAAGTGAGCAATATTGCGCCTGGCGCAGCAGAAACCGAATTTTCTTTAGTGCGTTTCAAAGGAGATACCCAAACAGCCGCAAACGTTTACGAAGGTTTCGAGGCATTGCAAGCCACAGACATCGCTCAAACGGTCGCTTTTATTGTTAGCCGACCAGCGCATGTCAGTATTGCCGATATCACCATTATGCCAAGCGCACAAGCCAACGGTAGTCTATTTCACAAAAAATAATTTCAGCTTTCAGTTATGAGTACTTTCAATACATATTCATTTGCAGGTAAGCGCGCTATTGTTCGCGTAGATTTCAATGTCCCGATGGACAAAACAACAGGTAAAGTTGCAGATGACAAGCGCATCAGAGCAGCGCTTCCTACCATCCAACACATACTGCAAGGTGGTGGTAGTGTGGTGTTGCTATCTCACTTCGGCAGACCAAAAAATGGCCCTGCAGCTATTTTTTCTCTGCGTCAAATCACGGCTAAAGTAAGTGAACTCATAGGCACAGAAGTGCACTTTGCCGCAGATTGCATTGGTCCTGAAGCATTTGAACTCAGCAAAAACTTACAACCAGGGCAAGTGTTGCTTTTAGAAAATGTGCGCTTTTATCCCGAAGAAACTAACGGCGACACAAGCTTTGCCCAAAAACTAGCCCAACACGGAGATTGCTATGTCAATGACGCTTTTGGAGCAGCGCATCGCGCACACGCCAGCACCACCCAACTCGCAGCTTACTTTGCGAACGATAAAATGGCAGGGCTACTCATGAATGCAGAAATTGAGAATGCCAAAAAAGTATTGCTGCACGCAGAGCGCCCTTTTACCGCTATTGTTGGCGGCGCCAAAGTATCCGACAAAATACTCATTGTAGAGAATCTACTTAATTTGGCCAACCACATCATCATTGGCGGTGGCATGGCTTATACTTTCTTCAAAGCGATGGGGGGCCAAATTGGCGCGTCACTTTGCGAGCAAGATCGTTTGTCTACTTGCTTGGATATCCTGGAAAAAGCAAAAGTAAAAGGCGTTCAAATTCACTTGCCAGTAGACGCTATTGCCGCTGATCGCTTTGCAGCAGACGCCCAAACGCAAATAGCAGCCTCAAATGATATTTCCGAGGGCTGGATGGGACTAGATATTGGACCAAAAGCAATTGAAAACTTTAAAACTGTTCTTCTCCAAAGCAAAACTATACTATGGAACGGACCCATGGGTGTTTTTGAAATACCAGCCTTTGAAAACGGAACCAAAAGCATTGCTTTAGCGGTTGCAGAAGCCACACAAAAAGGAGCCTTTAGCCTCATTGGCGGAGGCGATAGCGCTGCGGCTGTGCAGCAATTTGATTTGAGCGCACAAGTAAGTTACGTGAGCACAGGAGGGGGGGCGCTGTTAGAGTATTTCGAAGGCAAAGTATTGCCTGGCGTAGAGGCTTTGGAGGCCTAGAACTTTTTAACGACGTCTGCCAAACGATTGGAGTAGCCTGCTTCGTTGTCGTACCAACCTGCAACTTTGATGAGGCCATTGAAAACAGTGGTGAGCCCTGCATCAAAAACGACACTGTGCGGATTTCCGAGTACATCAACAGAAACAATTGGATCTTCTGTGTATTGTAAAACACCTTTGAGCGGGCCTTCTGCTGCTTTTTTCATGGCTGCATTGATTTGCTCGGCACTCACTTCTGATTTTGTCACGAGTGTCATTTCAGTAACAGATCCATCGGAAACCGGAACGCGGAAGCTTCCGCCTGTAATTTTACCTTTTAAATCTGGGAATATTCTCGTAATAGCTTTGGCAGCACCTGTAGAGGTTGGAATGATGCTATTTGCCGCAGCGCGCGCACGGCGGAGGTCTTTGTGAGGTGCGTCGTGAAGGCGTTGATCAGAGGTATAGCTATGGACGGTAGAAATATAAGCTACATCGATATCGAGTACCTCTTTGAGCACTTTCACCATTGGGGCTGCGTTGTTGGTGGTACAAGAAGCATTTGAAATAACGGCGCTCGTCCAGTCGATTTGATGGTCATTGACGCCCATTACAACTGAAGGGATATCTTCGTCGTTGGCAGGCGCACTGATGATGACATGCTTGGCACCGCCAACTAGATGTTTGGCCGCTGCCTCGCGGGTAAGAAACAAACCGGTAGATTCTATCACGACTTCAACGCCATGCGAAGCCCAGTTGATGGCTTCTGGATTTCGCTCGCTGATGAACACTAACTTTTTACCGTTTTCGAATACCAAAGTATTGTCTTGGATTTCAAAAGACAAATGAAAAGGACCGTGAATGCTGTCGTATTTTAACAAGTGAGCTAGCGTTTTGACATCGGCTAAATCATTGACAAGCGCTACATTTATTTGCGGATCTTGCAAGGCAATTCTCGTAAAACAGCGCCCTATGCGTCCAAATCCATTTACACCTACAGTTTTCATCTTTGAGTTATTGTTGTTGTTACAAAAATAACAATAAAAAAGAAAAAGTGTTCAAATGACACTTTGAACACTTTTCTAATTGATTATCAAATGATTAAATCAAATCATAGTCATTTACCACTTCAATTTAGTGCGTACTGTTTGCGGCACGCCATCTTTGTGTAAGTAAATATTAATCGTTTTGTATTTGAAATAATTTTCAGAAACATAGAGATATCCCTTTGGTAAATTGCTGGTACCCCAAGAGTTTTTAACCAAGAAATAGCGTGTGCCATTTTGGTCGGTGTACAAACCAACGATATGCATGCCGTGATCATCGGTAGTTGTTTTGTTGTCATAACCTTTCTGACGCAACTCTGGCGTGATGGCCATTTCTTTCATAGGTTCCATGAACGCATTAGACTTGCGTTCTGCACCAGCGTCGTTAAAGCGTTTGTCGTCTTTTCCGATGACTTCTATCATGGCTGGGTCAGCAGGAACAATTGCCAATCCATTTTTAAAGCTGAATCCTTTCTCAGAGACATCTGCTCCCCAAGCAAGTGTGTAGCCATTTTTTAACGCGGCAACAGTTACCTCAACGAGGTCATCCATGCTGACGTTATAACTTTTGCCCCATGCCCAGTTGTCTGGGATTTCAAGCATGCACTCGCTGTACATTGGGTGATTGGTAAATGAGGTAAGGGATACATAGTTTTTCATGTCGAGCCCAAGCGAAGCAGCATACGATTTTGGTGTGTAGCGCTGGCCGTTGTATTCAAACGTTTCGACGTCTTTGCCGATACCCATATCGAGCATGCCGTTAAACTTGCGTTTCCAGTCGTCGCTCATGCCTTCAGGAGATCCGAGCCTAGAAACGATGTCGGTCATGATGGTATTGAGCTGATTGAACATCTCGCCATGATTATAGGAACCCGTGCTGTTTAAACCAGTAAAAACTTCGTAAGGAACGATACCAAATTTCTCAATTACAAGAGGAATGTCGTGGAACGCGCCGCCTTCGCTGAAATTGATTTTGCCATCCATGCGAATGTACTTCTCTGCCTTGAGCTCGTATGCTTTGCGTACTACGTACATTTCGGATAATACCACCTGGCTTTTAGACAAGCGTTGAATTTCTGATTCAAAAAAACTGGTGCCAGAAAACGACCAACAGGTACCTGTTTGGCCTTGACTTTGAACTGGTGTGGCGTCTATATGAACGAGTTTTTTGAATTGGTAGTTGCTGCCCTCTGCGTTGGTAGTTTGAGCTACTAATAAGGTAGTACTGATCCCGATGGATAGTATAAAACTGAATATTTTTTTCATGCGTAAATTTTAGTTGTTGAGTACCCAACCTTGAAGTCCACGGGAGGTGGCTTGCTGCTGGATTTGTTGGAGTTCTGTAAGATTTTGAGCCGCCCCTGCACTGACTTTGGTGAGCGGGCCGTTCTGTATAAGCCTTGCTGCAAAGCCATCGCGCTGCAATTTGCGCTGTAAATTCTGAGCATTTTGCAAATTAGAGAAACATCCTACGATAAAATCGTATTTGGCATCTACTGAAGGTGCAACAGGGTTAACGGGAGCTTGAATTTGAACAACCGGTGCGGCTGGGACTTGCACTAAGAAATTGCAGCCAGGTTGCCATTCGTAGGTTTCTAGACGAGCGCTGTTTTGTTGCTCAAAGTCTAGAGAAGGTGCCGTCACTTCTTTTGACTCTTTTGACGAGGCCGAAGTTAATTTAGATTTCTGATAAGCTGGTGCATTTTGTTGATGCAGTGGATTGAAATCTGAGGTGGTGAATAGGCCCGATTGAAGCGCATTTGTTTGGGTTGGAATCCAGAAAGAATAGAAGGCCAACGGCAACAAACAGGCTACTGCTGCAACGCGCGTCCAGCTCACTTTACGAGTTATTAGATCGGTATGAAGTGCTATAATTGGTGTTTCTTCTTTTGCAGGAACTGTTTGCGCAACAAAACTTAAATTACCCAAGCCATAAGAAGAAAGCAATAGGTTAAAAAAGCGGTCTTGCTCGAATAAAATCTGACCATCGGCCTGACGGGAGAAAGTGCCAAGTTTGGGTAACTTGATGGTTTCTCCGGCGAGCAGTTGACGCTGTAAAGCATCGGTGTGCGTTTGCAATTGGGTCTTCGCTTCTTCGTAATACAAACCGCGCAAACGAGCTAGTTCTGCAAGCAGTAAGCCATCGTCGGTAAGGAGGAAACGATTGAAAAGCAAGGCTTTTTTGGGGGGGCTAATGAGGCCTTTGTCGAGGTCGATTTCGGCTGCAACTTGCTTGGCTACAAAACCACCAAAACCAGGCACAACAACACAGTTGTGTCTGAGTAAAAGTTGAATGATAATGTCTTCAAAACCCTGCATCTAACAAATTTACAAAAGTCTGAGCAGATTACAAAAAAGGCAATACTTTTTCTAAATCAGCGGGCACATCTATATTCGGTGTTTCGATATCGGTATGCACGAGCTTAATGGCATAACCGTAATAAAGCCAGCGCAATTGCTCAAGTGATTCGGCCTGTTCCAAAGCACAAGGCGCTAAATTTGCAATTTGACGAAGCGCCTCACTTTTATAGGCATAGAGCCCTATATGCCTCAGCCATGGGAAGTCTTGATTTTTAGCATAATGCGTATTCGGGATGGCTGACCTCGAGAAGTAGATGGCATTTCCTTGATGGTCTTCGAGCACTTTAATGCGGTTGACGTTCTGGAGGTCTGATGCACTTACCTCAGGATGCACGAGGGTGGCAAGCACCACGGTTGGATCTTGAAAAGCACCAATGAGTTGATCGAGCTGTAGACCTGAAACAAGGGGTTCGTCTCCTTGGATATTGATGAGCGTGTCGTGGTCTGGAAAATGGCCAAGCACTTCTGCACAACGTTCAGTGCCGCTTTGATGAGAGGAACTGGTCATGACTACCCTACCCCCAAAGCGCAGGACCTCATCAAAAATACGTTGGTCATCGGTAGCCACCACGATTGTATCGAGTAAGGTTGCTTTTTGCGCGCCTTCATAAACTCGTTGAATCATGGTTTTGCCTTTCAAATCGAGAAGAGGCTTACCCGGAAAGCGAGAAGAACCATAACGAGCAGGAATAACACCGAGTACTTTCATTAGATTTTGGCTTGGATTTGAAGGATAAAATTGCGCGGTGCTTGGATATCGCCCGGACGCGAGGTGACTTCTGCATTGAGCAGATTATTGACAATAAACGAAATGCGGTATTGCCCTTTGAGCGTATAAGCAACACGGGCATCAAAAACCAAATTGCCTTTATTGAATTGTTGGCGATATGCTTTGAGGCCAGGTAAAATATAGGTTTCTGTTGTTAGGGAAGGATCTAGGTCGTCTTCAAAGACGCGGTCAATATTGCGCATGAAACTGTTATAGCGCATCGAGACCCCAAAGCTCATTTTTTGATAATTTGCTTCGATGTCAGCCTTGGCCAAATGCTTGAAACGATATTTGAGCATGTTGGTAGTGGTGTCGGAGAAATTGGCCGTATATAGCGGATTGCTATTGAGAGAGATCGGGTTCATGTAAGTATAGCCAATCAAGGAGATCAGTTCTACTTTCCCTAACTTACCCGAAGAATTGAAAGATAGGTCGAGGCCTGAAATGCGCGCTTTTTCTGCATTTTGCGCCTGAAAACCTACCCAATCGCCAACGTTATATTGGCCACTAGTAAGAAATTGGATGTCTTCGGCAGTAGGGTTGAGCGGATTTAAAGGTTTTTGGGTAATGGGATTGAAATAGATGAAAGAAAACTCCATCATGTTGCTATACTGATTGACGAAAAAGGCAGCGTCGAGCATGGCTTTCCAGTTGCCGATTTTAAATCCTTGTTTGATGCCGATTTCTCCGGCCCAACCGATTTCAGGCTGTAAATCTGCATTCGGAAAAATATTGAGCGCGCCGACCGATGTTTGTGTGAAACGCTCTGCAACGCTCGGGTAACGAATACCTTGCCCAAGGCTTGCGCGCAAATGCGTGTAGGGCTTGATGGCATAATGAAGGCCCGTTCTGAGAACCGGATAAAAAGGAAGCATTACAGAATCTTTTCCGGGAAGCAAAAATTGAGAATCTGGTTGCTTGCCATCCATTTCAAAATACTCTAAGCGAAGACCAGCGCTCAGGTCTAGTTTGTTTTTGTGGTATTCGAGTTGTGAATAGGCAGCGTAGTTTTGAGAGTGGTGGTTGCCAAATAATAGCGAGGTCACGACATTTTGAATGGCGGTTAAACCTGCGCTAAGGGTGCTGCCTTCGCCAAATTTGTGCTGAAAGGTGTAGTCGGCATAGGAAATGGTAGCCGCATTGCTTTGGCTTGCATTGCTGAGATTTTCGTTGGAAACCCAATAAAGACGTGTTTTGAGTTGATGCAGGTTATTGTGTGCATCCATGTATTTAAGATAAGGATCTAAAAACAAGCGCTGGCCAAAATTATAGCTCAGAGTGGAGGCGCCAGCGGTGGTGTCTCCGTAGCCACTTGGGGTATAGGCGAGTGAATCGCTTTGCCAAATTAAGAAGCTCCCTGCCTTTTGTATTTGATAGTTGTAGCCTAAACCTGCTTTTAAGCGCTTGTCAAAGAGTGCTTTGGCGTAGATGGTTCCGGAAACTCTAGCGCGAAATTCAGATTCGCCAATGCGGTAGCCATCGTTGTGGTAACCAGTAGTGGAGAATGTGTAACCAAAGCGTTTTTTGAGCGCACTATGAAAGACCTCTAGTTGCTGATTCATGGGAGGTGTGCTCCACCATTTGAGCGAGCTGCGGCGCGGCGCTCCGTAGAGACCATATTGAACTTTGACTTTTGTAACGGGTTCTAGTGTTGGTTCTTTTTCGGAAAGCGCAATAACGCCATTGAGCGCACCGCTGCCGTAAAGGACAGAGGCCGCGCCTTTCATGACCTCAACCTGACTGGCTTGTTCCATAGGAATGGCATTCCATTGGGTATCGCCAGCATAGCCAGAAAGCAAAGGCATGCCGTTCCAGAGCAACAACACGCGGCTCCCGGTGCCGTAGGCAAATCCGGAGCCGCCACGAATAGAAACCTGGCCGTCCATTGTGTAAACTCCAGGCGTTTGATCAACGGCTTGTTCGAGATCGGTGATGCCTTTGTTGTCGATGAGTTGCGGACGAAGGATTTCCATTGAAACCGGGATTTCCTCGATAGCCTGGCGCCGTTTGCCCGCGCTCACGACTACTGTTTTTTGATCCTTTATTTGCGCTTGTAAAAAAACCGGTAACAATTTGTTATTGGGTGCTTCAATTTGAATAGTGTCAGCAATATAAAAGGGGGCTTTGACAATAAACTGAACAGGAAAAGCAATCGGTTGAAAGGTAATTAAGCCATTTTGACTCTTAAATAAGTTGGCGTTATAGGTAACCATTGCATCTTCAACACGGGCATTGGTTTGGGCATCTAAGACTTCAATTTGAATGGATTGTGCCCAACTAAAAGTACTTCCGAAGAAAATAAAAAGGAAGAGTAAACGCATGTTGTAGTCTTTTAGGTTCTGTGCGAAAATAAGTGATTTCAATGACTTTTGCATCCGTATATTTACAGACCCCATTGCAATTGAACCACAAAGTTGCGCGGCGCTTGGACCGCACCTGGCCGACTCACATATTCGGCATTTGTGAAATTATTCAAAATGACGTTGCATTTCAGGCGTTCAGAAAAGGTATAATTGAGGCGCACATCAAAAACCGGAACACCTCTATTGAACTGAGCCCTATACTTAGACATGCCTACCAAAATTTCCGTGCCAAGAACGCCATCTTCAAAAGCGACATCTATGTTTCTCATAAAAGAGTTATAACGCCCTGAAATACCAAGTCCGAATTTGTGATAAGTGAGTTCAACATCTGCCTTGGCCAAATGTTTGAAGCGATATTTGAGCATCGAACCAATAGTGTCAGAAAAAGTGGCTAAATAAGCCGGGTCTCTGTTCAGACTGATCGGATTCATATAGGTATAGCCGATCAAAGTGAGGACTTCAAACTCGCCAATCTGACCTGTGCTGTTCATCGAAAACTCAAGTCCAGTAATTCGGGCGCGCTCTGCATTTTGAGCCTGAAAACCCACCCAGTTGTATAAATAGTTCAGTGCTGATGGGTTGGTCGTTTGCAAAACGGCCATGGTGTCTGGCTTAAACACACCAAAGGCAAATTCGGTCATGTTCGTATACGCATTGACAAAACCCGCGATGTCGAACATTGCTTTCCACTGGCCTAAAAGCACAATTTGTTTGATGCCCACCTCTGCAGCCCAACCCTTTTCGGATCTCAAATTCGGATTCTGAAAAATGCGCAAGCCTCCAACACTAGTAGAAACATAGCGCTCCGCAACCGCAGGAAATCGGATGCCTTGCCCGAGAGAAGCCCTTAAATGTGTGCTTTTTTGAAGGGCATAATGCCCACCTACCCTCAGAATTGGATAAACTGGAAGCGTGCGCCCTAACCATTTGAAATTTGTTTCTGGCTCTTGATGATTGAGTTGACAATACTCTAGTCGCAGACCTGCTTGTAAATCGAGTTTTCCCTTGGACCATTCTGTTTGCTGATACAGGGAATAGTTCTTACTCAAATGATTGCCAAAGACATAACTCGTAACCTGACTCACATTGGAAGTAGCACCAAAAGAAAAATCAAAATGTTTAACGCGCTTATTCGCTTGATAATCTGCATAATACATTTGACCTAAAGAAGCATCTACTAATGCAACTGAAGAACCAGTTGTGGTGAGATAATATCTCGTGCGGAGCGCCTGTTTCCATTTGTTTTTTGAAACGTAGAGCACATAGGGATCGAAACTCAGGCGCAATGCGCGCTGAACACTCAGCGTATTCTCCATGGCTTGAAAGCAAAGTGAATCATTGCGCCAAAGGATAAAAACGCCTTCTTCTTGAGCTTGTGTATGGAATGAAAGGCCCGCTTTGAGTTGCGGAATTTTCTTCGAGAAATAAGCATAGGTTCCGTGAATGCGCCCGCGGTACTCGAAGTCGCCTTCTCGATAACCTTTATCTCGAAAGGTATTCACTCCTAATGTAAATGCATGATTTCCTTTGCGCTTCGCGGCGTATGCATCAAGTAATTGAAAGGTTGGCGAGGCACCCCACCATTTGAGTGTTGCACGACGCGGCGCACCATAAATACCGTTTTGAACTTTAAAACTGACTGTTCCATCTAAAGGTGCGTCTTTTTCGTTCATGGCAATGATTCCATTCAGCGCCCCACTCCCATACAAAACAGAAGATGCTCCTTTAATGATTTCAATTTGCTCAGCGTGTTCCATTGGGACGGCATTCCACTTTACATCGCCAATATCCGGAGATAGCATTGGCACCCCATTCCAGACCAAAAGCACCCGACTGCCTGCACCGTAAGCGTAACCACCGCCGCCTCGAATTGAAACTTGCCCATCCATTGTAAAAACACCAGGGCTTTGATTGACCGCTTGTTCCAAATTAGCAAAGCCTTTATTGGCAATGAGCGAAGGCCGCAGTACTTCCATAGATATCGTGACCTCTTCAATTTGTTTTTCAAAACGAGCCGCACGGACATAAACTGCTTTTTCGTCTTTCGTTTTTGTACGAATGCTGTCTTTTTGGAGGTCCTGAGCGAGGCAACCCATCGGCAAAAAAATCAAAAAAAGTATCGTGTATTTTACGGAACCTTGCACAGAATGTTGAATCTAACTTTACCCGAAGCTACTAAAAAATGAAACATTCAGACAAACTCTACCAAATTGCTTTTTCACAATTACACGGGATTGGTCCTGTTCGAGCACGTCGCATCTTAAAACTCCTCGATCACCCGCGCGACTTTTTTGAACTCAACTACAGCACCCTTCAACAGCTCACCAGTATTCCCATCGCTCAACTCGAAAAAACAGAAAGAGCTCATGCACTGCTTCGGGCACAAGGGCAATTGCCTTATTTAGCAAATGAGCAAGTGAAATATCACTTTATTACGGAAGCGACATACCCAGAAAGGCTAAGGCATTGCAACGACGCACCGCTGGGCTTGTTCTACAGAGGGCAAGAAAACTGCTGGAAAAAACCGAGGTGTATTGCAGTGGTTGGTACCCGTCAGCAAACGAGCTATGGCAAAAAAATTGTCGCTGATTTTATTTCGAGCCTTCCCAAAGATATTTTAGTAGTGAGCGGCCTGGCGTTAGGCGTTGACGCTGATGTGCATGAGCAATGCCTCAACAATGGTCTACAAACAATTGGGGTATTAGGGCATGGGCTCGACCGTATTTACCCAGCATCTAATCGGAAACTGGCACTCCAGATGCTCAACTCAGGCGGGCTTTTATCAGAGTTTCTCATCGGCACCAAACCCGACCGCATGCACTTCCCAATGCGAAACCGCATCATCGCCGGCTTGGCAGATGCTATTGTGGTCATTGAAAGCAATGAAAACGGAGGCTCGCTCATTACCGCAGAGCTCGGCAATGATTACAACAGAGAAGTTTTTGCTTTTCCCGGCCCCATTCACCATCCGCAATCGGAGGGCTGTCATCGGCTAATTAGCAAACAACAAGCACATTTGCTCACCTCAGCCAACGCTTTGTTAGAGATGATGAATTGGACCAATTCCCAACAGGGTGCAAATTTAGACACCAACAAGCCGTTTTCAGCGACACAACAAGCCCTGCTCGCCCAATTTCAAATCAAGAACAGCTGGACCATAGACGAACTCGCCAACCAAACCAGTTTGCCTGTGGCTAGCATCAGCAGCGCACTTTTTGAGCTCGAATTAGATGGTTCATTGCAAAATATCGGTGGAAATCGCTACCGCTTGCCCTTATAATTTGCAAAACCTGCGTAAATTTGCAGCAGTTCATTAAAATAAACTTATTAAGAAAGGTGGAGGGACAGGCCCTATGAAACCTTGGCAACCTCACATTTTTGTAAAGGTGCCAAATCCGATCCCAAATTGGGAAAAGATAAGTTGAAACGCGCTGTTTCTACCTTTCGCCAAGCAAATTATGACCAACAGCGCATTACAACAAGCTCTTCAACAACGCATTCTCGTGCTAGACGGCGCCATGGGCACCATGATTCAGCGTCACCAACTCGAAGAATTCGATTTCCGCGAGGGCGCTTTTGAACAGCACCCCTTATCTCTGAAAGGTAACAACGACCTGCTCTCGATTACCCAACCTGAAATCATCAAAGAAATACACCGCGCTTATCTGAACGCTGGTGCGGATATCATCGAAACTAATACTTTTTCAGGTACCACAATTGCCCAAGCAGATTACCAATTAGAAGCAGCTGTTTATCAAATCAATTATCAAGGCGCCAAAATAGCCAAAGAAGTAGCTGCCGAATTTACTGATCGCCCTCGTTTTGTGGCGGGTTCTATTGGCCCCACCAACCGCACGGCGTCTATCTCTCCCGATGTCAACGACCCAGGTTTTAGAGCCGTCAGTTTTGATGATTTAGTAGCCGCCTATACCGGGCAAATCGAAGCGCTCATCGACGGCGGAGTAGATATCTTACTCATTGAAACCGTTTTTGATACGCTCAACGCTAAAGCCGCACTTTATGCTTGCGATCAAGTTTTTGAAAAGCGTGGTTTTCAACTCCCAATTATGGTTTCGGGCACCATCACCGACCAATCTGGCAGAACACTTACGGGCCAAACCACAGAAGCATTTTTGATTTCGTTGTCTCATATGCCACTGCTCAGCATTGGCCTCAATTGTGCACTCGGGGCATCCATGATGCGACCTTATTTACAGGTGCTCAATGAAAAAGCCAGCTTTGCGGTCAGTGCGCACCCAAATGCGGGTTTACCCAATGAATTTGGTCAATACGACGAAAGCCCTACGGCAATGGCGGCTCAAATTGAGCAATTCTTGCAAGAAGGTTTGGTCAACGTGATTGGTGGTTGCTGTGGCACCACTCCAGAACACATCGCCGCAATTGCAGCGGTAGCCGCGAAGTATTCACCTAGAAAATGGAAGCACTAACATGTTAAAATTAGCTGGCCTAGAGGCTTTAGTCCTAACAGAACAAAGCAATTTTGTCAATATCGGAGAGCGCACCAATGTAACTGGTTCTCGCGCTTTTTTGCGTATGATCAAAGAAGGTGATTTCGAAGCAGCCTTAGCCGTTGCCCGAGAGCAAGTTGAAGGAGGCGCACAAGTGATCGACATCAACATGGATGAAGGCATGATCGACGGCAAGGCCGCAATGGTTCGCTTCTTAAATTTGCTGGCAGCAGAACCCGATATTGCGCGCATTCCAATCATGATCGACTCCTCCAAATGGGACATCATTTTGGCAGGGCTCAAGTGTTTGCAAGGGAAGGGCATTGTCAATTCTATCTCGCTCAAAGAAGGCGAGGCCACATTTATTGCCCAAGCCAAAGAAATCAGACGTTTTGGAGCAGCAGTCATCGTTATGGCCTTCGACGAACAAGGGCAGGCAGACTCCTATGAGCGCCGCATCGAAATTTGTGAACGCTCTTACCGCATCTTAGTGGACATCGTTGGCTTTCCTCAAGACGACATCATCTTTGACCCAAATATATTTCCGGTAGCAACCGGCATGGAAGAACACGCTAACAATGCCTTAGACTTTTTTCGCGCCACCAAATGGATCCGCAGTAACTTGCCCGGAGCACATGTCAGTGGCGGAGTTTCTAACGTATCCTTTTCATTTAGGGGCAACAACAAAGTGCGCGAAGCCATGCACGCCGCATTTTTGTACCACGCCACTGCCCATGGCATGGACATGGGGATTGTCAATCCAAGTATGCTCGAGGTTTACTCTGAAATTGAGCCGGAGCTTCTAAAGCGCGTCGAGGACGTCTTACTCAACCGCAGGCCAGATGCCACCGAGCGCTTACTCGAATTTGCAGAAACAGTGAAAGGCGATGTCAAGCAACAAACTGCCGACCTTACTTGGCGCGAACAAAGTGTCGAAAAGCGCTTGGCTCACGCGCTCATCAAAGGGATCGTAGAATTCATTGATACTGATGTCGAAGAAGCACGGCACCTCGTAGAACGCCCAATTCAAGTGATTGAAGGCCCGCTCATGGAAGGCATGAACCAAGTTGGGGACCTGTTTGGCAGCGGGCAAATGTTTTTGCCGCAGGTAGTGAAGTCTGCACGCGTCATGAAAAAAGCAGTGGCCTACCTCCTGCCCTACATTGAAGCCGAAAAAGACGGCAAACAACAAGCGGCTGGCAAAATCCTACTCGCCACTGTAAAAGGCGATGTGCACGACATCGGCAAAAATATCGTTGGCGTGGTTTTGGCTTGCAACAACTATGAAATCATCGATCTCGGCGTCATGGTTGCACCGCAGCTCATCATACAAACCGCCATCGAACAAAACGTAGATGCCATTGGCCTAAGTGGTCTTATTACGCCTTCTCTAGACGAAATGGTCCACCTCGCCAAAGAAATGGAACACGCTGGGCTAACAATTCCGCTTCTCATTGGTGGCGCGACTACCTCAAAGGTGCATACTGCAGTAAAAATAGAAGAACACTATCCTTCAGGTGCAGTTATTCATGTACTCGATGCCTCGCGTTCTGTTACGGTCGTTGAAAGTTTACTTGGACCTAAAAAACCTGATTTTCTGAATAACCTCAGGGCCGATTACCAAAAAATTCGCGTGCATCATGCCAAGCACCAAGCAGCCAAAGAATTGCTCTCTTTGGAACAAGCTCAGGCAAATGCGCTGCAACTTGAATTCAATTCTGAAACAATTTCAGTGCCTAGGCAATTAGGTGTTCAGCTCCACGAACCAACGATAAAAGAACTCGTGCCTTACATAGACTGGACGCCTTTCTTTCAAACCTGGGACCTCCACGGAAAATACCCTCAAATTTTAAGCGATGAAGTTGTCGGAGAAGCCGCACAAAAGGTTTTTGACGACGCACAACAACTTTTAGGACAAGTCATTGACGAGCAAATACTACATTGCAAAGGACTGACTGGAATCTTTCCGGCCAATTCAATAGCAGACGACATCCAGATTTACGACCCAAACAACAAAGCGCTGCTGCATACTCAAATTAGTTTGCGTCAGCAAACGAAAAAAGTGGCAGGGCAACCCAACATCGCATTAGCCGATTTCATTGCGCCAAAAACAAGCGGCATGGAAGATTACATTGGCGCTTTTGTGGTTACTGCCGGGCTCGGTATCGAGCACTACATTGCTGATTTCGAGGCCAAACAAGACGACTACAACTCGATCATGATCAAAGCACTCGCCGACCGCCTCGCCGAAGCATTTGCCGAGTATTTGCATGAAAAAGTGCGCCGAGAATTATGGGGCTATGCGCCAGAAGAAGCTCTTGAAAATACGGCACTCATCGCAGAAAAATACCGAGGCATTCGCCCAGCTCCAGGTTACCCCGCATGTCCTGATCACCTCGAGAAACTAGGGATTTTTAGTTTGCTAGACGCTACTGCGCAAACAGGCGTAGCGCTCACAGAGTCTTTGGCGATGTGGCCTGCAGCTGCAGTAAGCGGCTGGTATTTTGCGCACCCTGACGCCAAATATTTCGGGTTAGGTAAAATTACCCAAGAACAGCTAGAAGATGTAGCGAAAAGAAAAGGCGTTGCAGTAGCAGATATCGAACGTTGGTATAGTTCGATTCTCGTTTAATTAGGATTGGCCTCAAACCAAGTATCGATATTTTTTGGTGCCTGGGTAGCGGCCTGTACGGCCAATTCGTCGCAGCGCTCGTTTTGTGGGTGCCCAGCGTGGCCCTTTACCCAAACAAATTCTAACTTAAAATCAGGATGCAGCTTCAAGTAGCGCTGCCACAAATCGGGGTTTTTCTTGTCCTTGAAGCCTTTTTTAACCCAGCCAAAAACCCAACCCTTGGTGATTGAGTCAATCACATATTTAGAATCTGAATGAATCACAACCGTATAGTTGCGGTTTTTAATATGCTCTAGCGCAACAATGACCGCCAAAAGTTCCATGCGGTTGTTGGTGGTGTGTCTGAATCCTTGGCTCAACTCCATTCGCTTGCTGCCAAATTCTAAAATGGCACCAAAACCTCCTGGCCCTGGATTACCTCTCGACGAACCATCGGTATATACCATTATTTTTTGCGTACTCATTTCTTTAAACGACCGGGGTTTTGTGATAAAAATGCCGTCCAGGAATCTCCTTTGGCTTTGTTGTGTTCGCCGATTCCTTTGGAAAAATGGTGGCACACAGCCACGCCAAGGCCGTCGGTAGCATCTAGGTATTTCGGCATCTCAGGAAAATCGAGGAGTTTTTGTAGCATAGCCGCCACTTGTTCTTTGGAGGCGCTACCACTTCCCGTGATGGCCTGCTTGACACGCCTTGGTGAGTATTCTTCAAACGGCATGTTATGGTTTAGTGCCGCGGCAATGGCTACCCCCTGCGCCCGGCCTAATTTGAGCATAGATTGCACATTTTTACCAAAGAAAGGTGCTTCAATAGCCATCTCATCGGGTTTGTATTCGGCGATGAGGCCGTTGAGTCTTTCTAAAATTCTTTTGAGCTTGTCCGGATGATTACTGAGTTTGTGGAGTTGTATTACGCCGAAATTCAGCAGTTTGAGCTGCTTTTGCTGGACGTGAATGAGTCCATAACCCAATACAGTTGTGCCGGGGTCTATCCCTAATATGATTTTATCGTGACTCATTCTGCTGTAAAACTACACACTATTGACTTTGCTTGCTCAAAAAAACTTGTATCTTTGCACCCTCGGGTGATTAGCTCAGTTGGTTTAGAGCACTACCTTGACAGGGTAGGGGTCACTGGTTCGAATCCAGTATCACTCACCACAAACCTGGCTTTTGAAGTCAGGTTTTTTTATGCCCTCTACTTTAGTTGCTTGCTGAAGAAATATTGAATTCATCGACCAAAGCTTCTCCCTGCAAACGCAAATAAAGCTGAATGAGGGCCACCACATCTTTTTCGCAATACACCATTATGCGTTGCAAGTCCTGTTCTTCGTAGTATACCCGTGCTACATCTGCACCAGAAATGTCGTCTTTAGGCGTCGGAATGCCCATAACATGGCAAAGCAATGACAGCGAAGTGTAAGACTTATAGTCGCCGAACTTCCAGAGTTCCATGGTGTCTATGTGATTGATTTCCCAAGGTTTTTTGCCCGAAATCTGCAAAATATTGGGCAAAGCCAAACCGTTGATCAGCATGCGCCGACAAATGTACGGGATGTCAAACTCTTTGCTGTTGTGCCCGCAAAGCACATGATATGGCGAATTATAATGGTCTTCTAGCAAGCGCTTGAACTGCTTGAGCAGGGTCTCTTCGTCGTCGTGGTAAAAGGATTTTAAACGAATACTCTTGCCTTGGCTTCCTTCGTGCAGCATGCCCACTGAAATACATACGATTTTGCCAAATTCGGCTAAAATGCCGCCGCGTTCGTCGAAAATTTGCTCAATCGGTTTTTCCGGACTGATCTGAAAGCGGTTTTTGGCCTCAAATAGCGCTTTAGATTTGTCATCGAGTTGTTCAAACTGATACGCCTGAGGAACGGTTTCTATGTCCAAAAAGAGGATTTTTTCGAGTTGCAATTGTTTGTTCATAGTGGAAATTTACAAAGTAAAAGATTGTCATTCGCTTTAAAAACGTGAAATTTGTAAACGCATTATGGCCGAGCAACTTTTTTTCAATTCACAAGACAAACTTTCGCGCTATGCTGAGCTTCGGCCACAGCTAGAAGCATTGGTCGGTGCCGAAACCAATGAAGTTGCCAACATGGCTAATTTGTGTGCGGCTTTGAAAGCGGCATTCGGTTGGTTTTGGATAGGTTTTTACATCGTTCGAGAAGAAGAACTCGTGTTGGGACCATTTCAAGGCCCCATCGCCTGCACCCGCATTCCGTTTGGGAAAGGTGTTTGCGGTGCAGCCTGGGCCGAACAAAAAAGTCAACTCGTCCCGGACGTCGAAGCCTTTCCAGGGCACATCGCATGCAGTGCATTATCTAAAAGCGAGCTGGTGGTTCCGATTTTCAAAGACAAACAAGTTTGGGGCGTTCTAGATATCGACAGCACAACCCTCGCCGACTTCGATCAAACTGATCAAGTCGAAATCGAAAAACTGATGGCATGGTTCACTACTTGTTTATAATAGCCTTGCTGCTAAGTGCATGCGCTCAGGTTGGCACCATCACCGGTGGCCCCGCAGACGAAATAGCACCACAAGTGCTCTCCGCAACGATTGCCCACAAACAGTGCAACGTTACTGCCAGCGAGCAAATTTTAGTTTTCGACGAATTCGTTAAATTAGAACAAGCACATCAACGCATCAGCCTCATGCCAGCCGATAGCCGCTTGCAGTACGAGCTCAAAGGTAAAACGCTTAGCATTCGTTTCCTCGATCCGCTACAAGCGCAAACTACCTACACCCTCATGAGCAACGGTGGCATCAAAGACCTCACCGAAGGCAATGATTCACTCATGACCTGGACTTTCTCAACGGGCCCAACCCTAGACTCTTTGCAACTCTCAGCTCAGGCAAAAGAACTCCTCCCCAATTCCAAACAATCGGATATTTTTTTAGGCCTATACAGCAGCGACAGCAGCAAAACAGCGCGTTACATCGGTCGTTTTGATCAACAAGGGCAGCTCAAGCTGAGCGGATTGAAAGACGGAATTTACTTTGCGAAGGCCTACATCGATGAGAATCAAGATGGGGCTTGTTCGGCAACCGAAACTCAAGATGCTCTTTTTGAACCAATTCTACTAAGTGAAATTCAGAACAACACCCTCTCTTTTTACCTATCTAAACCTCAGAAAAGTGAGGACACCACTGTAAAAATCGCTGCGGTCAAACCAAATTCGACTGCACCGTTGAGTTCACTTGTTTTGCAGCTAGATACACTACTCCCCCACTTACTAGCAGAACTTTATTTAAGTGAGGTCCTGCAACAAAAGATGGTCGTCGATCAGCAAACCATTACCATAGATTCTTTGCCTGCCGGGGTCTATACACTCCGATTAGTGGCAGATAAAAACCTCAATCAGAAATGGGATGCCATTGACCTTGAAAAGCAAATACGCGCCGAAAAGCTTTACTATTACCCAGAAAAAATAAAAATTAGGCCCAACTGGGAACTTGCACTTCCCGTGAACATCCCAAAGGGCAGCTTGTTTACAAATTAAAATCCTATGAAAAAACTACTCTTTATTATTGCTGTTGGGTTCATTTCAAGTTTCAACGCACAAGTCCTGACTCCAAAAGCGAGCCCAATTGCCAAAATCCAACAAAATGTGGGCTTGGCAGATATCATCATCGAATACTCCAGACCAAGTGTAAATGGCCGAGTTATTTTTGGCGAACTGATTCCTTACGGCAAGATGTGGCGCTTAGGTGCGAACCAAAATACCATATTCTCCACCAACCAGAATCTTTTTTTCGGAAAAGACACCCTTTATACGGGGTCTTATGCCCTTTTTGCCAAACCGGGAGAAAACAACTGGGAATTTTATTTCTACACAGACTACAGTAATTGGGGTCTTCCAGAAAAATGGGACGACAGCAAAGTAGCGCTAAAAGTAAGTGCGCCTGCCCAATTCAATAAAAATTGGACGGAAAATTTAACGCTTCAATTCGATGAACTCCGTTACAGCAGCGCCAAACTTACTTTATGTTGGGCCGAAACCAAAGTAGAACTCCCATTTGGTTTGGATACGAAAAGTGAAGTGTTGGAAAGCATAGACAAAACGATGTCAGGTCCAGCGGCCAATGACTATCACAAAGCCGCTACTTATTACTTCAATGAAAATCTAGATTTGAAACAAGCGCTCGAGTGGTCGACAAAAGCAGTTGAACTCCGTGGCCCCTCTGCCTACTGGATGACCCGCCTCAAAGCGCAGTTGCAAGCTGCCAACGGCGACTACAAGGGCGCCATTGAAACAGCAAAAATCTCCATGGAAGCAGCCAAAGCCGATGGCGACGACGCCTATGTCACAGCCAATCAGAAGTCAATTGACGAATGGTCTAAAAAACGTTAACACACTTTGTTCCAACAATACCGCTACCACTTTCTTTTGCACCTCATTATTTTCATGTGGGGTTTTACCGGTATATTGGGCAAACTCATTGAGTTAGACGCGCTGCTCATTGTTTGGCACCGGCTCTGGATTGCAGCGCTGGCACTCGGTCTTTTCATGGTCTTCAAAAATAGAATGTCTTTACCGAAAGGGAAGCACCTTTTTTGGAGTATTGTCGTGGGGCTAGTAGTGGCCCTCCACTGGCTAACGTTTTACACCGCTATTCAACTTTCAACGGCGTCGCTCGGCATTCTTTGTTTATCTACCACTACCCTACATGTAACTTGGCTAGAACCGCTCATCATGCGCAAACGCTTTTCTTGGATAGAATTTGCAATGGGTTTATTGGTCATCGGAGGCATTTATTTTGTTGCCCACGACTTTAAAGGCGAGGAGCAAAAAGCGGTAATCATCGGTTTGATCTCTGCATTATGCGCCGGTATATTCTCCGTGGCCAATGGCAAACTTGCCCAACAAACCGACACCGCAGCACTCAGCTTCACAGAACTTTCAACTGGTTTTTTGGCACTCAGTGTATTTTTCATCTTTCAAGGTAAAATGAGCCTCGATTTATTTGAAATGACGCGTTCAGACTTTTCCTGGCTCTTGTTTCTAGGTATCCTATGCACCTCATTTGCATTTTTAGCAACCATAGAAATCGTGAAAAGACTCGGCGCTTTTAGCGTATCTTTGAGCATTAATTTAGAACCCATTTACACCATTCTTTTGGCAATTGTTTTGCTAAAAGAGCACAAATTACTCCAAACTTCGTTTTATTGGGGTGCAGCCATGATTCTAATGGTCGTGCTTGCCAATGGCATTTGGAAACACAAACAACGCAAATTAGCAAATACTTAAAGATGGAAATGCAATACAACAATCTTGGTAAGAGCGGCTTACAAATTAGCCGTCTATCGCTTGGTTCATGGCTTACTTTTGGCAAGCAAATCAGCGACGACACCGCCGAGACCCTCATGGACTACGCCTACGAACAAGGCATCAACTTTTTTGACAACGCCGAAATTTATGCCCGCGGCAAGAGCGAAGAGGTCATGGGTGCCATTCTCAAGAAAAAAGGTTGGTCCAGAGATTCTTATATCGTGAGTAGCAAAGCATTTTTTGGCGCAGGAGGTCAGCTCCCTACCCAAAAAGGACTCAGCCGCAAACACTTAGTAGAAGCCTGCGAACAAGCACTCCAACGTTTTCAATTAGATTACCTCGACCTATATTATTGCCATCGCCCAGACAAGCAAACGCCAATCGAAGAAACCGTCTGGACCATGCATCAGCTCATTATGCAAGGCAAGATTCTCTATTGGGGAACTTCTGAATGGTCTGCTCAAGAAATTATGGAGGCGCATATGTTCGCGAAGCAAAATCACCTAATTGGCCCTGTTGTAGAACAACCAGAATACAATATGTTTACCCGTGAAAAAGTAGAACTTGAGTTTTCTCAAATCTATCAAACCGTTGGCTTAGGTACCACCATTTGGTCACCTTTGGCCAGTGGTATTTTGAGTGGTAAATACAACGATCAATTCCCAGATGGCACGCGTTTAGGAATGGAGGGGCTAGAGTGGCTCAAAGAAAAAAACCTCACAGAGACACGCATAAAGTCGGTACTTGCGCTCACGGAACTCGCCAAAGAATTAGGTCTTAGCCTACCAGTTATGAGCTTGGCTTGGTGCTTGAAAAATCCGAATGTTTCTACCGTTATTCTCGGCGCCAGCAAATTGCCACAGTTGCAAGAAAACATGAAAGCATTGGCTGCCCAGAGCCTTCTGACGAATGAGGTCATGGAGCGCATTGAAGACATCTTACAAAACAAACCCGTATTTCCTCCTTATTAATTTTCTCAAATCATGATTCAAACAGACATTATCATTATTGGTGCAGGCCCCGTTGGCTTATTTACAGTTTTTGAAGCCGGCTTACTCAAATTGCGCTGCCACCTGATCGATTCATTGCCGCAACCAGGCGGGCAGTGTTCAGAAATATACCCGAAAAAACCCATCTACGACATCCCTGGGTTTCCTTCGGTTCTTGCCGGAGAACTCATCGATAACCTCATGGAGCAAGCAGCACCTTTCAAGCCTGGCTTTACGCTTGGCGAAGCAGCCATGACCATAGATAAAGATGCCGAAGGTCAGTTTATTGTCACTACCGTCAGAGGTACAGCACACCGCGCACCTATTGTCATGATTGCCGGAGGTTTGGGTGTATTTGAACCGCGCAAACCACCTATCGACAACATTACTGATTTCGAAGATAAAGGTGTTGAATACATCATTCGCAACCCTGAAATCTATCAAGATAAAGTATGCGTCATTGCCGGTGGTGGCGACTCCGCCCTAGATTGGTCTATTTATTTAGCCGAAAGAAAAATTGCCAAACGCGTTGTTTTGGTGCACCGCAGCAGTTCTTTCCGCGGACACCTCGATTCTGTTCAGCGCGTGATTGACATGGCCGAAAATGGTCAAATTGACTTGGTTACAGAAGCAGAGGTCACCGGCCTTGGTGGTGCAGATCACCTCGATCACGTTATAGTCACACACCAAAAAGACGGAGAACGCAGCATTGCAGCTGACCACTTTATTCCTTTGTTTGGTCTCAAGCCAAGCCTTGGGCCAATTGCCGATTGGGGCTTGGAAATCGAGAAAAGCGCAATCAAGGTCAATACCCTAGACTACTCAACCAACATCCCAGGCATCTACGCAATTGGCGACGTCAATACCTACGAAAACAAACTCAAGCTGATTTTGTGTGGTTTTCACGAAGGAACCCTTGCCGTGCAATCGGCATTTGCACGCATTCATCCAGAAAAGAAAAACGTGTTGAAATACACGACAGTCAATGGTGTGAACGGATTCTAAGTAATGAAGAACAAGACGGTCAATGCGGTAGCTATTCTTGGCGTTATCTCCATTCTGAGCATTTTATCAGTTCAGTTTGTCTGGATCCACAATACCCGTCAGCTTCAGCAAGAATACATCGATATTCAGCAGCGCGAAGACAGCCTCAATTTGCGAGAGTTTGCACAACAGGCTAGAGCGGCGCTGCGAAATGTCCTAACATCTATCAACCAAAACGAAGATCCAAGTGCGGTGTATGGAGCCATCAAACAAGTGAGCTATCAGCATTACACCGTCGATGTCAATGACGAGATACAACCCTTTTATCTCGAAACCTTACTCAAAAAAGAATTTTATCTTCAGGACATCCAACAAGATTTCTTATTTGGCATTTACGACTGCTTTACCGATTCTATTGCCCTTTCTGGTCTTTATGTTTTTGACAGCGATTCGATTTACGCTAAAAAAGTGCAAAAAACCTCGGGTATTACCCCTGAAAGCCTCAACCTAACCAAAGACGGACACTACTTTACGGTCTATTTTCCGAACCTTAAGCTAGATAAAATTGAAGCAGCCTCCAGTTTTTCGCCATTGGCCTACTTACTTATTGTGGTTGTATTTGTGGTTGTGTTTTTTGCATTTAGTCTAGGAATTATTATTCGCCAAAAAAGGCTGTCTGAAGTCAAAAACGATTTTATCAATAATATGACTCACGAGCTCAAGACACCCATCTCAACGATCAGTTTGTCTAGCGAGCTCTTGTTGCGCTTAGAAGACAATGCCGACGCCGACCGCATGCGCAAATATGCCAGTATCATCTACAAAGAGAATAAAAGGCTTGAGCAACAAGTAGAAAGGGTACTCAATATTGCTAAACTCGACAAAGACAAAGTAAGCCTCAACAAAGAACAAGTCTCTATTTACAGTATCCTAGACGATGTCAAGGAAAATTTTGATTTCAACCAAGCTACTGGAGGTGGCCAATTTACGATTGCAAAAGAGGTTGAACCCGCTCAACTTATCGCAGACCCCGTACATCTCACCAACGTGCTCTTTAATTTGGTCGATAACGCTGTCAAGTATTGTAAGGTGGCCCCCATTATTCACATCACCGTGAAAAGTGAAAAAGATGGATTTAGAATCGAAATTCAAGACAACGGAATCGGTATCAAAAAAGATGATTTACGCCTTATTTTTGACAAATTTTATCGCGTTCCAACCGGAAACATCCACGACGTCAAAGGCTTCGGCCTTGGGCTCTATTACGTAAAGCTGATTGTCGAGGCGCATCGGGGCAAGATCGATGCGAAGAGCACTCCTGAAAAGGGCACCACTTTTAGTTTGTGGTTACCTGCGCGGTAATTTCCCTGTTCGTGTTAAACTAACATCGGGCTGAGGATAAAGCCCCTTTCTGACCATTATTTTGGTTTTAGGATCTAAACGCAGCTGTTCTGCTATCCCCGACTGATCGCGGTTTACTGTAATGATCAAGTTTTCTTTTGTCTTTTCCAAGGTGTAAGCAGCTTCGTAATGGTAAGTCCCGATTTCAATATTGATGCTGTCTTGGTCTAAAAAAACTTTGATTTTACTGGTGCCCACTGGGTAGGTACTGGTGCCCATTTTTACTTCGTAAGCCGGAATTTGCCCATCGTAAATTCCGCGGTATTTGCGTTTCAGCTGCTGTGCGTTGAGCTGTGCAAAACTTATGGAAAAAAGCAGGAGTAAGAGGCCTTTGTAACACTTCATAGGGCTAAAATAATTACTATTTTCGTAGTCTAGTAAGTTTTTGGCAATGAAACAATACCACGACCTCCTTTCTCATATCCTCGCACACGGCGTCAAAAAAGAAGACCGCACCGGTACCGGCACTATTTCTGTTTTTGGCTATCAAATGCGTTTTGATCTTTCGGAAGGATTCCCGTGTATCACGACCAAAAAACTGCACTTAAGATCCATCATTCACGAACTACTTTGGTTCTTAAAAGGCGAAACAAACATTGCCTATCTCAAAGAAAATGGCGTGAGTATCTGGGACGAATGGGCCGACGAAAATGGCGAACTCGGTCCTGTTTACGGCTCTCAATGGAGAAGTTGGCCCGCACCAGATGGTCGTCAGATTGATCAAATTGAACAATTGCTTCAGCAAATCAAAAACAATCCAGACTCCCGTCGCATGATTGTTTCGGCCTGGAACGTAGGTCTTATAGACCAAATGGCTTTGCCGCCTTGTCATGCCTTTTTTCAGTTTTATGTTGCAGAAGGCAAGCTCAGTTGTCAGTTATATCAACGAAGTGCCGACACCTTTTTAGGCGTTCCGTTCAATATCGCATCTTATGCGCTGCTCACCATGATGATTGCCCAAGTTTGTGGCCTTCAAGCAGGTGAATTCATTCATACACTTGGCGATGCGCATTTGTATAGCAACCATATTGAGCAAGCCCAATTGCAACTCACCCGCGATTTCAGGCCACTGCCTACCATGCGCATCAATCCTGAGATCAAGAATCTTTTTGACTTCACCTACGAAGACTTCGAATTGCGCAACTACGACCCACACCCACACATCAAAGCAGCTGTTGCTATATGATTGCGGCACTCTCCATGATTGCGGCGCTAGATGCCGAACGCGGTATTGGCAAAAACAACGACCTCATGTGGAATTTGCCGGCCGACATGCAATTTTTCAAAGAGACCACAAAAGGTCATGTCGTGATCATGGGTCGCAAAAACTACGACTCCATCCCAGAAAAATACAGACCCCTCGCGGGTCGCACCAATGTAGTACTGAGCCGACAAACCGACTTTGAAGCGCCAGGTTGCTTGGTGTTTTCTTCCTTGGAAACATGTTTGCAAAACCTTGAGCTCGAAGAAGGGCAAAAAGCATTTATTATTGGTGGCGCCCAAATTTACGAGCTAGCACTCCAGTCAGGACTTGTAGAGGAGCTTTTTCTGACCCACATCGAAAAAGTATACGGTGCAGACACTTTCTTTCCTGAATTCAATGAAGCCGACTACCAAAAAACGCAATTATTTGCACAAGAAACAGACCTGAAACACGATGCTTCATTTGTAGTTTATCGCTACGGCAAAATCTAATTTTTTACGGTAGTAAAGCAGTTGTAGCTAATAGCGCTGCAGTTTCTGTACGCAGTCTAAATGCACTCATCTCTACAGCTTGGTAACCCGCTTTTGTTGCTAATTCAATTTCTTGTTCAGAAAAATCGCCCTCAGGTCCAATTAAAAAGGGCTTGTTTTTCTCGAGGCCCGTCATTCCAATTTTTGGCCCTGCAGCACAATGACCAAAATACCCTTTGGGGTGTGCTGTAATGAAATCAGTAAAACGCTGCATAGGCTCAATTTGTGGCAAATAAAACCTTTTCGATTGCTTCATGGCGGAGATTGCAATTTTCTCGAGCCTTTCTAGATTGACTTGTTTTCTTTCGTTGTGATCACAGATCAGAAGAGAGAGGGTTGTGAGGCCAAGTTCGGTCGCTTTTTCTAAAAACCATTCAATGCGATCTAAGTTTTTTGTAGGTGCCATGGCTATATGCAACTCTGGTGTTGGCTCGTGTTGAACAAAAGAGCTGATTTCAAGCATGCTGCGCTTCGGATGCGCCTCTAGCAAGCGCGCTTGGGCTTGCAAACCCCGACCATTGATCAATTCTAGGCTAGAGCCCACCTGCATGCGCAATACGCGAATACAGTGCTTTGATTCTTCTTCACTTAGTTGGTAGAGACCCTGTCCAGTCTGTAAGCTTGGCGCAAAAAACGTACTCATGAATAAAGAATTTGAAAAACCATTTCTTTAAGTAACTCTCCATCGGTTTGCTGGCTGTTACCTACTCCTTTTGCTTTGAGGTCGTATTCATGAAGAAGGGCAATGATTGCCGCAATTTTCTTAGGATCGTAGTGCTGGCGATTGGCGATGAGCTCGCCTGCCACAAACGGGTGTACGCCTAAGCTACTCGCAATTCCTTCTCTTGTTTTATTTGGCGTAAAATGAACGCGCATCAGTTGCGAAAACAACTTAAAAAACGCAGGGATAATGGCAAGCAATTCTCCAGCTTTCGGGTTGTATTCAAAATACTGAACAATTTTAAATGCTTTATCGGTTTGTTTTTGAGCAACGGCGTTGACCAACTCAAATACATTGTAGTCTTTTGAAATACCGATGTGCTGTTCGATGTGCTGCTCGGTAATACTGGCATTTGTGCCCAAAACAATGCGCAACTTTTCGATTTCGTTGGCAATTCTGCCGAGGTCGGCGCCCAAAAATTCAGCCAAGAGCATGGTCGCTTTGCCATTGATCTGCATGCCCTGGGTTCTGACGTATTTGGCAATCCAATCCGGAAGCTGGTAGTCTCGGACTTTTTCTGACTTGAAAATTTGCCCATTTTTTGCAAAATTCTTGAGCAATTTTTTGCGTGCGTCAAAGGTTTTGTGTTTGTAGCAAACCACAAAAACAGTAGTGGGGCTAGGCGCCTCGGAGTAGGCCTCGAGAGCCTCAAGATGCTTGAAGTCTTGCGCCTCTTTTAAAATGACCAACCTGCGTTCGGCCATCATTGGATAGGCCTTGAGTTCGCTTTGCAAAGCCAATAAGTCTGCATCTTTACCGTAGAGTATGGTCTGGTTGAAGTCGCGTTCGTGCTCCTCTAAACAATTACTGACCAGCGCATCGGTAATCAGGTCGATGTAATAGGTTTCGTCCCCATGTAGAAAATACAAGGGGGCAAACTTTTTGGCTTGTAGCTCTTTGATTATTAGGCTTGCGTCCATGGATGTTGTTCCCAAATTTGAACGAGTTCGACACAAGTATCTATGGCTTTTTCCATGTCTTGAACACTTACGTACTCAAGTTTGGAATGGATGGCCATTTCACCTGTAAAAATATTTGGACAAGGCAAGCCCATAAATGACAATCTTGAACCATCGGTGCCGCCTCTGATAATGGCGCGTTTAGGTTGCAAGCCAGCACGACGCATGGCCTCTTCGGCGTAATCGGCAACAAAAGGCACACCTACCAAGATTTCTTTCATGTTGCGGTATTGCTCCTGAATTTGTATTTCATAGCGAGATCCTGGATGTGCAGCCGTGACCTGCGCTGCAAGCGCTTCTAATTTTTCTGGGTAGGTGAGCATTAATTGAGTGTCGTGGTCGCGCAAGATAAGCTGGACTGTTGCTTTTTCTAAGCCCCCTTCTATTGCAGTAGGGTGCACAAAACCCTCTCGGTGTGTGGTGGTTTCTGGAGACCAATGATCTGTAGGAAGGGCAGCAACGAATTCGGAGGCCAACTTTATAGCATTGATCATTTTTCCTTTGGCGTATCCAGGATGTGCACTGATACCGTGAAAGGTTATAGTGGCAGCATCTGCAGAAAAGGTTTCGTCTTCGATGTCGCCGAGCGGGCCGCCATCTAATGTATAACCAAAGTGTGCATTGAGTTTTTGCATATCGAGTTGCTCTACCCCACGACCTACTTCTTCGTCAGGTGTAAAAAGAATTCGGATTGGGCCATGCTTTACTTCGGGGTGGGCCATCAAATATGCGGCGAGTTCCATGATAATTGCAACTCCCGCTTTGTCGTCGGCACCGAGGAGTGTAAGACCACTCGCGGTGATGAGGTCATCGCCTATTTTTTGGAGCAAATAGGGGTGATTTTCTGTGCGCAGGACTTGGGTGTTGTCGTCGGGTAAAACCAAAGGCTCGCCATTGTAATTTTTGTGAAGAATTGGCTTTACATTGGTGCCGCTGCAATCTGGAGCGGTGTCCATGTGTGAGCAAAAACAAATGGTTGGCAGCGCCTGTGCTACGTTTGACGGAATTGTGGCAAATACATAAGACCATTCATCGATTTCGACATCTTGGAGCCCTAGCTGCTGTAATTCAGCGAATAATATCAAAGCGAGATCGCGTTGTTTGGCTGTAGATGGAAAGGAAGTTGAGTTCGGGTCTGAGGTGGTGTCTATTTGTACGTAGCGCATAAAGCGCTCGGCAACGTTGTATTTGGTTGACATGAAATTGTTTTAGTCAAAAATACGAAGAAAAGCGCAATTGGATTAAGGAATAAGGTTCCTGAGCGCTTGTAATTCTGCAACTTTCTGAGCAGATCCGACTTGCTGAAATGCATAGACTAAGTTGGTCAGCATTCTTTTGAGAATAGCTGAATTGGAGCAAGGCTCAAAATGACTGCGATCGGGTTGCAAATGGATTCCTTGTATGAAAGCTTTGATTTCGTTGGCGTCAAAAATACTTCCTTTAGCAAATGCATTGATGTAAAACAAAACCCCGTAGTCGTCTTCTTGTTGAAGACCGAAAGAAGAGTGCTTGCTATCCATATAAGCCAAAACAAAATGATTCGGCAAATTGACCCCGTAAATAGGCAAATCTAAAGACTGTGCGATAATGCTATAGATGACGCATAGGCTCAACGGATTGCCCTTTCTGCTTTCCAACACATTATTGATGTACGAATTGGTCGGGGTGTGATATTTCTGGCTATCACCTCTGAATCGGTGCATGCCGAAAAAGATGCGGTTAAAGATTTTAACTTGTTCAAATGCCGTTTGGTGATCGTTGAGTTCGAGCCAGATGTCGCGGCGAATGGCTTGAATGCGTTCGTGTAAGAGGTTTTCATCGAGGCCCGGATATTGATAGCGTGCAATAATGATGGCACCGCTCAACAAATCTTTATCGGGAGATTGCAACCAAGAAAGCAATTGACTTTTGACCGTTTCAAATTGAATATCGTGAATGAGGTTTTCTACACGGTCCTGAAACAACAAGCCATAATAATCTTGCTCCCAAGATTGCTCCAATACGGGTAAGACCTGTGAACCAAACTTCATGAGTTCATCCCTGACTTGCTGAAAAACCAGCTCGTCGGGGTCGTCGATGAGTCTAACTAGGGCTTGTATTGTGGCTTGCGCATCCATTTGCAACAAAAATAGATGCTGAAGGCACACCTCTCGCAGGGCCTTCATATCTTTTTCAAGGGTCAAGTGTTAATTCAGTGTAACCTTTTGAAACATCTGACGTTTACACAATTTCCAAATTAACTTTGCTACAGGTTGATTTTAAGAGGCTCTTCGGAGCCTCTTTTTATTTAGGGTAGTCGCAAAAAATCGCGAACTAAATAAGTAAGTGCCTTTCCGACAACAATATCCTCTCTATCATCTGACGGAGCAGCTTCTGTAAGGTTGATATAGGCAATATTTGGACGAATGTGCCCGAGTTTCAAGACCAAAGCCCGAATTTGATCCAAGGACCAACCAGAAGGGCTCAGTGCAGAACTCGGCATGTGGGCAATGGCATCCATGTCTATTTCAAGACCAACAGCATGGTGCTGATGCGACACAAAACCCAAAACGTCATCGTAAAGCTGGTAAGGTCCTTGTAAATACTCTTCAAAAAAACGATAACTAATTTTTGGATTCGTTAACTGATTTCTAATATGGGCGTTGTTGAATGCCTCGTGCAAACCAAATACACCATATTGCTCAAGTAGGTTCTCCTGGAGCGCGAACGCAAAAGAATTGCCGCTGTGGCGTTTGTCTGTTGGGCGCAAATCGGCATGAGCATCGATATTGACGACACTTAATTTGCCTTTTTGAGCGGCCCAGCGCATCAAGGGCAGCGCATTGTTATGGCCACCTCCAATAATGATTGGAATCTGCCCTTCTTTGAGGTGCTCATTTAACACGCTTAATAAAAGTGCATCCAATTCGGCAACTAAATTCATGGCCTCTGGTCGGTCAAGCGGCTGTTTTAATTGCTTGATTAATCCTAAAAAAGCGACTTTATCAATGAAGGAACCCTCAAAAGACTGGCTATTGAAAAACACATTTGCAAAAGCCTTGAAAGCATTTTCACTTCCTGCCCGACCCAAATTAGCCTGCGGACCCACATTTTCAGAAATACCAATAATCACAAATTTAGCTGCCGAAAGATTTTGTTTACTGATACTTTCACCCACTCGCGTTTCTCCATTTCTTAGTTGAAACGATAGTTTTCGCTCGTCAGGATTAAAAAGCTGAAATTCAAAAGCACTCATATATTCGTTGTTAAGTGATTGATGACCGTTGCAGGAATGGGTAGTGGTTTATGTGTTTGAGCATGTACAAAAACAAGTAGTGTATAGGCTTCGTTTAAAAGATCCCCTTTTTCATTAAATGTTTGATAACTGAATGCGATGCGCACACCCTCTAATTGAACAATTTTGGTTTTTATTTCTAATAAATCGTCGTAAAGCGCCGGTTGATGATACGTAATTTCGAATTTCTTTACGGGTAACAAAATGCCATCTCGTTCTAACTCTTTATACAGAATTCCTTTTTGTCGCAGCGCTTCAACACGTGCCACTTCAAAATAACTTGCGTAATTGCCGTAATAACAATAGCCCATCTGGTCGGTTTCGGCATAGCGTACCCGTATTTTTGTTGAAAACTCAAAATGGTCCAATTCTATAGTGCCTGACATTGCGCGTTTTTTTGTGGTAATATACTTGTGAGATCTTTAAGTCTATCGTAAATTTACCAAGGTCTAGGAGATTTAAGCGATTATTAAATAAATATTAGAGACAAGTCTTTTTTTTTTAATAATCAATACCCTGAGCACTTTTTTTTTCACTTTTTTATGTAAATATTTGTTCTCTCATTATTTCAACCAAATTTCGTGACCTCACGAACATTTACAAACAACGAGAACAACCTTTAGAACTATGAATACAAGTCACGAAAGTGCATGGGAGTCCTGCTTAAAAGTTATCAAAGATAACATTTCATTACAGGCCTTTAAAACCTGGTTTGAGCCAATCGTACCCGTCAAATTGGAGGGTCATGTGCTCACAATCCAAGTTCCGTCGCACTTCTTTTATGAGTGGCTCGAACAACACTACATTACACTTCTTCGCAAAGTCATCAAAAAAGAACTTGGCCAAGAAGGCACGCTAGAATACAGCATCGTGATGGAAAACAACACCCAATCACGCAGCCCATACACCGTCAAACTCCCGACCAACAATTCAAGCAGCTTAAAAAATGCGCCCGTCAACATGCCTATCAATGTAGACGAAAAGCAAATTCGAAATCCGTTTGTTATTCCTGGTCTTAAAAAAGTAAACATTGAATCTAACCTGATTCCAAACTTTACTTTTGAAAACTTCATTGAAGGAGAATGCAACCGCTTGGCAAGAGCTTCTGGTTTTGCAGTAGCCAACAAACCGGGTGGAACGGCCTTCAACCCTTTACTTTTATACGGCGGAGTTGGCCTTGGGAAAACACACTTGGCACATGCCATCGGTATCTCCATCAAAGAGCGTTTCCCAAATAAAACAGTCTTGTATGTGCAATCCGAAAAATTCGCACATCAATTTATAGACGCCATCAAAAATCAAACGACCAACGACTTCGTTCATTTCTATCAAATGATTGACGTTTTGATCATTGACGACGTCCAATTCTTTGCAGGAAAAGAACGTACCCAAGATGTATTCTTCAGTATTTTCAATCACCTGCACCAAAATGGCAAGCAAATCGTCCTGACCTCCGACAAAGCACCTGTAGAAATGCAAGGTATGGAGCAACGTTTGTTGTCAAGGTTCAAGTGGGGCTTATCCGCAGACCTCGGCACACCAGATCTCGAGACGCGCATTGCCATCTTAGAAAAGAAAATGTATGGTAGTGGTATTGAACTTCCGCGCGAAGTCGTCGAATACCTAGCTTATTCAATCAACACGAACGTCCGCGAAATCGAAGGTGCTCTCAACACCCTTCTTGCACAAGCTTCGCTCAACAAAAAAGCAATTACCTTAGATCTTGCCAAGCAAATGGTAGACAAATTTGTCCGCAGTACTGCACGTGAGGTCTCTATAGAATACATTCAAAAAGTGGTTTGTGACTACTTTGACCTTCCGATCGAAATGCTTAAGTCTAAAACCCGCAAACGCGAGGTTGTTCAGGCGCGCCAAATCTCTATGTACTTCTCCAAAAAAATGACAAAGTCTTCTTTGGCAAGTATCGGTGCACATTGCGGCGGCAAAGATCACGCAACTGTTCTTCACGCATGTCGTACGGTTGTCAATCTTTCTGAAACAGACAAGCAATTCCGTCACTACCTCGAAGAACTCGAGAAGAAACTGACCATCCAATAAGTTCCTATTGGCCAAGCGCATTCTTATGGTTTGCCTCGGCAATATTTGCAGGTCTCCGCTTGCCGACGGCCTACTATTGCACAAAATCAATGAACGCAACTTAAATGCTATTGTAGATTCTGCCGGCACTGCCAACTATCACATCGGGAAAGCACCTGATCACCGCATGATCAAAACAGCCGCCAAATTTGGGACGCCCATAGAATTTTTGCGCGCAAGACAATTCACTGCCCAGGACTTTCAAAACTTTGACCACATCCTAGTCATGGATCAGTCCAATTACAACAATGTAATTGCGCTTGCCCAAACAGAAGCCGATCAAAAAAAGGTCAACTTTTTCCTTGATTATTTATATCCAAACCAAAAATCAGAGGTTCCTGACCCCTATTATGGTACACTCAAAGACTTCGAAGCCGTCTATCAATTAGTAGACGAAGCTACCGATGCCCTTATTCAAAAATTACTACATGAGCATTAAGCAAAAAGGTTCTATCTTGCTTATTCCTAATACATTAGGAGGAGAAAGCACCGCAGACATTATTCCACAAGAAGTCATTCAACAGGCTACTCAACTCAGAGTTTTTGCCGTTGAAGAAATCAAAAGTGCTCGTCGCTTGCTTCGCAAAATGGATCGTAATTTCCCAATAGACGACTGCACTTTCCGAATTCTAAATAAGAACACGAAAGAGTCCGAACTAATGGATTTACTGATGTTCCTCATCAAAGGGATTGACGTCGGCATTATTTCTGAAGCCGGTTGCCCCGGAATTGCCGACCCTGGAGCAGCACTTGTGCATTTGGCACACACCCAAGCTATACAAATTAAGCCACTAGTTGGCCCTTCCTCCATTTTACTCGCGCTAATTGGTAGCGGATTCAATGGCCAGCATTTTACTTTTCACGGTTACTTGCCAAAAGATAGAAAGGACCGCATCAAAAAACTGCGCGATTTTGAAATGGATACCAAAAGAAATGGAACAACCCACCTCTTTATGGATACGCCTTTTCGCAATATGAATGTTCTTGAAGACTTGCTCAATGAGCTTGGAGACCTCTCCGAATTATGTATCGCATCCAACTTAACGCTGCCTTCGCAATCTATTCGCACCATGACCGTTATAGATTGGAGAGAAAAGGCCTATGATCTTTCAAAGATACCAGCTATTTTCATCATCGGTAAAGGGCAATAATTCGGATTCACATTTTCATTTGAGATGAAGTAAAGAGTAATGCAGAGCGCATTGCTCTTTTTTTTGCCTTGCCTGTAGATACATATACAACTACAGATGAAATAATTGAATCAATAAGGACTTCATGAAATAACAAATGGGCAAAAAAAAAGCCTCACATTACTGTGAGGCTTTTAAAAATCGGCATCGACTTACTCTCCCACGATCAAAACCGCAGTACCATCAGCGCAAGCAGGCTTA
>JBEEOT010000019.1:0-41729 GCA_041191505.1 Bacteroidota bacterium | reverse complement strand
TTCCAACCATCACTGACTTTCCTGTTAACTGACAAACTCGTGACATGTCTAAATTATTACGTGTAATTACAAAAGCGGATGCAAAGATAACAACTTTTTACAATACTGCAAATCCATTATTCACAAAATAGCAGCCTTTTTCAACAAACGACTTTATTTTGACTGATTTCTGGGGTGGTGAGTCAAGATTGCTTTGCGAAGAAAACGCTGATCCAAGTGCGTGTAAATCTCTGTGGTGGTGATAGATTCGTGACCCAGCATCTCTTGCACGGCTCTTAAGTTCGCGCCACCTTCGATTAAATGTGTTGCAAAACTATGTCGAAAAGTATGCGGAGAAATTTGTTTTTGAAGGTTGATTTTTTGTGCAAGTTGCTTGATAATTGTGAAAATCATCACGCGGGTTAATTGATGCCCACGTCTATTTAAAAAGATAAAGTGTTCTTGCCCGGCTTTGATCGGGACGTCCTGTCGGCTATTGGCTGTATAGCTGTTTACCTCGTGCACTACCTGTTCGGAGACCGGAACCAATCTTTCTTTATTGCCTTTGCCAATGACGCGGATAAAACCTTCGTCGAAATACAAATCCGAAAAGCGCAAGCCAATGAGCTCTGAGACGCGCAGACCGCAGCTGTATAGTGTTTCTAGCATGGCATGGTTTCGAGGCCCTTCGGGACTGCTTAGGTCAATAGATGCAAGCAGCGCATCAATTTCTTCGATTTCCAAAACTTCTGGAAGTTTGCGCCCAAGTTTGGGTTGTTCGAGGAGTTCCGACGGGTCAGAATGGATGTAGCGCTCTAATATTAGGTAGCGGAAAAATTGTTTGACGCCAGAGATGATCCGAGCTTGGCTTCGGGCGCTGAGCCCAAGGTCGTAGAGGTGGGCAATAAACGTCTTGAGTTGCTCATAGGTCACCTGTTCTGGTTTTGTTTTGGCGTCAGAAAAATAAGTAGCAAGCAAGGCTACGTCGCGCTGATACGCTAAAATCGAATTCTCGGCTAAGCTTTTTTCGATTTTTAGGTATGAAACAAAATCCTTAATATAGCGCTCCCAATGCATGTTATATGAAGTTGCTTATTGTCAATGGTCCAAATTTGAACTTGCTCGGTACCCGAGAAACACAAATATATGGCAATGTCACGTTCGAAGCTTATTTTGAGCAACTGAAAGGTCAAAGCACACATGAATTGACTTATTTTCAGTCCAACATTGAAGGGGAACTCATCAATGTGCTTCAAAAAGCGGAGGTAGATGGTATTATTCTTAATGCGGGCGGCTATACGCACACAAGTGTAGCCTTGCGCGATTGCATTGCTGCAATTTCCATTCCTGTAGTAGAAGTTCATATTTCGAATATAACGGCCCGCGAATCCTTTCGCCATGAATCCTTATTAAGCCCAGTTTGCAAAGGCTGTATTTTCGGTTTTGGTTTGGATAGTTACAAACTTGCTTTGCAATTCTTTGATTTATAGTTTTTTGGCATCATTTTGGTAGCGAATGCCAAAATTTTCCAAATGAAATTATTCCTTACTGTTAGTTTACTTTTTCTTTTCACCTGCACTTCTTTTGCGCAGCGCAAAGTACAACTCGTCATACTTTTTGACACCTCAAATAGCATGGATGGCTTGCTCAATCAAGCAAAAGCCCGAATTTGGGCCATCGTCAATGAGGCTTCCACACTGACCTATCAAGGCGCTCCGGTTACTTTGGAAATTGCCATGTACGACTACGGTAACACCACAATTCCTGCTGCTAAAAATTACATCCGCAAGCAACTCGATTTTTCGACAGACCTCGATTTGGTCTCTGAAAAACTCTTCGGCTTGCGCACCAGTGGTGGCGACGAATTTTGTCCGGCAGTCATTGTTTCTTCGCTTCAAGAACTCAATTGGTCCAATAGCCCACAAGACCTCAAGCTCATTTATATTGCAGGCAACGAATCCTTCAAACAAGGGCCAATTTCGACTTCATCTGCTTGTGAACTCGCCGCTGAAAAACACGTTTTAGTGAGTACCATTTTTTGTGGAGACCGCCTTCAAGGTATCAATTTAGGTTGGAAAGAAGGTGCCGTTTGCGCCAGAGGCGATTTTTTCAATATTGACGCAAATCTTGCTATTCAACAAATGGAGACGCCATTTGATGACCAAATCATCGAGCAAAACCGTTTGCTCAACAATACATATATCGGTTATGGCGAAGTGGCGGTGGCCTCAAAATCCAAACAAATAGCCCAAGATCAAAATGCAATAGGCGTTTCAAAAGCTGCTGAAACGGAACGATATCTCGTGAAATCCAAATCGAGTTATAAAAATGAAAGTTGGGATATAGTAGACGCATACAAAGCTGATTCCACAAAAATTGTGGCGCTTTCCGACGACAAATTGCCGGCTGAAATGAAAGGTATGAGCATGGAGGAGCGCCAAGCGTTTGTCAAACAAAAAACTGACGAGCGCAGTGCTATTCAAAAAGAAATGGCGCGTTTAGAAACTGAGCGCAGCAGGTACATTGAAGCTGAAAACGCCAAAACAAACCAACCTAAAACCGATGACTTTGGAACGGCTGTAGCTACTTCAATGCGCAACAACGCCAAGACACTCGGTTTTGATTGATCAGTAGTTGATCAGTTGGTGTCGAGATTCTTTTAACTTTGTAGGACCATGCAACAACTCGAACATTTCTTTACACACATTGATCCTGTTTTTGCCGCGTTTTTGGCTACCACTTTTACATGGCTGGTAACGGCTGCAGGCGCTAGTCTGGTCTTTTTCTTCAAAAATATGCACCGCGGTCTGCTCGACGGCATGTTGGGCTTTACTGGGGGTGTAATGGTTGCAGCTAGTTTTTGGTCCTTGTTACTTCCGTCAATTGAACTATCAGAACGCCTTTATCCGAGCGCACCCTGGATGCCAGCAGCTGTAGGTTTTTTAACTGGTGCGATGTTCTTATACTTTTTAGACAAAAAGTTGCCGCATTTGCACATCAATTTCAATGAAAATGAAACGGAAGGCGTTAAGACGCAATTGCATAAAACGACGTTGTTGGTGTTGGCAATTACCTTGCACAACATTCCCGAAGGCTTGGCTGTTGGTGTGCTTTTTGGCGCCGCTGCTAATGGAATGGAAGGCGCTACAATTGCGGGTGCCATTGCCTTAGCGATAGGAATAGGTATTCAGAATTTCCCGGAAGGATTCGCTGTGGCGATGCCGCTGAGAAGAGCGGGCGCTAGCCGCACTAAGAGTTTTATGTATGGCCAACTCTCTGCCATAGTTGAGCCAATTGCGGGTGTAATAGGCGCCATGGCTGTTATTTACATGGAACCCATTTTGCCCTTTGCGCTTTCTTTTGCTGCTGGCGCAATGATTTTTGTGGTGGTAGAGGAGGTGATCCCTGAAACCCAACGCGATAAATACACAGACGTAGCCGTTTTAGGCTTCATTGGAGGCTTCTTAGTGATGATGATCCTCGATGTAGCTTTGGGTTAATAAGTGAGGATTTCTTGAAGTGATTTTCTTAATTCTTTAAGTTTTTTTTCGTCAATGCGTCCGATCTTTTCAATAAAGCGCTCTTTTGAAATAGAACGGATGTGAAAAGTAAAAACTTCAGACTTTTCTTTCAGGCCATTTTCGGGGTCGGGTTCAAGAATGAGATTCCCTTTATAGTTTTTGATTTTGGTAGACAGTGGTAGCCCAATAATGAGTGGTGTATGGGTATTGAATAAATCTCCGCTGAATACCAATATAGGCCGAAAGCCGGCTTGTTCGCTACCCCGAGTGGGGTCGAGGTTCGCCATCCAAATTTCACCTTGTTTCATTAATCTAGTGCGTTGATCTGCTTGTAGTAGGCTGCCATTCCTTCTTCGGCTAATTGCAGAATGTCGGTATCTGCAGCCATTTGGCGATAAGATTTGATGTAGGCTGCTTTATTGAGCTGCTCTAAATAGAGTGAAAGTGCCTTCTCAATGATTTTATTTTTAGGAACGTTAAGTTCTTGTGCTTTTTCGGAAAGCAAAGCAAAAAGTGTGTCTGGGAGTGAACTTGTGAAAACTTGCATATTTATAAATTATAAATATAAAGTTAGTTCATTTGATTTGAAGGAACAAAAAAAAGCCCTCCAATCTGAAGGGCTTATCCGTGAAAATCACGCGTTTTAGTTACAAATTGTTTGGGCTGTAGCGTTCAAGATTTCTCTTACCTCCTCTAAGGTAGGGGCTTCGGCATAGGTGCGCAAAACAGGCTCTGTACCCGAAGGTCGGATCATGACCCAACGTTCGTCGTCAAAGAAGTATTTGAAGCCGTCAATGGTTTGTACTTCTCGGATCTGGTATTTACCAAAGGAGGTGTAATTATTTGCTTTGCAGTTGGCAATGATTTTTTGTTTGAGCGCTTCGGTGATATGCAAATCATTGCGCTCAAATTGGAAAGGACCAACAATGGCATAGACTTCGTCGATGAGTTCGTCTAAGGATTTGCCAGATTTGGCCATGAATTCCCAAATGATGAGCCCCATCCAGATGCCGTCGCGCTCTGGAATATGGCCTTTTACAGCAATGCCTCCAGATTCTTCGCCACCGAGCAAGACATCTTCTTTGATCATGATATTGGCAATTTCTTTGAAGCCAATTTTGGTTACTTCGAGTTCAAGACCATAGTGTTTGCAGAGTTTTTCGACGCGTGGCGTTACTGAAAATGCAATTACAACTTTGCCGGTCATTTGCTTGTACTTGACCATGTAATGAATCAAGAGCAAAATGATGTGGTGCGAATCAACGAACTCGCCGTGGCTGTTATAAAGGCCAATGCGATCGGCATCGCCGTCGGTGGCTAGGGCACAAGAGATGTCGCCGCGTTGCTGAATGGTGTGCGCAAGTTCTTGAAGGTTTTTAGCAATAGGCTCAGGGGCCGTGCCTCTGAACGACGGATTGTGGTCGCAATGCAAGAGCTCAACCTCAGGCAAGATAAGGGGGAGCACACGTTGCCCTGCGCCGTACATAGCGTCGTACATGAGCTTGAGCCCAGAATTGCGAATGGCCTGAAGGTCAAAATTGGCTTTGACGTGGTTGATGTAACGCGTCTCGATGTCAATTTCTTCGAGCTGACCACTGCTCATGGCCGCTTGCAATTCGATACTTTGAAAATCAATGCTGCACACATCTGGGATGAGCGCTTCTACTTCGTTGACCTTTTCTGGCTCAAGTGGGCCGCCAAATTTGGCTTTGAGCTTGAATCCGTTGTATGAAGGTGGGTTGTGGCTAGCGGTTAGAATGATACCGACCTCGCAGCCCAATTGATGAGCAGCTAAGGAAATCATCGGTGTAGAAACAAAACCGCGGGCCATTTTGATTTGAATGCCTTGAGCCAACAAAACTTTGGCTGCTGTTTCCATGAAGAGTTCGCCGGCAAAACGGCAGTCATGGCCAATGACCACACTTGGGTTCTCAAAGCGCTCTTTGAGCCAAATTCCAGTTGCTTCAGTGACACGCGCAACGTTTTCGACGGTGAAATCAGCGGCTATGATGGCTCTCCAGCCATCGGTTCCAAATTTGATAGGTGTTGCCAAAGTTTATTTTTTAAATTGTTGAACAGTTTTTTCAATAATTGTGACGCATGCTAATAGTTGGTCTTCGTTGATCACCAATGGCGGTGCAAAACGGATGATGTTACCATGTGTAGGTTTGGCTAAAAGACCATTTTCTTTAAGAGCTACACACAAACGCCATGCGGTGTCGGAATCGGGGCTGTCATTGACAACTACTGCGTTGAGCAAGCCTTTGCCGCGCACCTTTACCAGTAGTTCGTTTTGTTCGATGATGCGCTGCATTTCACGACGAAAAATGGCGCCGAGTTTGCGGGCATTTTGAATGAGGCTTTCTTCTTCTACAGCAGTGAGTGCAGCGATGGCAACTTTAGCTGCGATGGGGTTGCCTCCAAAGGTGGAGCCGTGTTGGCCAGGTTTGATGACCATCATGATGTGGTCGTCAGCTAAAACTGCCGAAACAGGGTAGACACCACCTGAAAGTGCTTTGCCGAGAATAAGAATGTCTGGTTTGGCGTAGGTGTCCGCTTGTTGTTCACATTTATTTTCACAAGTACAGTTGCCACATACGGCTAAAAGGCTTCCGGTGCGTGCAATTCCTGTCTGAACCTCATCGGCAATAAACAAGGCTTCGTGTTGGGTGCAGAGTGCTCTTGCTTGACGCATGTAGTCTTCGGCTGGCGTGTAAACACCTGCTTCACCTTGAATTGGTTCAACTAAGAAACCAGCTACGTTTGGTAGTGCCAACGCTTTTTCAAGGGCAGCAATATCGTTGTAAGGGATGGAAATGAAACCAGCAGGGTAAGGCCCAAAATTGTTATAGGAGTCTGGGTCTGAAGAAAAAGAAACAATAGTGGTGGTGCGTCCGTGAAAATTTCCTTCGCAAACAATAATTTGAGCTTGGTTCTCGGCGATACCTTTTTTCTCATAGGCCCATTTGCGGCACAATTTGATGGCGGTTTCAACAGCCTCTGCACCGGTGTTCATGGGTAAGACTTTGTCAAAACCAAAGTAGTTGGTCACAAATTGTTCGTATTCTCCTAGGCAATCATTGTAAAAGGCGCGAGAGGTTAGGGCTAGCGTCTGGGCTTGATTGATGAGCGCCTGTGTGATTTTAGGGTGAGCATGTCCTTGATTGACAGCTGAATAAGCTGACAAGAAATCGAAATATTGCTTTCCTTCGACGTCCCAAACAAAAACACCTTCCCCTTTGGCTAATACAACAGGTAAAGGGTGGTAATTGTGAGCTCCATACTTGTCTTCTAATTCGATGTAGGCTTGTGAATTCATGGACTGATGTATTGTTGATTGCATAAGCGACAAAGATAAGGCAATCTTCATTTTTTAGGAATATTTTAACAACAGTTTACATAGATGCGTCTAAATTTGTGTCGTGCATTGGACTAAACGCAGCATATTTTTAGTCACGCTAGTTGCTTTTTTGAGCAACCTGGCCTTCGGCATGTCTGTATTCAATGTCCAAGAACCTACCCGTTCTTTGGGAAGTTCAGGCCCTAAATTTCAACAAAAATCAAGTGCAGACCTCACTTTTTCGGCATTCGAAGCCCTCGAAGAATTAGAGGAATTCGAACAAGAAACAGATCTAGATTCAGATGCGGACTCCAAGGTTGTCTATAGTCAAAACTATCATTCGTACACTACTGGTCTTCATGTTCAAAAAGGCCCTCCAAAAAGTGCTGTTTTTGAACAAGATGCATTTCGCACTTGGCTTTGGTTGAAACAATCTATTTTTATTCATTTTCAGGTATTTAGGATTTAAAAAGAGTTCGATTTCCAGTCGTATACACTTTTAAAACCCTTATTATGTATGAAAATGAACACCTCGCACAGCTCATCCATGAGCTGAAGCATTATTTACCCAGTCAGTCTCCTCTAAAGGATTTTATACACCACAATACGCTACACGCTTTTCAGCATCTTCGTTTTCATCAAGGATTGCACGCTGCGCAGCAACTATTTGGTTTTCAGACGTATTTGTCTTTAGATGCTTTCCGCAATTTGTACCACAAGGGAGAAATCTCAGCCGCCAGTTTGGATAGAGCAATTGCACAACAAACAGCGCTGAGTAAAGACCAACTTTTTGATTTTGAAGCGGAAAAAGAATTGCCAACGGTGGTGGGCTCATATCGGCTTCAATGGAAGAAAAAACTTGGTTTCGATTTGGATGCGCGTGTGCATCCGCTCTTGTTTCGCATTGTTACTTCGTTTTTGGATCAAGGGATTGCGATTTGGCGCTTCCCAACAAATGGCGCGCCATTTCTAGCAGCATTAAGACAATTGGAAGAAGAGAATACAGCCTCCATTTTCTCGGGTGAGCGAGCAAGAAACTGTTTTCTGAATCTAGATTTCAAACTAAAAGATGCACTTGATTTATTGGTTGGTGACCAAAGTGCCTTTGAAAATTATTTGTACGATCAACAATTTGCTCACCCTGGTTATTCGGGCATGATCGCGCAAATAGCAAATAGACCCAATTTGCTAGTCCTCAAAAGAGAAATAGCATTTGAAGATTATTTGCTTTTGGAGTGTTTACTTGAAATCGATGCACTAGATCAGCACCACGGCAGCTGGACTCCAGCCGCTAAATTAGGTCTTGAAACCTATCAATTTGATCCCAAGCAAATACAAGCAACCACAGAGCAAAAGCTGAAAGCCATTTGGCAAGAGGCCTACGAGTGGACCTACTACGATCAAGTTTTAGCCTCATTGCAACAAAAAGAGAACATCGAGCGCTCAGCAGCAAGTAGCATAGGAATCTTTTGTATCGATGACCGCGAATGTTCCATCAGAAGACACATTGAGCAACTCAATCCGTCTTTTCTATCCTTTGGAACACCAGGGCATTTCAATATTGAAACCTACTTTCAGCCGCAGGGCTCTTCTCAACGCACCAAAATTTGCCCGGCTCCGGTGCAACCAACACACTTGATTGTTGAACGATCTGTTGCTCAGAAAAAGCACAAAAAATGGCACTTTGATGTTTTGTTGTCAGCATTTAAACTGGCATTGAGCATCTTGTGGCCTTCCATGAACACGATGGCTGTCTCTTCAAAGCAACACATGGATCCGAGTGCTACTCTAAGCATTGAACATATCGAAGGACAGTTCACGCCAGACGGCTTGCAAATTGGTTTTAGTGTAAAGGAAATGGTCGCAATTGTAGGCGGTTTGCTGAAAAGTATCGGTTTGCATAAAGATTTTTCACCATTGGTATACATGATTGCACATGGATCTAGCAGTGCCAATAATACCCATTATGCCGGTTATGATTGCGGTGCTTGTTCTGGTAGGCCAGGTTCGGTAAATGCCCGTGCATTTGCATACATGGCAAATCATCCTTTGGTCCGAAAAGCACTCCGCACAGAAGGGGTCGACATTCCCGATCAAACACATTTTGTTCCGATCTTACAAGATACCGCTCGAGATGAGTTTATTTATTACGATTTCCATCAAATCCCGCCGAATTTGGTAGATTTATTCGAAGCGGATCGAGCTGTGTTTACTGAAGCATGCGAATTGAATGCAGTGGAACGTTCGCGGAGGTTCATCACCATCAACTCACATGCGCAACCAAAGAAAGTGTATCGAAAGGTACAGCTGCGCACTGTTTCTTTATTTGAGCCACGTCCGGAATTAAACCACGCAACCAATGCATTGTGCATCGTTGGCCGACGTCAATTCTCACGCGATATTTTCTTAGATCGCAGGGCTTTCTTGAATTCTTATGATTACCGCATTGACCCAGCCGGCGAAGCACTGAGTGGCATACTCAATGCAGTGGCCCCAGTGTGTGGTGGTATCAACTTGGAATACTATTTTTCGCGAGTAGACAACGAACAATTGGGTGCTGGTTCTAAACTCCCGCACAACGTCATGGGTTTACTTGGTGTTGCGAATGGCGTCGACGGCGACCTCAGAACCGGTCTGCCTAGTCAAATGATTGAAATTCACGACCCGTATCGCTTAATGGTCATTGTTGAACAAAAGGCAGAAGTCGTTTTCGCTGCAATTTCACGCAATTCGAATACATTTGAATGGTTTGCCAATGAATGGGTCAGGTTAGTCAGTTTCGACCCCGACACCAAAGGGTTTGCCGTTTTTAAAAAGGGGCAATTTCAAGCTTATCAGCCTGAGGCGAGCACCAAGAAAATTTCGGAAAATCTTCTTGAAAAGCTGATTCAAACCCATGAAAACTATCCTGTTGTTGAACTTTCAAACATTGCCTCATGAATACGACTGTTTTCGTTCATGGGTTCTTAGGTTTACCCATTTTAGGTTTCTTGATCAGTTTGTTTTTGCCTTCAAAAAAAGAGGGTGCACTTTCTGTTCTGAGTTACAGCACGGCATTTTTACAATTACTTCTGGTTATCTTTTTTACGGGTTCTTGGTTACTACATGGGGCTACACCTGTTCAATTCAAAGAGATATCTGTTTACCGTTCAGAAAATTATGATTTTTACATTGATTTTCTAGTAGATAAACTCACCTTAACATACGCGTTTTTAGGTGCCGCCCTGACCTTTTTGATCACGATTTTCTCACGTTACTATTTGCACCGTGAATCTGGTTACAAGCGGTTTTTCAATACCATTCTCTTCTTTAATATCGGCTATTCTACCATCATATTTTCTGGAAATATGGAGACGCTATTTATCGGATGGGAAATTCTGGGTGTCTCTTCTTTCTTACTGATTGCGTTTTACCGCGAGCGTTTATTACCAGTGAAAAACGCGTTGAAGGTATTCTCTGTGTATCGCATCGGAGACATCGGTGTGATTCTCGCCATGTGGTTATTGCACCATTTTTGGCATGAAAACGTGACGTTTTTGCAGATGAACCAAACGGTTTCACTCCACGCGCACTTAGCTCAGAATTCCTCTGTAGGCTTACTAATTGCTACCTTGTTTTACATTTCTGCCGCTGCTAAATCCGCACAACTTCCTTTCTCTTCTTGGCTGCCTCGGGCCATGGAAGGACCAACGCCATCTAGCGCTATTTTTTATGGCTCTATGTCGGTCCATATTGGGGCTTTCCTTCTTTTGCGCACATTGCATTTCTGGGAAAACCAAATTTATTTCAAAGTTGGTTTGGTTATCGCGGGTTTTCTGACTGCCGTCATCAGTACTGTGATCTCTCGGGTTCAAAGTACGATAAAGAGTCAGATTGCTTATGCTTCTATTGCGCAAATTGGCCTCATTTTTATTGAAATTGCTTTGGGATGGGAGAATGTCGCACTCGTACATATCGTTGGAAATGCTTTTTTACGCACATACCAGCTTCTGATTTCGCCTTCAATTGTGAGCTATAAAATTCGCGAACAGCAATTTGAGCTTCAAAAAGCAGTAGCGCAAAAAAGTGGCTTTGATCGTTGGATGGATCGTTATTACATACTGAGTTTAAAGGAATGGAATCTGGACAACGCGCTTTTCAAATGGCTCTGGAATCCGCTTAAAAAAATTGGAAGAGGCTGGAAAGTACTGAATTTCAGATACATTTTTTGGCTGATGGCTTTCATTTTAATGTTTGGCCTTGTTTTGCGTGCATACGAGGCCTTCTTGCCAACTGAATTAAAGCAACGCCTGCCTTTTTTCTTCGCTTTTTGGGGTTTCTTAATGGCGGTAAAGGCTTTTACCGAGCGAGATTCAGTCCGAAAAAGCTTGACACTGGTTATGCTGAATCATGTTTCTATTTCTTTAGCACTTTCATTCAATGCCCACTTTGACAACGCCCACCACATTTGGTACCTCAGCGGTATTTTACTCGCATGGGTTTTAGGTTATCTGCTGCTTACTCGCATGCGAAAAACCGAGTGGATCAGTCTAGATAATTTTTACGGTCACATCTATGAATACCCTAAAAGTGGGTTCTTATTTCTGATTGTATGTCTCGGCTTATCAGGATTCCCTATCACGCCTTCGTTTATTGGGGAAGATTTGATTTTTTCTCATATTGAATTGAATCAAGTTGGCTTGGCTTTTTTCACTGCATTTAGCTTGGTGATCAACGGCTTAGCAACAATGCGCATTTACGCCCGTGTGTTTCTTGGTCCGCACGTTAAAAACTACCATCAAATCGCTAAACGTTCATCTTAATTCTATAGATAATGAAAAATTTATTTTTTAAAAACCTCGAATTAGATCAATTGAAAAAAAGTTGGAAAGACGACATGCTTTCCGGATTTTTGGTCTTCTTACTCGCGTTACCTTTAAGTTTGGGCATTGCCAAAGCCAGTGATTTTCCGCCAATTTATGGCCTCATTACAGCCATGTTTGGAGGAGTCGTCGTTTCATTTATCATGGGTGCACCACTCACCATTAAGGGCCCGGCAGCTGGTCTCATTGTTATTGTTGCAGGTTCAGTTGCCGAGCTCGGACACGGCAATAATGAAATAGGCTGGCATTTAGCATTGGGTGCAATAATCGTGGCTGGTGCCTTGCAGGTGCTTATGGGCTGGCTCAAATGGGGCAAATACACGGATATTTTTCCGCTGTCGGCTGTCCATGGCATGTTAGCTGCGATTGGCATCATCATCATCAGTAAGCAGGTGCATGTGTTGGCTGGTTTTTCGCCAACTACACCTGAAGGCAAGCCTATGACTGAGCCGCTAGAACTAATTGCAGCGTTTAAAAATACAATTCCGAATTTCTTTACACATTGGGAAGTTACACTGATTGGCTTGATTTCATTGGCTATTATTTTTATTTGGCCGCTTTTGAAGCAACCCTTACTTAAAAAGATACCATCAGCTTTGCTCGTGATTTTAGTTTCAATTGTTCTTGTTAAAGTATTTTCTATCCACAACACCGATACATTTAAACCTTTATTATCGTTTGATAAAGCTCTTTTTGAAATCTTGCGCATCAATGAAAGCTTTGAGGGCTTTAGCCAATTTGGCACCTTTATTAAATATGTAATCATGTTTGCGCTCGTGGGCTCATTGGAATCTTTACTAACGGTAAAAGCTGTTGATTTACTTGATCAACAAAAACGCAAATCAAACTATAACAAGGATTTAATGGCGGTTGGCTTTGGCAATATGCTCGCTGGTATTTTTGGTGGCTTACCAATGATCTCAGAAGTAGCTCGTTCGTCTGCAAATGTGTCTAATGGTGCCAAAACGCGTTGGGCCAATTTCTTTCATGGACTATTTATTTTAGTGTTCTTAATTGTAGATGTTTCATTTAGCGACTTGATCCCGATGTCTGCACTTGCGGCACTCTTGATTGGGGTAGGTTGGAAACTTGCCCACCCAAGGGAATTTGGCTCTGCATTGAAAATCGGTGCAGATCAGCTTTTGGTTTTTTGTACCACAGTTGTGGTTACACTTGCGACCGATTTGCTCATTGGTATCGGTGCAGGTATCATCTTGAAAATGGTTCTTCATGTAGTGCGCGGCGTTCAATTTTCAGCTCTTTTTCGTTTGCGAATGGTCAAAGAAAATGAAGTGATTCACATAAAATCACCTTTGGTATTCACCAACTACTTGCGCCTTCAAAAGGTGCTGCTCGAACAAAACCTCTCAAACGAGCTGCACATTGACCTCACAAATTGCCATTTTATTGATCACTCCTCATTAGAAGCTTTACATTTGTGGCAAGCCGACTACAAAAATGCCGGGGGGCATCTTAACTTAATTGGTTTACAGGAGTTTATAACCATGCATAAGTCTAAGCATCACGCGGCCGCTAGGCGTAAATAAGCAACCATGAAAAAAGTAATTTTAATTGCTTCGGTTTTTTTTAGCTTGGCACTTTATGCTCAAAAAACCATTGATAACCAAGTCCATGGTTGGATTGTTTATCAAGGAAACCATAAATTAAATAGCCAATTTGATTTACACACGGAATACCAATGGCGCAGAGCAGATGGTTTCAACGATTGGCAACAATCCTTAACCAGAATAGGTCTGGATTACAAATTGAATTCAAATTGCACAATTTCTGGCGGTTATGCATGGGTTTTGACTTTCCCTTATGGCAGTCAACCAATCGCGAATCGAACAGATGAAAATCGGCTATGGCAACAAGTCAATTTAAAAGCCCAATATGGCTCCATTCAAGTGCAACATCGATATCGCCTCGAACAACGTTGGATTGATACCGTATATCGTCAACGCATTCGGTATAGAGCCCAGTGCATCATTCCTCTTCAGTCGAGTTATAAGGAAAAAGGGACTGGCTTTTTTATGAATATGAATGACGAAGTTTTTTTGGGTTTTGGTCAGGGAATAGGTAAAAACATCCTCGATCAGAACCGCTTTATTGCGGCTGTTGGCTATAAATGGAATCCTTCGGTGAATATTCAATTAGGCTATCTGAATCAGTTTGTAGTAAAATCCAATGGATTTCAAATGGAACGCAACCATACGCTCTGGACTTCAATTGTCTATAATTTAGACTTTACAAAGTAGAATTCCACACAATTTCATACTTCAAAGCCGCCCTTAAAAGCAGCTTTTTTTTATCTTTCAAGAAAAAAAACTTGAAAAGAAGAGATTTTATTCAAAAATCGGCACTTGTTGGTGCCGGTGCTTTACTCTTGCCTTCTGCCACAATGAGTGTAGATTCAAGAGCAAGCCAAAAGGTGAGACTGGGTTTTATTGCAACTGGTTTTAGGGGCCAAACGCATATTGAAGAAATGCTCAAGCGTACCGATGTAGAAATCATTGCGCTTGCAGATCCAGACGAACGCATGATCAAAGATGCACTCTCCTTAATTGAAAAAGCCGGAAAACCTGCGCCAGCCGTCTATCAAAACGGTCCTGACGACTACAAGAACTTATTGGCCCGAACCGACATCGATGCCGTTTTTGTAGCGTCTCCATGGGAGTGGCATTTGCCGCATGGCATAGCTGCCATGAAGGCGGGTAAAATTGTTGGAATGGAAGTAGGTGGAGCGATGAAATTGGAAGATTGCTGGGCATATGTCAAAACCTCAGAGCAAACGAAAGTTCCGATCATGCCCCTCGAAAATGTGTGTTACCGCCGCGATGTCATGGCGATCCTAAATATGGTCCGTCAGGGTTTGTTCGGTGAAATTGTACATGCGCAAGGGGGCTACGAACACGATTTGCGTGGCGTTTTGTTTAACGATGGTCAAAGTGCTTACAATTCAGGCGTTGAGTTCGGCACAAAGGGTTACTCTGAGGCCGCATGGCGCACCAACCATTATGTCGAGCGCAATGGTGAATTATATCCAACGCATGGGTTAGGGCCAGTTGCCACTATGCTCGACCTCAATCGGGGCAATCGCTTGGTTCGCCTGAGCTCTTTTTCGAGCAAAGCGCGCGGCTTACACGATTATATTGTCAAGCATCCAAAAGGAGGGGCGGCACATCCGAACGCGCAAATCGAATTCAAACAGGGCGATGTCGTGACTACACATCTTCAGTGTGCCAATGGCGAGACCATCATTCTGACGCACGATACCAGCTTGCAGCGCCCCTATAATCTTGGTTTTAGAGTTCAAGGAACCAAAGGCATTTGGCAAGACTTTGGCTGGGGCGACCCCGAACAAGGCCACATCTATTTTGAAGATGCCATGAAGCACTCGCACCGCTGGGACAACACCAAAAATTGGCTCGAAGCGCACGACCATCCGCTTTGGAAACAAAATGCAGCTGCGGCAGAGAGTTCTGGACACGGCGGCATGGATTATTTCGTAGACAACGCATTTATAGAATGCATCAAGCAAAAGCAACCCTTCCCCTTAGATGTCTATGATTTAGCTAGCTGGTATGCCATCACGCCGTTGAGTGAGAAATCCATAGCAGAAAATGGTGCGCCGCAGGACATCCCAGATTTCACGAAAGGCAATTGGAAAACACGCGAACCTATTTTTGGCTTTGATGCAAACTATTGATACTGCCTTAGTGATTTTGGCCGGAGGCCTTGGCTCGCGCTTTGGTGGCGACAAACAAATTGAGCCATTTGGTACGCAAGGTCATTTTCTTTTCGAATACGCATGTTATGACGCTATGCAGGCGGGCTTTCAAAAGATTTTTGTCATTGTTCGGCCTGGAATGCAAGAGGTGGTGTCTCAACAATTGAACCGTTGGATGCAGCCCAATCGTTACCAAATTATTTTGCAAGAACAGCAACGCGCAAAACCGTGGGGGACAGCCCATGCCTTGCATTTTTTATATGGCAAATGGGAAGGTGCTTTTTTAGTTCTCAATGCCGACGACTACTACGGACCCACCATTTGCAAGCGTGCAATGGAATTGGTTCAGAACGGCGTGGCAGCCGCTGCACTTACTTATGAATTGGGTCCAACGCTGAGTCCGCATGGGCCGGTGGCGCGAGGTTTATGCGAAATATCGGGTGGTATTTTAAACCAAATAGAGGAGTTTACAAAAATTGAAAAAGTAAAGGAGCGCATTCTAGACGAGCAAGGGCGTGAGTTGAGCGCTGCGGCGCTGATTTCGATGAATGCCTGGTTACTACCTGGATCCTTCTTGGCTCATTTAAAAGCAAAGGTTGCCGCGTTTTTGAAATCCAATCTCGACAACGACAAAATAGAAATTTATCTTCCGAAGGTGATCAATGAACTCATTGAAGAGGGGCAAATTCATATCAGTGTCCAAGCAATGCCCGCAGAATGGTTTGGCCTTACCTACGCTGAAGACCTCACAACTGCGCAAGAGCAAATAGTCTTGCTAGAAGGAAGTCAATACCCGACTCATTTTCCGCAATGGAGTTAAAAAGCTTTATAGAAAAACACTGGGGAATTTTTCCTACGCAAATTCAAGCGATAAATGAAGGCCTGATCAATCAGACTTGGCTCGTGCGCTCCGCAAGTACTGACTTTATTTTGCAACAAATCAATACAATTGTTTTCAAAGACGCTCAAACGCTGCAAGGTCAATTACAAGCGCTATCTGAACATATTAAACTCTCGAATTTAGTGCCTTTGGCTTATGTTCATACCCATGACCAACAAACATTTATTCAAACCGACGGCAAGTGCTATCGCTTATTGCGCGCAATTACGCCAAGTGTCACGCTCGCCAAAGTGAGTGCTGATAACGCAAGGCTTGCCGCAAAGGCATTACTGGAATTTCATTCGGCATTAGCTCAAATTAAACCAGGCAATTGGATTGCGCCAATTGATCACTTTTTGGATGTTTCTTATCGCATGGAGCATTTTGAAAAAGCGCTAAAAAATGCTGAAACGCCTAAATTGAGTCTTGCGCAAAAGCAAATTGCTTCCCTTCAAGAAAATGAGAAAAGTCTTAATGCTTGGAGAGATTTATTGGCTAAAGAACCAAAAGTACTGATCCATGCAGATCCCAAGTTGAGTAATTTTTTATTTCATCCGAATGGCAAGCAGGTGCGCGCACTCATCGATTGGGATACCATTCAGCTCGGCAGTCCTTATTACGATTTCGCCGATATGCTGCGTTCATTTTGCAGTTGGGGCGAGGATGTCGACGAAAATGAAATGCTTTTTAGGCCCGATGTTTTTGAGTCGTTAATGGAAAGTATTGGAGCTGATCAGTCCAAGTTATTAGTTGCTATTCAGGGTGTAATTCTAGTTCAGGCGATGAGGTTTCTGACAGATTTTCTCCAAAATGATGTCTACTACAAGGTAAATGATGATCTGCACAACCTCAGGCGTACGAAAAATCAGTTGCGCTTGGTTAGTGAATTAAAGGTTTATTGGCTTACCACTCGTAGGCGAGGTCTGTGAGCCATTTGTTCTGGCAGCGCAATGTTTGTTCGATGAGGTCTCGGACACAAGTTTTACCACCTAAATAAGGGCTTTGGTAATGAACACTGGCTTTGACGTCACTGACGGCATCTTGCGGACAAGCGGAAATACCTGCTACGCGCAAGACTGGAATATCAGGGATGTCGTCGCCCATGTAGGCGATTTCGCTATCTGTTAACGCATATTCGGCCTTGATTTGCTCGTAGCGCTCAAGTTTGTTGTGTGCCGCTAAATAGACGTTGTGCACACCTAAGCCCATTAATCGTTTCTTGACTTCAGGCGAAGAACCGCCGGTAATACAAAAGATTTTGTAGCCCATTTTGACGGCATATTGAACCGCATAACCATCTTTGGAGTTGAGGGCGCGTACAATTTCATCGTTGATGAGGTAAACCTTGCCGTCGGTGAAAACGCCGTCTACATCAAAAATAAAGGTGGTGATGTGGTTGAGCCGCTGTTTGTAACTAAGCATTTTTAAAGAGGTCTTGAATTCTTTTGGTCAGACAATTGTAGACTATCAATTGTTCGGGGTCTAGTTGAGCGCGGTGGCGCTCGAGGGTGTGTTGGTCGTGGCGTAGGGCAGGGCCGGTCTGAGCGCGTTCTGGCCCTAAAAGAATTGCTTTGGCAATGGTTTCATTGAGCAAAGGGTAAACAGGGGTCATGTCGAGCTGAGCGCTGTTCAGGATTTTACTGGCCTCGAGTAGCAAGAGATTGCCAAAATTATTTACAAATACGCCCGCTAAATGATATTGGGCACGCTGGGCCGAGCCACAAATTTGATACTGGGCGCCAAGCTGCTGAAGGAAGGCGCTGATTCGTTGTAGTACGATATCGGTTTTGCCTTCGATCATGAAGGGAATATCTGAAACGAGGAGGTCCCGACCTTTGGAGATGGACTGATAAGGATAGCATACACCGAGTTGGGGGTGCTCAAAGAGTTTGATGCTGGGGCTCCCGGCGGTGTAGGCCGCAATTTGCTGCGGCGCTAGCGCACTAATGATTTCGGGCAGCGCATCATCGGAAACACAAATAAGAATGAGCTCCGCTTTGAGCTTTTGGATTTTATTTACCGCAATACAATGGTGCTTTTCTGCGAGTTCAGCCGCTTTTTGGGCGTTACGGGCATAGATGCCAGCAATTGGTATTTGCGCGTCATGAGCCAAGCGCAGCAATGTTTGTGCTACCTTACCAGACCCGATGATACCAATTTGAGGCGCGTGCATTTATTGTCCGTGACACTGTTTGAACTTCTTGCCGCTTCCACAAGGGCAAGGGTCGTTGCGGTTGATTTTTTGCTCCACAACCACCGGTTGCTTTTTCTCGATTTCTTGTGCTGGAGCTGCGGAGTTTGAGATAGCCTCTTGGTTGCTCGTTTGCGCTTTATCGTAGTTGTTTTGGTGGTCTTCTTGGTTGGTGCTTTGGATTTGTTGTTCAACAGGAACGTCCATGCGCATGAGCAAGTCTAGCGCTTCTTCGTTGAGCCTGTTGAGCATATTACGGAAGAGCTCGTATGACTCTAGTTTGTAGATGACCAAAGGATCTTTTTGCTCGTATTGGGCGTTGCGCACCGCAGAACGGAGGTCGTCCATTTCACGGAGGTGTTCTTTCCATTCGTCGTCGATTTTGCTTAGGAGCACATTGCGCTCGAAGTATTTGCTAATAGCGCGTCCTTCTGATTGGTAGGCTTCTTCGAGATTCACGATGAGCTGCATTTGGCGGCGGCCGTCGGTAAGCGGGAAGACAATGTTTTTGTATTGTTGAGACATAGATTCAAAAACGTGTTTGACCTGCGGATAAGCCATGCGCGCAATTTTGTCGCATTTGCGGTCGTAGGATTCGCGCATAGAACTGTAGACTTTATCGGTCAGGTCTTGCGTGTTCATGTCGCGGAATTCAGCTTCGTTTACTGGGCTTTCCACACCTAGTAAGCGCAAGATTTCCATTTCAAATTCTTGGAAAGGCGCTTTGGCGTAGGTTGCAACGGTGTTTTCACAGAGATCGTAGAACATGTTGTCGATGTCGATGTCGAGGCGGTCGCCATAAAGCGCATTGCGGCGCTTGCGGTAAATAGCCTTGCGCTGTGCGTTCATGACGTCGTCGTATTCGAGGAGGTTTTTACGCATACCGAAGTTGTTCTCTTCTACTTTTTTCTGTGCGCGTTCAATGGATTTGGAAACCATTCCAGCTGTAATGACTTCACCTTCTTTAAGGCCCATGCGGTCCATGATGGAGGCTATTCTTTCAGAACCGAACTTGCGCATGAGGTCATCTTCTAGTGATACGAAGAAACGAGAAGAACCTGGATCGCCTTGGCGGCCTGCGCGTCCGCGCAACTGGCGGTCGACACGGCGGGAATCGTGGCGTTCGGTACCGATAATGGCCAAACCGCCCGCTTCTTTGACGCCTTCGCCGAGCTTGATGTCGGTACCGCGGCCCGCCATGTTGGTGGCGATGGTAACGGTTCCGGCAAAACCTGCATTAGCAACGATTTCGGCTTCTTTTTGGTGGTATTTCGCATTCAATACTTGATGCGGAATTTTCTTCATTTGGAGCATGCGAGACAAAAGCTCAGAAATCTCGACGGTGGTGGTACCCACCAAAACAGGTCTGCCTTTGGCTACTAGTTCTTCGATTTCTAAAATAATCGCGTTGTATTTTTCGCGGGCCGTTTTGTAAACGAAATCGTCTTGGTCTTTGCGAGAAATTGGGCGGTTGGTTGGTACCACCACGACATCTAGTTTGTAGATGTCCCAGAATTCGCGCGCCTCGGTTTCTGCTGTTCCGGTCATACCAGCGAGTTTGTGGTACATTCGGAAGTAGTTCTGTAGGGTGATCGAGGCATAGGTTTGGGTAGCCGCTTCTACAGTGACGTTTTCTTTGGCTTCAATCGCCTGGTGGAGGCCATCTGAATAGCGGCGACCTTCCATGATACGGCCTGTAGATTCATCTACAATTTTGACTTTGCCGTCCATAATGACGTATTCAACTTCTTTTTCGAAAAGCGTGTAAGCGCGCAAAAGTTGGCTAACCGAGTGAATACGCTCCGATTTGATCGAGTATTCTCGGACCAATGCGTCTTTGCGTTCGAGGTAGGCGTCTTTTTCGAGTGCTTCTTTTTGCAATTTGGCAATTTCTGCACCGATGTCTGGCATCACGAAGAAGTCGCGGTCGTCTTTGCCCGAAACGAGGTCGATACCTTTGTCAGTGAGTTCGATGGAGTTGTTTTTTTCATCGATGACAAAGAATAAGTCGGCGTCGATTTTCTTCATGTTTTTGCCTTGCTCGGCCATGTAGAAATTTTCGGTCTTTTGGAGGTGAACTTTGATGCCTGGCTCCGATAAAAACTTGATAAGTGCACGGTTTTTAGGTAAACCGCGATGCGCGCGCAACAAGGCGATGCCGCCTTCTTCTAGTAAGCGCTTTTGCTCGTTTTTATCTGGATTTGGTTCGTTGATCACGCTGAGCATTTTTTTAGCGTCGTTGAGACACTGCTGCACAAATGCTTTTTGCGCTTCTACAACGCGCTCAATGCGCGGCTTGAGTTCGTGGAATTCGTGTTCGTCGCCTTTTGGTGTAGGCCCTGCAATAATCAGCGGCGTACGAGCGTCGTCGATTAATACGGAGTCGACTTCATCGACAATGGCAAAGTGGTGCTTGCGCTGCACGATGTCGTCTACGTGGCCCGCCATGTTGTCGCGGAGGTAGTCGAAGCCAAATTCGTTGTTGGTACCGAAGGTGATGTCGGCCATGTAGGCCTCGCGGCGGCGTTGCGAGTTAGGTTGATGCTTATCGATGCAGTCTACGCGCAATCCGTGAAATTCATAAAGTGGGCCCATCCATTCGGCATCGCGCTTGGCGAGGTAGTCGTTGACCGTAACTACGTGCACGCCTTTGCCAGAAAGTGCATTGAGATAAACCGGTAGGGTGGCCACCAATGTTTTACCTTCACCTGTTTGCATTTCGGCGATGTTGCCTCGGTGCAATACGGCACCTCCCATGAGCTGAACGTCGTAGTGAACCATGGCCCATTTGATTTTGTTGCCGGCGGCAGTCCATTCGTTATGCCAAATGGCGCGATCGCCTTCAATGCTAATGCCGTCTCGGGCAGCAGCAAGTTGGCGGTCAAAATCTGTAGCGCTTACACTGAGTTGACCGTTTTCGGCCCAGCGGCGGGCGGTTTCTTTGACCACTGCAAAAGCTTCTGGCAAGATGACAAGTAATTCTTCTTCGATGCGTTCGTCAATGGCCTTTACCATTTGATCGATTTCTTCGTAAAGTTTTTCTTTTTCTTCGAAAGAAGTTTGGAGGTCAGCGGCTTTGGCCTGAAGGCCTGCGAGCGTTTCTTCTAATGATGAGGTGGCTTGGCGTACTTGTTCTTGGAATCCGCGGGTTTTTTCGCGGAGTTGGTCGTCTGAGAGCGTGTTGATGCTGTTCCAGGCGGTGTTGGCTTTTTCTACGAAAGGCCAGTATTCTTTGCGGTCTTTTGCGGTCTTGTCTCCGAAAATAGATTTGAGTAGATCTCCGATCATGTGTGTGTTCAATTTAGCGAACCTCAAAATTAATGAATTCTATGGATTTTAGCGGCAAATAAATCGTATTTCAGCTATCTTTGTGGCATGCATGAATTAATAGTAATCCTCGATTTTGGTTCTCAATATACCCAACTGATTGCCAGAAGAATCCGCGAACTCAACGTTTATTGTGAAATCCATCCCTGGAACAAAATCCCCGAAATCGGGAGCAACGTCAAGGGTGTCATTCTCTCCGGTAGCCCGTTTTCGGTCCGCGACCCGCAAGCGCCACGTCCAGATCTATCTGCAATCAAAGGAAAACTTCCGCTTTTAGGTGTGTGTTTTGGTGCCCAGTACCTCTCGCATCATTTTGGCGGCGAAGTCTTGCCTTCTAACACCCGAGAATATGGCCGAGCACACCTCAGTTTCCTCGACAACACCAACGTCCTGACCAAAGGCATGACGCAGGGCTCGCAGGTCTGGATGTCTCATGGCGATACCATCAAAAAAATTCCATCCAATTACCAAATCATTTGCTCTACCCACGACGTAGAAGTTGCGGGCTATGCCATCGAAGGCGAGCAAACGTTTGGCATTCAATTTCACCCAGAAGTATACCACTCCACTGAGGGCAAAACACTTTTACAGAACTTCATCGTCGATGTGTGCCACTGCGCCTGCGACTGGACCCCCGACTCCTTCATTGAAGAAACCACAGCGCGCCTGCAAGCGCAGCTAGGTCAAGACAAAGTGATTCTCGGCTTGTCTGGCGGTGTAGATTCATCAGTTGCAGCGGTGCTTTTGCACAAAGCAATTGGCCCAAATTTGCACTGTATTTTCGTGGACAACGGCTTGTTGCGCAAGAACGAATTTGAAGAGGTGTTGGCTTCTTATCAAGGCATGGGCCTCAACGTGAAAGGCGTCGATGCTTCTGCGCGTTTTTACGCTGCTTTGGCCGGTCTTACCGATCCAGAACTCAAAAGAAAAGCAATTGGCAAAGTATTTGTCGATGTTTTCGATGAAGAATCCAAATTGGTCGAGAACGCCAAATGGCTTGGTCAAGGCACTATCTACCCAGATGTAATCGAATCTGTTTCCGCCACCGGTGGCCCTTCTCAGACTATTAAATCTCATCACAACGTTGGCGGTTTGCCCGACTACATGAAATTACAAGTAGTTGAGCCACTGCGTTTGCTTTTCAAAGATGAAGTCCGTCGCATTGGCCGTTCTTTGCAAATAGACGAACGCATCCTAGGGCGCCATCCCTTCCCAGGGCCTGGTTTAGGTATCCGTATTCTTGGCGAAGTAACTGCCGATAAAGTGCGCATCTTACAAGAAGTCGACGCTATTTTCATTAATGGCCTCAAAGAAGACGGCCTCTACAACGATGTTTGGCAAGCAGGCGCCATTTTTCTGCCGATCCAATCCGTTGGTGTCATGGGCGACGAACGCACCTACGAAAACGCAGTCGCTTTAAGAGCTGTCACCTCCACCGACGGCATGACCGCCGATTGGTGTCATTTGCCTTATGAGTTCTTGGCCAAAATCTCGAACCGCATCATCAATCAAGTGCGCGGCATTAATCGCGTCACCTACGACATCAGCTCCAAGCCACCTGCCACCATTGAATGGGAATAACATGAAGTTTTTAGCACCTTTCCTCTTTTTATTTTTCTCGGCACTTATGGTCAGGGCTCAGTCTTTGCCAATCGTAGAAAAGGAAGGTCAAAAATTTTACCGTTACACACTTCAAGAGGGGCAAACGCTCAGTCAGATAGCAGCACTTACCAAGCAAGATGTCGATCAACTTTTAGCCCTGAATCCAGGTCTTGAAAGAGGCATTGAGGAAGGTGCTAGCCTCATTTTTCCGGTACAACGAGGCATACTCAGTCACAAAGTGCAGCCCGATCAAACGCTTTATGCCGTTTCTCGGCTATATGAAGTTTCAATTGATTCGCTCTATGCCTATAATCCGAGTGCGAAAGCGGGTCTCAAAGTGGGTCAGGTTGTACGCATCCCAAACGCGATTTTACCCTTCAATACCAACCAGCCCGCAACAGTAGGGTCCAATCCGGCAACACACACGCTTGAATTTAAACTCACCGACAAAGTCATCAAACACACCGTCTTAGAAAAGGAAAATCTGTATGCCATTTCAAAGCGTTATATGGTGTCTGTCGATACCTTAATTGCACTCAATCACTTGAGTTCTTCGCGCGTGAGTCCTGGGCAGCAAATTCTTGTTCCGATCAGAGAAAGTAAAAATTCAGAGGTTCCTGTTCAAGTTGTTCCAGCACCTATCAAATTACAAGCACCAGAAACTTCTGTTTTTCCGGTTCCCCAAAAGGCGCATTACAACATAGCGGTGTTTCTGCCCTTTCAGCTCGATTCAACTGCCAATAACAATCGTTTTGTAGCAGCAGCAGCACTAGATTACTACATGGGGATGAAAATGGCTTTAGACAGCCTTAAGTTGCTCGGTTTTTCTGCCGACATCCATGTCTTCGACGACAACGCGACGTCCCCGAGTTTAGAAAACATTCTTCGAGGCCCCGAAATGCAAAGCATGGACCTTATCTTTTCTCCTCTTCAAGAAAAACAGGCAAGAGTGGTTGCTGCTTTCGCAAAAGAAAATGACATTCCAATGGTGTTCCCGGTTCAAATGCCCTCATCGCTATTAGAATTGTCCCCGAAATTCATGGCCTACACTACGCCAGACGCTGCACTTGTAGAAAGCTTGGCAAGCTACTTACATCAAAATTATCAAGGAGCAACCATCGTACTCATCGGCAGCCCCATTCTTGCCGATCAAATTCTAGAACAAAAGTTCAAGGCGGCTTTTGCTGCGGTGCCCACTTCTCAATCAAAATTGAAGCTCCAAGATGCAACTTGGTCAAATTACCAAAAATTCAAATCAATTGGCGGGCCGCAACTCATCGTTAGTTTTAGTTCTGACAGAGCAAAAGTTGTCGGTTTACTCAAATCAGCAGCGCTCGATAGCAACTTACAAGTGGTGGGTCATAAAGATTGGCTCGACTACAAGGAGCTCGACCAACCAGAGGTGCGCAATCAAGCCTTTCTTGTCGCGCTTCCGAGTTATTTCAATTACCACGAGCGTCAAATCATTCCTTTTCATAAAGCATACCGCAAGCGCTACAACGCTGACCTCAGTAAAATGTCTTGTTTAGGTTATGACCTCACGCTTCATTTAGGCAAACAACTACTCGGCCAAAGCCAACCTAAACAAGGCCTAATCAGTAACATGAACCTAAGAAAGAGTTCGAATGGTTTATTTATCGAAAATGGCGCGGCGGTAGTCGTCCCTTACAAAAATGCCCAATTGTTAGCACCTACCAATGAATAAAACAGAAATTGCTGCGCGTTTTCGCGAACTTCAATTACATATTTGTCAAGCACTCGAACAACTCGATGGTCAGGCTGCTTTTACCGAAGACACCTGGGAACGCGAAGATGGTGGAGGCGGGCATACACGAACCTTACAAGGTGGCCACATCCTTGAAAAGGCTGGCGTTGCATTTAGTGCTGTTCATGGCCCTGTAACCGAAGCCATGAAAAAACAACTAGGTCATGAGGGCGAGGCTTTTTTTGCCACAGGCGTTTCTATCGTGCTGCATCCGCGACATCCGCGACATCCGATCATGCACATGAACGTTCGCTATTTTGAACTCGAAGACCAAGCCTATTGGTTTGGAGGTGGCATAGACCTTACGCCACATTTCGTAGATTTAGATCTGGCTAAAATGTTTCATCATTCCTTGAAACAGCTCTCTGATCAATACAACCCCGATTTTTACCCAAAATTTAAAGACTGGGCAGATCACTATTTCTTTCTGCCTCACAGAGGCGAATCTAGAGGGGTTGGCGGCATCTTTTTTGACCAGCTCAATGAATCTTGTGGTCTTTCCAAAGCGCAAATTTTTAATTATTGTCAAGATTTAGGTCGTCTTTTTCCTGTCGTATATACCGATCAGGTCAAAGGTGTAAGCACTTCGGCCCCAACAGAAGCTGAGCTCCAATGGCAAGCACTCAGACGCGGACGCTATGTAGAATTCAATTTGCTCCATGACCGCGGAACTAAATTTGGCATTTATTCTGGTGGCCGAACCGAGTCTATTTTAATGAGTATGCCGCCAATGGCCAATTGGGTCTACAACCAAGAACCAAGCCCAGATTCCGAAGAACAAAAAACCCTGAGTTTCCTCAGGGCTTTCCACGATTTTGGTTAGTTCTTTATTGTTTGGTCAAGGTAAGGTAGTCGGTTCCACCGCCACCACCAGACACATCCATGAGTTTGATTTCTGTTTCGGTATAAGAAATGATATCCCAGTCGTCGGATAAATCATCGAGCTTGTTACTCACCGCAAAATTGATATTGAAATCGAGGTCGTCTAGGCTATCGTCGTCGTCATTGCTATTTGAATCTGTAATAGACCAACTTCCGGAATAGGGTGTAGAACTACTGCTCAATAAATCGGTAGCATTGAGAACGCCGTCTTCTTTAAAATTCAAACGAAAGGATGCGAAATCTAATGTTTCGTCGTCGCCATCGTCGATATAGCTACTCACGATCCAAGTTCCATCGGTAGAAATTTTCGTGAGTTCTTTTTGATTTTTTTCAATTTTGCTACAAGCACCAACTAATGCCAGTAAACTTAAGGAAAAGAGGGTATGTTTCATTGTGTCTATTTTTTTTTTCAAAATTAGGCAATTTTTATGCCAAAAAAATTAATTTCGACCCATGCTTCGTATACATGGTATTCAACACATTGGTGTGGCAGTTTCAGATATGAACCGCACCTTGCCGCTTTATCGCAAATGGTTTGGAATGAACATTCCATTCTTTGATAGTGTCCAAGAAGCACCGCTCATGCGCGTTTTTACACGCAACCAAACCATCGCTAAACGCGCGAGTATGGTCATGAGCCTCCGCGGCGGCAGTGCCGTGGAGGTCATTGAAGCGACCTCATTTAAAGCAGCGCCTCTGCCAACTGATTTTATGCTAGGCGATATCGGCATTTTTGCTCTTCACATGCGCATGTCTGATCCAGAGGCGGCTATTCGAAAATTTTCCGAATCGGAACTCAAGTCAGCGCTATGCAAAGACCCCATTGGTGCGGGGCGTTTTTTAATCCAAGATCCCGATCAAAATTATTTTGTGGCTACGGAAGATGCGCAGGTGTATGATACCACACAGACCGTGCTAGGTGGAGTTGGAGGGCTCAGTATTGGCGTTTCAGATATCGCCGCAGCTATTCATTTTTATGCGCTGCTTGGTTTTGATCATATTCTGTACAAAGGTTCGGGCGTTTACGACGACCTCAAAGGTTTTCCTGGAGGCAATCAAGAAGTGGAGCGCGTTATCTTAGGCACAAAAGAACCAGCAAGAGGCCCGTTTGGAGCTGTGATTGGTTCCTCCAAAATCGAATTAATTTGTAGCCACAAGCGCCCAGTTCAAAAAATCTTTCGCGGTCGTATTTGGGGCGATATCGGATTTGTTCATTTAGGCCTCGACGTTTTTGATATGGCAGGTTTGCAAAGTGAACTCAAGGCCAATGCCATCGATATCCATTGCGATAGCAATGAAGCGTTGTCTATGGGTAAAACCAAGGTTCACTGCGCATATATCTGCGACCCCGATGGCATCCTGATCGAATTAATCGAAGTTTATAAAATTCCCTTACTTGAAAAATGGGGTATTTTTCTCAATGTACACGGGAAACGGGCAGGCAAACACCTCCCTAAGTGGCTGATCCGTTTGTTGCGCTTTGCAAGGATAAAAGATTAATCCCGCAATAATTCTGCGGTTTAATTATCTTTACATATGCTGCAGCTCAAAGCACAAAGTCAACGCATTCAGTTGATCCTCGATTTTTTAAAAGAACAAGCGTTCATGCGTGCTTCTTTTGTGCAAATTCATGAGCACCTCAATTTGCTACTACCTCAACTAGGGCTCAAGCCAATTTCTAGAAGATCACTCGAAGCAGACTTACAAGTATTGAAGTCCGGCTCTACAGAAAAGCTATTACATGTTCGGGTATCAAAAAAACACTATTATCAGTTAATTGCCGAGCCCCAGAGCGCTGTCTCAGAGGCTTTACAAGTTGGCATGCTTCAACAACTTGCCCAGCAATTAGGCGCGCAATTTCAGGAGCCTAATTTAAAGTTACAAGATAAATTAGTGTTTAGTTTTTCAGCGCTCAACGACGAAGGTCAATCGCTACAATTGGCAGCAACATATTTACAAGCCATTGAACAACAATATTTAGTTCAGTTTTTGTATCAATCTGCTTTTGGTACTTATAAATCGAGGTTGCAAGTGGTGGCGCCTTTACAAGTGCGTTTTTACGAGGGCCGTTTTTACTTGATTGCCTGCGAATGGTCTGAACGCCAGAAAGCACCCAAAGCGCAAATCAAGGTGTTTGCCTTTGATTTGATTGAAAATCATGTAGTTGTTCCTGCGCTTGCAGAACGTGAAGATGGGGCAGAGGGCGAGTTGCAATTCTTTTCGTGGCCACGCCTGGCTCAAGATGTGGAGCTCAAGACTTACTTCAAACATTGTTTGGGTATTGCGCGCTTTAAAGAAAGTATTCCCGAACTGATCCGGCTCAAATTTACAGACTGGGCTATTTCTTATGTAAAAGCCCGACGTTTGCATGCTTCACAACGCATTGTTGTTGATCAGCCCAATTATATAGTCGTCGAATTATATATTTACCGCACTTATGAACTTTCTATGTTGTTGTCTAGGTTCAGAGACTACGGCACTGAGGTTCGTTAAACTAAAGACATCATGATTGTAGAAGTTTGGTCAGATATCGCTTGTCCGTTTTGTTACTTAGGGCTAACAAAACTTCAAAAAGCGATTGATAATTTAAAGCTCCAAGAGGAGGTTCAAATTGAGTTGCGCACCTTTTTACTCAATCCGGGTCTCCAAACAGACTTGCACAAATCTATTACTGAATATCTCCACGAGCACAAGCAAATTCCGATGGAAAGGATCGAGCAAATGAATGCCCAAATTGCAGTTCAGGGTCAGGCACTGGGCCTCGATTTCCAAATGCAAAAGATAAAAGTGTCCAACACGATAAAAGCACATCTCTTGTTACATGAAGCCCACGAACAGGGTCTGCAATGGCAAGCTAAAATGCGTTTATTGAAAGCTTACTTCTCGGAAGGAAAAAACATAGATGATGTCCATGTTCTACAAGAATTAGCTCAAGAAATTGGACTTAAAACCGACCACCTCGATCTTGCTATTCTCGGCGGTAAGCACAGCCGCGCCTTTACCCATGATCTGCAAGAAGCCCAAGATCTCGGCCTGCGCGGCGTACCTTATTTCCTTTTTGATCGCAAATACGACATCCACGGCGCTAGGGAAGTGGAGGCTTTTGAACGTGCGTTGGGAAAATCCTAAAACCCATTTAAAGTCTGATACGCTTTTTTGTAGCGGCGTTTTTTGAGGTTGTAGGGCATGTTGCGAACGGCTCTGCGACACACTTTTCTTTGCATGTTTTCTTTGATAGAGCCTAATTGCCCGCGGTTTACTTGCTGTGAATCCCAGATTTGTTTGCCGGTTTTGACATCGTATAATATCAAATTTAGTTCGACAATATTGGTGATGGGTGTCATGTTCGTATTGACCGAATTGATGGCCATTGCGGCTGCCTCACTAATTGGTTCTATGACATTGATTCGGCCATAAATAATGGCGTCTACATGGAGCAAACTACAGAGCGCATTGTTGTTGAGGTTGGTTTCTGGATAACCGGCGCCGTGCAAGAGGGAATTGACTTCGTCTGGAGCCATTACCTCTGCAACTAGACTACCATTTCTGCTGTAGAATTCGAGGTAACGGTAAATGCGTTGTTGGGTTTCCTCGCTCTTGAGGCGATTGAGTTCGAGGTGTTTTTCTTGGGTCATCCAGATTTTGCGTTCAACGCTCGCTTGAATAGGGATGACAGCTATGCGGGTATGTGCTTGCGTGAGTTCTACCACGTTTTGTGCTTCTTGCACCGAAACGCAAGCAAACAAGACACTGGAGATACTGAGCAGAATGATGATCAATTTCATGGTTCAATTTTTTTTGGTCTTGCATACGAAAATCGTTCCAAAAGTTGCGGTAGTGCGTAGCCGTCAAGACCATTGATAGCGACTACTTTGCCTTTGTCGAGTTGCAGCCAGTTGTCTGGGGTCAGGAGCTCCTCTTCATAGAAAATGGCTTCTATTGAAGCAATAACGTGGATGCAGCCGTTTTCTTTGATGAGGTATTCGCTCACATATTTGCACAGTAATTTGACAGGACTTCCTTTGACAAACGGAACGGGGCAACCGCCATGGTAAACCGCTTGGAGGTCCGTGACATCGAATTCACTCGTTTCTAAGGGGTAATTGGCTGAGGTATGGTGGGCGTCGGCAATTTGTTCGGCACTGATGTGATTGACAGAAAAATAGCCGTATGCTTTGATGTTTTGATAGGTATGGCGCGGAACGGTTGTTGGTCTTAAGATAAAGCCAATTAGCGCAGGGTCACTGCCGAGGTGAGTGACGCTAGAAAACACCGCTACGTTTGTTTGGCCTTCATTGGAGATCGTGGCAATGAGGTTTGCTGATTTATAGCCAGTGCAGCTATTGATGAGGTTGAGGCGCTCAATGCGGCCCATTTTTTCGATTTCGGAGCGGTCTATACGGATCAAAGACATAAGTTGTTTTTATCTACAACAAGTACATTCTAGAATGGTTTGAAATTAGGAATTAAAAAGGAAATAGTCATAGTGGCCGGCAATTTCGCACGAAATCTTGCAAGTCAAACATTCTTTTTTGTAAGGTAATTGCGCCTTTGGAGACGGAGCTTTGCAGTTCATATTCATTAAAATTTCAAACATGAAAAGAAAAATTACAATGCTCACTACCGGACTGCTGTTGTGGTACGGTAACGCCCAGGCGCAGTTTTCCTGTTCCAGTGACCCCAATGGTTTTGTGGCGAGTAAAAATGTGGGGTCGACGAGCAGCTATCAACTCAAGAGTGGATTTGAAGAGCGCGCTGCCCAAACCTATAAATTTAACGGATCGGGAAAAGTACAAAGTGTTCGGGTCTATGGTACGCATCAAACGCCCTATTTTTCGGGAGTCCCGCTGAAGGTTAGTGTTACGAATGTCGATGCCAGTGGTAAGCCCACCACCACAATTGCAAGCATGCAGCATGTTTGGTGGTCGTATCCGGATAACAACAACGGCTATATCCAGCTGAACTTTCCGGGAGGCGTCAGTGTCAGTAATGACTTTGCCCTCACCGTTGAGTTACTCAATGCGCCTCCTTTTGGTACTACTTTCAACCTCAAGTATACCGGTAACGGAGAGGGCTTGGGCCAAGACTTGGCCTCACTTTCGGGTACTTCTACCGGCAACAACTGGACGAGTGCGATGAGTAGTTTTGCCAGTAATGGTGATTTTTACATTATCCCTACGATGTCAAATAACAATGCGCCTTCTTTTGAGTTGGCTAGTGAGTGTTTGGCTGTAAACGGAAGTGTTGCGCTTATCAATACAAGTACAATGACAACAGACAGTATGTTCAATAAAATTGGCGCCACCAATTATGCAGGTCCGAATTTTATTTATACCTGGGATTTTGGCGATGGATCTGCACTTTCACATGTAGCAAACCCAAACCACGCATTTGCAGTTGGCGGTTCGTATACCATTAGCCTTACTACAAAAATAGAAGGTTGGGCAAACATCTGTTCACAGACTTTTACCAAGCAAGTTTCAGTTGGGCTCAGTGCAGCTGCATCGGCAGTAACAAACGTGAGTTGCAATGGCGCTGCAAATGGCTCTGTTCTTGCTCTTGCGCAGTTTGGTGCAAGCCCATATCAATATAACCTCAACAACGGCCCATGGCAAACGTCAGCCGCGTTTTCAAATCTTGCCCCGGGCGCATACACCCTAAATTTGAAAGATCAAAAGGGCTGTTTGAGCTCGGCAACATTTTCAATTACTCAGCCTCTCGGCATTGCTTTCAATAATATTCTCACGACGAATAGCGCTTGCGGTTTGGCCAATGGTGCATTTACTTGCGCAGCAAGCGGAGGTGTAGGTGCATTGCAATATAAAATCAATACGGGTGCTTATCAGACTTCAGGTACGTTCAATACTTTAAGTGCAGGCGCCTACCTTTTGACCGTAAAAGATGCAAACAATTGTACCAATAACACGAATGTAGTAATCAACGCCAATGCTGCGCCGGTAATGTTGGCGCCAAATGTGAATCACGTCAGTTGCTTTAACGGCAATGATGGCTCTATTAGCTTGTCGTCTACGGGTGGCACGGGCGCTGTTCAGTATAGCATCAATAATGGCGTTACTTTTCAGACAGGAAGTTTGTTTACAGGATTGGTTGCGGGTTCTTATACTTGCGTAGTTAAAGATAACGCAGGTTGCACGAGTTTTGCCGTCGCAACAATTACGCAGGGAACAGCCTTGAGTATGCAATTGAGCACCGGAGCAGTTAGTTGTTTTGGAGGCTTCAACGGCAGTATTCAAGTTGCTTCTTTTGGCGGAACCGGAACGCATATTTACAGCCTAAATGGAGTCAATTATCAATCTTTGCCTTTGTTTACTGGTCTTTATGCAGGGAATTATACAGTTTATGTCAAGGACGTCACAGGTTGTGTCAAGACTGGTGTTGCTTCGGTGACCCAGCCAACCCAACTCACCAACGTACTTACGCCAGTTGCTGCCAGTTGCAATGGTGCTTCTACAGGATCGCTCACTGCGCTTGTGACAGGTGGCACACCAGCATATTTGTATAGCCTAGACGGTATTTCTTATCAAACGGCAAATAACTTCGGTACCTTAATTGCAGATACCTTTTTGTTGCGTGTCAAAGATGCCAATAACTGTATGCTCAATACTTCGTTTATCATTACGCAACCAACTTTGATCAATGCCACTGTCACCACTACCAACGCTACTTGTTTGTCGAGTAATGGTTCCATTATGGCCATGGCAAACGGCGGAGCAGGTTCAGGGTATCAGTATAGTTTAGATGGCACTACATTTAACAGCACTGGCTTGTTCAATAATTTAGCTGCAGGTACTTACTTCATTGTACTGCGCGATGCCAACTTGTGTCAGAATATGGTTTCTGGCGTCATTACATCGGCAGGTGGCCCTAATATTGGCAACCTGAGTGCACAAAATGTATCTTGCTTTGGCGGTCAGGATGGCGCAATCAGCGTTCAAAATGTAACGGGCGGAACAGGTGCATTACTGTATAGCAAAAACGGCGTTAACTTCCAGGCAAATCCTGCATTTACAGGTTTGGCTGCAGGAGTTTATATCATGTATGTCAAAGATGCCAACGGTTGTTTAGATACAATGGCGCAAACCATTTTACAACCCAATGCTTTTGTTGTGCAAACCAATGTGAGCAATATTTTGTGTCATGGTACAGCCGCAGGTTCGGTTCAAGTATTGGCTTCTGGTGGAGCAGGCTTTTTTGCCTACAGCCTCAACAATGGTTTGAACTATCAGGCGGGTTCTAGCTTCCCGAATTTATATGCAGGTAACTATACCGTCCTGATCAAAGATGCCGCTAATTGTGTGGCTGCACATGCTTTTGTAATTACCGAGCCAACTCAAATTCAGGTGCACACAGCGTCGTTAAATGTGACGTGCTATGGCGCAAATAATGGTGCCATCAACGTAACGGCCAGCGGTGGTGTAGCGCCATATTTATATAGTCTCAACGCACTACCTTTTGGAACCGCTAATAATTTTGACAGCCTTCCAGGAGACCTTATTTATGAAGTACACGTGCGCGATTCAAACAATTGTACCGTAACAGCGTATCGCTTTATCAATGAGCCTTCTTTGATTCTTGTGGGTTATGCTCAGACCAATGTTTCTTGTTATGGTGGCAACAATGGTGCACTTAGTCTCAATCTAAGTGGAGGTGTGGCTCCGTATACTTATCTCTGGAGCGATCAAAGCGAAAATGCCCAAATCAATAATTTAGGTGCAGGCCCTGTAAGTGTTCAGGTAACCGATTTAAATGGTTGTAATGGTCAGATGGATTTCACAATCACCGCACCAGCTTCTCCACTTGTGGTGAATGCTACCATCACCAATGCTACTTCTTTGACCGCATTGGATGGCGCAATTGATCTCACCACAACAGGGGGCACAGCGCCATATACGTATGTTTGGTCTACCACGGAAACTACGGCAGATTTATCAGACATCGGCGTCGGCGTCTACTTGATTACAATTACCGACGACAACGGTTGTTCACTCGCGACCACCTTTCAGATCAACAGTACTGCAGGTTTAACAACCGCAACTGCTGTGGATTGGAAGCTTTACCCTAACCCAGCCAATGAATGGGTCACGCTCGATTTTTCTGGCACGGCTGTGGAAAACTTTGAGATTCTTGACCTCTTGGGTAAAACGGTTTGGAAGCAAAATGTAGACTCCGAAAAAGTTGAATTGCAACTCATTGATTTCCCTGCTGGCACCTATTTTGTGAAAACGCAAATTGGTACTACAATAGCAATGAAAAATCTGACGGTCATCAAATAGCTCGAATTTTATGACGTACTAGAAAGCCGCTCTTCGGAGCGGCTTTTTTAGTATCCAAGCACGGCAAAATATTGTAAAATTTTGGCCGATTTTTATAAGTCAGGCGCCGTGAAGTTTGCGGAAATTTGAATTGTAACAATGTCGTTGCAGTCAAACAAAAAGAAACATGAAAACAAACGAAGAATTGCAAAAAGACGTGCAAGATGCCATCAAATGGCAACCGTTGCTCAAAGCCGCCGAAATCGGTGTCACCACCAAAGATGGGGTCGTTTCCTTAACCGGAATTGTCAGCAGCTTTACCAAAAAACTCGAGGCTGAAAAAGCTGCTAAAGGCGTGTTGGGTGTCAAAGCTGTAGTAGAAGATATCCATGTCAAATTTGCCAATGACACCAATAAAACAGATTTGGATTTAGCAAATGAAGTGTTGAGTGGCATGAAGTGGAATTGGTCGGTTCCGAACGATAAAATCCAAGTGAAGGTAGAAGATGGTTGGGTCACTTTAGACGGCGCCGTTGAATGGAACTACCAAAGAGACGCAGCAAAAAACTGCGCAAGTGATTTAATAGGCGTGAAAGGTGTCATCAACAACATCAAGGTCAATTCTTTTTCTACTGATCAGGTAGAGCAAGAAGCGATCGAGAAGGCCCTCTCCCGCAGCTGGATGATCGATGATCACAATATCCAAGTGAAGGTGAAGGGCAATAAAGTTGTCTTGCGAGGAGCGGTTGAATCTCTTTTTGAGAAGGACGAAGCAACTCGATTGGCCTGGAATGCGCCAGGGGTCAATGAAGTAGACAACGAACTGGCTGTCGTGTATGATTTTTGAAGGAAAATCATACTATAGTGGAAAGCAGTGCGGGCAACCGCGCTGCTTTTTTTATGCTTCTACGCTCGCCTTTTTAGATTGGCGATACAAATAGCTTTCATAGATGAAGCGCTTGGCAAAGCGAACTTGCTTGTCGGCGTTGATCAATTTCTTGAACACATTGGCATTGACGCCAAAATACTCGTAGCAAGAACCATCGGTAAACGTAATTTCGAGCAGAAGCCCTTTGTGTCGAAAATCTGCAATGCCACATTCATTGATCGTGCGTTGGTAATCTTCTAGCTGTGCGGCCTTGGTCTCTGGCGCAATACTCACCAAAAAATGATAGCCATCTACAACGCGACGGCCCATTTCTTCGGCCTCTGCTTTGAGCGGATCGCCGTCCTGAAATTTATCGGGATGCCATTGCTTGACCAATACGCGGTAAGCTTGTTTGAGTTCAGACAACACAATTGGTTTGTCGATGCCGTATAATTTCTTGTATTCGTTGATGCGCTTCATATTCAGAATTAAGTCGGCAAAGGTAGTGACAATTTGGGGTTTATTGGGTACGGCTCAAGTATTCAGTAGCATTAAGTACGGGGAGTTGAGCGTGTTTGAAGTCTTTTTTATTTCTAGTAATGATGATTTCAGCTTGACACTGTAAGGCCATAAAGTGCTGAAAACCGTCCTCCAAATCGTCAAATTTCGAAGCCAATGCCAAATCAATAGTTTGCTGATCAAAAGCAACAACATTTACCAAAACTTTAAAGAGCTGTAAGTATTTTTTCGCAGCAACTACTTTATAAGTTCTTGTCAAGGCGTAGTAGGTATTGGCAATTGTCAAGGCTGAAACATAGATTTCAATTTCCTTGCGTTCGGCCAACGTAAACAAGCGTTGTGCATCTTTGACAAAAGGCCCTCTATTGCCAATCAAGTCAATAACGATATTGGTGTCAACAAAAACGCGCTTCATCAAGAATGTTTTTGAAGTTGGTGCGCTCTATAGTCTGCTTTCTCGTTGTATTCACTCGGAATAAGGCCCGTAAGTTGCGCTACCAAAGGGCTTACGGCTTCACTTTCTGACTGTTTTTGTGTGAGTGCTTTCAGATAGGCCTCTATCAATTTTGACAAACTCAAATTTTGTTCTTTTGCATATAATTTGGCCTGTTCAATGGTTTCTTTATCTATGTTCAGGGTGAGTTTGGTATACATGTCTTTTGTATTTACGTGTAAAAATACAAAAAACACACGTAATAAATTTATTCAGCATCCAAGATCAAAATTAAATTTCCCTATATTTGATCCAAACACCCACCATGAAAAAGACCTTACTCTTTTGCTTCTTTTTGCTCTTCTTCACCACAACCTTTGCACAAACCAAGCAAGAGCTAAGCTTCGAAGTAACCAACCTTAAAGAGCAAGTAAAAACCCTCGAGGCCAGCAACCAAGTCCTGATTGTCAAGACCGCCAGTCTTGAAAAGGATGTAGCATATCTACAAAAGCAAATCGACGAACTCAAATTACTTATCAATAGCCAGGCTCAGCGCATGCCAACCCAAGAATTCACCAACAGTACAGCCCCAAGCCTTCCGCAAGCAACGCCAGCACCAGCCCCACGCCCGCAACCGACACCAACTTCTACTGTTGGCCAATACGGCCGCTGCCGCGCCACCACCCAAAAAGGCACCCAATGCTCCCGCAACGCCAAATCAAACGGTTACTGTTATCAACATGGAGGCTCCAAATAATGGGAATGTGGCAAACGCAAAACAACCAACTTTACCGCAAGTTTGAATTCCAAGATTTCAAAACAGCTTTTGCTTTCATGACCCATGTGGCCGCACTTGCCGAAAAGCAAAATCATCACCCCACTTGGCGCAATACCTACAATGTGGTGGAAATCTGGCTTTGCACGCACGACGCAGGGTCAGCCATAACTGAAAAGGATTGGGAGTTAGCGGCGGAGATCTGTAAATATGTAAAACTGAAAGAAATTATTCCCTTATGAAAATCTTGATCTTATTTTTTGGAGTTGTGTGGAGTGCAAGCCATTTGTTCGGACAAATCATTCCAATGAATCAGAATCCGAAATTCACCACCAATATTAATCCGAAGTATAACACTCAAATTAGTCCGAAGTATAACACGGAAATCAATCCGAAATATAATGTGAATATCAATCCTAAATACGCTCCAGATCTCAATCCCAAATACAATTCAGAAGTGAATCCTAAATATAATTCTAGCTTTAATCCGAAGTATAATTCGGCAATAAACCCAAAGTATGCGACGAACTTGAATCCTAAGTTTGGGAATTGGACCGGTAAGTATATGTTCAATCAAGACGAAGAAGTAATTGGCATTTTGGTGCAGGCAAATTTTGATATTTACCTATATTATCAAACCAACGGAGAATGGATTGGGTTTTTTGTTCGAGCCGAGTCCAATTACAATCTATTTACCCTAGAAGGCGAATGGACGGGTCAATACCTTTGCTCAGATTCTCAAACAGGCTTTAATCTTTTCACCGAAGACGGCAATTGGTCAACGAATTATGCGAAGTAGGGGTGGGATGACCTAATTTGGGTAGGCCGATCAGTTGGCCATCTCCCCAATTTCATAAGCTGTCAAAGCCGATCCGCCGCACATTTCGCCATCAGGCGTACCCTTTTCCCAGAGAGCCAATTCGTTGTAACGGCTTTTGTAGTGCTTGAGGTAGATCAAATTGATGCACGGCGGTATGCCTGAGCCCCACCATTCGTCTTCTTCGGCTTTCGGGTATTGCAATTCGACTTGCGCTTTGAGGTAGGCTTCAAATGCTTTTTGAGAGGCGTCGAGGTTGTTGAAAAAGCGGGTTTCGTGGGCTGGGGTAGTCCAATCTGCCCGCTCGTAAATCTTTTTGATGTTGTCCAAACGCGCATTCATTTTTTGCTTCCAAAATTGCACGGCCTCATAACTATCCATATTGATGGTCGCTTGGTCTGCCTCTGGGCAGGGATCAAATTCAGCGGGGATGTTTTCGACTACTTTTTTTGGCTTCGGACATTTTTTGGCAGGGGGGGGACAGGCAGTTAGTGCGAGTATGCAGAACCCGATAAGGAGGTGTGTGGTGAGTTTCATTTTTTTCATATCAATTGTATTGGCGGTTCTGCATTTTCTCGCATGAAGATAGCAGATATTTTACTGCTGATGTTATAGTTTTTGTTTATATTTCCTATAGTTGACTGCGAGGTAGGGGTTTTCATTTAGGATGAAATTCCTTAGCTTTACCTCATGTCCCAAATCCAAGAACTAATCAATGCACTGGTTGCTTTTCGCGATGAGCGGGAGTGGCAGCAGTTTCACGATTCCAAGAATTTAGCGGTGGCGCTGTCTATTGAGGCGGCGGAGCTCAATGAGTTGTTTTTGTGGAAAGATGCGGCGGCTGCGGAGTTGGTCGATAAAGAAAAGATCAAGGACGAACTGGCCGATGTTTTGGCTTATGCGCTGCTGTTGGCAGAGAAGCAGGGCTTGGATGTGAGGCAGATTGTTTTGGATAAGATTGCCAAGAATGCCGAGAAATATCCGGTGGAGAAGGCGAGAGGTAGTGCGCAGAAGTATACGGAATTATGATTGTTTATCAAGAGAACAAAGAGACTTTCATGCGCCAGGTTCGGGAGAGCCAAATTGAGTATATCATTCACGACAACTTCAAGCGAAATTTAGGTCGAGATACCAATAAGAATGAAGTAGATTCCTGGAAAAATTCCATGCAGTACATGCGCAATGTGCTTGATGACGCCGACATACCCAATGATGCCAAAATCAGTATCGAATGTCAGGTGCCCAACACGAGTAAGCGCATCGATTTTATCATCACTGGCCAGACCGATACACACCAAGACTGCGCCGTAATTGTGGAGCTCAAACAATGGTCTGAGGCGACAGCCACCAACCTAGATGGCGTGGTGAAGACATATGTGGGCGGAGCCGTTAGAGAGGTAAGCCACCCGAGTTATCAGGCCTGGAGTTATGCGGCGCTGTTGCAGGGCTTCAATGCGGCTGTCGAAGACCAACAAATCAAATTACAAGCTTGCGCATTTTTGCACAATTGTGCCGATCCAAGCCCATTAACGAGCCCTTTTTACGCAGAATACCTTCAAAAAGCACCACTTTTTGCCAAAAGTGATGTGCTGCGTTTGTCTGAATTCATCAAGCAGCATGTCAAGTATGGCGATGCTAGAAACGTCATGTATCAGATCGAGCACGGCGAAATACGCCCTTCTAAAGGCCTGGCAGATGCCATTGCCAAAATGATAGAAGGCAACGAAGAGTTTGTGATGATTGACGAGCAAAAGGTGGTTTACGAGCAAATCTGGAATTTGGTGGAACACTCCAGCCCAAGCTCCAAAAATGTAGTGATTGTTAGGGGAGGGCCCGGCACCGGTAAATCGGTTGTGGCCATTCAGCTCACCGCACGGCTCACCGCCAAGCAAAAAATGGTGCAGTATGTCAGTAAGAATAGTGCACCCCGCGACGTTTATGCCAGCAAACTCAGCGGCATTCGGACCAAATCTTGGGTCAATAATTTATTCAAAGGTTCGGGAACTTACATTAGTGCAGAACGCAATCAGTACGACGCCTTACTTGTCGATGAAGCACACCGCCTGAATGAAAAAAGCGGCATGTTTTCAAACTTAGGCGAGAACCAAATCAAAGAAATCATCAATGCGGCGCGCTGTTCGGTTTTCTTCCTAGACGAAGACCAACGCGTCACCATGAAAGACATCGGCTCCGATGCCGAAATAGCCGCTTGGGCAGCTCATGCAGGCGCAACTTTACACCGCCTAGAACTCACTAGCCAATTCAGGTGCAATGGCAGCGACGGCTACATGGCCTACCTAGACCAACTGCTCGGCATCCGCAAAACGGCCAATACCAACATAAACGAACTCAACTACGACTTCCAAATCTGCGATTCTCCAAATGCACTTTACGAAAAAGTCAAAGAAAAAAACTTAGTCAGAAATAGAGCCCGAATGGTAGCCGGCTACTGCTGGCCCTGGAACTCCAAAACGGATCGAAAAGCAAACGACATCGTCTTCCCCGAACACAACTTCGCCAAGCAGTGGAACCTCACCCAAGACGGCATGCTCTGGATCATCAGCCCTGCTTCCGTTGAGCAAATCGGCTGCATCCACACCTGCCAAGGCCTCGAGGTAGACTACATCGGCGTCATTATGGGCCCCGACCTCGTCATCCGAAACGGCCAATGGATCTGCCAACCCCAAGCCCGCGCCTCCAGCGACAAAAGCATCCACGGCCTCAAGTCCCTGCTCAAAACAAACCCAGAACGAGGTCATCAAATGGCCGAACTCATCATAAAGAATACATACAGAACGCTCATGACCCGAGGCATGAAGGGTTGCTATGTGTGGAGTAGTGATGAAGAGACGTTGGAGTGGATGAAAAGTCAATTGTGATGAAAATTTTTGACAGGTTATATACTTATTTATTAACGCACATGAAAATGAGTCATGTGTATCAGCCGATAATGATTAAGCACTTATTGGAAAATGGTGGTAATGCAAAGGCAAATGAAATTGCAATAGATTTAGTTCAGAATGATTTAAGTCAAATAGAATATTACACAGAAAGAGTAAATGCAATGGTTGGAAAAGTCCTCAGAAAAAATGAGGTAGTTTCTAAAATTAAAGATGACTATTTCCTTGTTGGATATGAGAATTTAACCGAGGAAGAGAAGCATAAGCTAATCATTGCATGTTCGGAAAAAATTGAACAGTATAAAATAAAAAGGGGGATACAGATTTGGGATCATCGTCGAAAAAATAGGAAACCAATAGACGGTAGTATTCGATATCAAGTTTTAAATCGTGCTAATAATGTTTGCGAACTCTGTGGGATTTCGTCGACTATAAAAGCTCTTGAGGTAGATCATATCGTCCCTAAAAATTGGAATGGGCCAGATGACTTGTCTAATTATCAAGCACTATGTTATCAATGTAATTCAAATAAAAGAGATACAGATGATACCGATTTTAGGGAGCGTGGATTAATTTTTGAAGAAAGAGCCCCATATGGAGATTGTGGATTTTGTGATTTACAAAATGGAAAAATTGTTATTGAAAAGCACTTAGCACTTTGTTTGGAAGATGATAAATCAAAAGATTTGAAGAAATTTTTTATTCTACCTAAACGACATGTGTTGGTGCTGGAGGATTTAAAATCGGCTGAGTTGAATTCAATACATCTTATTATCAAAGAATTAAAAAGTCAAAATTCAAACAATGTTAATTTACAATGTTTTGAGTCTGGCGCTCGCCATCTTGTGTTTGAATTGAAGTTTTTTGATTCCTACTCGGAAATCAAATACTGATACAACTTCTCCTCAACCGCTTCTTTCAATTTGTATTTGAAGTGCACTACAGGTTCATTGGATTTGGGCATGTACGCTTGAGAAATTGATCCTTCGACAATTGAGACTTCACCGAGACAATAAAAATCTGTTCCTTCACCGTCAGATTTTTTGACAAAAAGTAAAATCAAAT
>JBEEOT010000018.1:0-85603 GCA_041191505.1 Bacteroidota bacterium | reverse complement strand
CCAGGTAACGGTTGTGTTACCCAATGGGAATGCTACCGGTGCGTTGTTCACGACACTTGCTACCGTACAGTTGTCTGAAGTAACTGGCGAGCCAAGTGCTACACCTGTTGCAGTACATGCTATATTGGTATTTACGGTAATTGCTGCTGGGGCAACGATCGTTGGATTGGCGTTGTCTACAACAGTTACGGTTTGAGTGGTAGTTGCTATGTTGCCAGAACCATCGGTTACGGTCCAGGTAACGGTAGTTGAACCGAGGGAGAATACACTAGGTGCGTTGTTCACGACACTTGCAACAGAACAGTTGTCTGCTGTAACTGGCGTTCCAAGTGCGACGTTGAACGCGGCACATGCGCTGTTGGCATTGATGGTTAAGTTTGCAGGAGCTGTAATGGTTGGGTTGGTGTTGTCTTCAACGGTAACCACTTGCGTAGCAGTAGCTGTGTTACCAGCGGCATCGGTAACGGTCCAGGTAACTATAGTATTGCCTAATGGTAGTGCAGCTGGTGCGTTGTTGACCACACTTGCAACAGTACAGTTGTCTGAGGTGACCGGTGTACCAAAATTCACGCTGGTAGCTGTACATCCTGTATTTGTGGAAACCGTTAAAGCTGCCGGTGCCGTGATCGTAGGATTGATATTATCAACAACGGTTACAGTTTGTGTTGCAGTTGCAGTGTTACCTGCAGCATCGGTTACGGTCCAGGTAACGGTTGTGTTCCCGATTGGGAATGTAGTTGGCGCATTGTTAACGACGCTAGCTACCGAACAGTTATCTGCGGTGATTGGCGTGCCAAGTGTTACACCAGTTGCAGTACAAGAAGCATTTGCATTCACCGTTACCGCTGCTGGAGCACTAATTGTTGGCGCAACTTGTTCTAAAACAGTAACGGTAAACGAACAAGTAGCAGATGTGTTTTGAGCAGCATTGATGGTATAAGTCACAGTAGACACGCCTGATGAGAAGGCATAACCACTGACATTGTTGAGTCCTGAAGAAGTTGTTCCATTAGGATTAGTAACCATCCATGATAAAACATTCGGACAGTTCCCTACTGCAATTACAGTTGACAAAGAACCTGCTGGAGATATCCAATTACATCCTGTTGGAATGGTTGTGTTCTGAGTTGAACTCGCCGGACAAACCACAACTGGCGCCGATGAGTTATTGACAGTAATTGTAAACGAGCAAGTTGCTGTATTACCCGCAGCATCTGTAGCTGTATATACAATTGTGTAAGTCCCTGGAGTCAAGACGGTGCCGCTAGCAGGGCCAGCAGTCTGAGCAACGGTTACATTGCTACAGTTGTCGGTTGCAGTTGGAGCAGTCCATGTTGGACCTGAAGTACAACCAGCATAAGTTCCAATCGTAATGTTTGCAGGGCAATTAGAGAATACAGGCGCTTGTGTGTCGGTAATGACGATTGTGCGCGTGCAAGTTGTTGTATTTCCCGCTTGATCAGTGGCTGTCCAAATTACTTGTGTTGTTCCACATGGGAAATTAGCACCGTTGAGTGTTGTGTTGGAAGGTGCCGCAGAATAATTGTGGGTCAAGGAAGCTAAAGTACAGTTGTCGCTTGCAGTGACGTCTGCTGTTGCTCCTGTAATGGTAAAGCCACAAGCGTTAGGCGTATTGTTAGCCGTAAAGTTAGCTGATGGACAATTAATGACAGGCGCAGTGTTATCTACAACTGTAATTAATTGAGTAGCTGTTGCTGTATTACCCGCACCATCGGTCACCGTCCAGGTAACGGTAGTTGAACCTAACGGGAATGAAGTTGGGGCATTATTGGTCACGGTTGCAACCGTGCAGTTATCTGCAGTGGTTGGTGTGTTTAAAACAACATTTGAAGCTTGACAATTGGCACCTGCATTGACTGTCATTGCACTTGGTGCGGTAATGGTCGGAACCACTAAGTCAACAACTTGAACAGTTGAAGAGCAGCTCACTGCATTATTGGCGTTGTCTGTAACTGTATAGGTAAGTGTGCTTGTGCCCACTTGGAAGTTGTAGCCTGTTGCGCTTCCTGTTCCGGTATTAGTGCTGCCGTTAGGGTTTAATATAGACCAAGTAGTGGTTGGGCAATTACCAATAGCCTGAATTGGAGCGATGTAAGAAGATGCTGTCCAGTAACAGTTGTTCGCATTCGTGTTTTGGCTTGAAATTGAAGTTGGACAAACAACGATAGGCGCACTTGTTCCAATGACATTCACTGTAAATGCACAACTCGATTGATTGCCATTGACATCAATTGCAAGGTATGTAACAGGGTAATTACCTACAGATAAGGTGGCGTTAGGTGACGGACCTGATGTTTGTGTAAAGCTTGCAATACTACAATTGTCGGTTGCTACTGGAATAGTCCAGTTAGGGTTAGATCCACAATTATACTGCCCTACTGTAAGTGTTTGTGAGCTCGGGCAACTTTGAATTGTTGGTAATTGTACATCGACAACATTAATTGCAATAACACAGGTACTTGTGTTTCCTGCTGCATCTGTTGCGGTCCATGTAACATTTGTGTTACCCACAGGGAAACTTGCACCTGCTAAACTACTTGGGTTCGACCAAGCATTGTAGTTGTGTGAAAGCGTTGGTGCTTGACAGTTGTCGGTAGCCGTTGGATGGAATTCATTCCCAACTGAAATATAAGCACAAAGACCAGCTGTGTTGTTGCGCGCAAACGGACTTCCCGAAGGGCAAGTAATTGAAGGTGCCATTTGATCAACTACAGTCACAAGTTGAGTAGCTGTTGTGGTGTTGCCTGCGGCGTCAAGAGCAGTCCAGGTAACGGTTGTTGTACCAATTGGATACGTTGAAGGTGCATTGTTAACTACAGTAGGTGTACTACAGTTATCAGTAACAGTTGGCGTTCCGAGTGTTACACCCGTTGCTCCACAAGCGGCATTTGCAGTGACCGTTACGTTAGCAGGAGCTGAAATTGAAGGGCCCGCGTTATCTACGACCTGAATGGTTTGGCTTGCCGTTGCCGTGTTGCCAGAACCATCTGTAATAGTCCAGTTGATAAATGAATAACCCAATGCGAAATTCGATGGTCCGTTGTTAACAGCACTTGCAATAGAACAGTTGTCGTTGCTTACCAAACCAAATGAGATGTAAGAGCTATTGTTTGGAGCCACACATAAGTTATTGGCACCTACCACTACCACAGGAGGGGCAGTTACCGTTGGATTTGTCTGATCAACTACAGTGACTTGTTGCGTTGCTGTTGCCGTATTTCCATTGACGTCAGTGACGGTCCAAGTGACAGTTGTGGTGCCGAGTGGGAAAGTTGCAGGTGCATTATTGACAACACTTGCAACAGAACAGTTATCTGCAGTAACAGGTGTTCCTAAAACAACACCAGTGGCCGTACAACTGACATTGGCATTCACCGTTACGTTGGAAGGAGCAGTGATTGTTGGTAAAATGTTATCTACAATTGTTGCTGTAATGGATGAAAATACGACGTTGTTTCCTGGATCTGAGCCCAAAACTAAAACTGTATTTTGACCTACATTATTGCAGTTAAATGAGCTTGGAATTGTAAACAAGGTAACTGAACAGTTATCTGTTGATCCGTTGTCAATCATGGACGGAAGTAAGTTCGCGACCCCATTGGCATTGAGTTGAAGGGTAACATCTTGAAGATTGAGAACAGGATTGATCAAGTCTTGTACGATAACAGTGGCCGGTGCCGTAGAAGAATTACCGTGGATATCGGTTACGGTGAGTTGAACCGTGTTTGATCCGATATCATCACAATCAAACTGCGTCACATCTAATGCATAAGAGGCTATGCCACATGCGTCTGTTGAACCGTTGTTGATCATGGCTGGTGTGATGCTACCTGTGCCAGCTGCGTTGAGTGACACGAAGATATTTTGAACCGCTACCGTTGGGCCCGTTAAGTCTTGAATGGTTACCGTAGCTGTAGCAGATGTAGCATTTCCGACATTATCTGTTACGGTTAAGGTAACTGTGTTTGGTCCGATGTTGGCACAAGTAAACGAACTCGGCGAAACGGTCATTGTTGCAATCGCACAGTTATCGAAAGAGTTGTTGTTTACATGACTAGGTAAAAGATTGAATGTTCCGCTTGAATTTAGCGTCGCTGTGTAGTTTTGTGTAACGACTACAGGTGGCGTAACGTCTACATTCCAGGTGGCGATAGTATTCCAAGCAGTTGTGGTCAGGCAGTTGACATTACAGTTGTTTCTTCTACTTTGAATTTGGATGCGGTTCATGCCAGAAATGGCACTACTTAGCCCCGTTGGCACAGTAGTTGAAGGTGAAGACCAGGTAGAGCCGCCGTCTGTAGTGTACCGATATTCGATGGTACAACCTTGGTTTACGCCTCCGGTTGCAGCGCCACTCAGTCCGACTAATTGATTTTTACAAACTTCGGTCGCATTCGGCGATAATGTTGCTGTTGTAGGTGATGACGGATTGGCAAGTAGATTGACGTTGAGGTAAGCAAACCCGGCACTACTACAAGGACCGTTTTGGGCTTGAACGCGCACATACGCATTGGATGTTACGACACTCGGCCATGTAATGTTGACGGTATTTGAACCGGTGGATGTTACCGTGGTGTAGCTCGCACCGCCATCTACGGTATACTGCCACAAATAATTTTTAGCGTAGGTCACGTTGGAAATACTGTAAGAACTTGAACCTCCTTCACATAGGGTGGTGGTTCCTGAAATAGCACCTGGCGTGTTAGGTGTAATTGGCGCATAACTTAGCGTTGCAGAAACACCATTCCAATAATATCCGTAGTTGCCAGACAAACGCTCCGTACCAATTGCATATGAACCAGAGGTAGGTGCCGTGTAGTTTACAGAGTTTGCATAGGTTGTACCACTGATACAAACACCTTGACCAAAGAAAGTTCCCCAGTTGAAGGTACCTGCAGAAGAAGTCAGGTTGAATTGGTAGGAAACACCCTGAACCAAAGGAATGTATTCGTATTCACCCGCTCCTATGCCATAGTAGTTCCATGAACAAGATGTAGGAGCAGCGAGGGTCCAGCCGTTTGTTCCGACGTTACACTGTGCGCGAACAACGAAGGTGCTGATTGAAAATAATACTAAAAAGTAAAGACGGTTGACAAATAGTTTTCTCATACGATAAGGTACACCTAAAATTTAGGCTACAAATGTATGACAAACAAATTCAAGCACGAAATAATGTTTATTTCTTCGCTGAATTGTTGATAAACTATTGGTTTTTGTGGATAATTCGTTTTGTTTGCGCATCTGCAAGGAGCCGCGAGAAGTTCGGATTAGCGGCAAATGCTTGCAAACCTTTGCTCGCCCATTTTTGGGCAGCTGCAAAATCTTGACTAGTAAGGGCTTGATATGCCATGAGTTCAAGAGTTTTTTCCTGAGGGCCAACTGCGTCGAGTAAACGAGCACCAAAAAAGAGGGTTTCACGCGTTCGGTTCAGGTCAAAATTACATTTTACCAATTCATCTAAAGCGAGCGGATTACTCGGCACAAGTCGGTGGGCTTTTTCAAACTCGACACAAGCGCGTTTTAGATCTCCTTTAAGCACGTAAAAACGACCAAGGTCAAATTCGTAATTAAACAAATACGGAAAGATCTGAATGGCTTTTTTCATATGAAATATAGCCTGATCAATGCGCGCTTCTTTTTCAGCACCAGACAAAGTAAGGTCTTCTGTAGCAGACTTGATATAAGATGTAGCTAACAAAGAATTGGCGTGTGCAGATGCCCGACAAGCACTGGCATCCGTCTCCATAAGCACTATCGGTGATTTCCAGGCGGCAACCCTTGTAAAAGATTGAATCGTGAATCCAAAAACCAGGATAAAAAATAGAATGCCGAGCGGTCTTTTTTGCTTGAGTTGCGCCCAACTATTGATTTTAAAAGTTGTAAACAACAAGCCTAGAAGAAGGGAAAAACCGATTGTGGCAGCATAGGTATGTCGCTCGGCCACCATTCCTGCAATCAAAACAAACCAATTACTGGCCATCAATAAAGGAATTAACAACAATAGCATTCCTACAGTGAGCATCCGATTCGTTCGATAAAATCGAAAGGCAGCAAAAAACAGCAACATAACAAGCACCAAGCTTACAACAGACCATCCTTCGGCCAAACTGTGCACAGTGGTCGTTTGATAACCATAGTAATAGCGCAGTGGAAATGGAATGACATGTAGTTTCAAATAGTTGGTCACGACTTGCAAACTCGTGGCCAACTTTTCTTGCTTAGAGTGCGGATAAACCAACGGATTTTCTACATACTCAAGTGGCCTCCCCTCCCTGACCCCATTTTGTTGTGAAATCTGATTAGATTGGCTAATGAGGGTCTGTTTGTCGATTTTGGTGAGTTCAGCAAACTTAGGTTGTGGTAAGGCTATAAATCCAAAACAAAACACCAAACTCCCCACTAAAGTAAAGTAGGAACGCTGTAAAAATTCCATTTTGGGAAAATTCCCGATCCAATTAGCAAGCAGTAAAGTGCTCAAGTAAACGCTGGCAAAATTAAAATCACCCGTAACCAATGTAAACACCGTTTGAAATAGTGAAATAAGGAGCGCCACACCAATTCTAGAACGGTAAAAGAAGAATGCACTTAAGCCAAAGGTCATTAAAGCGGTTAAATAATAGAGATGCTCGATGATCCAGATAGAAGTCAGGAGTGCAAGGATGGCATTAACAATGAAGAGCCATCTCAGCGTTTGCGGCAATCGCCATAACTTTGGAATCATTAAGATGGCACTTAAGTAGATCACCTCTACAAAAACTGCCTGCTTGAAATAAATCCCCAAGTAAAACAGCACGACACTCACCATGATGAGTAGTGGATACTTCGCTCTTTGGAACGCGTAAACAACAGGAAATACCAAAATCAAGCTCAAGGAGATGTGAACTTGGACGGCCAGGAATATTGCTAACGCACAAATAACTGCGCAAGCTAACCAGCTAAAAAATGAAGAAGTAAACACGCCTCTTTGAACCCATTTTGGGTACTGATTCCAAATCAAAAAAGCGAGGATCAAAATAACGACAACAGCTACAGCGTAGGTAAAAAAGGCAGGACTAAAATCCAGGCCAACCCACAAAGACATCAACAATAAAGGGGTCCAGAGCAGAAGCGTTGTTTTGCGAAAGCGTTGATGGTAAATGATATCTAACAATGGGATCAGTACGAGTAGAGGAATTGCTGTTTTTTTGGAAAGCAAAGCGATCGCTCCAAAAATGAACATGTAGATGAGGTATTTGATCTTAAAAACATCGATCGAACGCAAGTAGGCATGCAGTGCCAAAAGCGCGGCTAAAAATGCCAGCAATTCATCCCTATTCTTTATGCTCGCAACCACCTCCACATGCAAGGGGTGAATCGCAAAAAACAAACTACTCAAGCCGATGACAAAAAAGTGTTGAGCACCCAGCCATTCAGTCAGGAAATAAGCCAAAAATAGAACCGTAAGCACATACAGCAGTAAATTGACAAAATGGCTCATTGCAGGGCTTTCGCCGAATAGTTGGTGTTCGATGGCAAAAGATAAATGAACCATCGGACGATAGCCGTAGGTGTAACCGAACTTCTCAATTGAATACGGACTCGTAAAAATAGCTTGCAAATCGAGTCCATTCTCAGGTGCGGTTAATGGATGTTGAATCGTTACCAATTCATCATCTAAATTATAGCCGTTTCCGATGCTTCTGAGGTAAATGACCAAGCAGGAAACTATTAAGAGAATCAAGAGCTTTTGGTGCGATTTATAAAATGCAAACATGTCGTTAATCTTGAAGGGTGGTTAAAAAACGCCAATGCAAATAACGCAAGAAATTAAGGATCTTGCGCCGAGACATTTTGGGCTCAGCAAATTGAAGCGGCTCTTTGATGAATTGACTTAGGTGCCCAACATATTGTTGATATACCGCATGCGCACCATGATTTTCCATTGCAAATTGCTGGAGTGTCAGGGTTGCAAAATGCACAAAAACTATAGGGTCAGCACCAATTTTGAGTTGACTCCCATCCCAATTCAAATCTGGCACCCAATCATTCCAAGCCGCAAAATTCCATGTAGGAGCCCCATGAACATACACTTCACGAAAAAGTGCAGGCACTGCATCTAAATACTTTTGATCGTCGAACAAGCCTCGGAAATACGATTTCCGAACCGAATAGGTGCAGCAGTTGAACCACCAATTCAAGAAAGGAATGGCGTCTTTTCTAACACCAATAAAACCCGCATTATAAACGCCCACCTGATAAGTCGCCTCAAACCAATTGGCCCCTCTCCTATTTGGATCAATCGGATAAAAATGAGGTGTAAGCAGGATGGAATGTTGCTCAAACACCGCTAATATAGATGCGGGGCTTTGTATGAAATACTGATCGTTATCGAGATAAATGGCCGTATCGGCTCCGTTTAAGATCGCATATTCAAGCACTACTGATTTCAAGGCCCAACGCAATTGATCTGAGTTCCGCTTGAATTTTGACAACAATGGTGAAAGCCTTTCATTTTGGAGCTCATCAATAGAATGCAATTGACAACTTTCAGGCAACTCGAATGCAAACTGGGTGGGCAGGTCCTCTATTAACCAAACGTCGAGTTCATGACCGTACCTGGCCAATGATTCGGCAATTGCTGCTGTTTTATACAAGTGAGATAGGGTCGATATCGTGACGAATTTATTCACTTGTATTGGACTTAGATTTGGATTGAAATAAATGTATGCCTTTGTAAACCGGATTCACTAAGAAAATGAACATGGGGATCGCAACAGGTGCGATAAAGATATCCATCATTAGGTAAATCCCCAAATGCATGAGCACTAATGCCCAACCAAAATACAAAGCCCAGCTTTTCGAACGCAACATAAAAATAGCTGCTGTTTCAAGAACCAAACTCAAGGCCAATAACAATTGAATCAACCACAAATGGTCGGCAACGAACCGCACCTTTGCCTTTGCCGTAGCAAGATGCCCTTGTTTCAAATCGCTTGCCCAATTAAAATAATGCCCTTTAAGTGCCTGCAAATCAAAATACTTGGCGTCAGCAACCCAACTAAAGCCTGAAAAAGACCACTTCGAAAAGGCGGCCAACAAATAAGCCGCAGAAATGACCTGAATTGAAAAGAAAATCATTTGATCGCGTTGAACTCGCCAATCATTCATGAACAACGCAAGTAATTGAGCAAGCCAAATCATCGTTAACAAACTTACACGATAAAAAACACCTGAACTTTCTTCAGCTGTAAAGACCAACATACTGAGCAAAAACAATAAACTCAGCGCAACGCTCACATATTTCTCGAAAAAATAAACTGCTAAGCTGCCAAATGCCAGGATGGTAAACAGTACTTTAACACCATAGATTGATAAAAAATGAAGGTCTATCCAATTTGCGATGCCAACCGGGACCTGCACTTGTTCAAAATTCCATAGCGACCAATGAAAATTGTATAACCAATAAACACCAAAACTCAGGCGCAGCCACAACCATTCAAGGTCGTTGAATTTAAAACTTTGGCGTTGTATAAATGACACGGTCTTGCTTTTTGAGTTGGTTCTTTTGCTTGTAAAAATAAAGCCTGTGAATTTGGAAGCGCTCCACAAATTTTGGATTCTTTTGACGTATAATTTGGGCCATTTTTTTACCGATGAGCGCAAGATGTTGTTGGGTCTCTAAATTTTTTCCGTTTGGCAGCCCCATTGCGTTGGCGATTGCAAAGTAATTGTGCGCTAGTTCCCCACCTCCCATTCTGAGTTGCTTCAGTGGGATAGGATGCCCGTCGGTATTGCTCATATAGAATACATAAGAATAATTCGGAAATTCGTTGTACATCGGAAACCTCGTAAAGGGATACATCTCTTTCAAAAGCAAACCTCCAGCAAAAAATACAAGAAAGGCAAAATAGGATTTGATCATGCCGGTATTTTTTTAGAAAGCAACCATTGCCAGAGATCCCAAGAGCTGTCGTTCCAATGGTGGTAAACGTGAACAAATTCAGGCTTGAAAAACGCACCATTTTGAATCCGAAATGTTTCTTGTGCTGCATTAAAGACAATCTGATTGGAGTGATAGTCCAGTAAAAAATTCCATTTCTGATGCAGTGTAGGGTGCTCATTAAGCCCCATTATCCAAACCGTTGCAATCAAGGAGCCTTGATCTCGGGTCTTGAATTTCGGGTCTGTAAATAAGGCTACCGACCACTCGTGCCAACGGTCAAGAAACGCTTTACTTTCGTCATTAAACAAGAAAAAACCGCCATTCCAGTGCTGCCAAGTTGCAGGAATTTCTGGCGTAGCAAATTTCTGTTTGAGTGCTGTATTTAGGTGGGTGCATTTGGCTTCCCATAATGGTTTTCCGGAGCTGGTTTTCCAGGTTCTCAGCAGCGAATGATAGCGCAAACCTGCGCTCTTTGCAATTGCTTTGTTCGGTGTTTCGTATAAGAGTATTTCACCAGATAGATTTTGCCATACCCTGTGCTTTTTGTCGAAAACAAATGTGTTTTTCAACTTAAATTTTCTAAAAGCAAACATGTATTTGAGCGCATAAAACAACCGGATAAAGAATTTGGTCTGGATGTCCGCAAAATACTGAAGAAGAACTAACTTTTGCGTATTGAGCTCCTTGGTTAAATTTAAGGTCTTATTTTGATCGAGCTCATCGTATGCCGCTTGATATCGATCCCAATCGGACTGCCAAGTTTGCAGACAGCCACAATTTACTGCATATGCACTGAAATCCTGTACCACACAATGGTCCGGAGCAAAGGTGATCGGGCTTTTGAATTCTTCAAACACCTCATCTATATTGTTGCCAATGGCCAAAATATCTGTATCGAGGTAGGCATAGTTAAACCCTGCTGGCAAAAAACGGTGCAGACCCGTCTTGAGGTAAATGGCCGCCTGGTGGTTGGTATATTCCGCTGGAGTGGCGACGTCAATAACATGACTCAGTGCAATAGGGATTTCGTTGCGCTGCTGATCTGTAATTATGTAGATAGGGAACTTTGTTCGCAAACGCAAATATTCATGCGCAATAGTCAGTGTTTCGGTGTGTTCTGCTGCACCGCAAACGACGAAAACAAATGCCTTATTCATAGTTGAAATTCCTGAACCAATTCACCATTTCAGCGACTCCTTTTTCGGTGGAAACTTGCGGTTTTTTTCCGAGAAAAGCAAAGAGTTTATCGGTATTAGCATGGGTAGAACGCGCCTCATTCGAAGGCAATACTTCCGATTTTATAAATAATGGCTTATCGAGAGCAGATGCAATTTGCTGAGCAAAATCATGCACTAAAACTGGAGAACCATAGCCAATATTGAATAGCTCATGTTGACCAACTTTCAATGATTCAATATTGCTTAAAAGCCCTAAAATAGCCGCTACGATATCCGAGACATGTGTGAAGTCGCGCTGCAAAACGGCCGGATTGTAAAGCGTAATTGGCGCTCCGCTTTGAATCGCTTTCATGAATTTATAGGCCGCCATGTCCGGACGAGTCCAGGAACCATAAACCGTAAAAAAACGCAAGCCAATAGCGCGCAGGCCCTGTTGTTGGGTATAGGCCGCCACCAATTGCTCCATCATCTTTTTGGTAGTTCCGTAGAAAGAGAGTTGCACATCAGTATTCGCCTCTTCACTGACAGCACCACTGTAAGGTGCATAGACCGACGAACTGCTCGCATAAATGAAGTTGTTCACCCCTACCCGTTTTGCGGCCTCTAATAAACGCATGGTGAAGTGTACATTTGCCGCATAATAACGCTCTGGATAAGTAATTGAAGGGCGAATTCCTGTCTCGGCTGCCAAGTGAATGATGCAGTCTACGCCAGCAAGCTGTGCATCGAGCGCAGCATCTGAGGTTTCTGTTTGCAGCCCTACAAGACGTTGGGCACGCAGTGCGCTAGCCGGTTGGTGCGCAACAAGCGCGTCGAGCAGGCGAACCTCTGCCTTCCCCCGCAATGCTTGCTGAAGATGAAACCCAATAAAACCAGCAGCACCGGTCAATAATATATGTGGCCGTTTTTGATCCAATTGTTACATTTCTTTTGTGCGGTATTGGCGCCAATGCGCATACCATTTTTCTAAAACGAGGAGCTTCCAAAGTCTCCAACTATAATCTTGTTTCAATTCAGCCTCGATGAACTTTTTCTGAATAATGCCATCGCTCACTAAATAAGCGTTTTCAAAAGCTTTTTGATAGAATTCCTTGTTCATATAGTAGGAATCAGGCCCTACAAATCCCTGTTTAGGACGCTGCAGGTGTTCTTTCGAAAAGGTGCTGCGAAGGTACTCATATATAGGGAATTTAGAAATACCAGGCCTGGCATAGCTCTTAGTTGGCGAACTATGAATTTGTTCGAAAGTTTGTTTTTTGAGAAAAGGAACCCTCACCTCGAGTGAGTTGGACATACTTGCGCGGTCAATTTTTGTCAAGACAAGTTCTCCCATGAAACACTTTTGATCGAGGTATTGCAATGCTTTGATGGGTTCTTTTGTGGTTTTGAGTTGTGAGCGGTAAAACCAACTGAGGTCTTGGGGCAGCGCTTCGGCAAAGGCTGGTGTGAGCGCTTGAAGAAGGATTGAGCGGTTAAATTCACCCATTGCCATTGACGCTGTATAAAAAGAGAGCAGGTCCGGAACAGGGCGGAACAGTTTTTTCCACGAAGGAAGCTGTTGTTTGAGGTGCCATTCTTTTTGCCAATGGTAACCGATGAATAATTCATCGGCACCCTCACCACTCAGCACGGCCTTTCTGTGTTGAGCGGCTAAGTTACTCACTGCAAAAGTGGGAATAATCGAAATATCTGCAATTGGCTCATCGTAAACAGTTGGCATTTTGTCTAGGAGCGCTAAGCTCGAGTCATCGAGTTCCACTTGGTAGTTTTCTTGCTGTAGTTGCGACGCTACCTTTGCTGCTGCCTGCGCCTCTGAATTCTCCCAAGCACTGAATCCGACGGTAAAAGTAGTATACTCCGTTTGAAGGGATTGAGCTGCCTTAGCCAGCGCAGAAGAATCATAACCGCCACTCAGAAAACCGCCAACCGGAACATCGGCTTCTAGATGTTGTTGAACTGACCTCTCAAATTCGGCTGAAAAGGCCTCCGTATTGAACTGTTTTTGTTCAAAATGAGGCTTGTCAATAGGATCCCAGTAAGTATCAATATTGAGCTCATAGGTGCTCAGATCGAGCCTCGCGGTTTGTGCAGGTGCCAGTTTATGAATGCCCTTCCAAATAGTCTTTGGACTGGGCACATAACGGTAAACTAAATAGTCGATTACCGAAGTTGGGTCGAGCTCTACGGAAAGGCCAGGCGTTGGAATGAGCGCTTTGAGCTCCGATCCAAAAACAAACAAGTGTTCGTTGAGGGCATAATAAAGCGGCTTAATTCCAAACGGGTCGCGCGCAAGAAATGCCGAATTGGTGTCCAGGTCTAGAATGCAAAAAGCAAACATACCTTCAAAATATTTGACGCAATCTGCTCCCCAATGTAAGTAGGCGGCTAAAACCACCTCTGTGTCAGATTGAGTGGTGAACTGGTAATTAGCCTTCAGATCAGCGCGGAGCGCTTTGAAGTTATAGATTTCTCCGTTGAAAGTTAAAATAACCTTTTGGTCACTGGTAGTAAAAGGCTGGCTACCCTTTTGCGAAAGATCTAAAAAAGAAAGGCGCGTATGCCCCAACGCTAAGTGCTCGTCTGGGCTCATCCAGATTCCCTGACCGTCGGGCCCGCGATGAATCAGCTGCTGGACTTTCTGCTCAAACACAGGCCTTAAAATAGGCTGCTCTTTTTGAAACTGACCGATGATTCCACACATTTCTCTTCTGGTTTGCTACTTATGAACGAATGCTGCTGCCTATTTCCTTAAAAAAATTGAACCCAAAAAACCAAGCGCGGATTGCTTCCTTTTTTTTAAATCAACTCCAATAATTAAAAAGAATAACCATATCCCGTAATTGACAATTATACTTAAATAAATGCGACTTTTATTGAACAAGTGCTGCACAAAGGAGAAAGGCACAAAAAGCATCAAGTGTAAGAGAAGTAAGGGGATCCAATATAGTGACGCTTGGAGCAGTAAAATCAAAAGCAGCAAAGGAAAAAGCATTTGATATAAAGGGTCATAAAGATGCCGTATCGGATGGTAAACGATTTTTTGATTGACAATAGGTTTTTTAAAAATTGAATTTCGTCGACTCAACCAAATCCAACATAAAATGAGCAAGAGAAGAAAAGGCCAAATGCCTAAAAACAAAACCTTTACCAAGAAATAAAGGAGTACTGCCCCCTCAATGAAAAGGAGGGCAACCAAAACCTGATTTGAAGTTTGTAAACCTAAAAAATCAGGAAGGGTTCGTTTGTTGGAACGTCTGTCAAAATGAAGATCATTGATTTGATGAATCAGGATATTTCTAAAGCCGAGAACGAATAATAAGAAAAATAAAAGCAAGCGCTGTTCAGCGCCTAAGAGTTCGCCATAGTGCAATGCAAATGTATGATAGGCCAAATAAATGGGAATAACATAGGCATAAAGCGCATCGATCACATTGGGTATCAACAACCAATTTTTAACACGAATGGGTGGCAAACTGTAGACAACAAAAAGGCTTATTTCAAGGAGTATCAAAATGAAACTTTTTGAGTCTTTTGGCAAGAAAAACCACGGCAAAGCCAGCAGAGCCAAGGTGAGAAACAACAGGCCAATACGTTGTAAAAGAGATAAATAAGCTAGTTTATTTTGCTTGCCCGCTTTTGCATCATCTGCGATATCAGCCCATTCATTGAGTAAATAACCAAATGATGCAAAGCCAAAACTCGTGAACAGCGAGCCAAGGAGCAGTAGAATGATGTCGATTTGTGGTTGGCTACTCCCCTGCCCGATATAGATAAAGAGATACAGCAGGCCAAAAATCACTGGAATAAAACTAAAGCGCCAGTCTTTCATGCGCAAAGCTTTGACCAACGTATGACTCCAATTAAACGGCTGCATCCTGATTCATGAAATACTTGTGTAAATCTGCTGGCGCTAAGGCCTTTGGCTTGATCAGTTTGACTTCGTAAAAATCAATCGGAAAGACGTAGTCTGACCATGTTTCAATTTTACCCACCTCAAAAAGTTCTTGGAAATCATTGGAAATTTGAAGGTGTTCGAATGTTTCTCTTTTGACTTGGGGAATGCGCACCCATTCGAGCCTAAAACCGCATTTGCGCGCCGCACCAAGGAAAGCTTCCAGTGACGGGATATGATAATGATAAGCCTGATTGATGTCTTCACACAATTCGTCGATGCGCTGCTGCTTCCATTCATCGGGGTCTTGGGCCTTGAAAAGATCTTTGATATATAAGGTGCCTCCTTCGCGCAAAACGCCGTAAACTTCTTGAAGTAGTTGAGCCTGATTTGCTGAATGGCCAAAAGATTCCAAAAAATAAACAAGATCAAACGACGCCGCGGGGAACGCAGTAGAAAGCAGATGGTAATCGAGGTGTTGGACATTGATTCTTTCTGACAAACCAGCAGCGGCATTCAGTTCTTTTGCTTGCTTCACCTGAACTTCAGAAATGCTGCAGGCAGTGAGATGAAGATCTTGGATTTGTTGGGCATAAAAGCGCGCAGGGCCGCAAATACCACAACCTGCGTCAAGTGCGTTCATGTGAGCTGAAAGCCCCATGGAATGCAAGGTATAGGTAAGCCATTCATCGATATCGTTAGTTCTGAATGCTTGAATCACCTCTCCGTAGACCTCGATAAAGTCATTGGTGCGCAGATTGTAAAAATCTCCAACCGCCCGAGCATGTTTTGACGACGTCATGTTTGTTTTAGCGTATTGAGGTGTAAGGTGTTTCTTTTGTGTCATGAAGCGTTAAGAATGGCTTGCTGCAGCATGTCTATCACAAAATCGATGTCTGCAAAACTAAGGTCTTCGTGAAGAGGTAAACGCAAGTAATTGGTCGATAGCTTTTGGGCAATTGGCAGGGTTCGTTGCTGCTGATTTTGCACGGCAAAAGGCGCTGCATGAAGCGCTTGATAATGAGAAAATACTTCAATCCCCGATTGCTGCATTTGTTTTTGAACGTGCTGCGCGAGTGCTGCCGTCGTAAAAAGCAAGCCAACAACGTGATGGTTTTCGAGATGTTCAAACACCGAAGGTAATTCAAAAGCGTGTTGCAATTGGAGTTCGTTGAGACCTTGCATATAATACCGACTCAATTGCTGCAGACGCGTTATTTTTGAAGCATAGTTTTGAAGGTCGTCGAGCAAGAACGCCGCATTTAATTCGTTCATTTGGCATTTGCTGCCAAGACTTACCCATTGATAATTAGTCACCTCGCCTTTTTCAAAGGCACTGCGATTGGTACCGATGTGGTAGTAGGTATCTGCTTGCTTGACCCAATCTTTGTTCTGAACCACAAGTAAACCACCTTGAATGGCACTGATTGGCTTGGTAATGTCGAAACTAAAAATTGCAGCATCGCCAAAGTTTCCTAGCGCTTGGTTTTCGAAAGTCCGACCAAAGCCTAAAGCTGCATCTTCGATCAGAAAGATTTCATTTGCTCGACAATAATTGACCAACTCCATAAAAGCAGAGCTAGTTGTACCAGCGTAATGCATCCAGACAACTGCAGCGGTGTTCTTGTTGATGAGGTTGTTGAGGATATCCGGCACCGAAGCACTTAGGGTTTCGGGATCAGCTTCGGCAAAGCGCAACTGAAAACCTTTGTTTTGAAAGGCTACAGCTGTTGATACAAAACAAAAAGAAGGTACAATGATTTCTGTTTTTCCGGATTGCAAAAGCAAGTCGGCAACTATCTCTAATGCAGCTGTTCCCGAATGGGTTAGCCAAAGATGCCGCTCTTTAAAAAGCGGCTGCAACAAGGACACACAAAGCTCTGAGGCTTTTTTTTGCCTGAAAGAATTGTAGTCGGTCAGGAGTTCTTGCAGGTGTTGCTGAAAGAACTGAACATTAGGATTTTTGTTGAATTTGACGTCCATTTTCCGTTTGCAAAGATATGAAAATACTCTCGGTCTCAGTTGTGCTTTTTTGAAGTGAAATTGAGTACCTTTGCGCTACGGCTGAACGCGTAAAATTGCTAGCTCTTTTGTTAACCGATGACCATGAATTTTGACTTCTTTGAACTTGTGAAAAAAGAATTTCAGCTCGAAAACGAAGTACTTACGGATCAAACGCTTTTCCGAAACTTTGACAACTGGAGTTCTTTAAATGCGCTTCTATTCATCTCAGCACTAACAGAACATACCGGCGTATTCATTCAATCGAGCGATCTTTCTCAATGGCAAACCCTTGGCCATATTCGCCAATACATCGAAAAGCAGCTCAATGGCTAAGCTAACGGTTGCTTCGGTTCAGATTGATGCTATTTTCTCGTGTACTCCACAGCAGAAACTAGACAACCTAGAAAATCCTTTACTCTCAGATCCAAGCGCATTTATCGCACATACCGGCATTCGCCATCGTTTTCTAGCCACTGAAGAAGCGCGCATCAGCGACTATTTTCTTCAGACATGCAAAAAAGGCATGCATGCACTTAACTGGGAAGCAAAAGAAATCGACGTCATCATTTGTGTAAGTCAAACACCAGACCAAGCAATTCCAAGTTGCGCCAATCAACTCCACGCAATGCTAGGCGCGCCTGACCACTGTATTTGCTTTGACATCAATCAAGGGTGTTCTGGCTATGTCTACGGGCTCAGTGTGGTAGCCCAATACCTCGAAAAAATACCTGCTGCCAAGGCACTTTTATGTGTCGGTGATTTCAGTTCGCGCCTTACTGATACCAAAGACCCAAGTACGCAGCCGGTTTTTTCTGATGCCGTTACCGTTAGTTTCTTGCGCCACGACACCTCTGCCCTACCTATGCATTTTTCTTTAGGCTCCGTTTCCAAAGGTATTCAGGCCATCAATATGGAGGCAAATGATGCCAATGAGCTCAAAATGAAATTGAATGGAATCGATGTATTTTCGTTGTCGGTTCAGTATGTCCCCATACAAATCAACGAACTGCTTGCACAACACTCTGCATATCAAAACGCCAATACTTCTCTGGTTTTACATCAAGCCAATCAAGTCATCAACCAATTCATCGAGAAAAAGTTAAACTATCAGCTCCATAACCGCTCTAGTATACAGCATTTTGGCAATACCTCATCGGCCAGTATTCCACTCACTCTTTGCCATTCTGCACCCGCAACAAATGTAAACCAACCGCTCTGCATCTCGGGGTTTGGGGTTGGTTTTTCTATTGCAAGCGCTTTATTAACCTTGCCTGCTTCCTGTAAGTTCCATATTTTTGACTATGAATAGCCCAAAGCCTCTTTTTAGTTTTGTCATTCCTGTTTTTGAATCTGAACTCAATCTTTCCGCGCTAATAGAGCGGCTAAACAACCTAGCATCAAGTAAAATAGCGCCCGCATTTCATGTCATTTTTATCGACGACGCTAGCCGCGACAACAGCCTACAACAGCTCACAAATTTGACTAAAGCGTTTTCTCACGAGATACACACCTTTCACCAAAATCAGGGTCAATTTACTGCAACAGCTTACGGCCTTGGCCAAGTACAAACAGCCCTTGCCATTACCATAGACGACGATCTTCAGCACGACCCAATTGAAGCACTCGAATTACTCAAACACTACGATCAAACGCAGAGCGCACTCATTTACGGCGACTACGATAAAAAGCAGCATCCACTCCCGCGCAAGCTTGGCGCTGCCATCCTTAGGCGCTTGTTGCAATTAACCGGCACCAATTACAATGGCGTAAGCTCCTTTCGCCTGATCGACCACCGCCTACTTAAACAATTCAGAGGCTTAGACCGAAAAGTAGTCTTCCTGGACTTTGAATTAAGGCAAATGGCACCATCCATAGCTTTTTTAACCGTCCAACACCACCCAAGAAAAGAAACCAAATCAAGTTACAGCGCACTAAAACTCATCAAACTTAGCCTTACTTTGATTTTTGTTCATACTGGCGCCCCGCTCAAATGGATGTCTCGCTTAGGCCTGATTATCGCCCTAATTTGTTTTGGATTTGGCATATACTTCCTCATACAAAAAGTTTATTACGACGTACCTATCGGCTACACCTCAATTATAGTATCCACCTTATTTTCAAGCGGCTTAGTATTATTTTCACTGGGAGTAATCGGAGAATACATCCGCAAAATATGGCTGCAAGGCGCACAAATCAAGACCCTATACGCCCGCAAAATTGAAGACTAACCCTTTCCAATTTATTGCGCTCGGCGCAAATGACATTGAAACACTTCGGTTGTGGCGCAATCATCCGCACAATGCAGCGTGGTTTGAAGTGAACCAAACCATCACCGCCGCTGACCAACGCAAATGGTTTGCGCATTTAGACCCGGCCAAACAGCGGTATTTTTCCTTTTTTGTCAAAGGAGCACTCGTTGCTTTTTTTCATATCAAACAGATTAATTGGCCTGAAAAAACGGCAGAATGTGGGCTCATCACCAATCCTGAAATCCAAACTGGCCTTGGCTTCACCTTGCCCGGCTCTTTGGAACTACTGCGCTGCGCATTTGACGAACTTGATCTGCAACAATTAAATGCCAAAGTGAAGGCCACAAACACAGTAGCCATTGCCTACAACAAAGCCTTAGGATTTGAGCCAATGTCCAAAGAAAACAACGAAGCATTTTGCTGGATGAAGCTCGAAAGAAGTCAATTTGAAAAAAAAAGGAAACAGCTGGAGGCGCTATGCTTACATGTGGGTTAGCGCTGCAAAAAGTACCAGCGCAATTGCTGAATGCGCTGTTGCCAACGCTTTGATCTCTCTTGAAACTCTAACTGCAAATAAGTACGCGTAAACATACTTGGGTTGAGCATCCATTTGAGTGAGCGTAAAATTTGCCCTTCATTGGCGTATGGAAAAGCGTTCAAGCGATATGCAGACTTTAACCCTGGATTTATTTTTTTGAAAAACTCATGGCGATTGTGAAGGTAAGCCCCTTTATGAACCTTTGGCATTACTTCCAAGCCGAAATGGACGGTCAAATGAGCATCGAGCACATAACGCGGTGCATTAGTAAATGCGGCAATTTGGTGAACAAAAGCACTCTCTAAAAAAGGAACACCGATACAAATTTCTTTGAAATCAAATTGCTCCAAAACTGATCTCTTCACCACAAAGCAATCAAAACCCGGATGTGACCAACCTAATTCTGCTTGGATTTCAGCAAGAGAAGGTACTGGCTTTCGATGAGCGATGCGCCTGCGATTGATCACGACGGCATCGTTTGCGGGAATGGTGTCGGCTAAAAATCGATAAAAATGAGGCAGCAGAATGATGTCCATGTTGGTGTAAATCAGGTAGTCAAAGGGTTCTTTGAATGCCTCGTTTAGCAAGTTTTGAATCAAGGGGTAAGGCAGCTGTTGAAGCGCTGCATTTACAGCTCCTATTTTTTTGAGCGGAACTGCCCGATGTATGAAAGTTGTAGGAAGATTGACTTGCTCTTGCTCGTCTGTTAAGGCCAGCACCTTTATTTCCATATCCGAGTTACCGAAACTGATTGCGTCCTCGATGCTTTTCAGCGTGAGCTCCATAATAGAGCGCTGATGGGCATCATTAACTGCATATGGATTGATCAAATGAAGAACTTTCAGCGCCATAAAGAGCTAAACTAGTGATTTTGATCAAGTTTAAACGCGGAAGTTTGATGGAAAGTGAGATCTGGATAATCTTGTTCGGCCATTTGCAATAAAAAGGGCGTTTCGGCCAAGAAAACCAAGTTTTCGTCTTTATCTAATGCTAAATAGTTGCTTTTGGCTCTTTGAAACGAAGCAAGCTGTTCTGGGTTTGTGCTGGTGATCCAGCAGGCCTTAAAGTAATTGCGCGGCACAAAACGACAATTGGCGCCGTATTCATGAATGAGGCGATAGTTGATGACCTCAAACTGAAGTTGCCCTACGGTACCAACAATTTTGCGGTTACCAGGTTGCTGAATAAACAACTGCGCCACCCCTTCGTCGATGAGTTGGCGAATGCCTTTGTCTAATTGCTTAGACTTGAGCGGATCTAGGTTCTCTAGTTCCTGGAAGATTTCTGGCGAAAACGAAGGAATGCCTTTAAATAGCATTTTTTCACCTGTGGTGAGGGTGTCTCCGATTTTGAATGAACCGGTATCGTAGAGCCCAATGACGTCGCCTGGATAGGCATCGTCTATGACGCTTTTATCTTGCGCCATAAAAGACGTTGGATTCGGAAATTTCATGTCTTTGCCCAAGCGCACGTGGTGGTAAAATTTATTGCGCTCAAAACGCCCCGATACAATGCGCAAAAAGGCAATGCGGTCTCGGTGCTTGGGATCTAGGTTGGCATGAATTTTAAATACAAAGCCTGAGAAACGGTCGTCTTCTGGCTCCACCATGCGGGTGTCGCTCTCGCGTCCTTGCGGCGATGGCGAGATTTCACAAAATGTATCGAGTAATTCTTTGACACCAAAATTATTAACCGCTGAACCAAAAAATACGGGTGCAACATCGCCGGCGAGGTAGGTCTGGCGGTCAAAGGCGTCGTATACACCTTCGATCATGTCGAGTTCTTCACGGAGTTCGGCTGCTGGCGCCTCGCCAATGATTTGATCGAGTGCAGGGTCAGTTGGGTCAGAAATTGAGACAACGTCTTCTGCTATTTTGGTTTTATTGGCCGAAAACAAATTGAGACCTTTTTGATAAATGTTGTAGACACCTTGGAAGCGGTCTCCCATGCCTATTGGCCAAGTCAAGGGCCTAACGCGAATCGAAAGTTTCGCTTCGAGTTCGTCGAGCAAATCAAAGGCCTCTTTACCGTCGCGGTCCATTTTGTTAATGAAAATGATCACGGGCGTTTTGCGCATGCGGCACACTTCCATGAGACGCTCTGTTTGGGCCTCTACCCCATTAGCGCAGTCGATGACTAGAATCACGCTATCGACAGCGGTCAGGGTGCGAAAGGTGTCTTCGGCAAAGTCTTTGTGACCTGGAGTATCTAGGATATTGATTTGTTTGCCGTTATAAGCAAAAGCCATCACGGAAGTTGCGACGGAGATACCGCGTTGCTTTTCGATTTCCATGAAATCGGACGTAGCTGACTTCTTGATTTTGTTATTCTTGACCGCACCGGCAGTTTGGATGGCCCCACCAAAAAGTAAAAGTTTTTCGGTCAGTGTAGTTTTACCTGCATCTGGGTGGGAAATGATACCAAACGTGCGGCGTTTCTCAGTGGCTTCTGTAAATCTCATAAGGCTTCACATAAAAAAAGACCGCAGAGCGGTCTTTAAAAAAATTGTTGTAAGACGAAATTAAAAAATCTCGTTGGCAGCAAAATGGAATTTACCTTCGATCTCAGCGTTTTCGTCTGAATCTGAACCGTGAACCGCATTGCGACCTTTGCTTTCTGCATATGCCTTACGGATGGTTCCGTCTGCTGCTTCTGCTGGGTCTGTGGCACCGATAAGTGCACGGAAATCTGCTACTGCATTTTCTTTTTCTAAAATAGCAGCAACGATTGGGCCGCTGGTCATGTATTCAACGAGCTCTCCGTAGAATGGACGCTCTGAATGAACTGCGTAAAATTCTTTTGCTTGCGCTTCAGAAAGTTGCGTGTATTTCATTGCTTTGATGCTGAATCCAGCACCGATGATCATGTCGATGATTTTGCCCATGTGCCCGTTTTCGATTGCATCGGGCTTAAGCATTGTAAAGGTTCTGTTGGTAGCCATGTATTTTCTTTAATTTGGGTGCAAAGATACCACTTTTTTAAAATTTGGAAAGAACGAACTTACTTTCGCTTTTTTGCAACAAATTCCACGATAATACCGAGTGTTGGCTGCAAGATTCCTGACGCGTTTTCTATTAATTTCGTTTGGTAACGCGTAGGGTCGTTTTCAACGGTCAAAGGCTGATTATTAGCGTCGGTTTGAACCAAAAGGATTGGCGCTAAAACTGCTTTATAGCCATACAAGTTTTGAATGTCAAAATAAAAATTCATGTTGAATTTATCGAGGTAGAGCTTTTTGTCAACACGGACATTAAGCTGATGAAAACTACTTTCGCGTTGGGTGTTGAGTTGAGAGTAGTCGAGTACGCCAATACCATTGACATCCCAATTTGTGGTCAAACTTGAAGTGGCGATATCGTAAGGAGTGTAAGGCGCACCTCCAGAAAACAACCATCGCATTCCGAACTCCCAGCCGTTTTTAAAGCGCTTTCCGCCCGTGAGCGATACAATATGACGGCTATCCCAAGAGGTAGGCACATATTGGTTATTTTTGTCGAGAAATTCTGAACGCACCCAGGTGTATGCCAAGACAGCGTAAAATCCTTTGTATAATTTTTGTTGATAGAGGAATTCTGCCCCATAGCTGCGTCCGCTCGAGGTTGAACTAACGGCTTCGTTACCCACGACGCCAAAATCTGAACCAATATTGGCCAAAGAAATGGAATCTTTCAAAGAGAATGGGTAATAATTGTACTTTTTATAAAAACCTTCTAACGTCACGCGTGCATTCCATTTGAGCAGGTATTCTGTTCCCAACACATAGTGATCTGCTTGAATATAACGCACGCCATTTTGCTGATTCACGAGGTCGCCGTTTGCATTGCGGAAGCCGAGGATGGTGTAGGCCGGCAATTGGTGGTAGCGCGCCACATTCGTATTGATTGCCCAATCTTCAGTGAGTCTGTACGATGCCGAAAACATCGGTGAGAATTGCTTGAACGGGTTGCGCATCTGTGCGCTGTAGTTGGTGCCATCTGCACGAACGCCTGCAGAAAGTCGCAGTCTTTCGTTCATAAATGAGCGGCTCAATTGAGAAAAGGCCGCATACTTATGAAGGTTGAGTGTCGATTCAAAATCAACTACTGCAGGCTGTCCAAAAATGGTGATTTTTTGATAGGTATCCGAAAAATATTTGGCGTATTCATATCCAACACCCACATTCCAACGCCAGCCATTTTTGATATAGGTGTGTTCAAAGCGAAATTTATTTTCTGCTTCGAACGAGGTGTAATCTTGTAATAAATTTTGAGGCTGTTCGATCATATCCATGTAACGGTATGCACGGTTATTGAGCATGTTGCGGCTCGCTACAACGGTCTGAATCGAGGATTTAGAAGAGTGCTGCCAAACCGCACCCATGGTGTAGTTCCATTGACCTTGTTGTGGTAGATTGCCAAGAATAAAGTTGTTGTATTCCACCTGAGTTGCATCGGTAAGACCATCGTTTACATTGGTATTGAGCCCGAATTGATCAAGTGCACCTAAACCAATGATCGACAACTTGTTTTTAGGATCGAGCTGGAAATTGAATTTGAATTGGTAGTCATTGTAGGTTGGCAAGATGGGTAATTTCAGGGCCGCAAATAAAAATTGCAAATAGGAACGACGCATAGAAAAAATGAAGTCGCCTTTTTTACCAATGGGGCCGTCGAAAGTAAGTGCAGCGTCAGAAGATCCGAGTGCAAAATTGGTGATCAAGCCGTCTTTGTTGCCATCTTTTTGCTTAAACGAAAGCACTGATGACAAACCGTTGGCGCGGTTGGCAGGAAAAGCACCAGAATAAAACTCCACCTCTCTAATGAAGTTCACGTTCAACAATCCAACCGGGCCACCACTGCTCCCTTGGGTAGCAAAGTGATTGATGTTTGGAACCTCAATGCCGTCTAGATAGAATTTGTTTTCGCCTGGTGAGCCACCACGGATAATGATATCGTTTCGAAAGGTAGCGCGTGCTGCCACACCCGGAAGCGCAGCGATCACTTTACTGACGTCGCGGTTGGCACCAGGTAAGCGTTCAATTTCGGTAGCGCTGAGCGTTTTGAGTGAATTTGGCGATTCTGCTTTTCGCTGAAAAGGAGCAGCGCTCACCTTTACATCTTTAGAAGTCTGGACTTTCTCGTCGAGTTCGATATTGAGCTCCGTTGGGCGCGCATTGGTAATGAGTACTTCTGATTGCACTTTGTCTTCGTAGCCTGGGGCAGTGAATTTCACGGTGTAAATTCCGGGCGCGAGCTCAGAGAATGCAAAACGCCCCTCGAGGTCAACAGCTTTGAGTAATTGCAGTTCGACAATCGTTACTTTGGCTGGTGAAATGGGCGTTCCGTTCGCTGCGTTGGTTAAAACACCTGACAATGAGCCTGTTTGCGCAAAAACAGAGAGTGAAAAGAGAAAAGAAAATAAGACGAAGGGAATTGATTTCATTTTTTGTTGAAGTTTGACAATACAAATCAACAACAAAAGTTGAACAAAAAGGTTTCAGTCAGCAGGAATTTTATCGGTACGGATCCATTCTTGGGTCCTGAAAAAAGGGCCGATATAGCCGCGAACATTCAGTTTATCAGTGTTATTTTCGTTCAACCATATTGAACAAGCATAGGTTTTACCGTTATCCGGATCTAGAATAGTGCCTCCCTCCCATTCTGAACCATTCCACTTGAGTTGTTTGGCAATGAGCATCCCGAGGATGGGCTGATTGTAAAGCTTACCGGAACACTCGGTGCATTTGGAGTGCGGCCCATCTTTACCCCTCTTATAAATGTAGACTACCTTACCGTAAAGCACGCCGTCTTTTTTGTAGAGCTCCACAATAGACTTCTTGAGGCCCGTTGCGTCGTCGATGGTAATCCAGAGGCCCGTGCAAGACTGCGCGCTAGCTACCAATCCAAGCCAAAGAAAGAAACAAAATGAAATGAACTTAACCATGTTGTGCAATTTGTATAAAATTGCGCAAAATTTCTTTACCGTGAGGAGTCATGACAGATTCCGGATGAAACTGCACCCCATAAACCTTTAGTTCGGGAAGCTCTATGGCCATAGGAACCCCTTCTGCACTTTTAGCGCTGATCCAGGCCGAAGGGCAATTTACTTTCCAGGAATGATAGAGCCCCACTTCCATTTCTATCGGCAAATATCGAAATAAACCTTCCCTATTTAAAATGTTGATCTTTTCTGAAACCCCGTGCTTGACCTGATGTTGATTGACTAAAGAGCCACCAAGGTGCTCTACAAGCGCCTGCATTCCTAAACAAACACCGAGTATTGGTTTCTTTCCGACCCAAGTTTCTAACAAGCTATTTAGACCGCTTTTTTCACTCGGCAAACCAGGCCCCGGCGACAAAATGAATGCATCTGCACTTTGCAATGCGCGCTCGGTGAGTGCGTCGTAACGCAGTACCTCTAATTGAAGGTCCATGCCTTCTAGATAATGCGCAAGATTAAACGTAAAGGAGTCATAAAAATCGATCAAAAGAACCTTCACGTAGCTTGTTTTTTGTTACTTTGCAAAAGTAGTAAATTCAAGCATTTGGCATGTCAGCAGAGAAAAAACCCATTCAAATACCCAACGCGCCTGCTCCGGTTGGCCCTTACAGCCAAGCGATCCTTAAAAACGATACGCTTTATGTGAGTGGTCAAATTCCGCTCAATCCGAATACTGGCTTGCTAGAAATAGACACCATTGAAATCGCCACCACGCGTGTATTAGAAAATATAGGTGCCTTGCTAAAAGAAGCTGGCTTTTCTTACAACGATGTTGTCATGGTCAGTATTTTCATGAAAGACCTGCAAGAATTTCAAGCCATGAATCAAATTTACGCCAGCTACTTTACAGGAGTTGCTCCAGCTAGGCAAACCATTCAAGTTGCTAGACTTCCTCTAGATGTTACGATAGAAATCTCTTGTATCGCCCAAAAATGAGCAAACAGCGCCGCTTTGATTTAAGTGTTGTGATTGTCAACTACAATGTAGTGAACTTTCTAGAACAATGCCTGAACAGCGTTCTTGCGGCCAGCCAGCATCTGCAAATTGAAGTCTTTGTCGTGGACAACAATAGCGTCGATGGCTCTGTGGCTTTGGTCCGCGAAAAATTCCCAACAGTAAAGCTGATCGCCAACACCGAAAACGTCGGTTTTTCTAAAGCGAACAATCAGGCCATTTTACAAAGCGACAGCCGTTACGTGCTCTTGCTGAATCCGGACACCGTGGTAGAGCAAGATACCTTCGACAAATGCATCGCCTTCCTAGATGCACATCCAAAAACCGGTGGTTTAGGCGTTCGCATGCTAGATGGCAAAGGTCGCTTCTTACCCGAATCCAAACGAGGCCTCCCAACGCCTGCAGTTTCTTTTTACAAAATATTCGGCCTCTCCAAACTATTCCCTAAGAGCAAAAAATTTGGCACTTACCACCTCGGTTTTCTCGACGAACATCAAACACACGAAATCGATGTGTTGAGTGGTGCTTTCATGCTCATGCGTTCAGATACCCTAGATAAGGTTGGTCTCTTAGACGAAGCCTTTTTTATGTATGGCGAAGACATCGATTTGTCTTATCGCATTCAGCAAGGCGGTTATACCAATGTTTATTTTCCTGAGACTAAAATCATTCACTACAAAGGCGAAAGCACCAAAAAAGGTTCACTCAACTATGTTTTTGTGTTTTACAACGCCATGGTCATTTTTGCAAAAAAGCATTTCTCGGCGCGATATGCACGCATTTTTTCGTTAGCCATTCATTTGGCCATTTACTTGCGCGCAAGTGCGTCAATTCTCAAGCGTATTATTGGGAATCTGAGTTGGCCTGCAATAGATGCCGCAATCGCCTACGGTAGTTTGTATGTTCTTGCCCAGCAATGGCAGGCGCACGACATTCGATTCCCAGATTGGGCCTACACATGGCTTAGCCCAGCGTATATCGCCATTTGGGTTTTCTGCACCTGGATTTTCGGACTCTACGATCGCGGTACCCGTATACATCAAATTTGGAAAAGCACTTTTTTTGGCACCATTACCATTTTGGTAGCCTACGCCTTATTTCCAAAAGAATGGCAGTTTTCTAGGCTCTTTATTTTGCTAGGCGCCGTAGGGTTTTTAGTCGCTTTTTACCTGACCCGTGCACTCAAGGAACTGCTCACCAAAGGCCGAATCGACTTTGGTAAACTTCCCAAAAAACGCTTCGGAATTGTTGCCGACAATAGCGAATTTGAGCGCATCGCTGAATTGTTGCGCGCTACCTATCCTCAAATTGATCGCATTGAACAGATAGCACTCAGTGCCGGCACAGCGCCATCCCTTGAACAACTCGAAGAAATCATTAGGGTTCAGCAGCTCAACGAGCTCATCTTTTCTGCCCAAGACGTGGGTGCCTCCAAGATCATCCAATCGATGGCAGACACAGCCAACCTCGATCTCGAATACAAAATTGCACAACCCAACACGAGTTACCTTATCGGTAGCTCCTCAATTGACCAAGCCGGCACCTACTACAACATTCATTTTGATGCACTACAGCTACCTGCCAACAAACGCATCAAGCGGCTATTTGACCTCGTGCTAGCAAGCTTCTTACTTTTGCTTTCACCCCTCTTTGCATGGCGCTTTCAAAAGCCACAACAATTTTTCAAAAACGTCTTCAATGTACTCATTGGTCGCTGTTCTTTTGTCGGTGTGCGCGCTCAGAAAGAAGGACACAAAAAGGGCAAGCTTTTCATTTTAGAACCGCTCATCAATAGCGATCAACCTTTTGAATTGCAAGCTTTTATATACACCAAAACTTACGCGCTTACCCACGACCTCACTTCGGTCTACAAACAACTCGGGAAGCTCGACAACGAACCACACTAATAATTACCTGATTTTGCTTAATTTTGCAGGCAAATCAACGACATCAATTAACAGCAATATGGCAGAAATAGAAATTCGTCTACCCAAAATGGGAGAAAGCGTTACCGAAGCAACCATTACCAATTGGCTCAAAAACATCGGCGACACAGTTGCCATGGACGAACCACTCGTGGAGGTCGCAACCGACAAAGTAGACAACGAACTTCCTTCGGAAGCAGCCGGTACACTCGTCAAAATTCTTTTCGAGAAAGATCAGGTTGCTCAAGTTGGCGACGTCATTGCTATTTTATCCACTGACGGCACTGTTTCAGCCGCTGCGCCAGTTGCAGCTGCAGCAACGCCTGCACCAGCTGCTGTTGCCGAGGTAAGCCCTGCTTCTGAGCTTGCTTCTACTGTTTCAGCTCCTATTGCCAAAAGTACCGACGGTCGTTTTTATTCTCCGCTTGTGCGCACCATTGCTCAGAAAGAGAACATCAGCGCCCAAGAGCTTGCCAGCATACAAGGCACTGGGCAAGAAGGCCGCGTGACCAAAAAAGACATGCTCCAATTCTTGGAAACCAGAGGTTCGGCTCCAGTGAGCACCGCAGCAGCTGCTCCTGCTGCGGCAAAAGCAGCTAGCCCTGCGCCTGCTCCAAGCACGGGCAATACCTCAATTCAAATCAAAGAACCGGTCGTTATTCCAAATAGCGGCGACGAAATCATCGAAATGGACCGCATGCGCAAGCTCATCGCCGAACACATGGTGATGTCTGTGCATGTATCGCCGCACGTTACTTCCTACGTAGAGGCGGACGTCACAACAATCGTTAAGTGGCGCGAACGCATGAAAAACGAGTTCAAAAAACGCGAAGGTGAAAACCTTACTTTTACGCCAATTTTCATGGAAGCAGTTGCCAAAGCCATCAAAGACTTCCCCATGATCAATGTTTCGGTTTCTGGCACAAATATCATCAAACGCAAAGACATCAATATAGGAATGGCTGCTGCGTTGCCAAGCGGAAACCTGATTGTTCCTGTGATCAAAAATGCCGACCGCATGAACCTTGTTGGTTTGGCCAAAGCAGTCAATGAGCTTGCCAACAACGCGAGAAACAACAAACTCAAGCCAGAAGACATCCAAGGCGGCACCTACACCGTAACCAATGTCGGAACTTTTGGCAATGTCATGGGCACACCAATCATCAACCAACCACAAGTAGCAATTTTGGCGCTCGGTGCCATTCGCAAAGTACCAGCGGTAATTGAAACCCCTGAAGGAGACTTCATTGGCATCCGTCACAAAATGTTCTTGTCGCACTCCTATGACCACCGCGTTGTAGACGGAGCGCTCGGAGGGCAATTTGTGCGTCGTGTGGCAGACTACCTAGAAGGTTTTGACCCAGAAACAAGCATTTAAGCATGGCGCTACAACTCGTTCGCCCGCTTTGTGTTTTTGACCTTGAGACCACCGGCCTTCAAATCACCAAAGACCGCATCGTTCAGATCGCCGTCATTAAACTTTTTGAAGATGGCCATACCGAAACTTTCAATGAATTGGTGAATCCACTCCAATCCATTCCTGCTGAAATCGCTGCTATTCATGGCATTACCGACGGAATGGTAGCTAACGCCCCTACTTTTGAAGCGCTGGCACCACGTCTACTCGACTTTATCGGCGACGCCGATTTAGCGGGCTACAACTCCAACAAATTCGATATTCCTGTATTATCAGAAGAATTACTGCGCTGCGGCATCGATTTTGACCTAGGCGCGCGTCATTTTGTAGATGTGCAAAACATCTTTCATAAAATGGAGCAACGCACTTTAGCGGCGGCCTATCAATTTTATTGCGGCAAGCAAATCGAAAATGCCCACAATGCGCTTTACGACACATTGGCTACCCTAGAAGTATTGCAAGCGCAAACAGAAAAATACACCGATCTGCAAAATGATATTGCAGGCTTGGCTAAGTTTTCTACAGTTGGCAACCAACAAGCTGATTTTGCAGGCCGCTTGGCCTACGACGAAAACCAAGAGGTTTGCTACAACTTTGGCAAGCACAAAGGAAAAACTGTGGCGCAAGTGCTCAAGCTAGAGCCCGGCTATTACGGCTGGATGCTCGAGGCAGATTTCCCGCTATATACCAAGCAAGTATTGCGCAAAGAAATGGAACGCATCAAAGCGGTCAACAGCACTCAAAATATCGAAGACAAACTCGAGTTATTGAAAAATAAATTCAAAAAGCCATGAAAATCATCTGTATTGGTCGCAACTACGCCGACCATGCCAAAGAAATGAAGGCTGCACTCCCTACTGAACCGCTCTATTTTTTAAAACCAGATACCGCACTCCTCAAAGAAGGCGATTTCTACTATCCTCAATTTACCAAAGACTTACATTTTGAATGTGAATTAGTAGTGCGCATCGAAAAAGTTGGCAAGCACATTGCACCCGCATTTGCACACAAATACTATTCGCATTTCACCTTAGGCATCGATTTCACTGCCCGAGACCTCCAACAACAATGCAAAGAAAATGGCCTTCCATGGGAAAAGGCCAAAGGTTTTGACCACAGTGCGCCGCTTTCTAATCAATGGATAGACAAAACAAGTATTGATTTGAGCACAGCTGAATTCAAACTTTTTCAAAACGGCGAACTCAAGCAAACAGGCCATCCTAAAGATTTCATTTTTAGCATCGACACCATTATTGCTTATGTATCGCAATTTATCACGCTCAAAACAGGTGACCTGATCTTTACAGGAACACCAGCCGGTGTAGGCCCAGTTCAGATTGGCGATGCATTGCGCGCTGAACTCAACGGCCAAACCCTACTTGAACTCAATATCAAGTAAAAATTCAACCAATAATTGCATTAGTGTTTGATAAACAATGTGCTTTGCCCGTTGTCTAGTTTGAGCAAGTAAGTCCCGGCGTTTAATGCCGCAACATCTATGATTTCTTGTGCCGAGCTCACATCTATGGACAGCACCTTTTGCCCAAGCAAATTATAAATAGCTCCTGTTGCACTGCCTTGAAGCCCTTTCAAGACGATTTTTTCTTTTGTTGGATTCGGAACTACTTGTAAAGGTATGGTGAGGACTTCTGAAACACTGAGGTCTGAACCGGGCTCATTTTCCAAAAGAAACAAGCCTCCGGCATCTTGCCCTACAAAAAGCTCTAAGTGTTGATCGTTGTCTAGGTTGCCAATAGCAGCTGCGGCGTAGGCGCCTATTTGAGCACTTAAACCCAAAAAGTCTTGGCTGCGCACATGGTAAGTTGCCGCTACATCTGAAGAGATGCTATCGTAAAAATGCAAGTGACCGTCTAGCGAGCCTACCATTAAATAAGTGGTATCTTGAAAACTAAAAAAATGCGGAATTGCAAAGCCATCTGGGCCATTGCTTTGTACGTTCACGCCTCCCAATAAAGTAGATTCTTGGATGAAACTTGGTGTACTTGCCGTGCCAGCATTTCGATAATAATGCAAAGTACCGCCCTTGTGCCCTATAATCAAATCGAGCAAGCCATCTTGGTTGTAGTCAAAAAGTTGAGGCGCTGCATATAGTGGAACTTGGATCGCTTGCCCAGCTTGATCATTCAGCGCTGCTGTTTGGAGTTGAAAAGTTGGGTTTGAACCTGTGCTTGAATTGAGCCAATAAGCGATTTGACCGTTATCACGTCCTAAAAGTAAATCGGCTTTACCATCGGCATTGAGATCGCCCATGGCTGGCAACAAGCGCAGCCCAAGATTAGACGATGCCAGATTTAAGAAATCTTGGTCCACCAAAATGAGTTGCGGTGCTGTAGCCGTTCCTATGTTTTGGTAATATGCGATCCTGGCTTCTTTATTCAAAACGGGTTTATAGGCAAAATAATTGGCGACCAAAAGATCGGTCAGGCCATCTTGATTGACATCATATAAGAAGGGAACTGAACCCAAACCGTGATCGATCATGTCGCCTTGCAGCCAATCGTTATCTTGATAAACAAAGACGGGTGCTTGAGTTGATCCTAGGTTTTTGTAATACCAAACGCTATTTTCATTCTCAGAAACATTATTGGCGTTGGGCGCAACTAAAAGATCTTTTTGTTGGTCAAAATCGATGTCGAGGTAATATGCTGCCGGAAATAGTTGCACGTTGGCAGGAGTGGTATTGCTCGGAAAATCGTAGTCTGCGCTGACCATTGGCGAATTGGTATTTGGCGCAGTACCTCCGTTCATGAGTCTAATGAGGTTTCCGTAGGCTACATCTCCTAGAAGCAAATCTAAAACCCCAGATTGATCTAGATCCAACGCTAAGACTGTTGAGCCTGCATGTGCTTTATTGGCTTCATTGGTAGGCAATTCCGGATTCGAGACATTGCCATCGGTACAATATGAACTGGTATCGTTTAAGAAGAGGGTGTTGCTCGTGACGTCTTCGCGGTATTTGCCCCAACAACGGTTTTTTAAAATAAAAACCAGCGAATCTGAATGCCCATAGAGCTCCTGACTTTGGTTTTGGTGATACTGCAGGTATTCTCCGCTAATGTGATAGGTCAGTATATCCATATCGCCATCTCCTTCGACGTCTACTAGAGCAGGAATATCAGCACCACTAATATATAAATTGAGCGTAGGGCCAGCATAATTGGATACTAAATAAGGGCTGTAGGCTTGCCAAGACAAACCAGTTGCAGCCGTACCAATATTCCGATACGCTTGTATTCCGCCAACTGTATAACAAAACAAGTCTTTGCGACCATCGCTGTCGTAGTCATGGGTGGTGACACGATATTGCAGATTTGGCGGAAAAAATAAATGAGCGCGCAAGTCAAGTTCGTAGCTTGGCGCAGTGCCCGTTGTGATGTTCCTGAAAACCCTGAGCTGATCGGCACTGCGGTCAAAAACAAGCAAGTCTTCGTCGCCATCGAAATCGTAATCTAGGCTAGAAAATTGAGGCGTATTGAGGCCTCCTGCCCATGCTTTTGTAAGGCTTTGGCCATCGGAAATCACCGGTATGTATGTACTGAAATTGAATTGAAACTGCGCTCGCACAGCCACCTGACAAAACACAAATACAAAGACCCAAAACTTCATGAACTAAAATTACGAGGTTTTTTCATCTGAGCTGCGCCAAACAATAATTCTTTTGTCGTCGCCAGCACTTACAAACCCATCATTCAAGGGTATCAGTGCATTGATTGAATGACGGTGCCCAGCCATTTGTATGTCAATCTTGTACTCAAATTGATCATTTTGTTCGGACCAAATCTTGATTGTTTTGTCTCGAGAAGCGCTCACGTAAACACCTGTACCTAAATGAAGGATTTGGTAAATGGTGCCCAAATGTGCCGGGAAAGCATTGCGCTTTTCGCCTGATGCAGACCAACGCCTAATGAAGGCATCTTTCCCTGCAGAAAGCAAGTCTCCATTGGGCAGAATGCAAACGGCGCTGCAGCCCTCGTGGTGCGCATAGATTTGCTGGGTTTCATTGAAAAAAGAGGTTTCAATTTTTCTCCAGTTTCCGTCGGCACACGCCAAGATAAAGTAACTGCCATCTGGTGACACCGCAATTTGTCGGATTTTACCACAGGCAAGTGGCAACTGCAAAAGTAAGTTCCAATTGTTGTCCCAAACCAAGACGGTACCATCGGCATCGGCTGTATAGCGCTGTTGTAACAATCGATTCTCGGCGATGGCAAAAACCGCGGCTTGATGCGCTTTGAGGTTTTTGATTTCGCTTTTTTGTAGGGTGTCGATGACGTGTAAACTGCCATCGGATAAGCCAATCACAAGTTGCTGCTCTTTGGGTAGTACCAAGAGGCTAAAAGGAGCTTGCGTGCAGCGAATGGCAAATTGATCTTGCTGCCCCGTGCTTTTGTGCCAGCGCGCCACAAATTTGTCTGCTGAGGCAGAATAAATGAATTCTTGATCTTGGCTCAGGGCGTAAATAGGCCCCTGATGCCCGGTAATTTGAAGTAATTTGGAATAAGGCGCTTGCGGATTATTCTTGGTCATCTTCTTGGTCGTCGTCGGACTCGTCGTTGACCTGCTTGAGTCGGTCAGCGTATGATTTTGGTAAAAAGTCAAAGAAGGTGTCACCGCGCAAGCCCAAACGCAGACATTCGAGTGGAATGAGGTCGTTTGGCGCAATGTTACCGAGGTTGACTTCTGCACCAAAGAGCTTGATAAACCAAACTTGTTGGTTCTTTTGAGGCGCCTCCCAAAGGATGTCTTCGGGTTTGACGTTTGCGATAATGCGATTGATGAGCATGGTGTGAGCCGTTCCGTTTGGTCGGAACACCCCAACGTTGCCCGCCTCTCTACCTTCTGCAATTACTTTCCAGCTTCCTGCCTCAAGTTCTGCTTTCATGAGACGCACCCACTTGGCCGGAGAAATCAGGATTCCAGAATCTTTGGAACCCACCTCAGAAAGTACTGTTCTCGATTGAGAGAGCTCGTGGATGAGCTTGCACTTTTCGTCGTGGGGAATGATGATGGAGCCATCTGAGATTTCAGCGAGGTCGAGGTCGTATTTGTCGAGCATTTTGACAAACTCTTTGAACATGCCTCTGGCATAAAAAGCCTCAAAAAGGGTACCGCCAAAATAAGGGCGGATGCCAGCCTCGCGGTAAAGTTTGATTTTTTCCTCGAGTTGGCGTGTCACAAATGCAGTTCCAAAGCCAAATTTGACCAAGTCTGTAAGGTGGGCAGATGCTTCGATGAAATGTTCTGTTTCGCGAAGCCCTAAGCCCTTATCCATCATCATGGTGACGCCTTTGTTGCGGGGTTTTTCACTACGTTTTGGGATAAATGTGAGTTTAAAGTTCATGGTTAATCAGCTAAGTATAAAAAATCGTTGTCGTCTAGGAGTTTGGGGTTGATTTCAAAAATCAGTTTGGCACTGGTGGCGTCTTCATTTAAGCATTGGTTGTAGAGGTGCTTGGCCTCTGCAAACTGCCCCATTTGCCATTTGATATTGATGAGGTGCAATTGTGCATCGAAAACCGAAGGGTGATCGGCGCGGTATTGCAACAAGAATGCTTGGGCTTCAGCGAGTGAGTTTTCTGCTAAGAAAGCGACGTAGTCGCTGAGTGCTTCTTGGTCGTCGGGGGTTAATTCCAGGCTTTTGAGGTAGTGAAACTGCGCCTCAGAAGCAAGCTCTATTTTTTGATATGCGCCAGCTAGTACGTGGTGAATACCGGCGTTGTCGGGGTCGTAGTCTAGGGCTTTTTGAATCAGGACAATTCCTTCTTTGGTGAAGCCCATTAAATCTTCTACGATACCGAGCCCCAACCAGGCCTCTGGCAGCATGGGCTCGAGGTCTATGCTAAGTTTGTAGTAGTGTTTTGAAAGCTCGAGTTCGTTGAGTTGTTCGTAGGCTTCTCCGATGTAGCAAAGTGCCATGGCGTCGTCGCCGTCGTGCTTCATACAAAGCTCGAAATGCTCTATGGATTTGTGGTATTTCTCGAGTGAAAGGTAAGCATTGCCTAAGTTGAAATGTGCTGGGCCAAATTCTTCATTGATGAGAATGGCGTATTCGTAGGCCCAAACAGCGCGATCGTAGTTTTCTAGGCGGCTATAAGCATTACCGAGGTTGTACCAAGCAGTACTGGAATAAGGTTGTTCGTCGATGAATTTAAGGTAGGCATCGATGGAGTCTTGGGTGGCGCCAAGCGCGTCGTAACAACGACCGAGCTCATAGAGTGCTGCCTCGTTGTGTTTGTTGGCTTTGAGGGCCTGATGCAGGGTATCTATGGCATCTTGATATTGCTGAAGACGCTCGTATTCGATGGCGATGTCTAAGTAGATGTAGTCGTGTTCGGCAGGGTCGGAATTTTCGAGCGCCAATTTAAAGTAGCGAATAGCTTGTTTGTGCTCGCGCTGCTGAGCGTGAATAGACGCTTTGGTGAGGTAAAGCTCTGCGCTGTCAATTTCTTGTCTTTCGAGCTGAACTACACAGTCTAGTGCTTCTTGCAGCAAGCCCATGCCCCCAAGCGCCTGCGCTTTGCGCAACTTGAAAAGCGGATTGTAAGCAAATTGGTAAATGCCGAATTCTGCGGCTATTTTGGCTTTATTGAACTGCCCTTGAATGAGGTAGTGGTCAATGAGGCCTTCTAGCCGATCGCTGTCGATAAATCTGAGCTTTTGACCCTTTAGGTGGGCTTCGAAGTGCTCGATGTCTTCGCTCAAACTGCTGTCGTTGTAGTCTTCTTCTTCGTCGTCGAACATAGGGCCCAATTCTTATTATAAAATTAGGCCCTTTGTGTCATAATGACAACAAATGCATTTGGCACTTATCAACAAATGCTCAAAATGTTGAAAAGTTATTGGTTTTAATGCTCGCCGCAATGCACCACATAGGTAGCACCCAAAGAATCCGTGTAAGTTCCTAACGCTTCCAAATTCTTCAGCTCATCGCCGCAAAAAGTTCCCATTTCAACCTCTCCAGAAGGCGCATCATAGTGACATTCAGCACATTTATTCTTTGCGCACGACACCCCGAGTAAACCTAAAACACTGACCGATAAAAATAATTTTTTCATCCTTTTTTGATATTAGTTGATTTGACAACCTGGTATTTTACACTTACATAAAAATGCCTCCCAGGACCGGGCATCCCTATATTCTTAAGCCTTGATAAATGATCGATATACATGTTATTTGTAAGGTTTCGGACACCCGTTTGCAAGATCCAAACGCCATTTTTCTCCAAATGTAAACGCGCGTTTAAATGCAAGAGCTGATAACTTGGACTGCTCGTTTCTTGGTAGGCCACACGCGTTTGTGCCGCCATCCATTGATGACTTAAACTGAACTCAACTTTACTTATGATACCCTTTCTCACCCAATCGTATTTAAGTTCATTCTGCAGACGCGTAGGCGGAAGCAAGGAAATCGAACTATCTTGCTCACTGATGAATTGCACGTAAGAAAAGGACCCCTCCCAATGCAGGTGATGCAACCAATGCGGGTGATAATGCGCACTCAAATCAAGTCCATACAAACGACCTTGATTGAGCTGTTTGTATGCAAAAACAGGGATGCCATCAATAGCTGCACCACTTGGCTGCAAGTAGATGTAGTCGGAAACCCAAGCATGATAAGGATTCAAACTCCAGTTTCCATGCGCTCCACCCCTTTCCAAAACCCAATCGAGCTGCAGACTGCGCTCAGGTTTGAGCAGGAGGTCTCCCACTTCATAACGAAGGGCACCATGATGAAATCCATCGGCTAATAACTCGCTGAGATGTGGTGCTCGAAAACCGCTCGATAAATTCAAACGACTCTCTGTTTGGGGTTGTATGCGATAACTCCAACCAAACGAGGCATTAGGGCTTGCATAGATCTTTTGAATTTGAGTTGTTTTTATGAAACGTAGATCTTGCCTTAGCCCCAGTTGAATAAGTTGTACGGATGAAAGCTCCCATTTAAATAGAGCAAAAAGCCCTTGATCATAGGTTTGGGCATCGGGCAAAAGTTGCTCGGCAGCAAGCAGTGAATTCCGATTCAATTGCAACATACCTGCTGTACCCACAATCAATTGTGTACCCGACCATTTTCTAGTCCATTTCGCTTGATAAATGGAGTTCCATAAATTCATCTCCATAAATGGTTTGGTCACTTTTTCATCGTATTCAACCAAGCGATTTAAGGTTTGTGCGAGCTGTAAATTGACTTCGCTGTTCTTATAAAAACGCTTGTATTCGTAGCTGAGCAACTGATTGGTGAAGAACTGAGCAGGCAATGAATAGCGCCTCCCCTGTATGGGCACCTGAAAACTTAGCGGTGTGGCAAGGCTGTCATGCGTATGCCCAGGTATTCCGGCAACTGTGTTGTTAAAAGCATAACGCAACACATGAAACTGATTGGGCTTAAACCAAGAATAGGAAGCTTTACCCACCCACTCATGAAAGCGAGCGTTTTTCGCATACAAACCGTTGGGCAATTGAAAATCCGCATGATTTGCGTAGCTGCCAGCGACCAAGAAGCGCCGATTGCCACTACTCTTCTTGTACAATAAACTAGAAGTGCTCCCGCTGGTGTTCTGATTCCATTTTTGTTGAACACACAATTCCTGACGTCCAATTTGAGCAAAAGATTCATCGGCCAAATAAACGACACCACCAAGCGCATCTGCACCATACAAAACCGAAGCTGGCCCCTTAATGACCTCTGCCGTGCCAAGCCCCAATTCTCCAATTCCCATTCCGTGATCTCCGCCCCACTGCTGCCCTTCCAAGCGTACCCCGTTTACTAGCGTCACGACGCGCATTCCTTGCATGCCCCGAATAACAGGCTTGGCAATTCCATTTCCCAAAGAACTCACGTAGACGCCGGGTATTTTGGTGAGTAATTCAGAAACGTTTAATCCGCCCGAAAGCTGAAGATCTTTAAGATTACGCACCTCTATGGGCACCGTACTTTTATGGCGCAATGCAACTTGCTGCCCACTCACTGTTACTTCTTCGGTGGTCATGTGTCCCAACTGCATTCCAAAACTCAAACTTGATGAAGCGCCCGAAACAAGGGTATCTAGCACTTGATAGTCTGGGTGTCTTAAGCGTAGAACTTGCTGTTCGGACCAAGTAAATGGAAAAATAAATACGCCATTGCTGTCTGTCCGAACCTGAATTTGAAAAGCAGGTACGGAAACAATGACATTTTGAAGGGGCAGTTTGCTTTGTGCATCGCGCACCAAACCTTTGGTGCCTTGCTGTGCATAAATGGGAAAGCTGCAAAGTACAGCCAACCCGAAAATTAAATTTTTCATGTAATATTAGGGACTAAAAATTCATAACAAAGTGTGCTAGCACTTGAAATGAGGAGGCGCCCTAAGTTGTTGAAAAGTAGCTTTAGTACCAGAAAGGTCTATGCAAGCCGTTTGATCATGTACAAATGGTATTAAACTGAAAGCGCGAAAAGAAAACGTTGTAGGGCTCGTAAAAACGCTTAGGGAGAGATCACAGACGGGGCAATCTTCTTCTATTGTTTGCTTCTGGCTGAGTGCACTTTTTTTATGATCAGCATGCTTACAATGATGCCACCATTGCTTTGGTGTAAGTACCAATGTGAAACAAATCAATAAAAATATGCTCAGTGCTTTCACGAGGTGAAATTATGTTTTTTTAAGCTTGTTAAAGGATTAAAAAATCATATGCTACAACAAAGCTTCAATTATGGCATCCATGGTGTAGCCTTCAGCCTCTGCGCGATAGTTACGCACCAAACGGTGACGCAAAATGGCTTTCGCAACAGCCTTGACATCTTCGATGTCTGGCGAGTACTTTCCATGCAACGCCGCATGACACTTGGCGGCAATAATGAGGTTCTGAGATGCGCGCGGCCCTGCACCCCAAGTAATGAAATCTTTCGTGATTTGAGGCGCTAATGGATCTTTAAGGCGCGTTTTAGCCACCAAAGTAACCGCGTATTCCAACACGTTTTCTGCAACCGGAATGCGTCGAATAAGCGCTTGATAATCGATGATTTGCTGTGCGTTCAAGACCGTCTGAAGCGCGACAACTTGGTCTGTAGTGCTGGACTTCACAATGGCCAGTTCTTCTTGGTAAGACGGGTAATCTACCCAAATATTGAACATGAAGCGGTCTAGTTGTGCTTCTGGTAATGGATAAGTACCCTCTTGCTCAATTGGGTTTTGCGTAGCTAATACAAAAAATGGTGCCTCGAGTTTGTAGGTTGTGCCAGCTGCCGTAACTGCGCGCTCTTGCATCGCTTCTAGCAACGCTGCTTGTGTTTTGGGCGGTGTACGATTGATTTCATCGGCCAAAATCATGTTTGAGAAAATGGGGCCTTTGATGAATTTAAACTGTTTGGTTTCGTCGAGGATTTCAGAACCCACGATATCAGAAGGCATGAGGTCTGGGGTAAACTGAATGCGGTTAAATGAAAGACCTAAGGTTTTGGCGATGGTATTAACCAATAAAGTTTTTGCCAAACCAGGTACGCCAACTAACAAACAATGGGAACGAGAGAAAATAGCAATAAGAACTTGATCAACGACATCGTCTTGACCGATGATCACTTGGTGAATTTCTTTCTTTAAAACCTGATAATCAATTACTAACTGATCAATTCTTTCTTTGTCTGTCATGGTAATTTAAGGAGTTTTAAGCCAATTTACGCGGTAGTCACAATCTTGAAATTGTGCGTCTAGGCGAATATAAGCATTTGGAATTTTGGTGGCAGTCCATTCGTCGAGGACGCGTTGCTTTTTATCGTTTTCTGCGGCTAATTTGATCAAGGCGTAATCTTGTTCGAGATTGGCTTGGTGAGCTGGCACGCGATTTTGCAATCTGACGATGCGTATGCCTTGCTTTCTCTCGAAGAGGTCCATGTAAAGAGAGGGTTGAGATACGCCGCCGCTTTCGAGTGCGTCTGTCAGCAAATAGATTTGCTGATCGATCTCGTTGAGCTGCTCCATGTCCCAGTAGATATCCATGGTGTAAGGATTCGTAAGGACGCCTTTGTTTTGTTTGGTGGCTTCGTCATTTGAGAAACGCAGAACGGCTTCGTCCCAGGTAATGGCATTGCGCGAAAGCAGTTGGTAACAGGTATCCATGCGCGCAGCCGCCAAGGAAATACTTGCAGAACTGTATTCAGGCATAATGAGGATGTGCAAACAAGTGTAGTCGTCGCCTTTGCGAGAAACGAGCTTAATGATATGATAACCATACATTGTCTCGACGATCTCGGAAACTTCTCCGGGCTTTAAATCAAATAAAGCCGCCTCGAACTGCGGAACCATCATGCCTTTGGAGGCTGCAATTTTCCCGCCCTGGCTTGCCGAACCTGGATCCATTGACTTGAGGCGCGCCATGGTTTCAAAAGGTTTGCTTCCGCTCACTATTTGTTTGCGAATATCAACGAGTTGGTCATAGGCCAACTTTTTATCTGCGGCAGTGAGCACAGGAAACTGCACGATTTGCTGAAAGCTGAGCTTCATGTTGATGAAGGGAATGCTATCTTTTGGTAATTTTTGGTAGAAGGCCGCCACCTCTTTGGGGGTCACGGTGATATCGCCAGTTATTTTTCGCTCCATTTCTTGAGCGAGCATTTTGTTGCGAATAATGGTGCGGAATTCCTCTTTGATGGCGATGGTTGATTTGCCATAAAATTCTTCCAGGTTTTCTCTGCCGCCCATTTTGTTTTCCATGATGCGCAGGCGGTTTTCCATTTCGGCGTCTACTTGTTCATCTGAAATAACAAGGCTATCGAGCAACGCTTGATTAACAAGCAGTTTTTCAAGTAACAATTGCTCTAAAATTTGACATTCCTGACCACTTAGATCGCGTTCTTTTTCAGAGAGCTGCAATCTTTGGGTTTCGATGTCTGACCACAAAATAATGTTGTCGCCAACTTGAGCTACAATTTGATTGACTAACTTTTGGGCAAAGGAATGGCCCAGCAATATCAATTGAAAACAGAGTAAAAGGATTGATTTTTTGATCATTATTGGCCGATTTGGTAAAGCACATCTTCATTGATGACGATCTTGTGCTTCAAACGTAACGCCTCTAACCATTTTTTCTCGAGATAAGCTTGATAGTCAGAAGTAGCCAAGCCTTTTGCTTCATTGTATTCTTTTGCTGCTGGAGGCAAAATAGAAGTGACCTTAACCACATACCATTTTCCGTCCATCGAATAAACCGGATTCAGACCAGGAGTGAATTTACGGTTTTGAAGGTAAGGGGTTTGAGAAACTTCAAATTTATTCATGCGGACTTTCAAATTGAGTTCGGAGTCTTTGTTAATGACATCCAAAACTGCTTTTGAGTTAACGGTATCAGATTGAACTAACATCCCGTATACTTGAACGGCAATATATTCGTCTTTACACTCGTAAATGGTCGCGTCTAGGCGTTCTGTCCATGAATACTTGTTGCGGTTTTCCATGAAGAAGGCACGCAAACCAGCGGTATCTTTTACCGCTTTGTTCCATACTTGATCTTGCATGATTTCATACAAAATAATACCGTCGTGGTATTCCTGAACCAATGCTTTGTAAGCCGGGTATTTAGCAGGAAGCAGCGCTTCTTCATAGGCTAAAATTTGGCTTTTCTCCCATTGATTGTAAAGCTGCTTGACTACAACTGTCGGTTCGTCTTTGCGCACAGAACGGAAATTCTTTTCCATGTAAGCCGCAAACTCTTGTTGCTTGAATTTCTTAGCACCTAAAACGAATAAAGTTTTATTGCCTTTGATCTCGCTCGCCTTCCATTTACCCATGAAGAAAGAAGAGTCGATTTCAGTTTCGATGGCAGAAAGTACTTTGGCGCCTTTGAAGGCATAGTTGTATTGGGTTTTGAGTTTCTGAACAAAGGAATCTTGGGTAATTTTTGAGCGCTCATCTTTGTTGACCTTTGCTTGTAATTCTCGGCGCATGTTGTCAAAAGACTTCACGGGCGTCCATTCAATGAGTTTAATGATATGGTACCCATATTGTGTTTTGACCGGCTTGGAGAATTCTCCTGGTCTTTTTAGAGAAAAGGCAGCATCTTCAAATTCTAAGACCATTCGCTGACTGGTTCCCGAACCAAAAGCAGGTAATTCGCCCGCTTTTTTAATGCTGTTGGCATCTTCGGAGTAGGCGCTGACCATTTTTTCCCAAGATGAACCCGCAACAAGACTATCGTAAATTTCATTGATTTTCTTTTCGGCGTTTTGACGGGTTTCGGTCGTTGCATCTCGGCCGGTTGAAATCATGAGGTGCGCAACTTTGATAGTACCTCGGGCCGGACGCTTGTCCGTAACTTTTAAAATGTGATAACCAAAACGTGTCCGGAAAGGTTCTGAAACGGTTCCGACTGCTGTAGTGTAGGCTTTTTCTTCGAAAGGATAAACCATTTGAAAAGCGGTAAAGTACCCTAAGTCTCCGCCGTTGTTGACGACAGAAGGATCTTCGGAGCCTAGTTTTGATTTGGCAACTGAAGCAAAATCTTCGCCTTTTTCAATGCGCGCTTTAAGACCAAGCAAGCGATTGTAGGCAGCTAAAGTGTCTTTAGGACTCGCGTTCGGATCAAGTTTAATCAGGATGTGAGAACAACGCACTTCTGTCGCCGTACGGTTGTAGGCTTCTTGCACCATTGCTTGATTTTGAACGGAGTCTATTAGATAAGGCAAAGCCAATTGTTTTTTATAGCCATCGAGCTCTTTTTGCAAGCGTGGTAGGGTGTCGTAACCCAATGCTTCAGCTTCTGCGACCTTTAATTTGAATACCTCGAACAACTGCATGTATCGATCAAGAGAATCTTTATCGAAACTCGGGTTCGGGTTATTTTTGGTATAGATCTGTAAAAACTCTGATTTGGTGACCGGCTTGTCGTTGATGGTCATGACTACTGGTTCTTTTTGAGCAAAAGAAAACTGCGCCATTAGACCAAACAAGAAGCATATAAATGTCTTTTTCATTGGTTGAAGTTAATTAGGTTAAATCTATGATATTAAATTACTTAATACTGTAGTTTGGTGCTTCTCTGGTAATGGTTACGTCGTGCGGATGAGACTCGCGTACACCAGCAGAAGTGATGCGCACAAAACGAGCGCCTTTGAGTTTGTCAATGGTTGGTGCACCGCAGTAACCCATACCGGCACGCAAGCCACCAATGAGCTGAAACATGACTTCGATGAGCTTGCCACGGTAAGGCACACGACCAGAAATGCCTTCTGGTACCAATTTTTTGATGTCGTCTTCGGCATCTTGGAAGTAACGGTCTTTGCTGCCTTTTTGCATGGCTTCTAGAGAGCCCATGCCACGATAAGACTTGAATTTTCGGCCTTCGTAAATGATGGTTTCTCCTGGCGATTCTTCTACGCCAGCAAACATAGAACCGAGCATCACGACATCGGCACCAGCGGCAATAGCCTTAACGATATCGCCGGTATAGCGAATACCGCCGTCGGCAATTACAGGGACACCCGTGCCTTCAAGTGCTTTGGCAACTTCGTTGATGGCGGTAAGTTGTGGGACACCAACACCGGCAATAACGCGGGTGGTACAGATTGAACCTGGGCCGATTCCGACTTTCACGGCGTCGGCACCTGCATCTGCTAAGTATTTAGCAGCTTCGGCTGTGGCGATGTTTCCAACGACAATTTGTAATTCTGGGTAAACGGCTTTGACTGCTTTAAGCTGATCAACAACACCTTTAGTGTGGCCATGAGCGGTATCGATGACAATGGCATCTACACCAGCCTCTACAAGAGCTGCAACGCGGTCCATGGTGTCGTGGGTAACGCCAACAGCAGCTGCGACGCGCAAACGCCCTAAATGATCTTTACAAGAACTTGGGTGTTCTTTCACCTTAATGATGTCGCGGTAGGTAATGAGGCCTATGAGGCGGTTGTTGGCATCTACGACAGGAAGTTTCTCGATGCGGTTTTGCTGAAGAATGACCTCTGCGGTAGTGAGGTCGGTGCTGTCTCCGGTGGTGATGATGTTTTCGGAGGTCATGATTTCTTGAACCGGACGCTCGAGGTTCTTTTCAAAACGGAGGTCTCGGTTGGTGAGAATACCTTTGAGCGTGCGATTGGCATCGACTACTGGAATACCACCGATGCTATTTTCGCGCATGAGGGCAAGGGCATCTTTAACCAACGCATTTTCTGGAAGCGTAATTGGATCGATGATCATGCCGCTTTCGGAGCGCTTCACTTTGCGCACCTCTAAAGCTTGGGCTTGAATGCTCATATTTTTATGAATGACGCCGATACCGCCCTGCTGTGCGATAGAAATAGCGAGCGCAGATTCGGTGACGGTATCCATAGCAGCAGATACAATCGGGGTATTGACCGAAATTTGCTTTGTTAGGTTAAACCTTCAGTGATCTGGGATAGATTCGAGAGCGACATGAACTTATTTTTTAATAAATTCCTGCAAATTTAACAATAAAATTTGCCATTCGGTTACCTAAGTGGCTTTGAATCGTCATGATATTCGTAAATTTATACTGTGAAACAACTATTCTCCATTTTTAGCCTCCTTTTTTGTCAGCTGCTATCGTTTGCTCAAACGACAGACAAACCACTTATTCAACTTTCCGGAGTGGTTGTGACCGAAGAAGCATTCGAACTCCCCTACACCACCGTTTACAACAAAACGCTCAAAAAAGGTGTCATTTCCGACGGTTACGGTTTCTTCTCTATTGTTTGCCAGCCGGGCGACACCCTCTATTTCTCCAGAAAAGGCTACAGCACGAGCCCATTTTGGGTTCCTGACTCCCTACAAGACAACCGCTACAGCATCATCCACATGCTTACACGAGACACCCTCACTATGCCAGACGTACGTGTTTACCCATGGCCGAACAAAGAGGCGTTTGCCCAACATTTCATCAATATGAATCCCTACGAAGACGACATCAGAAGAGCCCAACGAGAACTCAGCGGCGAATCGCTCGCCTTTGTTGCAGCGCGCCTAGACGCCGATGCCTCCTTAGCATACGGAGCCCTCGCTAAACAACAAAATACCAAAATCTACACCAACGGCCAATTGCCACAAAACAACCTCCTCAACCCCTACGCTTGGTCTAAACTGATCCAAGACTGGAAGGCCGGTAATTTGAGCAGGCAGTAAATCAAGTAGTTACCCTACAAACTAAAATGTTTCTCAGCCTCCGAGGCGATGTATTCGCCAATGGCTAATGATGCTGTTGCGGCAGGAGATGGGGCATTGAGTACGTGAATAGAGTTGCCGTGGTACTCGATGCGGAAGTCGTCGCGGGTGTCGCCATCTTCGGCGAGTAAGAGCGCTCGAACGCCTGAGCGGCCCGGATGGATGTCTTCCATGGTGAGCGATGGAATCATGCGCTGTAGGGTCTTGAGGAATAGTTTCTTGGAGAAAGCCCTGCGGTATTCATTGATCCCGAAAGACATATTATTAAAGAAGAGTTTCCAGGTGCCTTTGTAGGTGAGTGCATCATAGGTGTCGCGCAGCGAGAAGTCGGTTTTGCCATAGCCTTCGCGCTTGAAAGTGAATACAGCGTTGGGGCCGCATTCGATTTCGCCGTTGGTCATGCGGGTAAAATGCACACCCAAGAATGGAAAGTCTGGGTTAGGGACCGGATAAATGAGGTTTTTGACTTTGTGTTTGGCCTCTGGCGTGAGTTCATAGTAGTCTCCGCGGAAACCAACAACTTGCTCTTTGAGATCGACGCCGTCTTTGCGTGCCAAGCGGTCTGCTTGCAAACCTGCACAGAAAACAAGGTAGCGCGCCTCAAATTTTCCTTTGTTGGTGAAAATTGTGCTGGTAGCGTCTCCTTTTTCAATGCCTTGCACTTCGCAACCTAGGTGCATTGCACTTTGCGGATTAGCCGCCAAGGCGAGCTCAGCCATTTTTTCAGTGGCGCCACGAAAATCAATGATTCCGGTGACCGGCACCCAAATACCGCCAATGCTCTTGACATGCGGTTCTATTTCATTGACCTGTGCGGCTGTGATTTTCTCAATACCTTCTATGCCATTTTCTAGACCAGTGTTGAAAATTTTGTCCATGTGTGGCAATTCTGCCTGATCGGTGGCCACCACAACCTTTCCGCAGACGTCGTGGGCAATGTTGTAGTCTTTGGCAAACTGCACGAGTTCTTTGCGCCCTTGAATGCAGTTGCGCGCTTTGAGTGAGCCTGGCTTGTAATAAAGGCCAGAGTGAATCACGCCAGAGTTATTGCCGGTTTGGTGGTCGGCGAGTACTTTTTCTTTTTCAAATAAGACGATACTGAGGTTTGGGAATTTCTTTTGAAGCTTGTAGAAAGTGGCTGCGCCAACGATTCCTCCACCAATTATTGCGATATCGTACTTCATAACTTTAGTTTGACGCAAAGTTAAGGATTTTGTACTTTTGCAGCGATGAATCAGTTCGAACGTGTCGCTTTTTATACACTTGGTTGTAAACTCAACTTTTCAGAGACCTCTACAATAGCGCGGCTCTTTGAAGACGGCGGGTTTGCAAAGGTAGATTTCGAAGATCAACCCGACGTTTTTGTCATCAATACTTGTTCGGTCACAGAAAATGCCGACAAAAAATGCAAGCAGCTCGTGAAGCGCGCCAAAAAAATCTCACCCGACTCCATGGTGATCATTTTGGGTTGCTATGCTCAGCTGAAGCCAGAAGAAATCAGTCAAATCCCTGGTGTTGACCTCGTTTTGGGCGCCAATGAAAAGTTCAATGTGCTCGCTCATCTCGAAAAGAAAAGCGAAGTTAAAATTGTGCACGACAACATCAAGCACACCCACGACTTTATACCGTCGCACTCTTACGGAGACCGCACGCGCTCTTTTTTAAAAGTACAAGATGGCTGCGATTATTTTTGCACCTTTTGCACCATTCCACTTGCCCGTGGCAAAAGCCGCAACGCAAGCATTGCCCAAACCCTACACGAAGCTCAAAAAATTGCCCAAACAGAAGTCAAAGAAGTGGTCCTTACGGGGGTCAATATTGGCGATTTTGGACAGGGTGGCGACGAAAATTTTTATGGACTAGTTCAAGGCCTAGATCAAATTGAAGGCATTGAACGCTTTCGCATCTCGTCTATTGAGCCCAATTTACTCTCCGACGAAATCATCGATTTTTGCCTCAACAAAGCCAATCGTTTTGTGCCTCATTTCCATATTCCACTTCAAAGTGGCTCCGATCAAATCCTAGAGAAAATGCGGCGCAAATACAAAAGCGCTTTGTTTGCTGAACGCGTGGAACAAATTAAAACCAGCAATCCCGACACCTGCATTGGCGTAGATGTCATTGTTGGTTTTCCTGGCGAGACCGACGAAGATTTCTTGACAACCGTCAATTTCTTAAAAGACCTCGACATCTCTTACCTACATGTTTTCACTTACTCAGAGCGCGCCAATACCGGGGCACCTAAGCTGGGGGCGAAAGTCCCGATGGAAACCCGTAGAGAAAGAAGCAAAATACTACACCTCTTGTCCGATCGCAAGAAAAGAGCATTTTACGAAACTCAGGTGGGGCAAAAAAGACACGTGCTGTTCGAACAAGAAGAAAACGAAGGTTATTTATATGGGTTTACCGACAACTATGTCAAAGTTAAGACCCCCTATAATTCTGTGCTCGTCAATCAAATGATACCTGTCGAACTGACCGAATTTGACCGCGATGGGCTCATGAAATGCAACATTCTTAGTAACTTTGCATCGTAATTCGGCTTTTTCATGAAAACAACTTACATCACGCGTCGCGAAACCTTCAATGCAGCTCACAAACTTTGGCGCCCCGAATGGTCCGACGAAAAAAACTGGGAAGTATTCGGCAAATGCAGCAATCAAAACTGGCACGGCCACAACTTTGAGCTCTGGGTCACCGTCAAAGGAACCCCAGACCCCGACACCGGTTTCATCATGAACCTCAAACTCCTGAGCCAAATTGTCAAGACGCACATCATCGAAGCGCTAGACCACAAAAACTTGAACCTCGACGTTCCGTTTTTAGCCGGAAAAATGGCCTCTACAGAAATTATGGCCATCGCCATCTGGGACATCCTCGCTCCGCTCGTTTTGGAAAATGGTGGCGAACTTGCCAAAATCAAACTCGTCGAGACCGAAAACAATTACGTAGAATACTACGGCGGAAAGGAACCTTTTTAAGGCATTCTCGTTAGCATCTAAAACAAAACAATTCATTTGGAAAATTCAAATTTGCAAGACCTCTACAAAGCCGTCATTGCCCAACTCGGCGAAGACCCCACTAGAGAAGGCTTGATCAAAACACCAGAACGCGTCGCTAAAGCCATGCAGTTTCTAACGAGCGGCTACGATCAAAACCCAGATCAAATCATTGAGTCTGCGATTTTTCATGAAGCGTATTCAGAAATGGTACTCGTCAAAGACATCGAGGTTTACTCCATGTGCGAACACCACATGCTTCCTTTTTTCGGCAAGGCCCACATCGCTTACATCCCTGATGGCAAAATTGTTGGCCTTAGTAAAATTCCGCGCGTTGTTGATGCGTTTTCTCGCAGACTGCAGGTCCAAGAAAGGCTCACTATCGAAATTCGCGATTGCATTCAGCGCACCCTAGCCCCTAAAGGAGTGGCAGTTGTGATTGAATGTGCACACATGTGTATGCAAATGCGCGGTGTACAAAAACAAAACTCAGTCACCACCACAAGTGCGTTCACCGGAATTTTCATGACCAACGACGCAACGAGAAAAGAATTTATTAATTTAGTACAAGCTAAAATTCATTAACCATGGAAGATTTAAATTATCAAAACTCAGGCTCGCTCAGCAAAGACTACGCCCGCGATTTCATCAAAAGCGTTTATAACTACATGTTTGCAGCGCTCACTATCTCTGGCGTTATTTCCTACTTTATTGGGTCCAACCCTGCCCTATTGGCGTCCTTATTCATGACGGCCTCTGGTGGCATCTCTATCTTTTACTACGTTATTTTGTTTTCGCCTATCCTCATTTCGTTTGCAATGGCGGGTGGCTTTAATAAATTCTCGTTTGGCACACTCATGGCGCTCTTTGTCATCTACGCTGTGCTTTTAGGCATGAGTTTATCCGTTTTATTCATGGCTTATTCAACAGGTACACTCGCTACCACATTTTTAATGACGGCTGGTTCTTTTGGTTTTATGGCATTCTTGGGCTATACCACCAAAACCGACCTCACTAAATTTGGCAGCTTGCTTTACATGCTCTTGTTTGGCGTCATTATTTCTAGCCTCGTCAATATGTTTTTAGGCAGCAGCGGATTTGATTACATCATTTCTTTGGTTTCTGTTTTCATTTTTACAGGTTTAGTTGCCTATGAAATGCAAATGATCAAGAACATGGCACATCAGGCCCAAATGGATAGCACGTTGCGTCAAAAACTTGCCTTATTTGCTGGTTTTCAGCTTTATCTCACATTTGTCAATTTGTTTCTTTCTTTGCTTCGCTTATTGGGCAACAGAAACTAAACCATTCTTCAAATAAATGAAAAGACTCTTTTGGGTCTTTTTTTTTGACCCAAGACGCCAAAAGAAAGAAAACAATACTTATTTTTGAGGCATTAAATTTCAGCTATGTCAGATAACTTTTTTGAAGGATCAACAGCCGCAGTAGGTACCATCGTTACCATTGCTTTACTTAGTGTCATTGTTTCTATCCTCATCTGGGGCTAAGCATTTTCTTTTAAAATATGCCGTTTAACACCTTATTTTCATGGTGGATTGGTCGGCGTATGGATCGCATCAATGACTACCGCGATCAAGCTCTTGCAAATCAGCAGCGCACGCTGGAGTTCTTGCTCTTAGAGGGTTCGCAAACCCACTACGGAAAGCAACACAATTTTGCTGCGCTCTCGAGCTATCTAGACTTTCAACAAAAAGTTCCGCTCTCGGATTACGGCGCCCTCAAGCCCTTCATAGACCGCGCCATTGAAGGTGAAACAGATTTACTCTGGCCAGGCGCTACTAAATGGTTCGCTAAATCTTCTGGCACCACCGCAGACCGCATTAAAATCTTGCCTATTACAGAAAGTTCACTACTAGAGAACCACTATGCAGGCGGCAAGGACTTGCTTGCGCAGTATTACCACAACTTTGAGGGGCGCAAACTCTATAACGCAAAGCACCTGATTGTTGGTGGCACCGGTAAAATCGAACAGCACAGCCACGGCGTGTTTATTGGCGATTTATCGGCGATCATCATCAATAACCTACCCATCTGGACCGAGCTCAGGCGCACCCCTAAAAAAGAAATTGCACTCTTAGAAAACTGGGAAGAAAAACTAGACCGCATGGCCGCTTCGGTCATCGATCAGAACATTTGTATTATTGCTGGTGTACCGAGCTGGACACTTTTACTCTTGCAGAAAGTACTGGAAAAGAGTCAGAAGGCAACAATTGCGGAGGTTTGGCCCAATTTAGAGTTGTATATTCATGGCGGTATGTCTTTTGCGCCTTACCAGGTGGCCTTTGAAAAAATCATAGGCAAACCAGACATGAACTACGTCGAAAACTACAACGCCTCGGAGGGTTACTTCGGGCTACAGGATCAAAAAGACTACAAAGACTTACTCTTGCTCACCAATTCAGAGGTTTTCTTCGAGTTCATCCCGATGGATACTTTCGAGGGCTTGGCCTCTAAAACAGTCGTTCCTTTAGAAGCTGTTGAAATCGGCACAGATTACGCTTTGGTTATTTCTACGTCATCGGGGCTTTGGCGCTACATCATCGGAGACACCATTCGCTTTACACAAACAGCTCCCTATCGTTTTGTAGTAAGTGGCCGAACAGCACATTACATCAATGCATTTGGCGAAAAACTCATCATCGAACATGCCGAACAAGCCATTAAAGAGGCCTGTGCGACACAAAACCTACAAGTGAGGGAGTATACGGTTGCGCCTGACTTTTCGGAAACAACACAGGTTGGGCGGCATCACTGGCTAGTCGAATTTGAACAAGCGCCAGAAAATATGGACGCTTTTGCCAACACCTTAGATGCCGCACTCAAAAAAAACAACGCAGATTATGACGCCAAGCGAAAGGGCAATATCAATATAGGTTTTCCGTTAATCACTGCGGCAAGCGAAGGAACCTTTCACCGCTGGCTCAAGCACAAAGGCAAACTAGGCGGACAGCACAAAGTGCCGCGCTTGCAAAACACAGACGACCTACTCAAAGAAATCAGCCAATGGAATTAAGGTTTTGGTTAAGTTGCTTTTTATTGATGCTGAGCACCTTTGCTCAGGGGCAAACCTGGGTACTGGAGAACGAATTGTTGTTAAAAGACAGTAGCTACCACTGGACCAGCGATGAATGGGGCCAGCTCTATCAATGGAAAAACAACACCGTATGGTTACAGAACGTGCAAAATCAGCAACCTTTTCAGGAAACGTACAAAACCCTCGGTGACATCAGCAACATCCAGCCCATCAATGGTTTGCGTGGCTTGTTGTTTTCAGAAAACCAACAAATGCTCGGGCTTGTAGACAATACTTTACAACTACAAGAAGGAATAATTGCATTTTATGAGCTTGATTTTTCTGCAGTATCAAAAATCGCTGCAAGTTCCAGGCCAGATTTTATTTGGATTTTTGACCAGTACCGCGAGCGCCTGATATTGTATAATTTCAAGCAAGCCGAAGTCATTCAGATTGTAGACAACTGTTTTGGAGGCCTCAAAGATGCTCAAATTATTCATTTTTTTGAGTACGGACAAAACCTGATTTGCATGCTTAGCGACGGCCGTTTTTATGAATTTGACCGCAACCTCACCTTAGTCAAAAAACTAACTTTAACGCCAGGGCTTACGCTATTTGGCTTTCAAAATGAAATCTGGCTACAGGATCAAAATTACATTGAAAAATTAAAGCCGAGTATCCATTCGGATCGAATTGAACTCCCGCTGCAAAGCTATCAAAGGCTTCAGGTTTTGGAAGACCGCTTTTATTTTCAACAAGGCGAAAAAATCAAGGTATTTCGCTTGATTTTGTAGGGACTATCTTTTGACGTTTCGCTGTAAATGTCGTATTTTAGCTCTCTAAAATTGAATTGTATGCACGTCGCGATCGCCGGTAATATCGGATCAGGAAAAACCACATTAACCAACTTGTTGTCAAAGCATTACAACTGGGATACCCATTTCGAAGACGTCGATCAAAACCCGTATCTCAACGATTTCTACCACGACATGCAGCGTTGGTCTTTTAACTTGCAGATCTACTACCTCAATAGCCGTTTTACGCAAATTCAAGAGATCAAAGAATCTACCCATACGGTCATCCAAGACCGCACCATCTATGAAGATGCCTTCATTTTTGCGCCAAACCTGCACTCTATGGGCCTCATGACCACCCGAGACTTCGAAAACTACTTCTCGTTGTTCAACCTTATGGATTCTTTCGTTTCTGCCCCAGACCTACTCATTTACTTGCGTGCAAGTGTCCCTACCTTGGTTTCTCAAATCCAACAACGCGGCCGCGACTACGAAGAAAGCATTCGTCTAGACTACCTCAAGCGCCTCAACGAGCGCTATGAAGCCTGGATTTCTACCTATGACAAGGGTAAACTGCTCATCATTGACGTCGACAACAACCGCTTCCCAGAAAACCAAGAAGACCTCGGGAAAATCATCAACGCAATTGACGCCGAAATCAACGGCTTGTTCTAACATGATTGTCGTAACAGGAGCCGCTGGCTTTATCGCGAGCTATCTAGCCGAAGCACTCAATGCAGCCGGCCACCAAGACCTCATTTTAGTAGATGACTTCTCAATTGAAGCCAAAAAACCAAACTGGACCCACCTCGCTTTTGACCAATGCATTGACCGCGAGGCATTTTTACCTTGGTTCGAAGAAAACGCCGCTCAAGTTAGCTTTGTGTTTCATTTGGGCGCCCGCACAGACACCACCGAAAAGAGTCAGCAAACACTAGATCACCTCAATTTACACTACAGCCAAGCCATTTGGAGCATTTGCAGCACCCAACAAATTCCGTTGGTTTATGCGAGCTCTGCAGCCACCTACGGCCTTGGTGAGTTCGGCTACAAAGACGACCACGCCCTGAGTAGTCAATTGCAACCGCTCAACCTTTACGGCAAATCCAAAAACGATTTTGACATTTGGGCCCTTGCTCAAGACCAACAACCACCGCATTGGTACGGGCTCAAGTTTTTTAATGTCTACGGGCCAAAAGAATACCACAAAGGCCGCATGGCCAGTGTGGTACTACACACTTTCAAGCAAATTCAAGAGAAGGGCAGCATGCAGCTCTTTCGCTCGCACAACCCGCTCTACAAAGACGGCGAACAACTGCGCGATTTCGTGTATGTCAAGGACGTCGCAAAGGTTTGTCAGTTTCTTCAAGAAAAAGCACCAGCGAGCGGCCTCTACAACCTAGGCTCTGGTAAAGCGCGTACTTTCTATGATTTAGCGCGCCTCACTTTCGAAGCGCTAGGCCTAGCACCTCAAATTTCGTTCATCGACACTCCCCTTGATATCCGTGATAAATACCAGTATTTTACAGAAGCCGATATGTCCAAGCTTTTGGCCGCTGGCTACACAGGTGGTTTTCATAGCCTCGAAGAAGGCGTGACCAACTACGTACAGGAATATTTAATGAAGCATTAACGATAACAAAATAAAGTCCATAAAAAAAGCCCCGCAAATTGCGAGGCTTTTTTTTATGCGTTTGAATGGGCTTATTCGCTAATGACGTCAAATTTAAAGCTTTGCTTCACGCCTTTGTAAAGGTTGGCTTCTGCTTCAAATGAACCGAGGTCGCGGATTGGCTCGTCTTTGATTTTCAAAGATTTGCGATCGATGTCGAAACCTAAAGCACGAAGCGCCTCAGCAAGCTGAACAGTATTGACAGATCCGAAGATTTTGCCGTTCTCACCAGCTTTGGTAGCGATGCTTAAAGTAACGTCAGCTAATTTAGCAGCAACTTCTTGCGCCTCAGCCAACATTTTAGATTCTTTGTGCGACTTCTGACGCATGATTTCTTCGTGTGCTTTTTTAGCACTTGCGGTAGCTAGCACAGCATACCCTTGCGGGATAAGGAAATTACGTCCGTATCCTGGCTTAACAGTTACCACCTCATTGGCGTAACCGAGTTTATCTACATTTTTCTTTAGAATGACTTCCATGATTTCTCAATTATATCGTTCAACAATGACTTATTTCAACATGTCGCCAACGTATGGCAAGATAGCAAGGTGGCGTGCACGCTTGATGGCTTTGTTGACACGTTTTTGGTACTTTTGAGAAGTACCGGTAATGCGACGTGGTAAAATTTTACCTTGTTCGTTGACTAATTTCAATAAGAAGTTAGCGTCTTTGTAGTCGATGAATTTAATACCACTCTTTTTAAAGCGGCAGTACTTCTCCTTTTTAATATCGATGTTAATCGGAGTTAGGTAACGGATATCGTTTGACATGTCTCGTTGTTTAATGGGTTTGACAATAAATTAGGCAGTTGCTCCAGCTTTTGCGCGACGCTTGTCAGCGTAGGCAAGATGATCAGCATCCATTTTTACAGTTAAGAATCGAAGAACGCGTTCGTCGCGCTTCATCATCAATTCGTAATCTGCAACAACGTTGCCTTCAGCTTCAAATTCAACAAGGAAATAAAATCCTGTTGATTTTTTCTGGATTGGGTAGGCCAATTTGCGCAAACCCCAGCTCTCCGAATGCTTGATTTTACCTCCTTTAGAAGTAATCTCGCCTTCGAATTTCTGTACTGCTTCCTTTGCCTGCTCATCAGACAAAACGGGAGTTAAAATGAAAACAGTTTCGTAAGAATTCATAAGGTTAAACTTTAATTAATATACTATTTGGGGTGCAAAGATACACAGAATAAGCGAATCCACAAGAAATCACAGTAAGAAAATGGGCTATTTTTCCTTTCTCAATAAGAGATTGTAGTCGCGGAGCATTTTATTTTCTGCTAAGTTGTGCTCGTAGGCAGCCTCCAGAACGATATATTCTGCGCTATACTGCTTAAAAAAGTCGTAATTCAAGACCTCTGAAATGTGCTTTAATAGACCGGTATCGATGGTCTTTCTCGAGAAAATCGAGTACGCATTTTCGCGCGATTTATTGATGCGTTTGGCAAATTCCGTGACGGTCATTCCGCGTTGCTCTACTACCTCCCGAATCTGCGCACCAATGAGTTGCTCCATGCTACAAAATTGAGCAGAGCAATTCGATTGCTGTTACTAAATTCGTTGTTATCTTTTCACATATATGTTGGAAGTTGTACATGACCAAATACTCAGGCAGAATAAATACAACATTTCATAAGTAATTGATTTTCAAAAATTAATTGGATTGAAAAAATAGGGTAAAATAAGGTTGGTCCTAATTTTACTCATTCTCAACCTAATATATTTTTTCAAGCGCGCGAGAGGTTGTAACTTGCAAGAATACGCAAATATCCTCATGAAAAAATACTTCTCTCTCCTTGCCCTTATCGCCCTGATTTCAACCCCGTTCTTTGCCCAAGTACCCGCCTATGTCCCTACCTCCGGCCTCGTCGGGTGGTGGCCTTTCAACGGCAATGCCAATGACTTGAGTGGGAATGGAAATAATGGAACGGTTAACGGCGCAACGTTAACGACGGATCGGTTTGGAAATGCGAGTGGCGCATATGCATTCAATGGAACTTCCAGTAATATTCGCGTTACAAACTCCCCTTCATTGAACAACGCATCTGTAACTGTTAGTGGGTGGTTTCAAACAAACAATTTACCGACAGACGACGGATTGACCGCAAAAGGAATCGTTGGGAAATGGTGGCAAACAAATAGTGCTTGTAATTCAAATTATAATGCCTACTTGATGTGTATCACCAAACCTTTCGGTCAAAGTTCATCCTATCTCGGTGCAGCTACAGATTATTACGAAGGAAACATATTTTACACAACAACGAACATAGCCGTCAATAATTGGTATCATTTTTCATTCGTTCACGACGCTGCCACAGGCGGCAAACTTTACATTAACGGACAGCTTATTAATTCAAACAATGTAAGTGGTGGTATTTGCAACTCGCTTAACGACATCATTTTTGGTGCAGATAACAATAACGGTCAGTTGTATAGATTTCTTAACGGAAAACTCGATGACATCGGAATTTGGAACCGCGCCTTGACGCAAGCTGAAATCACAGGGCTTTATTCCATAACCCCGGCACCTTCAATCGCTACTACACCAACAAATGCAACAATTTGTACAGGCCAAAGCGCAACACTCACCGCCTCTGTGGCGAATTCTGGAACACCATGCGCTTCAACAGGCCTACCAAGTTCATTAACAACAGGCCTTGTTGGCTACTGGCCATTCTGTGGAAATGCGAATGATGCTTCTGGGAATGGGAATAATGGAACCGTGAATGGTGCAACATTAACCTCCGATCGCTTCGGAAATGCGAATAGTGCTTATAGTTTTGATGGGGTTGATGATTTAATTCAAATAGCTCCAAGTCCAAGTTTGAACAATTTTAATAATTCTATATCAATTTGCGCATGGGTTTATTCAAATGGCTTAAGCGGCAATCCTTCATATGGGAATCAAGATTTGCAAGGTATATTTGGGCCGGCCACATGGCTGATCAATGATGGAGGTTTTTTCTTAAGGTTATATGATGGAAACTTTGATAACACAAACAATCGCGTCTTTAATTATTCCAATAGCTTACCAAATGTTTCATTAACGAGTTCTAATATTGTAAATACAAGTATTTGGGAACAAGTTATTTGCACATATGATGGCAATGCTATTAAAATTTTTAGAAATGGAATTCTTACAGATCAGCAAATCGTAGGAGGTGCGTTAACTTATAGTTTGAATACCTTAGGTAGATACTATACAATTGGACAGTGTATAGATTGGGCATTAAGTACAAATATTCAGGCATTCAATGGTAAGCTCGACGATATTGGTATCTGGAACCGCGTGCTTACAGCAGCAGAAATCCAACAACTCTATACCCAAGGACAAGCTACCTATTCTTGGTCACCAGGCGGAGCAACAACACCGTCCATTACGGTTTCGCCTACCACAACAACTACTTACACTTGTACAATTACAAACGGGGGGGCGACATCAACAGTTAGCCAGACGATTACTGTAAACCCTACTCCTACTGTGAATGCAGGAGTTGATCAAAACATTTGCAGTGGTTCAACAGCAACCTTAACAGCAACTGGGGCGGCAACTTATTCTTGGACCAACAGCGTTCAGAATGGGGTGGCTTTCACACCAATTGCAACAACTACCTACACGGTTACGGGTACCGACGCTAATGGCTGTACGGCCACCGACGCAGTAACTGTGACACTTGTTCCTACACCAACAATCTCTGCAACAAACACAACGATTTGCGCGGGGCAAAGTACAACACTTACGGCTGCTTCTACGGGTTCAGGAACGCCATGTGCCTCTACGGGTTTAAATGGCTCACTAACCACAGGTTTAGTTAGCTTCTGGCCTTTCTGTGGCAATGCGAATGATGCTTCTGGGAATGGGAATAATGGTACGATTAACGGCATCAACTATGTTAATGACCGATTTAATAACCCAAATTCCAGTATAGAAATTACAGATGGACTTGATATTATGTGCTCATCGAATCAATTCACTAATCCCAATAATTTTTCGATTAGTTTGTGGTTTAACTCTTCAAATACAATATCAAGCTCACCAGAAGGCTTAGGGCGAATTTTTGGTTTTGATAACGGTCAATGCACACACCTTTTTAACCAAGATCGATATATAGATTTAATGGCTAATGGTCAAATTAGATTCCATATCAATCATACAACTGGAAATTATTTTGCATATTCTAACCCAGGCAAAAACAATGGTCAATGGCAACATGTCGTATGTACATTTGGAATTGACGGAATGAAGATATTTGTTAACGGAGTACTCGAAGGTTCAAATTCAAACAATTTAATTTCAAGTTATAACGGTTATTGGAGAGTCGGTGGGTTAAATAATACTAACAGTCCAAGTTTACTTGGTAAAATTGATGATATATTATTATATGATCGAACAATTAACACCACTGAAATCCAACAACTCTATACCCAAGGACAAGCTACCTACTCTTGGAGCCCAGGTGTTGCAACAACTCCTTCAATAACAGTTTCGCCGACTACAACAACTACTTACACTTGCACCGTGACCGATGCGAATGGCAATTCATGTTCGCAAGACCAACTGATCACTGTAAACCCTACTCCTACTGTGAATGCAGGAGTTGATCAAAACATTTGTAATGGTTCAACAGCAACATTAACAGCAACTGGGGCGGCAACTTATTCTTGGACCAACAGTGTTCAGAATGGAGTGGGATTCACGCCAATTGCAACAACTACCTACACGGTTACTGGTACCGACGCAAATGGCTGTACGGGCACCGACGCGGTAACTGTTACTCTTATGCCAACACCTACGATTAGTGCAACAAACACCTCCGTTTGTGCAGGGCAAAGCACGACTTTAACTGCGAGCACAACGAGTGGAACATCGAATTGCCCTTCACTTGCTGGCTCACTAACAACTGGCCTTGTTGGCTACTGGCCATTTTGCGGAAATGCGAATGATGTCTCTGGGAATGGCAATAATGGAACCGTGAATGGTGCAACTTTAACCACTGACCGCTTTGGTAATGCGAATAGTGCTTATAGCTTCAATGGATCGAATTCGATTGATATTGGCACCAATGGATTTGCAACAGACAATAGCCAGGTAACTTTAAGCGGATGGGTATATATTACAACCAACCCTGCAGGTGTTTCATATATTGTGGGCTATGGAAATCCAAATTTAGAAGGAAGCGTTTTTGCCACCGGGGTATATGGCTCAGGTGGTTTGTTCGGTACTTTCTATGGAGCAATTTATGACGCCATTTCTAATATCAATTGCCCTTTAAATAGTTGGAATTTAATTACTACTGTGAAGGAGACAAACGGAACTGTTAAAATATATCTGAATGCGAATTTGATTTACACTCAAACTGCTGCCACACCTCAAATCAGTAACGTTTCAGGGCGCATCGGTAGAGCAGTTTGGAATTCAAGTGAATATTGGAACGGGAAAATTGACGACGTAGCCGTGTGGAACCGCGCACTTACCGCAGCCGAGATTCAGCAACTCTACACAACAGGCCAAGCCACCTACAGCTGGTCTCCAGGTGGGGCAACAACTCCTTCAATAACTGTATCGCCGACCACCACAACTACTTACACTTGCACCGTCACTGATGTGAATGGAAATAGTTGTAGTGCAGCGCAAACCATTACTGTTATACCGTTCAACGGCGTCAATGCAGGTGCTGATCAGAGCATTTGTAGCGGTGGTTCTGTTACGCTCAATGCTACGGGTGCAACTACATTCTCTTGGAACAACAACGTTCAGAACGGAGTTGCTTTTTCACCATTAAGCAGCGGAACTTACATCGTAACTGGCACGCAAAACGGTTGTACTGACGCAGATACAGTGGCCGTTACAGTTGTGGCAGACCCGCTTATTTCGAATCCTGTGAGTGCAAGTTATTGCCAAAATGGAGGAACAGCAGCAGCACTTTCTGCGAGTGCAAACGGCGGTCTTGCAAGTGCCTATACCTACCAATGGTACAGCAATACAAACATTGCCAACTTTGGTGGAACCGCAATTGCTGGTGCTACCTCTGCTAATTATGTGCCATCGCTTTCTAGCGCCGGAACTTTCTATTATTACTGTACAGTGACACAAGGCTCTGCAACAAGCGGCTGCTTGGCCACCTCTGGCGGCGCTTCAGTGAGTATCGGTGTACAACCCGCTATTACTAGCCAACCAACAGCAAGCCAATCTGCTTGTGTGGGCGCAAGTCTCAATGACCTCACTATTACAACTACAGGTGGAATAGGCAGCGCTGCTTATCAGTGGTATGCCAACACTACGGCTTCTACAACTGGTGGGACGGCAATTGTCGGTGCGAACTCCGCATCGTATGCGCCATCGAGCACAACGGCAGGCAATTTTTATTATTACGCAATGGTCAGCTACCCGAGCGCAGCCACAAGCTGTGCGCAAGCGACGAGCCAAGTTGCCAACGTCAATATCATCAATGACCCGATATTTACGCAAGTGCCACCAGCCAATCAAACGGTATGTATTGGCGGCACTACACCTGCCCTTACGATATCAACAAGCGGCGGTTCTGGCACAGCAAGTTACCAGTGGTATTTGGTCAACGGCAATACCTACACGACCATTCTTGGCGCTACCAACCCAAGTTATACACCACCAGCCTTCAATTTAGCTGGAAACTACGCTTACTCAGTTGGCATGACCCAAACCTTAGCTGGTTGTGGAACCGGATTCTCGCCAGTGGCCAATGTGAGTGTGGTTGCCGACCCAACGGTGTCTACCCCAACAGGTGCAAGTTATTGTCAGGGAGGTGCAGCAAGTGCACCGCTAACCGTAATTGCCACAGGTGGCATCAATGCTGGTTATACTTATCAATGGTACAGCAACGGTAGCAACAACAATTCAACAGGTATTCCAATTAGCGGCGCCAACGCAGCCTCATACACCCCGCCTACCAACACAATTGGTAATTTATACTATTACTGTATGGTGAATCAGGGGTCTGGTTGCCAAGCGAGCTCTGCTCCTGCCGCCATTCAAGTTGGCCCTGGCCCGGCATTTACCACTCAGCCAATTGCGAGCCAAACGGTTTGTGCTGGCGCGAGCTTAAACACACTCACTGTTGCCTATTCAGGTGGTGTGGGCACCCCTACATATCAATGGTTCAGCTCTACCACCAATAACAATTTTGGCGGAACACCTATTGCCGGCGCAAGCAACACCAGCTTTACGCCTAACCCTAATGTGGTCGGCTTGAATTACTACTATTGTGTGGTTTCTTATGCTGCACCTACCAACTGCTCGAACATCACCTCGAATGTGGCACAAGTGAATGTGATATCGAATCCAGTTTTCAGCAGTTCGCCATTGGCCAGCCAAACCATTTGTCAAGGATCAGGAGCCCAAACTTTGAGCTTCGCTACCTCTGGCGGATCTGGCACGGCGAGTTATCAGTGGTATAATGTCAATGGCAGCAACTACACACCAATTCTAGGTGCAACAGGACTCACCTACACTCCACCGACCAACCTTCCGGTCGGAACTTACAACTACGCAGTTGCGATGAATCAGGCTGCAAGTGGCTGTAGTACAGGCTTCTCCTCTAATTCAGAACTTGTAGTCCTTGCACAACCAGTTGTAAGCACACCAGTTGGAGGGGTTTATTGCCAAGGCGGAAGCGGCCAAGCACTGAGTGTGAGCGTAAGTGGTGGGCTTGGTTCAAGTACTTATCAGTGGTACCAACACACCATCAATAGCAACAGTGGTGGTACGGTAATTCCACAAGCAACATCAAGTACATACACTCCTTCTTTGAGCAGTTTAGGTACACTATACTATTACTGTGTAGTGACGCAAAACGCAGGGTGTGCGTCGAGTTCTGCGGTTGCTACGGTTGTCAGTAACCCAAGCCCTGTGATCAGTACGCAACCAATTGCGAATCAAACCATTTGTACGGGTGGTACGCCAAGTGCACTTACAGTGAGCTACACTGGAGGTGTAGGAGCCGCAAGCTACCAGTGGTACTCCAATGCGCAAAATTCAAATGTAGGAGGAACTCCAATTACAGGCGCTACCTTCAGTACCTACATTCCGAGTAATTTCACTACAGTGGGTAGTTCATTTTATTATTGTGTGGTGAGTTTATCGAACAGCAGCTGCCCAATCGTTACCTCAAACGTTGCAGTGATCAATGCAGTGGCAAACCCAAGCGTCAACGGACCACTCAGTGCAACCTATTGCCAAAGTACGTCAGTAGCACAACCTTTAAGTGTTGTGGCAAACGGCGGCACATCAAACAACTATAACTATCAATGGTTCAGCAATGCCAGCAATGCGAACTTCGGAGGAAATCCTATTCTCGGGGCAAACAACGCGAATTATACGCCGAACATCAATGGTTCGAGTACTTATTATTACTGCGTAGTGAGTCAGGGGGGTGGTTGCCAAACGGCATCTACACCTGCTGCTGTCACAATTGTGAGTGCTCCGACTGTGAGCAGCCAGGCGCTCAGCCCGCAATCGGTTTGTATCGGCGGTACACCTCAAGCCCTGACGATTGCCACAACAGGCGGCGTAAGCGCTCCAAGCTACCAATGGTATAGCAACAATTCCAATACAATTGTAAATGCAACAGCCATTGCAAACGCCAATAGCCCAAGTTTTACACCAAATAGCGCCAGCACGAGCGGAACTCTCTATTATTTCTGCCAAGTCACCTACCCTGCAAACAGCGCCTGCCCAACTTTAGTCTCTAATGCTGCTATTGTAAATGCAGTAGCCGATCCAGTTGTGAGCAGCCCAAATAGTGGAAGTTATTGTCAGAACACCACTAGCGTAGCGCCTTTGAGTGTAACGGCCAGCGGTGGTATCAATACAAGCTATACGTATCAATGGTACAGCAACACTGCTAATTCTACGATTGGAGGCACGCCAATTGCGGGTGCCAATACGAATACTTACGTGCCGTTGGTCAATCAAATTGGCACCATTTACTATTACTGTGAGGTCACTCAAGGGAGTGGTTGTGCGGCGCTTTCGGGCTTGAGCGCAATTAGCGTTGGCGTAGCCGCTACAATGAACCAACAACCAATTACTGCACAAAGCCTTTGCTTAGGGCAAACACCGAGCCCATTGACTGTGGCCGTAAGCGCTGGAAACTATGCGCTCACTTACCAATGGTATAGCAACATCAACAACAGCACGAGCGGCGGCAGCCTCATTGTGGGGGCCACCAACGCAAGTTTTCTTCCGCCAAGTAATGTTTTAGGAACAAAATACTACTATTGTATTGTGACTATAGCTGGCGGCGGTTGTGGCAATCTCACAAGTAACACCGCAAGCATCAGTGTCGTGACCACGCCATCGATGTTCCAGCCAAATAGCCAATCGATTTGCTGTCAGGCATCGAGCGCTCCGGTCAACTTTGTAGGAACGGCCTCGAGCTACAGCTGGACAGCCAGCTCGAGCTCGCCTTTACTCACAGGTTTCAGCAGTACTGGAAACGGCGATATTCCTGCTAATGTGCTCACCAACAACAGCAGCACACCGCAAAATATTGTCTACCTCGTGACGCCAAGCAACCAAGGTTGTAACGGCACACCTGTGCAGTTCAATATCAGTGTGATGCCATGTCTGTCGGTTAGTGTACCGTCTGACCAATATTATTGTGCTGGCGAGTCAGTTCCGGCTTACGTATTTGCTGGAGTTGGGCAAACTTACAGCTGGGTCAATACCAATACAACCATTGGCCTTCAGAATGCGGGCATCAACTTTGTGCCGAATTTTGTAGCTCAAAATACATCGGGAATCACTCAAGTTGCGACTATTTCTGTGACACCCAATTTCATGGGTTGTGCCGGAGCAACGCAAAGTTATACGATTGCTATATATCCTTTACCAGTCATGGATGCCGGGCTTGATCAAGAAATATGTATTGGCGGTTCGGTAACACTCAATGCAAGTGGCGCTCCAATAGTTGTTTGGGACAACGGTATTCAGGACGGGCTTCCTTTTGTTCCGAATTCAACTGCGACTTACACGGTAACAGGTACCGACAACAACGGCTGTCAGAGCTCGGATGTAGTTGTGGTCACGGTAAACAACCCAACAAGTGCAACCTTGAACGTAACAGCTTGTGATGCCTATACGCTCAATGGGCAAACCTATACGGCAAGTGGCACTTATTCGCAATTGCTTTCAAATAGCGCGGGCTGTGATTCAACGCTCACCTTGAACTTAACCTTGAATTATGCGCCAAATCAGCCAAACATCTACGTCCAAAACCAGGTCAATCTTTCTACGGACCTCGTTCCTGGACTCACTTACCAATGGATAACTTGTTCGGACCTCACGCCAATTTCTGGGCAAACCGCCATCACCTACAACCCAACATCGAACGGCGTTTATGCAGTGGTGGTAACGAACGGCTGTGGATCCGATACCTCGCTTTGTACGAGCATCACCACAATTGGCCTCGACGACCACCTTTCTTCACAGATTTTGCTTTACCCGAATCCGAACAACGGCGTGTTCACCCTTGAAATGCCTCAGGCCCTTATTGGCCAAACCATTCAGATTTTCGACATGGCCGGCCGACTTATTCAAGAAAACACCGCTCAAGAAATGAAACAGCTCATCGAACTCAATGACGTCGCAACAGGTAGCTATTGGTTGCGCATCGGCAGCGAAACTCCGATGAAATTGGTGAAGAATTAAAATGAACTAAGTTGAACTCAAAAGGCTGAATAAATCAAGGCTTGCCAGTTTTTTAAGCTCAACAATTGAACCTAACTTTGTAAGTTGAATAGAATGCCACAAAATTACGCTCTCCGACATATGAAAAACTACTCTCAAACGAGCCTAAAACTCAAATTTATACTGGGTTTACTCAGTCTCCTATTTGTACATTTTTCATATGGGCAAGGTGGGCCAAGTTTGAATATCGGCAGTAATCAAATCATATGTTCGGGCAGTAATACAGCTATTGTTTCGGCCACACTGAATAACTCAGGAGGCCTGACCATACTATCCTATTCCTGGACAGTAGACGGTGTTGCTACAGGGTCAAGTACATCTTCGAGCATTACGGTAAATGCGAGTTTAAGTCCGAATAACCCTCAAAATGTAGCTTGTACTGCTCTACTTTCAGACAGTACCACTGACAGCGACCAAATGAAGGTGTACACAATAAATCCCGGAGTAATTGCAGGTGATCAGTTTTCATGTACTTCGCCCTATGATCCAGACCCGTTTACAAGTACCAGTGGAGGAACTACCTCACTAAATAACGTCAACAATTTTTCTCATACGTATCAATGGGAATCTGCCACCAATATCAATGGCCCTTGGACGCCTATTGCAGGTGCAACAAATGCAACATACAACGCTCCAAACATCAGTTCAACAACCTACTTCCGCAGGGTTTTAGAAGTAACAATTGGTAATAACACCCCCATAACAGAAACATGTATTTCCAATGTGCTTACCGTTCAGGTTTTAAATGCGCCTACAATTAGCGCAACCCCATGTATTAACAGCGGTTCAACGGCTAGCCTTAGTGTGAATTTTAATCCATCATTACCTTCGGGGTATACCGCAACTTATCTTTGGTCGGGACCAAATAATTTTTCAGGATCTAATGCCACAGTAAGCGTTCCTAACTTTGGTTCAAGCAATGTTGGAAGCTACTATGCCAATGTAACTGTATCTGGAAATGGAAATTCATGTCCGTATCCTTTTTTAAGTACAACATTAAATTTAAATCCTAACACACCAACATTTACGCTACCTACAAATGGGTGCCCAGTAACAGATTACAATCCTTTGTCATTCACGCCGCAGACGGGAGTGAGTTATCAATGGACTGTTACTCCATCAAGCAATAGTATTGGTTTAAATTCAAATAATCCGACATTTATTTTTGGCAGTGGAGGCAGCAACCAGATTACCTACTCTGTGTCGGTTGTTGCTTCATTAGGTTCTTGTTCATTGCCCTCCTCAACGCAAAGTATAACTATTTTAAATCTTGCCAATGCGGCTCCGGAGGTGTCTGGTGTAAATTTACAAGTCATCAATGGTGTCAATACCTACCCTATTTGTTCGGGAACGAGTACTTCTACTGCTTTAGTTTACAACAATAATTTCAGTAATCCTCCGAATACAACTTATACCTACAGCATTAATAACGGGCCGTCTAATCCTATTGATACGGGTGTTGTGGTTCCAATAATTTATGGGAGTAATTCATTTGTAATCACAGCCAATAACGGCGTTTGTAGTTTAACAAACGCCATTAACATTTATTCAGGATCAAATCCATACGTGGCATTGGGAGGAAGTAATTCTATTAATCTCTGTCCAGGTTCAACTGTCAATTTTACAATTGACCCAACGCAAAGTGTTGGTGTTACAAATCCACCAGGAACCACTTACTCATTGGTCTTTAGTGATGTTGCCGGGTCAATAAACTTTAGCAATTTATTGAATGACACCATTATAGCGCATCAATACAATACCACATCATGTAATATTTCAAATGCTGGAACAACATTTCCAAACAATACCTATTATGCTGTAATAACGGCTCAAAACCCTTGTGGAACAACACAAAGTTTCTATTCACCTATTACGGTACACGATTTACCAACAGCAGACTTTTCTGTTTCAGATTCCACCATCTGTGCTGGTCAAACAATTACCGTAACGAGTTTAGGAGCACAAGGATCCATTGCCGGAACCAGTTCACCATATAACTGCTCTCCCCAAGGTAAATTCAAATGGTTGATCACCGGCGGAACCTTAGGAACAAATTTCACAATAGGCGCAGGTCAACAACTAGGAACAACAAATACCCAATGGGGAAATACAGCAACTAACGGATCGAATACACTAAATGTTACATTTACTACCCCAGGTTATTACACTATTTCACAAGTCTATTATAACTCATGTGGTTCAGATGTTAAGGTACGCAACATCTGCGTCATCAGCCCTCCTACCTGTCAATTTACGGCAACACCTTCAAGCGGATGTTCGCCATTGACTGTTGCGATCAACAATACAACCGTAGCACCTACCTGTGGAGGCACACCAGTACCACTCACCTATGCTTGGACGGTTACCTCTCCAACAGGTACCACTGCGAGTTATACGACGAGTACGGCACAAGCTCCAGGAAATTTAGTGTTAACTAACCCATTGACAACACCTCAAACATTTACGATTTCACTTACAGTTACACCAAAAGATCCGTACAACACTGCTGTCAATTTTGGAAATCCCAACTGTTTTTCGACATGCAGCCAAACCGTTACGGTTAATCCTAAACCCATTTATACACCTGTTAATATTTCGACTTGTAGTGATCCATATACGGCTGCTATTAATCTTCAAAGTGCAACAAATATTGCGAATTGCACTTATAGTTGGCAGGCCAGTGACAATACAAATGTAATCGGAGAGTCTACAACTCCTCAAACGACTACTACCATCAATGACATACTCGACAACACAGTCACAAGTCCTCAAACCATCAGTTATTCTGTTGTACCCACTTCGCCACTTGGCTGTGCTGGAAATGCAGCGACATCAACAATTCTTTTGAATTACGTAGATGCGGGTGTCATCTCATCTGATATCACAGTATGTAATGGCGCAGACCCAGGCCCAATAACAGGGACCACACCAATTGGGGCGGGAACTCCAAGCTACCAATGGCAGAGTTCAGCCAATGGAGGAACAACTTGGAGCAATATTGCATCAAATGGAACAAGTGCAATTTATGATCCGCCAGCTGGAATAGCTGCTAGCACTTGCTTTAGACGAATTGTTACTTTTAATTCTAATGGAACCAATTGCCAGGCTACATCTAATATGGTCTGTATTACAGTGAACACAGTAAGCCCTGGTACAATAAGTGCGACCCAAAATATCTGTGCAGGTGATGACCCTGTTGCGCTCAATGTTGTTACGAATGCGAGCGGAAGTGGTATAATCAGTACTATTTGGCAACAAAGTTCTAATGCATCAGGGCCTTGGAATTCAATTTCTGGGCAAACAGGAAACACTTACGACCCACCTGCACCAAGTACATCTGTCTATTACAGTATATTAGTTACAAGCGCACAAAATGGCGTCTTTTGTACGGCAAATACACCGTCAATAGCCATTAATATTTACAACCTTTCTCCGGGTTCTATTGATGCGAATCAAACGATTTGTGTTGGTGGTGACCCAATTGCGTTTACTAGTGTTGCAGCAACATCCAATGCACCTCAGATTGCATACCAATGGCAAAGCTCCACTGACAACACAAATTGGTCGAATATTCCGAGTGCAACCAGCGCAACCTATGATCCGCCAGTACTGAGTACAACCACCTATTACCGACGTATGGTTTCTGCATTAGTAGGCGGTTCAATTGTTTGTCAAAATACATCAAATACGATTTCAGTGACCGTTGTAACCGACCCTTCGGTTACTTCACCAACAGGTCAAACGATTTGTACCGGAGGAACGCCAAATGCACTAACAGTAACTGCGAGTGGTGGTATCAATTCTAATTATAGCTATCAATGGTACAGTGGAGCAACAGCTATTAGCGGTGCAACTTCTAGTTCTTACACCCCAACTTCTGCAGCGGCAACATATTATTGTTTGGTAACTATTAACCCAGCGGCAACAACGGGTTGTAGTGTCAGTTCAGGTTCGGCACAAATTACCGTTGTGGCAGACCCTGTTGTGAGTGCCCCTACTGGTGCCAGTTATTGTCAAGATGCAGCTTCTGTCAGCGCATTGAGTGTAACTGCTTCTGGCGGATTGAGCTCCACGTATGGTTACCAATGGTATGTCAACACCGCTAACAACAACACCTCTGGCACACTCATTTCAGGCGCCACTACATCTAGTTACACACCACCGGTTAACGTTGTTGGGACAAAATATTATTACTGTGTTGTAAGTATTGATCCAGCTTCATCAGGCTGTTCCACAGCATCTGCCGTTGCGGCAATTACCGTTACCGCTGGCCCATCAGTTTCAAGCCAGCCGGCAAATCAAACACGTTGTGTAGGTGGTACTTTTACAGCGTTGAGTGTTGTTAGTTCGGGAGGAAGCGGCACGCCGACCTATCAATGGTATAGCAATACTACGAATAGCAATTCAGGCGGAACTTTGATCAGTGGCGCAACAGGCGCCTCTTATACCCCACCGGCAAGTTTAAGTGCAAGTGCGGGTGTTACTTATTACTACTGTGTCATTAGTTTTAGTGCAACGGGCGGTTGTTCGGTGATTAGTTCTAATGCAGCTGCTGTTACTGTTTTAGGTGCTCCTACACTAAATGCCATTGGAAATCAAGTTTATTGTAAAAATGTGGCTGCACCTGCAACTCCCTTAACTTCAAACTATAGTTCTGGAATGTCTTACACTTGGGCGCTTTCAGGCTCATCTGTTGGGCTTTCTCCTACGTCTGGAACAACTGCTACAATACCTGGTTTTACAACAGTTAATAACGGTACTGCACCTGTCACAGCTACCGTTACTGTTACGCCCAGCTATACCATTGCAAACGTGAATGGCGGAACGAACTTAACTTGTCCTGGAAGTCCTACAACTGCCTTTACAATTACGGTCAACCCGACGCCTGTAATGCAACAATTTAACCCCCTTTTGTATGTGTTCTGTGAAAACGCTACTGGTTTCGTGCCTTTTGCTGCAAATATTTCAAGTGGCATGTCCTATACTTGGACGAATGACAACACCCAAATTGGTGTGGGAGCAACTGGCACAAGCACGAGCCCAGGGTTGTCATTTACTGCGGTAAATAACCTGAGCAACCCGAACCAGCCCTTAACTTCCAATTTCATGGTCACGCCAGTTTATTCCAATGGCGGTGTTTCGTGTCCTGGAACAGCAGTTCCTTTTGCTATTACCATTAATCCACTTCCCGATGTCATTCCATTGCCAGATTATACAATTTGTGCAACCAGTACGGGATCAAATCAATTTTCAAGTTTAAATCCGATTGTTGGCTTAGGAACAACATATGCTTGGTCCAATTCCAATCTTGCAATTGGTATGGCTGCATCAGGAAATGGATCGCACTTCTTTACCGCAACAAACACTTCTCTTGTTCCAATTACAGGAACCGTTAGCGTTACCCCTACCTATACAAATAACGGGGTTACTTGTACCGGAACACCTGATCAATTTGTGATTACCGTTAACCCAATGCCTACTGTGAATCCTATCACAAGTCAAGGTTTGTGTGTGGGTAGCAGCACTTCAGCGGTAACACCAACCGGGAATATTCCCGGTACAGTTTACACTTGGAGCAACAATAACACAAGTACTGGCTTGGCAGCAAATGGTACAGCCTTGATTCCTGATTTTATAGGACTAAATACTACAAATGCACCTAATGTGTCTACGGTAAGTGTAGTGCCTAGTTATACATACAATAACATCACATGTACAGGAACTGCTGGGCAATTTGGTATCACCATCAACCCAACTCCGAATGTCAACCCTATTGCGGATCAACAAGTATGTGCGCAATACAATACAACGGTTCAGTTTACATCTTCTCCAAATATTGTCGGAACTATTTACAATTGGTCAAACAACAATACCGCTATTGGTTTATCAGCATCTGGTACGGGTGCGCTTTCTTTTAATGCCACGAATACGACAACTTCTCCGATAACTGCAACAATTACAGTAACACCGAGCTTTACTTCTGCCGGAAGTACCTGTTGGGGCGCTCCTGAGACGTTTGATATTGTCGTATTACCTACACCTGTGATGAATGCTTTGAGCAATCAGACGGTTTGTTCGGGTAATCCTAGTGCTGCAATTAATTTCTCTTCAAATTTAACGGGTACGCAATATACTTGGACAAATTCCAATTCCAACATCGGACTACTGTCTTCAGGTTCAGGAAGTTCAATTGGTGCATTTAACACCACGAATAACGGCTCTGCTCCATCTCAGGGTCTGATTAGTGTAACACCATCCTTAGTTACAAACAACCAAACGTGTTCCGGTAGCCCGGTAACCGCGCTAATTACTGTCAACCCTATACCAGTAATGACAGCCGTCAACAACCCTTCTTTCTGTTATGGTACAGCTGCGAGTATTCCACTTTCTTCTAATATCAATACAGGAGTGGTCTACAACTGGACCAATTCGAATACTTCTATCGGATTGGGTGCTGCAGGAATAGGCAACATCAGTTTCACAACCAACAACACCAATTCAACGCCTATTTCCGGGCTTATTAGTGTGAGCCCTGTTTATACAAATAATAATGTTCAGTGTACAGGAAATAGTGCAATTTTCACCATACAAGTTGCTCCCAATCCTTTGGTGAATTCAATAAGTAACCAAGTTTTTTGTAGTGGTATTCAATCCACGGTCATTCCAATTAGCGGCACTGTAACCGGAGCTAGCTATAGCTGGGCCAATGCAAATACAGCAATAGGACTTCAAGCAACAGGCACTGGAAATATCCCAGTGTTCAACACTGCCAACACGAGTACTACGTCTGTAGCCAGTTCACTTGTTACAGTGACTCCAACCCTATTATTCAACGGCCAAACTTGTACGGGTCCAGCGACAACATTTAGCATTCAAATTAACCCCGGAACAACAATTAATACTGTACCAAACGTTCAATTGTGTAATGGTGAAACAAGCGTTGCCATCAATTTTTCAGGCAGTGGTTCCAACTACTCATGGGCCAACAACGGAACAAATATCGGAACTGCCGCTTCGGGTACGGGCGGAATTCCTCCTTTTACAGCAATCAATACGGGCAGTACGCCTGTTAATACGACCATAACCGTCACCTCTCAATTTTCAGGAGGTGGTACAGGTTGTAATGGCGGAAGCACGACATTTAATATCCAGGTGCTTCCTACGCCTTCGGTTGTGGATCCGCCGAATCTTGTGGTTTGCAGTGGCACTACCGTTAATGCAGTAAACCTTTACGGAGTTGCAACAAACTACACCTGGACCAATAACGCAACGAGCATTGGCCTGACAAATACCGGAACAACTGCAACCATTCCTGCATTCACTGCAACCAACTCAGGCACAAGCCCTGTGTTAGCGACAGTAAACATAAGCCCAAGCTATGTTTCGGGCACAAAAGTTTGTACGGGAACTTCACAGTCCTACACGATTAATGTCATTCCACTACCGACCATCACTTCTCAACCTCAAAGTCAAACGGTTTGTTTGGGAGGAAGTTTGAGTAACCTCAGTGTAGCGTATTCGGGTGGAAATGGTACCCCTACCTATCAATGGTATAGCTCAACAACAAATAGCACGGCAAATGGCAGCGCAATTAATGGTGCAACGAGTGCTTCTTATACGTTGCCTGCAGCCAGCGCCGTTGGGACTACCTATTACTATTGCACCTTAACGTTCGCAAACGCGGCGACATGTGCTACCATTACATCGAATTTGGCGACAATCACTATTACAAGCGGACCGTCAATAAGCACGCAACCCTTGGCCAGTCAAGCAATTTGCCAGGGTGGCTCGATCCCTGCACCACTAAGTGTGGCTTTCTCTAACGGTACTGGATCTGCAACCATCCAATGGTTTAGCGTCAATGGAGGAACAAATACGGCCATTTCTGGTGCAAATACGACTAGTTACATGCCAGGTGTATTCAACACTATTGGTACTTATTACTATATGGCTCAAATTTCCTTGAGCGGAAGTGGTTGTGGATTGGCACAATCAAATACAGTTCAAGTCAATGTTTTGGCAGACCCTACAATTACGAGCCCTACGCCTGCTTCCTATTGTTTGAATTCAAGCACGGCAGTTCCGCTCAGCATTACGGCCAGTGGAGGAACAAGCACTCCATATACCTACCAATGGTATGCCAACAGTGTCAATAACAACACGGGTGGCACATCAATTTCAGGTGCAAATTCGGCCAGCTATATTCCTGCTACGACCTCCGTTGCAACCACCTATTACTACTGTATTGTCACACAAGGCAATGGATGCAGCGTCAGTTCAAATGCAGCAGCCATCACGGTTACTTCAGCTCCTTCGATCAGTAGTCAGCCTATTGGTACGCAAACTGTTTGTTTGGATGGTGCCGTGTCTGCCCTATCTGTTGCTTACGCTAGCGGAAGTGGGTCTCCGTCATATCAATGGTATAGCAATAGCAGCAATTCATACATTGGTGGGGTCGCAATACCTGGTGCGGCAGGCTCATCTTACGTACCTTTGACCAACTTAGTGGGCACAACCTACTACTTCTGCGTCATTACTTTTGCCTCAAGTGGCTGTTCTTCCATTTCATCGAACATTTCGCAAATTGTGGTTGTTGCGGACCCTGTAGTCACTACCCAGCCTTTAACGACCCAAACCATTTGTGGTGGTGGTTCAATCCCGAATGCACTCAATGTGGCCTATTCAGGTGGAACCGGGACCTTAAGTTATCAGTGGTATAGCGTTAACGGTTCTACAAATACCCTCATTGGCAGTGCCACCTCAGCAACCTACTTACCACCAGCATTTACAACTCCAGGTACTTATAACTTTGCGGTGCAAATTAGTTTGAGTGGCAGCGGCTGTAATATGGTTCAGTCTAATAACGCACAAGTGATTGTCTTGCCAGACCCAACAGTAACAGCCCCGATATCGGCAACTTACTGTAATGGTTACACGCCTGTTCAGGCCTTGAGCGTGGTTGCAAACGGCGGAATCACGAGTACCTTCGCCTACCAATGGTATAGCAATACCGTCAATTCCAACACTTCAGGTACGCTCATTACGGGTGCCATTGCAGCTAGCTATACGCCACCTGTCAATACAAATGGTGCGGTTTATTACTACTGCGTTGTGAGCCAAGGAGCGGCAAATACGGGTTGTTCGGTAGCATCGGCCACTGCTTTAATTACAACTTCTCCAGCACCTGCTTTCACTGCACAACCAACAACCATGCAAACGGCATGTGTTGGCGGAACACTCACCAACTTAACGGTTGCCTATTCTGGCGCAAGCACAAGCCCTAGCTATCAATGGTACAGCAATTCAGTAAATGCCAATACAGGTGGAACGCCGATACCAGGAGCAAACGCTGCAAGTTATTTGCCGCCTAACAATACGGCAGCTACGACCTACTATTATTGTGTGATCAGCTTCCCATCCATTAGTTGTACGACCATTAGCTCGAATACGGGTGGCGTAACCATACATCCGGACCCTATTATTTCGGTACAACCATTGGCTAATCAAGCGGTTTGTTTTGGAACTACACTCGGAGCTCCTCTGAATATTTCTTATACAGGAGGCTACGGAACCCCAAGCTACCAATGGAACTTCATAAATGGCAGTACATCTACAGCCGTAGCTACCACTGCTACCTATTTACCACCAAACTATAATGTGGCAGGTTCTTTCTATTACAACGTCATTCTAACTTTGTCTGGGAACGGTTGTAACGTTCAAACTTCAAATCAAGCTGAAGTGATCGTGATGCCAGTTCCTGTAGTTGACTCCGTTGGTTCTTATTTGTATTGTAATGACGACTTAAGCGATTTAGTCCATTTCACTGGGCCAATTGCCGGGACTACCTATAGCTGGATAAATGACAACCCTGGCATCGGGTTGGCCGCATCTGGTTTCGGTGATATTGTACCTTTTACCGTCACCAACATGAACAACTTTGGTATAGTAGGCAATATTTCGGTTACCCCACAACTGACTACACTGAATACAACATGTTCCGGAACTCCGGTTGAGTTCCAAATCATGGTGAACCCTTATCAAGACGTACAAGACCCACAAGACCTTATTTTGTGTCATGGTACAGGAGTCAATGGTGTGCAATTCTTTGGTTCGGCGCTCATCAATAACTGGACCAACGACCTACCGGCACTAGGCATACCTGCTTCAGGATCCGGAACACTCCCTGCCTTCTTAGCAGTGAACAACGGCACCCAACCAATTGTAGCTCACCTAAGCGTGACTCCTTCTTTCAATGCCGTTACAACCTGCCCAGGTGACATCGAAACCTTTACCATCACGATCCTACCGAATCCGAATGTAAGCGTAACACCTGCCACACAAACAGTTTGTAGTGGTGACCTGAGCGCCACGATCAATATGAGCGGAACAGCAACGAGCTTTGCCTGGACAAATAATCAACCTTCCATTGGCTTACCAGCAAGTGGTACAGGAAACATCCCTGCGTTCCTCACCACCGCCACTGGTTCTAATACAACAGGTACTATCGCAGTTACGCCACTTTATTCATTAGGCGGTGTTTCTTGCCCAGGGCCTGTTCAAAACGTACAAATTACGGTTGTTCCAACACCTGCCGTATTACCGCTTCAGGATATCGTTTTATGTAATGGCGAGGCTACAGGTCTCATTCAAATTCTAGGGAACGCCAGTGAACTCAACTGGAGCAGCAGCAACCCAAGTATAGGCACGGCTGCAATTGGGTCGGGCTCTATTCCATCGTTCAATGTAATTAATGCGACCCAAAGCCCTGTCAGTTCGGTCATCACCGTTACGCCTGTCAATTTCTTTGCCGGTTTAACTTGTATGGCACCTGCCACAGACTTCTCGATTATCGTTAACCCTACACCTACCATTACGCCAATTGCAGATCAAGTGCTTTGTGCGCAAAGCAACTCTCCTGCGCTGCTGTTTTCAGGAAATGCAAATAACTTCATTTGGTCAAATTCAAACAGTGCAATCGGTTTAGCAAGTTCTGGAACAGGCAACATTAGTTCGTTTGTGACGCAAAACACCTTGCCATCAGTTGCCACTGCCAACGTGAGTGTCACCCCTCAATTTACCAATGCAGGACTTACTTGCCAAGGTGCACCAGAATTGTTTGTCATCGATGTATTACCTGTACCGACTTTGAATACCGTGAATCCGCAAGTACTTTGTAATGGTACGGCCACCGCACCAATTACTTTTACAAGTAACGCAACCACTTATTCTTGGATCAACAACAACGTTTCTGTTGGCCTCGCTGGCGCCGGGTCTGGTAATATACCTGGATTTAATGCTGTTGCAGGCGCCACCAATAACGTGGCAAATGTGGTCATTACGCCAACATACACGTACAACAACACAACATGTGTCGGTACACCAGGTACCACTACCATTACGGTATTGCCAAGTCCATCGATCAATGCAGTCTCAGATGTAGTGGCTTGTAACGGAACTGCTTCAGGTGTTCTTGCTTTCTCCGGGACAGCAAATACCTTTAACTGGACCAACTCGAACCCAGCCATTGGCCTCGCTGCAAGTGGAAGCGGCAACCTACCGGTATTTACCAATACGAATACGAGCAGCAACCCACTTCTTGCTACAATTACCGTTACACCACAAACCGGACAAGGCAGTCAAACTTGCGAGGGAACACCGGAAATCTTTACCATTACGGTCAATCCGACGCCAAACATGCAGGCCCCTAACAACCAGGCCTTGTGTAGTCAAGCACAGTCTTTACCGGTTGTATTTAGTGGCAATGCGAGCACTTACGCCTGGACCAATTCCAACACAACAATTGGCTTACCATCGTTTGGTAGCGGAAATATTCCAGCTTTCATTGCTCAAAACAACGGCCCACTCAACGCTGTGGCTCAAATTCAAGTAACGCCGGAATATACTAATGCGGGCACCACTTGTTTAGGTACACCACAAAACCTCACTATTACAGTTGAACCAATTCCAACGGTACAATACAGTCAGATCTCTCAAGCGATCTGTACAGGTTCTGCTACAAATGCGGTGATCTTAAGTTCACCTACCACGGGGCTCACTTATACCTGGAACATCCTGAACCCTTCTGGTGCTATTTCCGGAATTACGAACATGAGTGGTTCTGGCAACATTCCGAGCATGACGCTCGTCAATGCCAGCAATGCTAGCGCCCAATTCAACTTCCAAGGAATTGCAGTAACGCCATTGGCATCATGTATGGGCTATGGCCCGTTAGGAACCATCAGTGTTGACCCAGCACCTGTAATGCAACCGCTCAACGACCTCACTATTTGTAGCAATGACCTGATCAATTACAACTTGGTCGCAAGCATCCCGTCAACTTTCAGCTGGTCGGCAACAAGCAATACCAATGTTGTTGGGCAACCTTCCTCAGCTGTCAACTCGAATTTGATTTACAATACGCTTCAAAATAATGCGACAACACTCCAGTATGTGACTTATACCGCCACACCAACCTCTTTCCCTTCGGGATGCCTTGGTGCGCCTGAGAGCTTTGTTGTAGAAGTTGTACCGAACATTCAATTCACGAATGTCATGAACTATGAAATCTGTAGTGGCGAAGCTACGGACATCACTTTGAGCTCTAATTTACCTGGTTTGTTTACCTATACGGCTACCAACAACCCGAACGTACAAGGTGAATCGAGCAATACGCAACCAGGATTCTATATCAACGATATCTTAAGTAACAATACGTCGTATGACCAAATCGTTAGTTACAACGTACAGGTGTCTTCTAACCCTTATGGTTGTTATGGTCTTCCTCAAGTGGTGAATGTAGCGGTTCATCCTGCGCTTACCATTACGAATACTTCACCAACTCAAATGTGTAGTGGAGCACCATTCAACTTGACCCTCACGGCTACAGAAAATGCCACATTTAGCTGGTATGCCACCCAAAATGGTTTGGTAGACGGAGAGTCGACTACAACGCAAAACACCACTGTACTCAATGATAACTTGAGCCTTGCACCAGGTGTGAATACCCACCAAATTGTAAACTATACAATAAGTGCAACTTCTATCGTGACGGGTTGTGATGCGCAGTCCTTGCCGTTGTCCATTATCGTGAATCCATTGCCGGTTGTAAGTTCATTGCCAGATCAATTGCGTTGTGCCGGAACAGCAACTGATCCAATTAACTGGACGCTCAATGGAACTGCCACCAATTATGCGTGGTCGAACACGAACTCGAGTATCGGTCTGGCGCTTAATGGCAATGGGAACATTCCATCATTTAACGTAACGAATGCAGGGCCTCAAACGGCAATTTCAAATATCACCGTTGTTCCACAATACATTAACAATGGTTTTGTTTGTGCAGGCACGCCAGATCAACTGACCATCACCGTGGAGCCAGTTCCAATTATCGATTACTCCTTGCCAAATCAAACGTTTTGCTCTGGTGACACGACAGATATTGTCGTCATCTCTTCAACCACGAATGGTGTGAGTATCTCTTGGCAATTACTGAGTGTTCCTAGTTCGCTATCTGGTTCGGACCCCACACTCCCTCTCATTCTTTCAGGAACAAACCAAATTCCAGAAATGGTGATCTCCAATTCAAGTACAAACGCGCAGCAAATCTTATTCCAAGGAACCGCTAGCACACCTCTGAATGCGTGTACAACCGTTGGGCCTATCGGGCAAATTGTGGTGCTCCCAGAACCAGTTGTTTCGAATATCAATGACCTCACCATTTGTAGTGGTGATGTGGTTTCGCAAAACATCAATTCGAGCATCCCTTCAACCTTTGTTTGGGGAGCGCAAAACAATCCGAATGTAAATGGCGAATCAGTAGGGCCGGTGAACTCAAACTTCATTTATAACAGCCTTCAAAACACGAGTTCAAGCATTCAATATGTAGACTACACCATTACACCTACCTCTATCAATGGCGGCTGTGTGGGCACTGACCTCGACTTCACTGTAGAGGTGATACCCGACATCATCTTGAACACCGCAGTTACACCACTTATAGATTCGATTTGTAGTGGAGAGCTTACGAATATTTTCTTACAGACCAACTACCCGGCGAATATCGTGTGGCATGCCCTTCCTAATCCGAATGTATCTGGTGAAACCACAACTGCGACAGCAGGTGCCTACATTAGCGACATCCTGGTGAACAACACACCGTTCAACCAATATGTAACGTACTACATCGACATGCTTTCTACACCGAACGCTTGTCAAGGTGTGCCACAAACCATCACAATTTTGGTCTTCCCGGCGATTCAACTTACCAATGCCACGAACATCAATTTGTGTAGCACAGATGCGCTCAACCTTAATTTAGCAGCAACCGTCAATGCTACATTTACTTGGTACGCCACTAACAACGGCGTGGTGCAGGGTGAAACCACTACCCCTCAGAATACCAATTTAATCAATGACGTCTTGATCAACAACTCTGCGCTTACCGAACAGGTCTATTATGCAGTAGATGTAGTGGCAGATATCTCTGGTTGTGTGGCATTTGATTTACCAATTACTGTAAACGTATTGCCATTGCCAATCTTGCTCAATAACGATACAACGATCTGTTCAGGTGAACATACGAATATCAATTTGGTGACGAATATCCCTGCAAGTATCATCTGGAACGGGGTCTTTAACATTCCAATTATTGGTGAAACCTATGCAAATATCTCGGGTACTTACATCAACGATGAATTGATCAATGATTCAGGGCTAGACCAAATACTTGTTTATGAAGTTTCGGCCACGGCAAATGGTTGTACGGCCCCACTTGACTCCGTTTTGGTGACTGTTCACGACAAACCAGACGTAGACTTCATTGTGGCCACCAATCCACTTTGTTCTGAAGACGACATTCAATTCACGAATTTATCTTCTCCAAACTTTGACTTCGACTGGAGCTTCGGAGACGGTGGCACCTCAGTGGCCTACTCGCCTACTCACATCTACAACAACTCTGGCGTTTATGAGGTTATGTTAGTTGGCACCAATCCGCTCAACAACTGTTCAGCTGCTGACTCAACTACAATTATCGTAAACAAAATGCCAGATGCAAATTTCTATACGGTAGATACAATTGGCTGTGGCAACCTCAACGCGACTTTCTATGCTAACTACCAAGCCACTAGCGACATGGTCTGGGATTTCGGCGACGGGCAAACACTAGCACAAGTGGGCAACGTTACCAACTACTACGGCCAGGCAGGCTGCTATGACGTTACCCTTACGGTAACGAGTCCGGAAGGATGCGTAGCACAGGAAACGTATAACGACTACGTTTGTGTCTATGAAAACCCAATTGCGTTTATTGGCGCCTCACCTACTAGCGTGAATGCCTTGAACCCAACCGTACAATTCTCCAATTCTTCCCAACACGCCATTTCTTACATCTGGCAAATGGGCGACGGTGGCATCAGTTACGACGACAACCCAACCTATACCTACCCGATGGAAGGTGCAGACTACCACGTCTTGATGACGGCCTTCAACGAAGTAGGCTGTTTTGATACCACTTCTATCGACATCCATGTCTTTGAAGAATTGATTTTCTATGTACCGAATACCTTCACGCCAAACGACGACGAAAAGAACCAAACGTTCTACCCAGTGCTATCGCAAGGCATGAAGCGCACTTATATGGAATTCTACATCTACAACCGTTGGGGCGAACTCGTCTTTGAAAGCCACGACCCAAGCTACGGATGGGACGGCACCTACGGCCCTGCTGCATTGGATTGCCCAACCGGTACCTACACTTGGAAACTCAAACTCGAAACCCTACAAACCCAAGAAATCTTAGATTTCCATGGCCATGTGAATTTGATTAGGTAAAATCCAAAAAACAGAAAAAGCCCCAGCAATGGGGCTTTTTTTTTTACCTTTACCCTATGTCATTTTTCACCGAAGATTATTTATTGTTCTTTCAGGAGCTTGCTGCCAACAATCACAAAGAGTGGTTTGATGCCAATCGCAAGCGCTATGAAAAAAGTGTGAAAGAGCCCTTCAAGGCGTTTACTGAGCATCTGATTACAGAAATTTCCAAGAAAGAACCTGCATTTAAGGAGCTTCGGGCAAGTGACTGCATTTTTCGGATCAACCGAGACATTCGTTTTTCCAAAGACAAAACGCCTTACAAAACGATGTGTTCGGCCGTTATTTCTCCGCAGGGGAAAAAAAGCAGTTCTATTCACGGGATTTATTTTGAATTAGGCCCTGAGCATGTTCGCGCCTATGGCGGTGTATACGAAATCGAAAAAGACGATTTATATGCACTCAGAGAAGGAATCGCCGAAAACTTAGCCACTTTTCAGAAGCTCTACAAACACAAAGATTTCAGTAATTTATTTGGCCAAATCCGCGGAGAAAAAAACAAAAAACTCGACAAAGCTTTTCAAGAGGCCGCTGTGCAAGAACCGCTGCTTTTCAATAAACAGTTTTATTTTTTCGCCCACTTTGAGCCGCAGACCGTGCTCAGCCCTACCCTAGATCAACTCATATTGGATTGCTACAAAGTGGGGCGCCCCATCGAATTATTTTTCAATCAATTTATACAACGTTCATGAAATTCTTCTTCCAATTGTTATTCATCGGACTCACCTTTGTGAGTTTTGGTCAAAAGAAAACCTTCGACCTCAAGGAGTCTGTTTTGAAGCAAAGAGCGCTTTCGCCGGTGCGCCTCAATAATTTCCAATGGATTCCAGAAACCGACTCCTACACGTTCTGCAGTACAGATTGGGGAAGCTTGCAACAAAGTTCTGTGGCTTCTGAAAAATCTATTGAGCTCACAAGTGTCAAGGAAATCAATGAAAAACTAAATACTTCTTTTGCGCACCTCGCTTATGCAAAATGGGTGAGCAAAAATGTACTTGAGGTTTCTGACGGCGGTAGCGTTTATGCGCTTTACAACACCGCAACCAAAACAGGTAGCGTTCATCAAGTGAAAGAAGGTGGTGAGAACGCGCATTTTCATGCAGCGAGTAAGCACCTCGCCTACACCATTGAAAACAACCTCTATATCGATGGGCGTGCCATTACTAAAAACAAAGACAAAAACATCGTTTCTGGCCAAACCTATGCGCGCAGTGAGTTCGGGATTACAGAAGGAATTTTCTGGTCCAATTCTGGGGCTTTGCTCGCTTTTTATCAAAAAGATGAAAGTGCGGTTCACGACTACCCACTCCTGGACATCAACCAAACACCCGGCGCAGTTCAATTCATCAAATACCCAATGGCTGGCCAAGCGTCAGAAAAGCCGCGCGTGGGTATCTACAATCTCAAAACCAAGAAAACAGTCTTTATTAGCCCCCTTTCAGGAGTCGATTCCTACCTCACCAATGTGGCGTTTACACCAAGCGAAAAATACCTTTTGGTTGCAGAAGTCAACCGCGATCAAAACCACATGTGGCTGTACCTCTATGACCTAAAAGGAAAGTTAGTGCGCACTTTATGGGAGGAGCAAAACGACAAATGGGTAGAGCCCGAGCATCCGGCATTTTTCCCGTCCAAAATATCAGATAACTTCGTTTGGATTTCAGAAAAGAATGGTTTCAACAACCTCTATTACGTAGATATTAACGGGCAAATCATCAAGACCCTAACCTCCAACAAATTTGTAGTAAAGGATATCCTCGAAGCGAATGAAGACGGCAGTAAAATTTACTTCTCGGCAACGGGCGCCAATCCGTGTAATACATTAGTTTATGAAGTGGATTTACAAGGCAACCAACGCCAACTGACACAAGCAGAAGGCACGCACCGCTTTGCTTTGGCACCAAAAGGCGCTTATTATTACGATGGCTACAGCAGTGTTGAAGTAGCCAACAAGGAATATGTCATGACCCTCAATGGCAAAATGGCCAAACTACTTCAAGATTCTCCAGATAAATTAGCCGAGTACAACATTGGCAGCACCGAAATTGGCAACATCAAAGGAAAAGACGGATCGGCGCTTTACTACCGCATGATCAAGCCTGCTGACTTTGACCCTAATAAAAAATACCCAGTGTTGGTGTATGTCTATGGCGGGCCACATGCCCAAATGGTGACCAACAGCTGGTTGGCGGGCGCCAATCTTTGGATGCACTGGCTGGCCAATCAAGGCTATATTGTCTTTACCCTAGATAACCGCGGCTCGGGCGAGCGTGGCTTTGCTTTCGAGAGTCAAATTCACCGCCAACTCGGAACCGTAGAGATGGAAGATCAGCTTACAGGTGTAGACTACCTCAAGTCTTTGCCTTACATCGATGGCCAGCGCTTGGCGGTCCATGGGTGGTCTTTTGGTGGCTTCATGACCACAAGCCTCATGCTGCGCCAAGCAGGTGTATTTAATGTTGGTGTTGCAGGTGGGCCCGTAACCGACTGGAAATTCTATGAAATCATGTACGGTGAGCGCTACATGGACCGCCCAGAACAAAACCCTGAGGGCTATTTGGCCAATTCACTATTGAACCACACCAAGAATTTGAAAGGTAAATTATTGCTCATCCACGGTACCGTAGACGACGTCGTAGTGATGCAGCACAACGAGGCACTACTCAAGTCATTTATCGACAACGGCGTGCAAGCAGATTACTTTGTGTACCCAATGCATCCACACAATGTCATCGGCAAAGACCGCGCACATTTAATGGAAAAGGTATTGAATTATATTATTGAAAATAACGATTAAGACTCATCCAACCACCGCCGTTGTGTACGTCATAGCCTGCTGCCTTGAGCAAGCTTTTGGCACTTCCGCTGCGCATACCTGACGCACAACAAGTAATGATGGTTTTGCTCTTTGGAATCTTGCTCATATTTGCTTGCAAAGACTGCAATGGTATATTGACTGCTCCTTTGACATGACCTCCTTTGAATTCTGCAGGTGAACGCACGTCAATGATCATGGCGCCTTGCTTCACGAGTGTAGCGAAATCTACACTGGATCCGCCGAATAATTTCTTGAGTAATGACATCGCTTATTGTTGAGAAGCTAAGTAGTTCACATCTAACCAAGAGCCGCCGTTTTCACAGTTAACACCAATAGATTGGAAATAATGTGTGGCCTGACCAGAGCGATTGCCCGAAGCACAACAGAAAATAATGGGTTGCGCCATCGCTTTGATTTCGTCGATATGTGCAGTGATTTCTTGAAGTGGAATATTGATAGAGCCAGCCACATGGCCTCCGGCAAATTCTGCGTGCGTACGCACATCAATGATTGTTTTTGACATCTTTTTTATTTTTAGCGTTGATAATTTCAAATAGGTATTGAAAAATAGTCCCACCTAATAGCAATCCTAAGAGAACAGTTGCATAAGGAGTGCTTCTAAGCGCACAACCTGTAGTACAAGGAAACATCAAAAAATAGATATATCCTAGTACAGCTCCAAGAAGGTAACCTATGCCAGTAAAATATTTTTCGGAAAGGAGTATCTTTTTCATTTCGACTACAAAATTAATAACATGTTACATTTTGGTTTGTAGTGCAAGTTACACAGAATGAAGAGCAAGAAATAAACTACCTTTGTCAAAATTATTATATGAAGCAAGTTTCTTTAGCGGCCATCGAAAAGGCCATTGAGGTTGTAGACAACCTCACCGACGAACAACTCGAAAACATTACCGAACGTTACGCTGCTGCGCAAGAGGCCCTTTTAGGCTATGTCATGACGGCGCCTGAAGAATATAAAAACGAAGACCTCGAAGGGTTATTGATTTATTATTTCTGCCTCGTTCTTGAAGCATTCAAGCAAGAAGGCATTGAGCTGCGCACCATTTCAGAGGCAGACATCGACGAACTCGAAGAACCTTTCTTTGATATGCTAGACCAATACTTTGAATCTGAAGATGAAGAAATTATTGAGTCTTTTTGCGATCAACCTAATTTAGCGCAATTTATGGCCATGGAAGTGTCTGAAGAAGACGAAGACGGATCAGCCTTGTCAGAAGAAACTGCCACTCAGCTCTTTATTGTGAGCTTAGCCATGATTTCTTTATTGAACCGCGCAATTATTGCATAGAATCACAAGAATTTCGTATTTTTGCATGGGGTAAGTCTTTTACGACCAGCTCCCTCTGAATCCTCCAGGACAGGAATGTAGCAAAGGTAAGAGGTTGTAGCGGTGCGATAAAAGTAGCTTACCCCATCTTTTTTT
>JBEEOT010000017.1:0-50068 GCA_041191505.1 Bacteroidota bacterium | reverse complement strand
ATCTTTGACATTATAAACCTCCCCATTGGCAAAACCTTTGTCCGTTATTGCTTTTGATATAAAACTGGCAATTACCACCGGTGAAATCAACATGTTTTCTGACTTCATTTTGACAAACCTTTCTAGCTCATGAAAATCTCGGGTATTGCTATTTCTAATTTCTTCCTGCATTCCGGAATCTATAACTCCAGGTATAAGTGCCCAGACCTTTGCGTTGAGGGCAAGATTTGTAATTTCCAAGGCTGCCGTTTTCGTCGCCATTGACAGACCTGCTTTTGATGCGCAGTAAGCCCCCCAGCCGTGATATGCTTTATTTGCAGCTCCTGAAATGATATGGAGCACTTCAACAAAAGTATGCTCACTAGCATATTGAAGGACCCTATTTTGAAGCAAGATAGGAACCGTTGTATTTAAAAAAATGGTCTTTGCAACATCCAAGGAACTTACATTGATACAAGTTTTAATCTCTCCCAAACGTGCCGCGTTGTTAATGAGCGTTATTTTTTTCAACTTTGCTTGCCTGGTGATCATATCCCCCAAAGTTGCCATCAATTCTTCACAATTGCGAAAATCAGTGAGGTCGAGGTTCATCTGAAAAAGATGAGCTACTTCAAAATTAAGCTTGGTCCTCGAAACAGAAACCACCAAAGTATTTGGCTTATCCAAAACTTGCTTGAGCAAATCCAAACCCAAACCTTTACTTGCTCCTGTAAGAATAACTATCTCTTTATACTGCATGACCATCACTTTGAGTAAAATTAAAAAATTAGCGGTAGAACAGGAATGTAATCGATAAATACCTAGGCAATTCCTTTGAATGGTGAATGGTCAATTTTCTATTTCTCAATTGCCTTGATGATGCTTTGTACACCCGAATTTATGCTGTCGGAATATAAACCCTTGATATCAGCAAAGTGCTCTTGGTTAAAAACCTTTGCTATTTGACCATCTTTTATTAATAAAATCTCATCACAAATACTATTCAGGGAATCTAAAATATGAGAAGTAATGATGACGTATTTAGTACTGAAAAATGAACTCATAAGGAGTTTTTGAAGCATTTCATAACTCTCAAAGTCCAAACCGTTGAAAGGTTCATCAAAGAAATAAATATTCTTGTCAACGATTAAATTTGCTATTATCGCAAGCTTTTTCTTTTGTCCAGTTGAAAGTGTATTTGTTAAATTGTCCATCGGCAGGCTAAAAGCATCACACAATGTTATAGTTAGCTCCATGTTTTTATCACATACCAATTGAAGAAATTCTTTAACTGTCAAAAATGGATAAAACTCGTTTTCACTTTCTACATAGGCAATTTCATCTTGTTTAACTATTGTTCCATTGTTTTTGAAAAATTGTTTCGAATGGTTGAGGTAAAACAAGGTATTAAACATCGTCGTTTTGCCAGCTCCGTTCACACCAAGAATTCCGATCTTATCCCCCTTTTTAAGCGAAAAAGTGATTTCTTTCAGGACCTCCAATTTTCCATAATGAGCACTTAGTTTTTCAACCGCCAACATACTTCTTAATATTTAATATTGATTTTTTGTACAAAGATGAAATTTCAACTAGGGCAAAAACAACGCTTAATGACAAAAATAAAAACGACAAAGATTCAGTAATTGATAAAGGTTTACGAACTGTATTACCTTGATAATTACTGTGCTTATAAGTAATCACTAAAATAAGATAGAGCATAGAATAAATTAAACCATAAAAGGAGAACCATAAAAACCGCTCCTGGAAATAAGCCACCAATAGAATAGCTAAAACAAAAAATGTACTATGAAAAATACAATACATCATGATTTTGTATTTCAATGAATACAATTTAAAAAAGCCGTTAAAAATCTCTTTGTTCTCATTTGTTGAAAATATATTTGAGAACATATCAATAATAAACAGTGTAAAGAATAGGAAAAACATAAAATGTTGAGTGATCAGAACTCCACTCCCCACAGTTAAAAAAAGCGAATAATGAACGCTTCTTAAGAACGAATTAAGTTCATAAAACTTTGTAGGCAGGCAGCGAAAGCTACTAAAATGTATGATCTTTCTTAATTTTTCATGGGAAATTTTCAGTAGAAAATTTAAACCAAGCACAGCAGCACAATAATACAAATCTAACTCTCGATAAAATAACAACGAAAAGATCAAAACGTTCATAAAGAAAAACTCAATTGAATTGATGATCCTTAGGGTATTTCTGGAATAGAAAATTCTTTTCAATTTTGGATCGGGAACTTTGTAAAAATTCAGGATTACCGCGAAAACAAATGGAATTGAATAAACTATTATTTTTTCTTCACTAAATACTACCAGAAAAATAAAAATTAATGTAATAATCAATTTATCGATCATGTAGCCGCGAGAAAGATTGAGAACATTAAGTTTCAAATATTTACGTAATGGGCTACTCATTAAAACTAAGTGCGTAAAATTAATTTTGGCTGTAATGCATTATCTTTTTTTCAATTAAAAATAGCATTATCTTTAATTCAAAAATATCAATAAATTAACTGAATTATTATGAATCGTTTACATTACTTCAAAAGGACTTTTTTAGCTATTTCTGCCGGACTTTTTGTAGGTACAATGGTTTATGGCTTGTTTGACTTGGATTTCACACAAAATGAAGCAATGACCAAACTTATATTGAAGGCGTTGTTTACTGCAACCGCAACAGGATTGATTCTAGGCTTATTGAACATGGTTTTCAAACTAGGGCCTTCCTCAACAACTAAAGCATAGACAGTTGCTAAAAACAAAAAAAAGCCTCGCATTTGCAAGGCTTTTTTTTTGATGTGGAGAAGATGGGATTCGAACCCACGACCTCTTGACTGCCAGTCAAGCGCTCTAGCCAACTGAGCTACATCCCCATTGTGTTATTTTGCTTGTAGGGTATCTTCCATTGCAGAAGATACTGCTGATTTTTCTAAGCGAAGCTTCGTGCCTTCAGACTGAATAAGAACAGTGCTGTCAGCAATTTCAAGGATTTTACCGTGAATGCCACCAATGGTAACAATTTTATCTCCTGGCTTGAGCCCTTCTCTGAATTTCTTGAGCTCTTTTTGCTTTTTCATTTGCGGACGGATCATGAAAAAGTAAAAAACACCGATCATTAAAACGATCATTACCAACTGATTTGCTCCTCCTGCCATGTTTTGAATTTTAATTAGGTACAAATGTACTTATTTTATTCTACCCTTGATTTCTAAAGGCGTAATATTCGGTGAAGTGTTGGTCATGACGGTGACCACCTTGTGAATTCTCTTCGTATGTAGGGCATCGGTATCTACCTCCGCAATGATTTTAGTTTTTTGACCGGGTAGCAAGGGCTTCTTTGGCTTCTTTGCAACTGTACACGAACAAGAAGGGCGAACTTCACCAAACACCAACGGATGCGCACCTGTATTTTCTACTTCGAAAACAGCTTTTATCACTTCGCCTTTGTAAACCGTACCAGCGTTGTAAACAGTGCTTTTAAAAACCATAGTGGTTTGAGCACCTACTTCAACTGAAGTTTCATCTTGACACGCAAAAAGAAACAGCATACTCAAACAAATTGACGTCAGTAATTTCATGTCTGTTAGTTTAATAGTCCACGACCTACTTTTTGAATGCGCTTCTCTTCGGTCAGTTTAGAAATGGCTTTATCTAGAATTCCGTTGATAAACACATTGCTTTTTGGCGTACTGTAGAATTTAGAAATTTCAATGTACTCATTGAGCGTCACTTTGGTAGGAATACTTGAACAGTATTGCAATTCAGTGAGACCCATTTTTAGTAGCAACATGTCCATTTTGGCAATACGGTCGAGCTCCCAGTTATCGGCGAGCGCTAAGATGTCTTTTTCATGCTGGTCGTCTGCCTTGATCGTTTGATGCAAAAGCGTTAAGACAAATTCTTTCTCGTCGTCGTCGGCTTTATAGAGCGGTAAGATTTCTAGCTCCTTACCTAGCTTCCAAGACTTCAAGGTTTTGAGCGCCATAGAGGCACAAAGATCGAGGTCGTCGGTCCAGTAGATGGACTTTTCGTCGAAAAAATGCTGCAACAAAGATGCGTTTGCCACCTCTTGCTTGAAAACTTGAAGCGCAAATTGTAGGTCTTCTTCCTGACCTTCTATGCCGTTGTTCATGTGCTCAAAATACAGTTCGGTTTCCTGTAAATGCAAAAACATCTTGCGAAACATTTCTTGGTTCTCGGCACCCAGCCAATTGACTTTGCGCTGCTCCGCTAATTTGTATAAAGCCGCATGAGCTGTCAAATCTTCGAGCAGCTGATTACCTACAAACTTCATGTTAGGATGAAGGTCTTCTGGGCTTGGGCGCATTTTTTTCTTGAGCTCTGCTTGCCTGTTTTGAGCAGCGCGCTGTAATTCTGGAAGCGCGAGCAACAAATACAAATACATGTCGTACATGCGCTCAATGGAGAGCAAGAGCTCCTTTTCTACTTTATGTAAATCTTCTTCGTGACCTTGAAAGAAAGCATAAAGTACTTGAAGTACTTTAATTCTGAGGTGTCTTCTGTTGAGCATATTATCTGTTGAGGCTGCCTTTTGATTGTATGCGTTCTTCTGCCATTTGATTGGCAACCTGATAACTTGGCATGCCTTCTTGCTTGGAACGAACTAAGATGCGATCAATGGTAGTGTAAATTTCTTCGGCCTTTTGTTTTGCCCATTCTAGGGAAAGTCCTTCCACTTCTGAAAAACAGTTGATGACCCCTCCGGCGTTGAGCGCGAAGTCTGGCGCATAGATGATGCCTTTGTCCATGAGGATCTGACCGTGCTTTTGCTCTTCTTTCAGCTGATTGTTTGCCGCACCTGCAATGACACTACAGTTGAGACGTGCAAGCGTGTCGTCGTTCACAGTTGCACCAAGTGCACATGGCGCATAGATATCCATGTCGACATCGTATATTTTGTCAGGCGCTACAACCGAAACACCAAATTTGGCACTCAAATTTTGAAGTGCGGTTTCATTGATATCGGTGATGGTTACGTGAGCTCCTTCGGCAACTAAATGTTCTACCAAGTAAGCCCCAACGTGCCCAATACCTTGAACGGCAATTTTTTTACCAATGAGCGAATCGGTACCAAACTGATGCTTAGCAGCCGCTTTCATGCCCATGTAAACACCAAAGGCAGTTACGGGTGATGGATCGCCGCTTTTGCCTGGCAAACCAACAACGTGCTTGGTCTCTTTGCTCACATACACCATATCTTCTGGAGATATACCTACATCTTCTGCGGTAATGTACGAACCTGCAAGTGTATTGACAAATTGACCAAAACGTCTGAAAAGGGCTTCTGACTTCATGGTTTTGGCATCGCCGATAATAACGGCTTTTCCGCCTCCGAGATTGAGTTGAGAAATTGCGTTTTTGTAGGTCATGCCACGAGACAGACGCAAGACGTCGGTAAGTGCTTCTTGTTCGTTTTGGTACATCCACATGCGTGTTCCACCGAGAGCAGGGCCCAATACCGTATTATGAACAGCAATGATGGCTTTTAGTCCAGTTGCTTTGTCGTTACAAAAAAGGATGTGTTCATGCCCCATTGCTTGCATGGGTTGAAGAATGGGATTCAAAGATGAATCGACCAAAGGAGAGACTGTCAAATCAGACATGTTTTTGAAATGAGTTCGTTCACTAATTCTTATTTGGCTTAACTTTACGAGCGCAAATAACTTGGCAAAAGTAGAAAAAAACCATGAAGTCCCTCCGATACATTAACAAATACTTTATAAAGTACAAATGGCGTTTCCTACTCGGGATTCTATTTACCGTGGTTAGCAACTACTTTGGCGTTCAAATGCCCGCTTTTTTCAGTGACTCCATCGATCAATTTCAAAGCCAATTAAGCAGCAAAGAGCCCAGCAGTTACTTATGGTTAGCGCTTCAACTCGGTGCTATTTACATGGGTTTCTCTCTACTGAAAGGCTTCTTTTTATTTTTGATGCGTCAAACAATTATCGTGATGTCGCGCTACATCGAGTTTGACCTCAAAAAAGAAATTTACGACCAATACCAAGCGCTCGATCAAAGCTTTTACAAGAAAAATGCCACTGGCGATCTCATGAACCGCATATCGGAAGATGTCGGTTTGGTTCGCATGTATGCCGGTCCTGGCATGATGTACACCATCAATTTGGTCGTTAGTTTCATTCTCATTGTGGGCAAAATGGTCAGCGTTTCTCCGAGCCTCACCTTCTATGTGCTTCTACCCCTACCCATCATGAGTATTCTCATTTACAAAGTTTCCTCAACAATGAATAAAATGAGTCTTGAAGTGCAAAAAGAACAATCCTTTCTGAGCACCCTAGCACAAGAATCATTTTCAGGCATCCGGATCATTAAAGCCTACCAAAGAGAAGAACAAACCACCCAAAAAGTTAGCGAATCGGCAGAACGCTATAAAAAACAAAGCATGCGCTTGGTTTTGGTTAATGCCTTTTTTAGTCCGACCATTATATTTTTAATCGGCCTGAGCTCCATGATCGCCATTTATTACGGTGGCTTGCTCACCTTTGAAAAGAAAATGACCGTAGGTGGTATCGTAGAATTCATTATGTACGTTACGAACCTCACTTGGCCATTTGCAAGCCTCGGCTGGATTTCATCTATTATTCAGCGCGCCTCTGCATCACAACAGCGCATCAACGAATTTCTACAACGCCAGCCTAAAATAAAAAACGACACCGATTTAGCTTGCCCGCTATCATCTGGCATACAACTTGACAGTGTCAGTTTTGCTTACCCAGATAGTGAAGCAACCATATTAAACAACGTTTCTTTCAGCGTTCAAAAAGGTGAAACCCTTGCCATTATCGGCCCTACAGGCAGCGGAAAATCAAGCATTTGCGCATTGTTGGCACGTCATTTCGACCCAACTTCTGGCCAAATTAGCATCGAAAACAGAGCCTTGCCGAAATATTCTCTAACAGATTACCGCAGACAAATCGCTTTAGTGCCACAAGATGTCTTTTTGTTTTCTGATTCCATTGCCAATAATTTAAAATTTGGTGTAGAAGAAGCAGCACTGAGTCAAACTGACCTAGAACTCGCTTGTAAAAAGGCACATGTCTTGCATAACATCCAAGATTTTCAAGAAGGTTTTGAAACCATTCTCGGAGAAAGAGGCGTCAATTTAAGTGGCGGTCAAAAACAACGCATTTCAATTGCTCGCGCGCTCTTAAGAAAGCCCAGCTTACTTATTCTCGACGATTGCCTGAGTGCAGTAGATACCGAAACCGAAGAAATCATCCTCGAAGAATTACAAAAAGACGCACAAACGCGTGCCACTGTCATTGTTTCTCACCGCATCTCCTCTATTAGAAACGCCACCAAAATCATCGTTCTAGACCACGGAAAAATCATCGAATCCGGAACACACGAATCTTTATTGGCTCAAAAAAGCGCTTATTACGAGATGTACCAATTTCAATTAGAGCAAGAAAAAGCAGGAAAAGAAACACTTTAAAAGCTCGTAATTTATTGACTTTCAATTGAACCGAAAGTACTTTTTCAATTTTATCAACCACCAATTGTTTGTCTTTTTTTGAAACCCTAATGCAATCGATTGCGTACATTCGGCTAAACCAATTAAAACAAACAACTATGAAAAAATTAATGATTTTTGTTGGAGCGTTAACATTGACAGGATCTTTGTTTGCTCAAAAACCTAGCGCCGATGATGCAAAGTATTCATTAGAAGGCTTAGCTAACTTGAACACTACCGACGGTATGAGTTTTGCTGCACCTTCACTGCGCTTGCGTTATTTTGTTAATGACAATATCGCCGCACGTGTGCAATTCGGGTTTGGCGGTGACGGTTCTGCTGTTGTCAATACACCAAGTAAGGAAACGCATTACTATACAAATCCAACGGCAGGTGGTGCTAACGGCACTGTTGATATCGCCAGAAGTCAGTGGAATTTAGGACTTGGTGCTGAATACCATTTATCTGGAACTGACAAAATGTCGCCATATTTTACTGCAGGCTTTGGCTTTGGAAAAGGTTCAGAAGAACAAACATGGACTAATGTATTTTACACAAACCCAGCAGATCCTAGTTCTGCATTGACTTTTATGGATGGAGCATCAGTGAAAGCAACTGGCGGTTACTCAACTTTTAGCTGGGGTCTAGGTGCTGGATTTGATTATTATGTTGCCGACAATCTTTATTTAGGTTTGGAACTCAACTTAACAAGCACTTCTAAAACTAACGATGATACCGTTAAGGATGTAACAATTCCAGGCATGGGTGCATTACCTACATCAACAACTCCGGGAAGCGAAATGACCTACACCAACATCGGTGCCGCTCACGGTTCTGTACGTATTGGTTGGAGATTCTAATTCAATTCAACTCTATTTTTAAAGGGGGCTTCGGCCCCCTTTTTTATTGTTCTTTTTAAAAATTGTAACTTTGCGGCATGGATACAAGAAAGCACGTAGAGGTTTGTTTTACACCCGGAGAATACACCTATTACAAAGATGAGTTCGAAATTGTTGTCGTCATTGACGTCTTGCGCGCTACTTCAGCCATTTGCGCCGCTTTTGACAACGGCATCAATTCAATCATCCCTGTACCCACCGTAGAAGAAGCATGGGCATACAAACAAAAAGGATTTTTAGCTGGCGCTGAACGCAAAGGTCAGATTGTAGAGGGCTTCGATTTTGGTAATTCGCCCTTTTCCTATATGCGTGAAGATTTCAAAGGAAAAGATGTAGTACTCACCACTACAAACGGCACCAAATCATTAGACGTTGCCAAAGATGCAGAAATTGTGGTGGTTGGTTCTTTCTTAAACTTAGATTTTCTTTGCAAGTGGCTTGAAAAGCAAGAGAAAAATGTGCTCTGCTTGTGTTCGGGCTGGCAAGACAAATTCAATCTAGAAGACACCATCTGTGCCGGAGCAATTTGTCAGTATTTAATCGGAACGGGCAACTACATTTCCGACGAAGACTCCTCTATTGCTGCCAAGTATTTATACCTTTCGGCCAAGGACAATTTTCTTGGTTACCTCAAATCGAGTTCACATCGCCGCAGGCTCAAAAACCTGAATCTCAATGAAGATATCAAGTATTGTCTGACTCCAAATCAAACGGAGGTCATTCCAATACTTAAAGATGGCAAACTCATCAAATTACAAGAAGCTTAAACAATTTGCGGCCCTCCTACTGATCGGGCTTCTCTTTACACGCAGTCAAACCAAACAAAATAGCCAATGGGGTTTTGCTGGTCATCAGCGCGTCAATGAATTTGCCGTTTATCTACTTCCAGCTGAACTACAAGCTACTTTTATTCAACACCTGCCCTACCTCATCAGTCAATCTGTTGCCCCTGACCAACGCCGTTATGCAGTAGCTAACGAGGCTGCTCGGCACTACATCGACCTCGATCATTATTACAAAAAGGGGGAAGATCCCTTTTGGAACCTTCCATCCAACTGGCAAGATGCAGTTGCTTGCCACACCGAAGACACACTCTATGCTTACGGAATTGTGCCATGGCATGTGGTGCGCATGAAATACAGGCTGCATAAAGCATTTGAAGAAAAAAATTTGGCGCTGTTGCTAAAATACGCAGCAGAAATTGGACACTACATTGCCGATGCGCACGTACCGTTGCACACCACAGAAAATTACAACGGGCAACTCAGCAATCAATACGGCATACACGGCCTTTGGGAAAGCCGCTTGATTGAGCTACAAGCCGAAAACTACAACTATTGGATCGGAAAAGCCCGTTACCTACCTTCTGTTCAAAAAGAAATCTGGGCAGCGGTGCGCGCTTCGCATGCCGCCCTAGACTCTGTACTCCGATTCGAAAAAAAGGTGAGCAATGAAATGGGCACAGCAGAAAAATACAGCTACGAACAACGCGGTAGCGTCCTGACAAAAGTCTATTCTAGGAAATTTTGCGCTGCTTACCACAAAAGCCTCAATGGCATGGTAGAACGCCGCTTGAGAGCAGCTATCCTTATGGTAAGTAGTGTCTGGTACACAGCTTGGGTAGATGCAGGGCAGCCCGATATAAGTCAGTTGAAATTGGAAACCAATCAGAAAAATGATTCTTCTGATAATGATACAATTATAAAAACAAGTTACCGTTGGAAACAACGGAGTTGTCATTGAGCGATTTCTGCTAATGTTGCCCTACAATAACAGACTGACCTGGAGTATTGTTAATGCCAATTTCAGCGATCTTAAACCCTAAGTCATCTGGTTCAATAAGCATCCAGCCGTATTTCCAAGCCGCGTTATTTGAACTGCGCACTCTAAAACCGATATGCAGTGGGTTATCCAAATCAGGCATTTGTGCTAGGAAATTGTTTTGAGGATGAAAATTTTTCAGCTGACCACTTGCAGACCACGTATATCCGAATTGCTGAAGGGTATCAACACCGCTAACCTTTTGTAAAATTGGGAAAGGAATATCGGCTAAAATTGCAAATTCGATGAATCTTGACTGTGAGGTATCGGTAGCTTCAAAGGACCAATATTGGGTATAAGATTCACAAGGCATCTGGCTACCAAAATAATTATTGCGCAAGATTAATTTTGTTTCTGCTGTGCCATTTTGATCTACATCTAAGGAATAACTTATTTCAGCATTTTCAGGGTGAGGAACCTTACACCATGTGTACTGACTATATTGAATGGTCTCTAAAGAATCGGTAACGTGATAATAATTACCTGGTTCATAATAACTAATAGATACAGGTGGATTGTTGTTACACGAGGAAAGAAACAAGCATGAAATCGCTAGTAAAAAAAGTAGATTTCTCATAACGCTAAAGTATTGATTTGGATAAAATTAACGAATAATATCTATTCCTTCACGCTATTTAATAAAAATATTAACTCAAACTTCTGTAGCGGATGCGCTTTGGCCCGGCATCGCCAAGGCGTTTTTTGCGGTTTTCTTCGTACTCAGAATAAGATCCTTCGAACCAATAAACCTGTGAGTCGCCTTCAAATGCCAAGATGTGTGTACAGATGCGATCTAGGAACCAGCGGTCGTGGGATATCACTACTGCACATCCAGCAAAGTTCTCGATACCCTCTTCTAAGGCCCGAAGCGTATTGACGTCGATGTCATTGGTTGGCTCATCGAGAAGCAGCACATTGGCTTCGGTCTTGAGGGTCATGGCTAAATGCAAACGGTTGCGCTCACCGCCAGATAAAATGCCTACTTTTTTGTTTTGGTCCGAACCGTTAAAGTTGAATTTAGATAGGTAAGCTCTTGCGTTAATTTTTTGATTGCCAATTTCGACAAATTCTAAGCCATTAGACACGACATCGAATACGGTTTTTTCTGGATGGATGTCTTTGTGGCTCTGATCTACGTAACCAATCTGAACGGTCTCACCAACGGTGAATTCACCTTTGTCTGGAGCTAGCTCAGCCATGATCATCTTGAAGATAGTGGTTTTACCCGCTCCGTTAGGGCCAATTACCCCTACAATTCCTGCTGGTGGCAATTTAAAGTTGAGGTCGTCGTAGAGGAGTTTGTCGCCGAAGGCTTTTGCTACATGTACGGCATCGATGACGTTGTTGCCCAATCGAGGCCCATTCGGAATAGGCATCTCGAGTTTTGCTTCTTTTTCGCGGGCATCTTCGGAAAGCATTTTGTCGTAGTTCTGTAAACGTGCCTTGCTTTTGGCCTGACGCGCTTTAGGGTTCATGCGCACCCACTCTAGCTCTCGGGCCAACATTTTTTGGCGCTTAGACTCTGTTTTTTCTTCTTCTTGGAGGCGTTTGCCTTTTTGCTCTAGCCATGAGGTGTAGTTTCCTTTCCATGGAATGCCTTCGCCGCGATCGAGCTCGAGGATCCAGCCAGCCACGTTATCTAAGAAATAGCGGTCGTGGGTTACGGCAATGACGGTGCCTTTGTATTGCTGAAGGTGTTGTTCTAACCAATCGATAGATTCGGCATCTAAGTGGTTGGTAGGCTCATCTAGCAACAAGATATCGGGGTTTTGTAAAAGTAAACGGCAAAGGGCCACGCGGCGACGTTCACCACCAGAGAGCGTGCCAATCAGTTGATCATCTGGCGGACAACGCAAGGCGTCCATGGCTCTTTCAATTTTGGTGTCGAGTTCCCAGGCGTCTAATGCGTCGATTTTATCTTGCACCTCTCCTTGACGCGCAATGAGCTTATCCATTTTATCGGGATCAGCCATGACCTCCTCATCCATGAAGGCATTATTGATTTCTTCGTATTCTGCCAAAACATCGACAATTTCTTGAGCCCCCTCCAAAACGATGTCTCGTACGGTTTTGTTAGGATCAAGCTCCGGTTCTTGAGGCAAATATCCCACGGAATAACCGGGTGAAAAAACGACTTCTCCTTGAAATGATTTATCGAGGCCCGCAATGATTTTCATGACGGTTGACTTACCTGATCCGTTGAGACCGATAATGCCAATTTTTGCACCATAAAAGAAAGAGAGGTAAATATTTTTAATGATTTGTTTTCCTTGAGGTGTCGTTTTTGACACCCCTACCATAGAGAAAATGATTTTCTTATCGTCTGACATATCGCCTATTTATCGAGTTGGTAATTTTTGTATGCTTTACTTTGTAAGACCTCGATAGCCTCTTGGAGGATCTCGTTGGTCTCGTTGTAAATTTGGAACATCTCGTTGGTACCCCAGAGATCTTGTGCCAAAACAGCTTTCAAGCGCAATTTGAGTAGTTTTTCACTGATGTCGTATTCTTTTTGATCAAATACTAACGCTGCATCTTCTTTGGCTACAAAAGCAAAAAATGCATTCATGAAATCTTGATCGCAAACAAAATTGTTTTTGAAGGCGCCAATTGTTGGGTATTGTGCTTTGAGCGTCGCTCTATTGGCGTTGATGTATTGAAAAGCAAAGTTATTGACGTACCCTCCCTGAATGAGCTTTGAGAAATAAGTAGTGCTCTCGGTGGTGTCTAGCGGGACGAATAAGTCTGGCATAATGCCACCGCCGCCGTATACTGTGCGTTTTGTTTTCAGGGTTTTGTACATTAGAGAATCTGGCATTTTGATGGAATCTTTCAAGAAAAACTCCCCATTTAAATAGCGCTGATTGAGGTCTTTGCGATAGGTCTCGGTGTCTTGATAGGGCTTTTGAATGTGACGACCAGTTGGCGTGTAGTAACGGGCAATGGTTAGACGCATTTCTGAGCCATCGCTGAGTGGCATCGGGCGTTGCACTAGCCCTTTACCATAGGTGCGACGACCTACAATAAGGCCGCGGTCCCAATCTTGGATGGCGCCCGATAATATTTCGCTAGCACTCGCACTGTATTCGTCAGTAAGAATAACGAGTTGGCCTTCTTCAAAAAGACCTTTTTTACCTGCTTTTAGGTCGTAGCGCGGTTGGGCACGGCCTTCCGAATACACCACAAGTTTATCGCCTGACAAAAATTCATCGCCGAGTTTGTGTGCAGCATCGAGCAAGCCGCCGCCGTTTCCTTGCAAATCAAAAATGAGGCTTTTCATGCCTTGTTCTTTCAGACTCAAAAGTGCGCTTTGCACCTCTTGAACGGTTGTTTTTGAGAAACTATTGAGCTTAATGTAGCCAATTTCGTTGTCGATCATGTAGGCAGCATCTACAGAAAATACTGGGATTTTGTCGCGGGTAATGTTGAAATCTAGGAGCTTACCCTTGCGATTCACGGTGACTTTTACTTTGGTGCCGAGATCACCCATTAGTTTTTGACGCACTTGGTCATTTTTGATTCCGATGCCTGCCACGTTTTGGCCGTCTACTTGTACGATTTGATCGCCAGGTAAAATACCGAGTTTTTCAGACGGACCACCTGGGATAGTGGCTACTACGCTAATGGTGTCTTTCATGAGCTGAAAACGCACGCCTATACCCACAAAACTACCATTGATAGTCATTTGCGCGTCGTCGAGGTCCTCTTTGGGGATATACGTAGAATGAGGATCAAGTGCTTCTAGAAGAGCCACAATAGCCGTTTCAGTGAGCTTTGGCGCATCTGGTGCATCTACATAAAAGCGCTCAACATTGAAGAGCACTTCATTGAATTTTTGAGCGGAGGCCGCAGCTTTATTTGAATCTTGAGACCAAACGACACTCAAGCAAAGTGTGGAAAATAGAAGGAATTTTAGGTGCATGTAGGTAATTTTACGAAATACAAAAATAAGCAACACTGTGCAAATTGCTCAGAAAGTTTAACTTTGTTATGCACATATGAAAGAAAAAAAACGCAAATTACATTGGTACCAAACGCGCAAAGTCCGCAATGCCTTTAAACGGGCCAAAAAGATAGCGGGCTATTTCTTTACTATTTTAGGCTCCGCTATTTTGCTTTATGTTATTAGCACTTTTGTTTTGTCTAGAATTGCCGTTGAAGGCCGAAGTAATAAAGGCGCCAACATTCAAATATTTCTCATGAAATCTGGGGTGCACACAGACTTCATCTTACCTGTTTGCAATGACATCAAAGATTGGCGCACTGAGTTCCCCCTTGCCAACACCGCATTTAAAGACAGCCTGAGCAAGCTCATCTCTATTGGCTGGGGAGACAAAACCTTTTACATGAATACGCCAACTTGGTCAGACCTCACCCTAAAAACAGCGCTAACCGTTCCTTTTGGACTAGGGCCATCGGCCATCCATACGACCTACTACCAACAACTCCTCGACGATCGCCCGAACATCAGCCTGCACCTCACCCCCAATCAATATCGTCAACTTGTGCGCTACATCGAAAAGACCCTAGACAAAACAACAAAAGGCAAAAACAAATTTATCAAAGCTACAATGCCCGGGGTAGTAACCGGCAACGATGCCTACTACGCGGCTAAAGGTCGCTACAGCTTGTTTTTTACATGTAATTCTTGGGTCAATGCCGGCCTGAAGTCTTGTCAGCAAAAAGCATGTTACTGGACCGCCTTTGCCGGAGGAATTTTCTATCAATATGGCAAATAAAGGAATCATTAGCATTGCCTTTATTTTCTTCTATTTCTTTGCAATGGGCCAAGAATACCTGATTTTTATAAATGGTTACCGAGGACCTAAGCACGACGCCGAGCTCCCTACAAACGAACTCCATTACAAAGACCCCACGGGCTATTGGTACAAACTCGACGACAGCATTCAAAAGCGCTTCACTGACACCAAGGCTATTTACTTCGATGCGCATCACCCCTTGAGCACTTCATCGCAGCTTAAATTCTCAAAGGCCGTTCGCTCTTATGTATGCTCGCGTTTTTGTTGGATCAGAAAAAATAGCCGCTGGGTTCTCAACAAAACCATCAATGAAAAGGGCTTTCAGGAACGCGTTGAAAATGGCAGATTGGCGGGCATCGCACTGAGAAACGAACTCCAAGGCAAAGGCCCTTGCAAAGTTCATTTTGTTTGTCACAGCATGGGTTATGCTTACATGTTAGGCATGATCGACGAGCTCATTGGTTACGTTGACTTTGGAAAGGCACTGATTTTATCACCTGAAGGAGCAAGTGCTCAAGGTCGCGATTGGTCTCTTTTCCAAGAACTATGGCAATATGGCGCACGTGCCGACGACAGCCTATCAGATGCTATTTTTCTGCAAGATGGCATCGCCCCTCAAAGTGCCGTGAAGGGCATCGAGCAATTGCCCGCCCAAACCAAAGGAGGTCGCATCTATATTCCTTCGAAATACCCCAAACGAAAACTAGGCTTCATTAAGAGCCATCACCTCGCCTATTACGACTGGTTTTATTGGATCAAACCCGAAGACGAAGGTTATTTTAGGCTTTAATTGGCTTGGTCCTGAATAGCATCAAGCACAATAGGGCTGCTATTGAAAACAATACAGCGGCAAAAGCAATTGCATTCGACGGAACTCCCCCAAGAAAGTGATCATAGACAAATCCAAACGAAAGCGTTTCGATGAGCATTGGAATGACGATCATCATGTTGATGATACCCATATAAACACCATACTTTTCTTTGGGCAATTCACCGACAACCATTAAATAAGGCACCCCCATGATACTTGCCCAAGCGATTCCTAGGCCGATTATATTCACTATTTGAAGAGAAGCATCTTTGGTTATCGAAAAATTAAACAAGCCTATTGCTGCCAAAATAAGCGAAACAGCATGAACTCTGTAGGCCGCGAATTTTGCAAGTAGTCGCATCAATAAAAGCGCAACGATAAAAGTGACAATATTGTAAGTCGCATTCAAAAGCCCAGTGAAACTTACCGCTTTAGAAAAGTCTGGATGTGTATTCATCTGGCTACCTAACGGAATGCCAAAGATGGTTTGCGCTACAGATAACGATGAAAACTGCCAATATACAAAGAGCGCATACCATTGAAACAAATACAATAGAGCTAATTTCCATAGGATTTTCGGCATCCCTTTGATGGCCTGAAAAACATCAATTATCGGTGCAAAAAAACCTTTGCCTTCCGATTGTAAACGCTGGAGCTCCTCTTCGGTTGGCGGATGTTCTTTGGTTTTATGCATTGCCCACAAAATAGTGGTAATAGAAGCCAAACCACCCACGATAAAGGCGACGTAAACCCAATAAGGCAAGCCATTTACACTCGTTTGTGCCAGCCATTTACTCTTCTGAAGAAAATAAAGACACAAATTTGCGAGCGTGATTCCAAAGCCCGTGAAAAAACTCTGGATCAAAAAACCGCGACGTTGATCTTCTTCTGGTAAGACATCTGCAACAAAGGCTCTATAAGGCTCCATAGCCGTGTTGTTACCCGCATCTAGAATCCACAATAAGCTTGCAGCCATCCAAATACTTGAGCTGAATGGAAAAGCAAATAAGGCCAATGAACAAAGTATCGCACCAATTAAAAAATAGGGCTTGCGGCGACCAAGTCTCGGATGCCAAGTACGATCGCTCAGTGCCCCTATAATCGGCTGAACTAACAAACCTGTCATAGGTCCGGCTAAATTCAATAAGGGTAGTTCATCGGGATTAGCCCCCAATAACATATATATCGGGTTGACCGCTGTTTGCTGCAAACCAAAGCTGTATTGAATGCCTAGGAACCCGAAATTCATATTCCATAGCTGCCAAAAACTAAATCTTGTTGGAGTCTTAAACATCGTATCTTAAATTAAAATCAAAATCTATCCAAGCATTTGCCTTGGATTTTTTGGAGCTGATCAGTAGGTGTTCTTTTTCTAGAACCAACTCCACGAATGGGTCATTGACTTCGTTGCCTCTATTTCTTTTTTCGCGCAAAGCCCTCGTTTGCTTGTAATCGCGCGACATAAACAAATGAAAATCAGTCTGTTCAAGGTAAAAACTGTAAGTGCCTTCAATGATAAGCACCCGGGTATCAGACAGCTCCATCTCGACTTCTTCTATCCTATCTTCAAAATAATGAACGAGCGGCACTTTTATAATTGAAATACCCGATTTAAAAGCGATTAAAAGCTGCTGTAGTCGCTTAAGGTCAACCTCCTGCGGCCCTACATTTTGCATATCTAAGAGTCTGTGCTGATGATTCTGCGCCGGTGGCAACAAGAAAAAATCGTCCATATGAAGAATCTTAGCCTTTCGCCCGTTGGTCTCAAATGCAGCTTGCAAAGCTGCAGACATATAAGTCTTGCCGCTTCCAGATTCCCCTGCAATAGCCAGCACTAATTTTTCTTTGATGGTGAGCTCTTTAAAAGCCTTGAGAAGTTCGCTTGCTGCAAGACTATTGATTTGCTCGCTTTGAATTTGGTCTCCTATCATAATTCCAAAAGTGATCTAATCTGTTCTGCGTTTGAACACATAAATAAATAGCCCGAGGCCGAGAAACAAAGTTCTTGTTTTCCACCGGGCTTCTGATGATTGAGCGATATAAATTCCGAAAACTGAAGTTCGTCAGGACCTTCCAAGAACTGCTCGTAATCTGCTTTGATTTGTTGCACAAGTTGCTGCTCACCTTGAAGTAACAAACCCAGCGCAAGAACGCCTGACATAACAGGCCAAGAACCACCATTATGAAACTGGTAAGGCTCGTTTTTAAAGCTATAATTGTATTGATTTTTAAGGAGCTTCCACTCTGCATCTGCCGGCGTTATTACGGGCCAAAATGCCGGCACAAAACCAATATCAGATTGGTTGATTAAAGAAGAGACGTAAGGGACGATCTGTTTATTTTGAAAACCTAAAATTAAAGCCAATCCATTAGCCGCGGCGTCCCATTGAGAATTGTATTGAGCCGCGTCAAAGGCTGCAGGAAAATAGGGCTTTTGCTGCTGAAGCCAGTCTGTTTTGGCGCGCGAATGGATCATTAAAATGGGTTGAGATTCTTGAAATGAATAATTGGCTGCAATAGCCGCACGAACCTCAATGGCTTTTGCTTGATAAGCATTGTTTTCAGGCCATAAGCAAGCGCAAAGATGCAAGGCTAAGTAGCGCAATGCGTTATCGTAGAGCGTGTAGCCAGACAAAATATATTCATCAGCCCAATTACCGCCAAGTGGGGTGTAGACTAGGTGTCTTGCATTGAATTCCCAGGATTCAAGCAAATTGAGGGTGCGATCGATTTGAGCATGCAATTGCTGCTTTAATTCTAAATCATTCGTTACCTTGATATACAAACAACTTTGAATGATCCACCAAGTCTGAGCATCGACCCGCCCAACTAAAGTACCATAACTCACGATTGGCTCAGCGCTGGAACCATAGCCAACATTAGATGGAATCAAGCCATTTTCTTTTTGCTGTGCCGCTAGGGTTAGGATACTTGCTTTAATGGCAGGATAAAGCTGTGTTTGCTCATGTAAAAAGCAGGCAAGCGCGGTTATAGCGCTATCTCTGGACCAAATCCGACCATAGTTTTCTTCTTGTGTGGCTGTCGCCAAGAAACCTGAAGTAACGGCGCTTTTTGCCAATACCTGAAATGCCTGTTCTTTGTACATATGCAATATCATTAAAAAAGAAATGAGGTGCAAAAATACACCCCATCTCTTTCACTCTAAAACACTTTTCTTAGAATCGGTAACGAATACTAATTGCAGATGAACGACCAGCGATAGAACGTGCACGAACAAAGTTCGTTTGCCCTTCGGTGATTGAGCCCTCTTCAGATTCAGTTACTCCAAGTGCATTCAATACGTTATTAGACTGCAACATGATGCTCAAGTTTGCAATTGGTGACCAGCTGATATATGGATTCAAATAAAAGTATCCGCTCATCACTAGCTCGTTGTTATCTTGTGCAAATGAACTTGCAGTACCAATAACATTCACACCAACTTGAAGATCTTTGTTGATGTTATAAACAGGTGTTAAAGTATAAATCAAAGGTGCTTGACGACGTGGTGTCTTCCCAACATTTGAAGGAGTAACCGCATCTACAGCAATTTTAGCATCTGTATATGTTAAGTTTCCGTAAATCTGGAATTTTTTAATTGTGTAACCAGCTTCTAATTCAAGACCCATTGCATTGTAAGTACGGTCAAAGAATTTTTGTGAAGTAGCTTCAAAGTTTTTTTCGTCAGTTTGAGCGAAGAAAGCAGTTGCATTGAACAAGATGCCATTCTTACGCATTTTGTATCCTACTTCTGCTTGTGATGTGAAATCAACTACATTGTTAGCAGCAGTCAAACCACCTTGCGGGTTAAGATAAGTTCCGAACAATACGCGGTCAGCACCAGCACGACCACCTTTTGAATAGCGTCCGAATACCGCGCTAGATTTGTCGAGTTGGTAATTAGCACCTACACTGTAAGATAGGTAGTTCCAATTGTAATTTACCAAACTTGGGTTATTGTTGTCGATCATCGAAACGCTGTTTTCTACTGCAGAAATAGTACCGTTTCCGTTGATGTCATTCATTGGACTTTGTACAGCACCAGCGTATGTTCCATTAGCCGAACCCATGTCGTAACGAGCACCTACAGATAAAGTCAATGCATCTGTAACTTCGATGTCTCCGTTTAAGTATGGCGCAAGAATGTTATAGGCAACATTGTAATTGCGTTGACAGCAATTGCCCCAAGCAGGAACACCGTATGCCAATAGACCATTTTCAGTCAAAGCCGTGGCGCTTCCTGTTGAATCGATTCGGTTGATGTCAACTAATTGACCATAACCATTATCAGCATCAGCCGCAGACATCAAGTAAGAGTTCCACAACCAAGACATATTGAGTTGTTGGGTAGCTTGATACAAACCAAAGTTCAGGTTACCAAAACCGGTCTTTTTGTTGACGTTGTAGTCATTGGTAAGATTGTTGAAATTATTCAATTTTGTATTGAACAAGTGCATCACCATTAAAGTTTGGCCTTCATAAGTGCTGCCATCTTGGTTTTGGAGCGTGTAGGTATTACCTGCCCCTGCAAGACCACTCGCAATTGCTTCTGTTGTTCCAAAAGATGCTGGGAACGGCGCTACAAAGCGACCATCTACACCCGCATAGCGAGAGCGACCTGTGATTGTCCAGTCGTTTCCGAGATCAAATTTAAATTCAGTACCAACTGCAGTGTAGTTAGATGTCATGCCATTGTGTACATTGACCATTTCTGGCTGATTGGCTTCATTCAAGGCCACAACATTTGACATAAACGGTGTCTGTAAACCGCCGGTTAGCGCATTATAGCCATCAACTGACCCCCATGTCGGAGCTGCATTGCTACCGCTCACTGTCATTGGCATTGGCATATAAGCTGCAGTATGATCTCTAAGTGCTTTTACATAAACTTTTACATAACCATTATCAAATTCTTTCAATAGATTAGCCTTAATTTGACCACCGTCATTTCCATTGAAACCGATATCTCTTGGGCCAACTCCTTGGCGATAAAAACCACCAACATGCATGTACAAGCCCTCACCTACTTTAGTTCCATATTCGATGTCGGAACGTAAATTACGGTAATCAACACCAATTGAAGAAGAGATAGATCCGCCTTCGCGACGACCATCTTTTGAAATAAAGTTGATGATACCCGCCGGTGAATTTGAAGCTAATGTAGAAGCAGAACCTCCTCTGACAGATTCGACACGACCTACCGTAGCGTCGGCGCGCACAAATTGATCTTGGGTACCAAATGCGATGTCTCCAAATTGAAGTACTGGTAAACCATCTTCTTGGATTAATAAATATTTAGACCCTCCTGTAGCAAGTGGCACACCGCGGACGGAAAGGTTTGTGTTACCGTCTCCAGCAGAAGATTCTGCTCTGATACCAGGAATTTGACGGAAAATTTCAGCGGTTGTGCGCGGTGCAACACGGTCAATTTGCTCAGGACGTAGCGTCGAAACGGAAATTGACGAACTAAGTGCAGCTTTGGGATTAGTCACACCTGTGACTACAACCTCACCCACGTTTTTAACGGTATCTTTCTGGATACCCACTTGCGCAATCGAAGATTGCACAACGCCTAGCTGCAACATTAAAAGTCCTGCTAGGGTCTTTACATTAAAGTAATTTTTGTTTTCCATAGTTTTAGTTTTGGTCCGACCAAATTATAGGAATTTCACATTTAGTTCACATCGAAATTTGGCAAAAATGCCCGCAAACGATTGCGCAATCGTTTGTGCAAACGTTTGCGGTTGATTTCTTTTTATGATTATTTTGAAATGTCCCGAAAAAGTGGCATTCTTGTATTGTGAAACCAATGACAATTAAAGATCTAGCCAACTTTTTAAAAGTGAGCCCATCAACGGTTTCTCGCGCACTCAACAATCATCCGGATATCAGCCTTGAGGTTCGCAATCGCGTTCAACAACTTGCGGCCGAACTGCAATTCAAGCCCAATAGTTTCGCGGCAAATTTCCGAAAAAAGCAATCCAAGCTGATTGCTATTGTCCTGCCAAAAATTTATCGCTCGTTTATACCAGATGTCATTGAAGGGATTACAAAAAGGCTCAATTCCGATCAATTCCAAACGCTCATACTGATTACTGAAGATCAACTGACCAACGAAATTGAAGCCATTAAACAATGTTGTGACATGCGCGTCGATGGCATTTTACTTTCCTTGAGTAACCAAACCAAAGATTTAAGTCATCTAGAAGTCTGTAAAAAGATGGGTATCCCACTCGTGCTTTTTGACAACACGCTAGAAAGCCACTTATTTTCTAATGTACACATCAACGATGCATTGGCGGCAGGGCTATGCGCAGCATACCTTAATAAACAAAATACCAAACGAGTTGCAGCCGTATTTGGTCCAGAAGAATTAAGCATTTCTAAAAACCGTAAAATCGGCTTTTTTAATACGCTGGATGCTCATATTAGTAAAGAAATTTGTTATGCCAAAGATGCCGAAGCTGCTTATCATTTTGCGCAGGCACAAATTCAATTAGATCCAAACGTTGCCTTTTTTGGCATTTCAGATGAAGTTTTACTCGGAATAATTACCGCAGTGAAAGAACACAACCTCTCCAAACAAATTGCCGTTATCGGCTTTTCCGACGGACTCACCATGCCTTTTCTACACAAAGAATTGCGTTATATCTTTCACAATGGTAAAATTGTAGGGGAGCTTGCTGCAACACAAATTTTAAAGTGCATCGATAAAGGTCAGGATTTCATTGAAAATATTGAAATTCCCGTCGAATTATACTAGCACGTCTGTACCGATTTGTACAATATTTCTAACTTTGGGCTACAAATGGAGCACAACTATAGCCTAAAGCCATACAATACCTTCGGAATCGATGTCAGAGCGAAGCTTTTTGCGTCGTTTTCGACCATTCAAGAATTAAAAGCTTGCTTGGCAAACAACACGCATGAAGACCTCCTTATATTAGGAGGAGGAAGCAACATGTTGTTTACCGAAGATTACAACGGGCTTGTTTTGCGCAATGAAATCAAAGGCATCGCGCTTGTCCAACAAGACGACCACTCTGTTTACGTCAAAGCCGGAGCAGGAGAAGTTTGGCATGAGTTCGTGCAATTTTGCATCGGCAATAATTGGGCAGGCTTAGAAAATCTTTCGCTCATCCCCGGCTCTGTGGGGGCAAGCCCCATGCAAAATATTGGTGCCTACGGCGTAGAAATCAAAGATGTTTTTCACGAACTTAGCGCTTACCATATAGAAAGCGGTGAAATACATAAGTTCAACAAAGAACAATGTCAGTTTGGTTATCGAGAAAGCGTCTTCAAACGTGCGCTCAAAAACCAATACATCATCACCGACGTCACTTTTGCACTTGCCAAAAACCCAGTGCTTCAAACGAGTTATGGCGCCATTCAGCAAGAACTCGATGCAAAAGGAATCGAGCAACCAACCATCAAAGACATCTCCGCTGCCGTTATTGCTATTCGCCAATCTAAATTACCCGACCCCAAAGTTTTAGGAAATGCCGGCAGTTTTTTCAAAAACCCGGTAATTGACCTGCCAACTTTTGAAAAAATCAAAGCCAAGCATCCCAACGTTGCTCACTATATTATTTCAGAAACAGAAGTAAAACTAGCTGCAGGTTGGCTCATCGAAAATGCAGGGCTCAAAGGTTATCGCCAAGGCAGCTGTGGCGTGCACGAAAAGCAGGCGCTTGTTTTGGTGAACTACGGCGGCAGCCAAGGCCAACAAATTTTTGATTTATCTACCCACATTATTCAAACGATAGCATCGCAGTTTGGTGTTAAACTCGAACGCGAAGTCAATATCATCCCTTCCCATGAAAGTATCTTATAACTGGCTCAAAACCTATTTAGATTTCCCGTATTCACCTGAAGAACTCAGCGAAATCCTGACGCAAACAGGTCTAGAAGTAGAAAGCCTAGAACAGTTTGACGAAATTCAAGGTGGGCTCGAAGGAGTGCTTATTGGCGAAGTATTGACTTGCGAGAAACACCCCGATGCAGATAAACTCAAAGTAACGACCGTCTCTATCGGTACTGACACGCACTTGCAAATTGTCTGTGGCGCACCAAACGTTGCAGCCGGCCAAAAAGTTTTGGTTGCCACAGTAGGCTGTACGCTTTATCCGAACCCTGACGAAGCCTTTGAAATTAAAAAAGCCAAAATTCGGGGCGTCGCCTCAGAGGGCATGCTCTGCGCAGAAGACGAACTCGGCATCGGCACAAGCCACGACGGCATTTTAATATTGCCCGCCGACGCAGCTGTTGGCACGAGTGCTGCCAACTACTTCCATCTTGAACGCGATATCCAACTCGAAATTGGCCTCACGCCAAACAGAGCCGATGCCATGGGGCATATTGGAGTAGCGAGAGATATCAAGGCGTTTCACAACTTACAGCATAAAGAGCGCATCGAGCTTCGGATCCCTGAATTTGAGCAGCTCCAAAATACCAAATTAACACCGCTTAACATCCAAATCCAGGATACTGAGGCCTGTAAGCGCTATTTAGCCCTTCAACTCGACGCAGTCAAAGTTGGACCATCACCAAAATGGCTGCAAAACAGACTCAAAGCTGTTGGCCTTAAGCCAATTAACAACGTCGTTGATATCAGTAATTTTATCCAACGTGAACTCGGTACGCCTCTTCATATTTTTGATGCACAAAAAATTGGCGGCAAGCTTCATGTGCGCAGTGCACAAGCCAATGAAACTTTCTTGGGACTAGACAACAACCAATACAAACTTGCCGGACACGAACTCGTGATTGCCAACGACACGAATGTACTTTGTTTGGCTGGTGTGCTTGGTGGTCTCGAAAGCGGCGTTAGTGCAAACACTACAGAAATCCTCATTGAAGCTGCCTTATTCGACGCAGTTCGCATCAGAAAAGCAGCACGTCAGCATGGTCTCAATACCGATGCTTCTTTTCGCTTTGAGCGCGGTGTAGACCCCAACCTCACAGAAGCCGCCTTGCTTCGCTGCGTGCAATTGCTTCAAGAACTTACTGGGGCTCAAATCAAAAGCGCCACCTTCACCTATGAAGGCAACATTCCCGAACCCGTTCGCCTCCAACTTTCAGCAAAGCAGTTGCAGCGTATGATTGGCAACGAAATTCCGGTCGCTCAAGTGGAACAAATCTTACAAGACCTGGACTTTCAAATTCTCTCCAATGGAAATCAGGCATGGGATTTACTTGTTCCTACCTACCGCATTGACGTCACACGCCCCATTGATGTCATTGAAGAAGTATTGCGCATTTACGGCCTAAACAGCGTTAGCCTACCCGAAAAATGGAACCTCAGCCTGAGCCCTTTCAACGTTAAAAGCACTGATCATCAAAAAGAGGCTGGTGCAGAATTTCTTGTGGGGCGTGGCTTTTATGAGGTCATGAACAACTCGCTTTCAAAAAAGCAATACAGTGCTTACCTCAATGACCATTTCGGCGATGCAATTAGCATCCTCAATCCGCTGAGCCAAGACCTCGGCATCCTCAGACAGAGCCTTCTTTTCGGCCTGCTTGAAAATATAGCCTATAACCAAAATCGCCAACAATTTGACCTTCAGTTATTTGAATTTGGTCAAGACTACCAAGCACACCACAACGAGCGTATTGAAACTCAGCGTCTGGCTATCGCACTTGTGGGCAAGCAAAGCCCCGACAACTGGAACAGCACTATGAGCGCGAGTCAAGACTTCTTTAGTCTTAAAAAAGAAGTATGGAGCTTACTTGAACGCTTTGGTCTGGCCCATTCATGCACCGAAAAAGACCATCCGAGCGTACTTTTCAAACAAGGCCTCGCCTTTGAAATCCAAGGTAAAATACTTGTAGAATTCGGTGAAATTAATCAGCAAATTCAGCAAGATTTTGACATCAAGCAAGCTGTCTATTACGCACAATTTGATTGGGCTTTACTTATTAAACTGAGTCAGAAGCAGCAAATACGCTTTAGCGAGGTTCCCAAATCTTTTGCAGTGCGCCGAGACCTCTCTTTGCTCGTGAGTCGTAAAACTAACTACCAAGCTTTGGCACTTAGTGCTCAAAAAGCAGAAACCAAACTCTTGCAAGAAGTTCAGCTCTTTGATGTTTATGAAGGGAAAAACTTACCTGATGGGAAGAAATCTTATGCGCTCGCCTTTTATTTACAAGATGGGCAGCAGACACTGAGCGAAACACAAATCGAAAAAGCAATGCAACGCATCTTGAAAGCGCTAGAAAGAGATTGTGAAGCGCAGTTGAGAAACTAAACTGCGTCTAGGTAACGGTCTAAATTGGGGTTGTCTGCCAACTCTTCAGCTCCGATCACCAATAAGTTTTTCGCTTTGGTGCTGTCTAGCCAGAGATCAAAATTGGTGATGCCGACGCGCAATGTTCCGTTGATGTCGATTTTATGAACTGGTTTTTGTTGTTTGTCGTAGCGGGCTTTGATTTCCATTACCTCTTGCCCTAACTCTTGGTTCTGATTGAAAATCAGGAGGCTATCCGTGGTTTCGAAAAAATCTCCGGCCTTATCGTTGACCAAATGCACCTCACTAGCAACGCTCGAAGCCCAAGACTGAACTTTAGAAGAAAATTTGTTGGAGGCCAATAAAGAGATCGACGATACTTTCATTCTTTTTTTAATTGTCCGCAAATATAGCACGAATAACGCCTCGCTTATTTGTCGTAGCCTAATATTTTTAAGTAATCTTGCGCAGTTTGCTCATTGCTAAACACTTCGGTCTGTATTTTTCCGTTTTCGTCGCGGGTTATGAGAATATGCTTGGGTTCTGGAATGAGGCAATGTTTGAGACCGCCATAACCACCAATGGTTTCTTGATAAGCGCCTGTATTGAAAAATCCGATGTAAAGGGTGTTGTTTTTATCAAACTTGGGCAGGTAAATCGCATTGGAATGCTGCTCTGAATTGTAGTAGTCATCGGAGTCGCAGGTGAGGCCGCCCAACAAGACGCGCTCGTAGTCGTCGTTCCAACGATTGATCGGCAACATGATAAAACGCTGATTGATCGCCCAAGTATCAGGCAAGTTGGTCATGAAAGAGGAATCAATCATGTTCCATTTTTCTCGGTCGTTTTGTTGCTTTTGATGCAAGACGCTAAAAATAGCGCCTCCACTTTCTCCAACCGTAAACGAACCAAATTCGGTAAAAATATTCGGCTCTGGAATGTCGTTGTCTTGGCAAACGCGCTTCACTTGGGTTAGAATTTCGCGTACCATATAGGCGTAGTCAAAATCAAAGGCCAAGGATTTTTTAATCGGAAAACCGCCTCCAATATTGAGAGAATCTAGTTCTGGACAAAGTTTCTTGAGATCAGAATAAACGCGCAAACATTTAGTGAGTTCGTTCCAGTAATAGGCCGTATCGTTGATGCCCGTATTGATGAAGAAATGCAACATCTTAACGCGAACCCTCGGGTTTTCTTTGAGGATGGCTTTGTAAAACGGAACAATTTCACGGTAACGAATGCCGAGACGTGAGGTGTAGAACTCAAACTTTGGCTCTTCTTCTGAGGCAATCCGGATACCGATATTGAGTTCTTTGGTGGTGAGCTCAATGAGTTGCTTGAGTTCGTCGATGTTATCGACAACAGGCACCATGCGGAGGTCGTCTTCTTCGATGAGGTCGGCAATCTTTTGTAAGTACGGTGCTGGCTTGTATCCGTTGCAGATGACATAGCTTTTATGTTGCAGCTTTCCTTGTGCTTGCAAGCTCCTGACGATATCTACATCAAAGGCAGATGAGGTTTCAATATGGACGTCATTCTTGAGTACTTCGTCGAGTACAAAAGCAAAGTGAGAACTTTTGGTACAATAAGAATAATAGTAGTTTCCTTGGTAACCTAAGTTCATGATGGCCTCTCTGAACCAACCTTTTGCGCGCTGAATGTTGTTAGAGATTTGGGGCAAATAATGGAACTTTAACGGCGTGCCGTGTTCGTGCACCAAGCGCATGAGGTCGATGCCATGAAAGAACAGGCGCTCTTCGCGCAAAAAGAATTCGTTTTGAGGAAAATCAAACGTTTGTTCAATAAGGTCGATGTATTTTGTTCTCATGCGTCAAATTCAAAAAAAGGTTTGTACGAAAAGGGCTTGCGTATGTTTCGGTTTCAGGCCAAAATTTTGTGCAAAAATACTGCAATTTGAATGGATTAAAAGCGACTTAAAATAGTACTTTTGAAAACAGCAATTTTTCCATGTCCTATCTAGACGAATTAAACGAAAGTCAACGGGTTGCCGTTGAACACATTTTTGGCCCAATTATGGTCATTGCAGGTGCAGGCTCGGGCAAAACCCGCGTACTCACCTATCGCATTGCCTACATGATGGAGCAAGGCATAGACCCCTTCAATATTTTAGCACTCACTTTTACCAACAAAGCGGCAAAAGAAATGACCGAAAGAATTGGTCATATCGTAGGGCCAGCAGAGGCTAAAAACATTTCCATGGGTACGTTTCACTCGGTTTTTTCAAAAATCTTGCGCTTTAATGCAGAGCGCATTGGTTTTCCGAACAACTTCACAATCTACGACACCCAAGATTCCAAAAGCCTCATCAAGGACATCATTAAAGAACTCAACCTCGACGATAAAACCTACAAACCCAGCATGGTTTTCGGACGCATTTCAGCTGCCAAAAACAACCTGATCTCACCAGAGGCTTACCTTGCCAATACAGAAATCCAACTCGAGGACAAACAAGCCCGACGCCCAGAACTCGGGCGCATTTTTCAGACTTACGCCAACCGCTGCCTCAAAGCAGGCGCCATGGACTTCGACGATCTCCTTTATTTTACCAACGTCTTACTCCGCGACTTCCCAGATGTGCTGCATTACTACCAACAAAAGTTCCAGTACATTCTCGTCGATGAGTACCAAGATACCAACTACGCACAATACCTCATCGTCAAGAAGTTAGCTGCGGCTTATCAAAATATATGTGTAGTCGGCGACGACGCGCAAAGCATTTACTCATTTCGAGGTGCCAACATCGAAAACATCCTCAATTTCAGGAAAGATTACCCAGATTTTGCACTCTACAAGCTCGAGCAAAATTACCGCAGCACCAAAAACATCGTTGAGGCAGCAAACAGCATCATCAAGAAGAACAAAGACCAAATCTTCAAGACCGTCTGGACCGACAACAACGAAGGCTCAAAAATCAAAGTACAGCGCTCCCTCACCGACAACGAAGAAGGACGTACCATTGCTCAAGCTATTTTTGAACGCAAAACCACCGAAGGAGCGCGTTTTCAAGATTTCGCTATTCTCTATCGCACCAACAAACAGTCACGTGCTTTTGAAGAGGCGCTGCGCAAACTTAATATGCCCTACAAAATCTACGGCGGTCTTTCATTTTATCAGCGCAAAGAAATCAAAGACCTCCTCGCCTACTTCCGCCTCAGTGCCAACCCACACGACGAAGAAGCGCTCAAACGCGTTATCAACTATCCTAAGCGCGGCATCGGCAAAACCACCATTGAAAACATCATCATTGCAGCCAACCGTTACGGCACCAGCATGTGGGAAGTCATCAAAGACTTTCAGCGCTATCCTGCAGAGGTAGGCAGCGCCGCTCGTACCAAAATTTACGAGTTCGTCACCATGATAGACAGCTTTGGCGCTGAGCTTGAAAAAACAGATGCCTTCACGCTTGCTGAGCGCATCGCAAAGTCTTCCGGAATTATTCGCGAACTACTCGCTGAAAAAGACAAAGGACCTGAAGAGGTAGAGCGCTTTCAAAACATCGAAGAACTTCTTGCTGGTATTCAAGAATTTGTGCGCGGCGCAGAGGCCGACGCCCCTCGAACGCTCGCCGACTTCATGATGGACGTCGCGCTGCTCACTGATGCCGACCAAGAGAAACCCGAAGACCGCAATCACATCAGCCTCATGACGATTCACTCGAGCAAAGGACTCGAGTTTCCAAACATCTATATTGTAGGCCTTGAAGAGAACTTATTTCCTTCGCAAATGGCGCTCAATTCGCGCTCGGAACTCGAAGAAGAACGCCGCTTGTTTTATGTTGCGCTAACGCGCGGCATGCGCAGCTGCATGCTCTCATATGCCACAAGTCGTTTTACTTGGGGGCAATCAATTATGTGCGAGCCCTCGCGCTTCATCGATGAAATTGACCCACAATACCTACAATTTGAATCGGTGAGCAGGGCTTCAAACAGTAGGTCTTTGATGGGGTCTGGTGGTTTTGAGCGCGGCTTTACAGGTGGCCTCAACAAACCTTTAGGCGCACCTCCTCAGCTGAGGTCACTTAAAGAAGTAAGCCAAAATAAAGCACCAGCACAAGGCGACAACACGCCAGGCTTAATGGTGGGTCACAACGTGTTGCACGATCGATTTGGCAAAGGAAAGGTACTGAAACTAGAGGGTCAGGGTGCAGACAAAAAGGCAACTATTTTCTTTCCTCAGCACGGATCCAAAACCGTTTTATTGAGATTTGCCAACCTTCAAATCATTGAAGATTAGAATTTTAATCATCTAACAAATCTGGGCGTCTTTCTTTGGTTCTGGCATAAGCCTGAGCCTCTCGCCAAGCTGCGACATCTTTTGGGTTTCCACTCAACAAGACTTCCGGAACTTGCAAGCCCTTGAATTCAGGAGGCCGCGTATAAACAGGCGGTGCCAATAACCCATCTTGGAAAGAATCGGTGAGCGCGGAAGTTTCATCATTGAGCACGCCAGGAATCAGCCGAACAACTGCATCTACTACAATAGCAGCAGCAAGCTCACCGCCACTCAGCACGTATGAGCCTATTGAAAGTTCTTTGGTAATGTAAAGGTCCCTAATGCGTTGATCAACTCCTTTGTAATGACCGCACAAAATCAAAAGATTTTGCGCCAATGAGAGCTGATTACAAGTGCTTTGCTCTAGCACTGCTCCGTCGGGGGTCATGTAAATGACTTCGTCGTAGGAGCGCTCAGCTTGGAGTGTTTCTATTGCTTTAGAAATAGGTCCAACGCTCATGACCATTCCGGCGCCACCGCCGTATTGATAATCATCTACATTGCGGTGTTTATCGTCAGAATAATCGCGCAGATTGTGCACATGAATTGCTACATGACCTTTGGTTTGTGCACGCTGCATGATTGAAGCAGCAAAAGGGCTTTGCAGCAACTCTGGCAAAACAGTAATAATATCAATACGCATGTGGCAAAGATAAGTCAATTCGACACAATTTACTACCTTTGCACAAACCTCAATTCATGATCCAATTATCTGAACGTTTACTGGCAATGGAAGAGTCTGCAACCATTGCAATGGCTAAAAAAAGTCGCGAACTCAAGTCTCAAGGAAAAGACGTCATTTCTCTATCTTTAGGAGAACCCGATTTTCATACGCCAGACTTCATCAAAGAAGCTGCCGTTGAAGCCCTAGCTCAAAATTACACTACCTATACCCCAGTACCTGGCTACGACGACCTCCGCGAAAGCATTGCACACAAATTTCTTCGCGACAACAACCTCACCTATTCCAAAGATCAAATAGTAGTTTCAACCGGAGCAAAGCAAAGCATTGCCAATCTTGTTTTGAGTCTGATCAACCCAGGCGACGAAGTTATCATCCCTGCTCCTTATTGGGTTTCTTATTTAGAAATCGTTAAGGTCGCAGAAGGAGTTCCTGTTGTCATCTCTGCAGGTATCGACAAAGACTTTAAAATCACAGGTGCCGACCTAGAAGCCGCTATCACACCGCGCACCAAACTCTTCATGTTTTCTACACCTTGTAACCCAACTGGGTCTGTATACACCAAAGAAGAACTACAAGATCTGGCACGCGTGCTTGCCAAACACCCGCATGTCATCGCCATGTCCGACGAAATCTACGAGCACATCAATTTTATCGGCAAACACGAAAGCTTGGCGCAGTTTCCTGAAATCTACAATCAGGTAGTAACGGTAAACGGAGTGTCTAAAGCCTGGGCCATGACCGGCTGGCGCCTCGGCTATATAGGCGCTCCAAAAGAAATTGCAGCTGCCTGCGATAAAGTTCAAGGCCAATTCACCTCGGCAACTTGCTCGATTACCCAACGCGCTACTATAGCTGCCATGAACGCAGACCCGAGCATTCTCAAAGACATGATTTCCGCTTTCGAAAGCAGACGAAACCTTGTTTTGAGTGGTCTCAAGCAAATACCAGGGCTAAAAGTCAACCACCCAGGAGGTGCTTTTTACGTTTTTCCAGATTGTTCTTCTTATTTCGGCAAGACCTACAATGGTCAGGCCATCGAAAATTCCGACGACCTCTGCATGTATCTTCTAGAAGTAGGTCTTGTAGCTTGTGTTGGCGGGGCCGCATTTGGCGATCCGAATTGCTTCCGCATCAGTTATGCAGCCTCTGAAGAAACCTTACAAAAAGCAGTAAATCGCATTTCAAACGCCTTAGCTCAGCTTCAATAAAAATGCAAATACAGGCGTTATTCGAGGCTTTTAATGGCAAACGCGTATTGGTCATTGGCGACGTCATGACCGACGCCTACCTGCACGGCCAAGTCAATCGCATGAGCCCTGAGGCTCCTGTACCTGTAGTAGACCTTGAAACCGAAGAGCAGCGCATCGGCGGTGCGGGCAATGTTGCCCTCAACTTAATTTCTCTTGGCGCAAATGCAATCTTAGCGAGTGTGATTGGCCAAGATGCAGCGGGTAAACAACTCCAAGAAATGTTCACAGCTGCCGGCATAAACACCTCTGGTTTGGTTGTTTCTACAGAAAGAAAAACGACCATCAAAACCAGAGTGCTTTCCAACAGCAAGCAAATGTTGCGCATAGACACCGAAGACCAACACGACCTCAGTCCAAAAGAAACGCATGCACTCAAAACTGGAATTGCGCAACTTTTTCAGGATGGCATCGATGGCGTCCTGCTCGAGGACTACAACAAAGGGGTACTTACCCCAGAAATCATTCAATGGGTAATTCGAGAAGCCAATGCACGTCAAATTCCAATTGTTGTGGACCCCAAAAAGAAAAACTTTCTGAGCTACAATGGTTGCACTTTATTTAAACCCAATTTAAAAGAGCTCAAAGAAGGACTGCAAATTGACTTCGATTACCAAAAAAATCCAAAGGCCTTAAATACGGCCATTGAACAATTGCAAAATCAAATAGAAAGTCGGTTTACCTTTGTTACGCTTTCCGAACACGGCGTTCAACTCTATGATGGGCAAACACACCATTACCAGCCTGCACACTTGCGCAATATTGCAGATGTATCCGGCGCCGGCGACACCGTTATTGCCACTACCTGCCTTTGCCTTATTTGTGGAGCCGAACCTAAAACCATTGCCGCACTGGCCAATTTAGCCGGTGGCTTGGTTTGTGAAAAACCAGGTGTGGTGAGCATAGACAAAACAAAATTACTTCAAGAAGCACTTCAACTCATATCCTAAATTATGTCCCAGAAAGTAGTCAAGCCTTACGATTCAGGTAAATCAAAAAAAGAAGAAGTCGCACAAATGTTCAATAACATCTCTGCCAACTACGACTTCCTGAATCACTTCCTGTCTTTGGGCATCGACCACCTCTGGAGAAAAAAGGCTGTTAAGCAGCTTCAAAAACAGCAGCCCAAAGTCATTTTAGATTTGGCAACAGGGACCGGAGATTTCGCCATCGCTTGTTTGCGCCTGCACCCAGAAAAAATCATCGGCATGGACATCTCTGCCGGAATGCTAGAGGTCGGTAAAAAGAAAATGAAAAAGCGCGCCTTTGACCACGTCATCGACATGCAACTTGGCGATTCTGAAAACCTACCTTTCGAAGACAATACCTTTGATGCCATTACCGTAGGTTTTGGTGTCCGCAATTTTGACAACCTTGAAAAAGGCCTGAGCGAAATGCACCGCGTTTTAAAACCAGGAGGGCAAGCCGTGGTGCTAGAGTTCTCGAAGCCGAAGTCTTTCCCTATCAAACAATTATTCGGATTTTACTCTAAAGTCTTTATTCCTTTATTTGGCAAATACATTTCTAAAGACGAGCGCGCCTACACCTACCTTCCGGAAAGCGTCGCTGTTTTCCCTGAAGGAAATGACTTCATGAAAGTCTTAGAAAAAGTAGGTTATAAAGCTGAAAAACAAATTCGTTTGAGTGGCGGAATAGCCAGTATTTATTTAGGTCAAAAAGCACCTCTACAATAAACCTGTATTCGAATCGTTCTTCTGCCATGCGTTGGATCCTCTATTTTTGCCTCTTGTTTAGCCTCAGCACGCTTGCTCAGACGCAAAAACAACAGCGTTACAAAAATTTTGACAAGCGCTTTATCCATTTTGGCTTTATGTTGGGCGTGAATAGCTCTGATTTTACGGTCATGCCCAAACCCGACGCCTACAATAAATACCAGCTCCTTTCACTCACCAACGATGCCCAGCCCGGAGGCCAATTAGGAATCCTCACAACCATCAAGTTAGGCACACCAACCATCCGTTTTCGTTTTATTCCAACCCTTTCGTTCCAAGAACGCGTCCTGCACTACAAAAGCCTAGACACCATCTGGTTTTTAAACGGCAACGGCGAACAACGCGTCAATTCTACCAACCTAGAATTCCCCATGATGCTGCAATTCCGCACCAAGCGTTACAACAACTTTACAGCCTACTCTCTATTTGGCATGCAATACGCCATTGACTTACAATCGCAGCAAGATGCCTCTCAAAATTTTTACGACCCATTTGTCAAGATCAAAAAAAACGATTGGCAAGGGCAAATTGGTGCAGGCGTTGAGTTCTTTGCTCCCTATTTTAAATTTGGGCTTGAACTCAAATACAGTCATGGCTTCAAGAGTAGTTTTATCCAAGACTACACACCTGTATCCAACCCGATAGACCAACTCTACAACCGAGCCTGGTATTTTTCCTTGATTTTTGAAGGATGACAACAACTATTGACTTTACTTGCAGCCCTGAAGAGGCAAAGGATGACAAATTTCTCGAGCAACGCATTCGCAAAGAACTAAAACTTTCCAAACAACAAAGTCTAACCTTCAGATGGCGCAAGCGCAGTATTGATGCCCGACAAAAACAAATTAAAATCAATGCGAGCTTTGAGGTCGTTTTAGACGCCTCTTTACCCCCTCGTTTTGTAGTTCAAGCTTTTCAAAAGCTGCCCACTGACGCGCCTGTTGTGCATATCATTGGCGCAGGCCCTGCTGGGCTATTTGCAGCGCTACAAGCCATTGTCTCAGGTATTCAACCGATTATTTTCGAGCGTGGAAAGGATGTGAGAGCTCGCAGACGCGACCTCGCTAAACTAACCAAAGCCCACGAACTCAACCCAGAATCAAATTATTGTTTTGGCGAGGGCGGAGCCGGAACCTATTCAGATGGCAAACTCTACACGCGTTCAAAGAAACGGGGCGACGTTCAAAAAGTACTGGAGTGGCTCGTTCAATTTGGCGCAAAAGAAGATATACTCATTGATGCGCATCCGCATATTGGCACAAACAAACTGCCCCAACTCATTGAAGCCATCCGAGAGCAAATCATTGCATCTGGTGGCCAAATTCACTTTGAACAAAAGCTCACCGATCTCGAAATTTCTGAGGGTCGCATTGCTCAAATTGAAATCAATAACAGCCAAAAAATTCCGGTTTCTAAACTCATACTCGCAACCGGACATTCAGCAAGGGATATTTTTGAACTCTTGCAACGCAAAAACATCGAGATCAAAGCCAAACCTTTCGCACTTGGCGTCCGCGTAGAACACACCCAAGCCTATATAGATGACCTGCAATATCATGGCCGACTCAACGACGACTACCTCCCGCCTGCTTCATACAGTTTAGTAACGCAAGTAGACGAACGTGGTGTTTATTCATTTTGTATGTGCCCAGGCGGCATCATTGCGCCCTGTGCTACTTCTGAAGGCGAAGTTGTTACAAATGGCTGGTCGCCATCAAAGCGCAATAATATTTATGCCAACTCTGGAATTGTTGTGGGCATTGAACCTACTGATTTCAAAAATGAGAACGATCCTTTTGTTTGCCTCAATTTTCAAAAGGAAATTGAACGGCGCTGCTGGCAAGCTGCAGGTCAGACACAAAAAGTACCTGCACAATGTCTCAAAGACTTTGTCGACAATAAAAAAAGTCAAGACTTCCCGAGAAGCTCTTACCAACCTGGCATCGTAAGCGTCAAGCTCAAAGAGATCTTCCCAGATTTTGTCTACAAGCGCTTGCGTCAAGCTTTTATAGACTTTGACAAAAAAATGCCGGGCTTCATCACCAACGATGCAGTGGTGCATGCACCAGAATCCAGAACCTCATCTCCCGTTCTAATTCCCCGAGACCCGCTTAGTTTTCAGCACACCCAGATTGCCAATCTTTACCCAATCGCCGAAGGTGCGGGCTACGCTGGCGGCATCGTTTCAGCAGCGATTGACGGCCTGAATTGCATAGAAAAGATTGCCGACTCAATTGTAATCCCTTAATTTTAAGGTACTAAAGAAAAAAAACATGAAGTATATCGTTTTTTTAATCCTCCTTTTTGCTCAATTCAAAGCAAGTGCTCAATTAGATACCTTGTTTTGGTTTGTCGCGCCTGAGGTGGCTCAAAACCACGGCGATCGCCCAATTGTTTTTCGCTTTGCTTCTTTAAGTCAGCCTGCCACTATTACCATTTCGCAACCCGCAAACAGTAGTTTCCCTGTTCAAACCATCAATTTACTGGCCAACGATGCCCAAACGCTCGACCTCACCCCATGGATTGACATCATCGAAAACAAACCCGCAAATACCGTTTTACCCTACGGATTTAAAATTTTAGCTAGCGCCCCAATTATGGCGTATTATGAGGTAACCCCCACCTGCAATTGCAATCCAGACATATTTACACTAAAAGGAAAAAACGCTATCGGCACCTCGTTTATTGTTCCAGCGCAGAGTTTCTTGAATAACGCATCCTACGCCAGATCAGGCTTCAATATCGTTGCAACTCAAAACAACACCACAGTTACGATTAATCCAAAACAGGCCATTGTAGGGCATGCCGCGAATATTCCTTTTACGATTGTATTGCAAAAAGGAGAAACCTTTTCGGCAGAGGCCGTTTCTATCATTTCTAATCAACACTTAAGTGGTTCCACAATCAGCAGCAATAACCCAATTGCGATAACAATCCATGACGACTCCATGAGCGGGGCACCATATGGAGGCTGCGCCGATTTAATGGGTGATCAGCTGATTCCAAATCAAGTATTAGGAAGTGAGTACATCATCTTAAAAGGTTATTTAAATGGGCCAGACAAAATTTATGTAGTCGCTACCCAAAACAACACCCAAATTTCGATTGATGGCACGGCTGTCACAACAATTAATGCTACGGATACTTATGTACATACCTTAAGTAACCCCACGGTTCTCATCCAAACAAGCGCACCAACACATGTACTGCATACGACTGGTTTTGGTTGCGAGGTCGGAGGCGCAATTTTGCCACCAATTGTCTGTACAGGATCAAATAATGTAGCTTTCGTACGCTCTACCAATGAGTTTTTTGCCCTGAATATTTTAGTTCCTACTGGTGGTGAAAACGACTTTACTTTCAACGGAAATACAGGCATCATTACCCCAGCAATGTTCAACTTTGTACCCGGAACTAACAATACTTGGAAATACGCACAAATCGATGCCAGTTCTTTTGTTGGTGTTCAGCTTGCCTCTAGAGTAGACAATCCAAACTTTAAATTTCACCTTGGCGTTGTTCACGGTGGCTCATCTAGCGGTTGCCGCTATGGTTATTTCAGTGATTTTGCTGCAGCTCAGTATCAAATTAGCGTCAATGACCAGAGTTTTTGCGTCGGAGAACCCATTCTGCTTTCTACAAATACGCTCACTGGCGCCACCTACAACTGGACTGGTCCTAACAATTTAAATTCAAGTGGGCCTCAACTGCAAATTGCCCAAGCCCAACTCTCGGATGCCGGCTCCTACACTATTTCAGGTTATTTACCAGGGACATGCGCCATTGTTCCAGATACTATGGATATCATCGTGCATGCAAATCCACTTGCTCCCAATATTTTATCGAATGGACCTGTATGTGAGGGAGATTCAATTTCAATATGGTCAGACACCAATGCTAGCCAATATTTTTGGACGCAAGGAAACACGAGCAGTGGTCTTGACAGCCTGAGCTTGTTACTCAATCCTGGCATATATTCTGTTTCGCTAAGTATCATCGATCAAAACGGCTGTTCTTCGCCTCCTGCGAATAGCCAAATACAAATCATGAACAACCCTAGTGTTCAATACACAGGCCCTCTAAGTGTTTGTGGCTCACAAGCACTTTTAAGTGCAGCTGCAAGCTCAGATCCTAGCGATCAACTTCAGCAAATCAATTGGTATCAAAATAATCAACTGAACTACACAGGTAATGCATATAACTTTGATTTGCAAAGCACTAATGGCAGTCAAGAGACATTTGTGGTAACTGCCGTCAGCGATTTAGGCTGTGAAGCCACAGATACTTTCACCGTGAGTTTTAACCCTTACCCCGTGGCCGACTTTACAGTTACACCATTGTGCGATGGTCAGACCATTAATTTAAGCAATCAAGGTAGTTGGATTGGCACACCTTTACCCGGTACCACAGTGCAACAAACTTTTATTCCCGGAAATGGGCAATCCTTGCCTACTTTCCCAACTAGTTATACATTTTCGCAAAGTGGCGGCTATACAGCAAGCTATATCATCACCAGTTCTGCTGGCTGTTCAGATACGAGTTCACAGAGTTTTCAATTGCTTCAGGTTCCACAAATTTTACTTTCTAGCCAAGATACTTGTGGGCAGCAAGCCACTTTTGAGGCCATTTATGATGTGAGTCCGGCAAATCTTCAAAGTTTCGGTTGGGAAATCAATAACCAAATCATTAACCAAAACCCAACTAGCCTTAGCTTTCAGCAAGCGGGTACCTACCCGTACACTTTTACACTGAATTTACAAAATGGCTGTTCATACTCGAATAACGGAACTATTTCCATCATACCGTCCATCACATTACCAGAACTTGTTTTCCCGAATATCATCGCGACTAAAAGTACTACTGACAACAACAAATGGCAAATTGATCCTTTATTTGAAAATTGTGCCGAATTTGAACTTCAAATCTTAAACCGTTGGGGGCAAGTTGTATTTGAAACAACTAGCGCTCAAAAAGCCTTTACAGGTATAAATGAACAAGGTGAAACACTTGCCGAAGGGATTTACTTCTATTTGTTTACCAGTGGCGAGGAGAAAAGACATGGCTTTATTCATTTGGTCCATTAAGAACGTGTAAATTTGTAGTATGAAACGCGTTGTGGTTGGTCTTTCTGGTGGTGTAGACTCTAGTGTTGCCGCACTTTTATTGCAGCAACAAGGCTATGAAGTCATTGGCATGTTTATGCGAAATTGGCACGACCAAAGCGTTACCCTCTCCGACGAATGCCCTTGGATAGACGACTCCAACGACGCACTACTTATTGCACAACAACTTGGCATCCCTTTTCAGGTCATTGACTTATCTGAACAATACAAAGAGCGCATTGTCAATTACATGTTTGCCGAATACCAAGCCGGGCGTACACCTAATCCAGATGTGCTTTGCAACAGAGAAATCAAGTTTGACGTTTTCTTGAAAGCCGCACTCGATCTTGGTGCAGACTACGTAGCAACCGGCCATTACTGCCAAAAATGCGCCAATGAAGATGGCACGTTTAGTCTGCTCGCTGGCGCAGACCCCGGCAAAGATCAATCTTACTTTTTGTGTCAGTTGAGCCAACAGCAACTCGCTAAAGCCCTCTTCCCTATTGGGCATCTCCAAAAAGCAGAAGTTCGCCAAATAGCGCAAGAAAATGGACTGATCACCGCCGATAAAAAGGACTCTCAAGGCCTTTGCTTTGTTGGTAAAATTGCGCTGCCTACTTTTTTACAGCAGCAACTCGCTCCTAAAATTGGCCCTGTTATTGAGGTTCCTGCCAACTTAGAAATTTTCCAAGCATACCATGCGCTTGCGCCAATTGCGCAAAATATTGAAGCTTTGGCCACCCCCTTTACCTTTCAGCCAACTGATGGTCAAGAAGTCACTACCCAGCAAGGCGCACATTACTACACCATTGGACAGCGCAAGGGCTTGCATATTGGGGGGCGCCCTGAACCGAGCTTCGTTATTGGTATAGACACTATTCATAACGTGGTCTACAGCGGTCAAAATGAGCAACATCCCGGGCTCAATCGCTGGGCATTAAAGCTAGACGAAAACAGCATGTCTTGGATCAATACAGTTCAAGAATTTGAATTGAATCAAATTTTACCTTGTATGGTCAGGATCCGTTACCGTCAGCCTTTACAGAAAGCAACTTTACTCAAAATCGACACCGGTTACTACATTCTTTTTGAACACAAGCAAAAAGGAATTACACCCGGGCAGTTTGCAGCGTGGTATAACGATAACGAACTTCTTGGGTCTGGCGTCATTGCATAAAAAAAGGACCCACAATGTGGATCCTTCCTTTGTCTAACTATAAATCAACTATTTAGTTGAGGATGAGCGCAAAACCTTGAGGTTCTTCACTCATCTTTTCTTCGGTGAAGCGAATGCGATCTAATAAATCGGCTACTTCAAAAATATTTAACGGACTTTGTGCACCCAATTCACGGTGCTGATCTAATTTCAATTTCGCTTGACGAATTGACTTGCTGCGGAGAGATTGAATACTGGTTGTCATGTCGTTTGTTGTTGGTTTGGCTCTTCTTACGCCAAGGATTGTGCCAAGGTTTCAAAAAGAGCTATAAATTTCACTCATCAAAGTAAGTAAGGAAACTTATCTTATTGATTAACCATTATTTAAGTCTTCATGTGAAATAGTATATTTATCCATAAAACCTAACCTTCAACACCCCAAAGATTGTTCATATCCGTTATTTCAATACTTGTTTATCTTTGTAACGTGAAATATTTATACCTTCTTTTACCCCTATTGATTTGGTCTTGTCAGGAAGAGCAAACGCAAGAGCCCACAACAGAAACCGTTCAAGGGCCGCCAACTAAAGGCAAGCAAAGCTTAACAAACTATGCCGATAGAATGGTCAGGGCCAAACTGGGCATCCAGGCCAATGAAAAATTTGAATTGAAAATATACCGCGCACAGCTAGATGCCGATGGCATAGAGGACGCCGTTATTACGGTAAATCGCTTGGATTTTGCGATGAAAGAAGCCATGGCCTCTGCCAACCCCGCTAAACGAGCAGAACTTGGCTTTATGGGCAACTTCAATTATTTTTTCTTTTTTGACGGCAAATTAGACATGCTCTCCCCTCCTATTGCCATCCCTTCCTCCCCTTTGCTACCACTACAAGTCAGCTTTGAAAATATAAGCTCAAGCAACTACAAAGACATCCTGATTGATTTCAGGATCAGAAATGCGAGCTACAAAGATTTCTATACGGTGAGCAATCACACACCCCGACGAATTTTCCAATTCAAAAATTTTGACGGGCTCGGAACAACAATCACCGAGGCCTATCATTTTGAGTACGGAGCAGGCTCCTACGGACCGCAAAAAAATATTTTTGTAATGGAGGCCAAATTAGAAGCGCTACCAAATGGCGCCGATAAAAATACGTTTATGCCTCAATTAAAACCATTAGAAAAAATCAAATACACTTTTTTCTACTTAGAAAGCGAAGCCAAATACGCAACAAAAGATGCACAATAAAAAAGGCGGGGAATTCCCCGCCTTTCTTTTCATAGCTCAGTTCACTAAAAACTTCCGCGCAGTGTCAAAATGAAATTGCGACCTGGCGCTGAAATATTAGACGCGAACATGCGGTAGTTTTTATCTAATATATTTTCACAGGCCAATTGAACACTTAAGTTGTTACTTAAATTGTAATTCGCTCTTAGATTCAGGGTATACCAACTTGGCATACCATCAGGCGTGGCGTAAGAAAAGTTGTCTTCACCAACTAAGTTGTAATCTTCCAGGTGTTTCCAACCTGAATACATGACAAAGCCCTCCATTTGCAATTTATGCTTTCGGTATTTCAAGCTCAACTTACCAAATGCTGGAGCCACATGATCTAAAGGGTAAGGAATTGTATCTGTCAGGATGCGTCCAAATGTATAATTATAGGTGCCTGAAAGCTGCCAATTGGTAGCGATTTGTGTCTGAAAGAACGCCTCAACACCCCGAACAAAAGCATTACCTGCATTGGTTGTGGTGAGTACCTGACTCAACTGACCATCGTAAATTACACTATCTGCACCATTGAATGTTCCGTTTTGAACAGTTAGCGCATTTGTCAGATAAGTTTGATACAGATTTAAACCAATAGTGCTATTTTCAAGGAAATTGTATTGCAAACCTATTTCTCCGTTGTAAGCATATTCTGGCGCTAAATTCGGATTGGGCACAATAACAGATCCTGGAACTGATTCAAAAACTTTGGTTAAATCATCAACATTGGGTGCTCTAAACGCTGTTGAACCATTGAGTATGATGCGCAATTTAGGAATAGGCATGTAGATGACTCCTAAATTACCATTCACGGCCAAATGGTTTTGCTGAATCGAAGCAAAAGGAAAAGGGAAGAATGTCTGATCTTTGAACAGCGATTCAAGCCCTACATACGATAAGCGGATTCCGTCATTAAAAATCCATTTTTTTGATGCTTCAAAAGTATGCGAAGCATAAAGTGCAGCTCCTTGCATCTTAGAACCACCATCAGGATAACGCGTATCAATAGCTATTTGATCACCTGTATTGAGATTTTCTGCAAAGGCAGTAGAATTGACTTTATTCAAATAAACTTCTGCGCCATAACGAAGTTCATGATGCCCCCACTTTTTCATTAAATCTGCGTTAAAAGTGTAAATATCAAGTTGTTCGATGCGGTGATTGCGATTTGCTTTTTGATACCTGCGATCTATTCGACTCTCCTCGATTCCTTGATAAGCCACAACGAATCTTGCGTTATCGTAAAAAGAGGTGGCATTCGTTAGCTCAAGTGTATAGGCAGCCAATAGGCGAAATTGCGGACCATAATACCATTCAGCAAATTTAGGCTTTGCGCCAGACATCAGCGTCAAGCGGTCATAGCGATCGATATTGCCCGAATTTGATAATTGTAAATTCAAGTGGTGCTGTACGCCTGGTTTTTGAATAAAAGTAAACTTCTGTAATAGATCGTATTGCAAGTAGCCAGAACCAACTTGCAAAGAGCTATCTGAATTGATCATCATGCTATCTTGACCATTTACCTGGGCAACATACCAAGGGCGATAGCCTAAATTCCCGATCGCTTCAGATCTGTTTTTTCCTTGACGCAAATCTCCGAAATTGGAATAGGAAATGGAGGTGAGGGAAGCGAAGCGTTTGCTACCCACATTGACTTGCGCATTGGCTGCAAAACCAGCACCGGCAGAAAAGCCACGCAAGTAGGCACCGCTGCGCACCAAAAGTTGGTCTGTTGTGCTTAATTGTGGCTTTTTGGTCTGAAAAGACATCACACCGCCGATCGCATCAGAACCATATATTACCGAACCAGGGCCAAAAAGTACTTCTGCCCGATCCAGATTAGCCTGATCCAAAGTCAGTATATTCTGCAAGTGTCCGCCACGATAGATGGCATTGTTCATGCGGATACCATCCACGACGAGCAATACCTTGTTGGTTTCAAAACCGCGAATGATCGGACTACCGCCACCAAGCTGACTTTTCTGAACAAATACAGACCCTGAGTTGGCCAATACATCTGCCATAGAGGTCTGTTGTTGAAACTGTATTTCAGACGAGCGAATGACTTGAATCTTTTGTGCAACGTCTTTTCGCTTCTCTGTGCTTCGATTTGCAGAAACAACCGTTTCGTTTTCGGTCTGCGCATTTGGTAGCATATAAACCGTTATGGCGACGGCACTTCCTAAATTTGAAATGTTTAATTGGTAGGGCTCATAATCCGGATGGATGATTTCAATGACGAGCGGAAATTGTGCCGACTCAATCTGATAAACCGTATTCGTTTGTTGACTGAGTTTGGCTTTGGTTTTAAAGGAGAGGCCATTAACGGACTCAAAAGTGTAGATATCTCTTACCTCAAAGGTGATTTGGGCTTGCACCAAAAAGAAATTGGTAAAGCCTATAAATAGACATAACAATATTGTTTTCATGAATTGAAAGTTAAAATTTAAAAAATACGAATAAAACAGGGGGTATTTTTTAAACTTCCGGAGGAGGCGCAACAATAGAGCGCACTCTTGTGAGATAAAGATTCAGGTATGGAAATTGAACTTGAGGATAATAACCATTGAGGTCATGATATGTAAATACAAATGCCTGAATGGGCTCCATGGGCTCGTTCATGAGTTTGACCCAACCGTGAATTGGATGCTGTTCTGAAGAATTAACAAGATTGTCTGCGGTAGCAAAATCGAGTTTCTCGAATAAGGCCGTTTCTTGGCGGTCATCGATACATTGAAAATACCAAATACCGTTTACTTTATGCTTATGAACGACATCATAGAAGCGACCATTAAGTCTGAATTCGTGTGGCTTAACCCAATTCAGTTTTTGACTTTCCTTGGCTGTAAAATGAAATTTAATCAATTGATTTTCAGGAACAGAAAGCTTGATTGCCTTTTTGATTTCTTTGCGAATAAAGTAGTGTTCTATTTCAACAAACGTAAAGAAACCCACGAACTGATAAGTCAAAAGTGCAATAAAACCAAGAAGTAAAAATTTTCGCACCTTCAAATATAGTGGTATTTTTACCTTCCTTAAAATATTTACAATGAAGTTCATCATTTCGTGCATTGCACTTTTTTATGGTTTAACGCTTTTTGGACAGGCGCCAGGTTCTTTAGACCTAACGTTTGCAACAACAGGTTTTGCGAGTTATGGCCCAGTTGCTTCCAATTTCATGGACAACGCTCAAGATGTAGTGACACTACCTAATGGCAAAATGGTCTATTGCGGTACGTCCGGACTCACCTCTAGTCTCGGAATGGTAGTGGTTCGACTCAACTGCGACGGCACCATAGACAATACATTCGGAACAAATGGCTACTATATATACAACGCGCCGGGAGGTTCAAGTTTTGCCTATGACATGGAATTGTTGCCGAATGGCCAATTTTTAGTCGCCGGAGCCACCTCCCTAACTGCAGCGAATCCAAGATTTTCTATGTTCAAACTCAATAGCAACGGAACGCTTGATCAATCTTTTGGTGTGAATGGCTTCTTTCACAATGATATCGGTTCTGGAGAAGATTATGCACGCAAGATATTAATTCAAAACAACAAGATCATCCTTGTTGGGGTCTCCAAAGTTCCTGGCTTTACAACAAACAGATTGGCGCTCACGCAATGTGACATGAACGGGCAATTAGACGTAGCTTTCGGCACTAGCGGCACAACCGTTTTTCAAAATGCAGGAGGCGCTTCTTGCTTCGGACAAAGCGCTGTCATTGGCAACAATCAAGATATTTTCATTTGCGGCGACGCCTATATCAATAATGTCTATTATCCGCTTTTGGCCAAAGTATCGGCAACAGGTATTCCTTATGCGGCATTTGGCAGCAACGGCGTACTTATACCGATGAATTTTAATGCCCGTTTTTTTGACATCGAATACGACGGGTCAAAACTCATTATGGCGGGTCAAAACAATGTGGGCCCTTGGGATTTCTTATTGCAAGCTAGAAACACCACCGACGGTGGGCTAGTTACTACATTTGGAACAGCGGGAAGCTCAATCGTTGATGTCGTTCAGGCAGATACCTATTATGAGTTATTGATTCACCCCGATGGCTCTTTATTGGCTTGTGGCACAACCGGAACAGCTGGCATTGGTGCTGCGCGTGATTTCATTATTTCGAAATACAACTCAAACGGTATCATCGACAATACTTTTGGCACGAACGGACACACCATTACAAGCATTGGCACAGCGTGGGACGACGCCTACGGAATGGACCTCTACCCTGGCAACAAGATCATCCTTGCTGGCTTCAGCGCACAGGCCAATACACAACATGCTTTGGCGCGTTATGCTTACGGAGCCGCTACACCCGTGGCAGGTTGCATGGACCCGCTTTCTTGTAACTACAATTGCTTAGCGACGGTCAGTAATGGCAGTTGCTTGTATCCAAATACTGCATGCAACGACGGCAATCCCATGACCATTAATGACAGCACTGATGCCAATTGCAACTGCGTTGGGCAATTAGTCACTACTATTCCAGGCTGTATGAATCCGAATGCTTGTAACTACAACCCGCAAGCCACAGTAGACGACGGCTCTTGTATTTTACCTGGCAGCCCTTGTAACGACAACAACCCAAATACAATCAATGACAGCATTGGCCCTAACTGCAATTGCGTAGGAGAACTTATTGTGCCGGGTTGCATGAACCCCGCAGCTTGTAATTACAATCCTTTGGCTAATGTTGACAACAACAGTTGTTTGTTCCCTGGGCAGCTCTGCGACGATGGCAATCCGAACACGATCAATGACTCTATTAATCCCGATTGTATCTGTATTGGCAATGCAATCGTTTATGGTTGTACGGATCCAAATTCTTGTACTTACAATCCATTGGCAAACGTCGACGACAATACTTGTATTTACCCAGACGCGCCGTGCGATGACAACAACCCAGACACTTTCAACGATGTACTTGATTCCCTTTGCAATTGTGTAGGCACCTTATATGTTAGCGGCTGTATGGATCCAAATGCTTGTAATTACAATCCTTTAGCAAATATCGATGACAATTCATGCTTATTTCCTGGCAGCCCCTGCGACGATGGCAATGCGCTCACCATCAACGATTCTCTTGACGTGAATTGCGACTGTGTTGGTTTGGATATCTCAGGTTTAACGGAGAACTACATTCAATTTGACATCTATCCGAATCCGAGCGCGACAACATTTACCATTGAAACGAACTTTACCCAAAACAAGTCTATTACCATCACAGACTTACAAGGAAAAGTGTTACTTCAAATCAATTCGAGTAAAGCCGCTGAGCTCATCGATAGCGCTCTTTTAGCCAATGGAACTTATTTAGTCCAGGTTAAAACCAATGCTACAAAGCTGACCAAGAAATTACATGTGCAACATTGATGAAAGAAGGTCATCTTGAATTTGTTCAGCGCAGACGCTTTTATCACAATGACCTAATTGGTAAGGAAAAGATTCTCATTGCCCTGCATGGTTATGGGCAATTAGGTCAATTCTTTTACCGAAAATTCTCCTCAATTGAAGACCAATTTGGTATATTGATTCCAGAGGGGCCACATCGCTTTTATCTCGAAGGCAGCAGCGGACGCGTTGGCGCCTCCTGGATGACCAAAGAATGGCGAGCGCAAGACATCGAAGAAAACAACCGTTACCTCCTGGAATTGATTTCGAACATTCAAAACAAACATCCCAATTGCGCGCTTTATTTGCTTGGCTTTTCTCAAGGTGGGGCAAGCGCGGCAAGGTTATATGAAGCAGCACCAGGTTTGTTTTCAACATTAATCTTATGGGCAAGTGTTTTTCCGCCTGATGTGGAAAAAAATCAGTTTAAAGAAAATCAAGACTTGCATTTCGTGATTGGTAAAGACGATCCCTATTTTGATGGAGATTCAAAAGAAAAGACGATTGAAGACTACCGCCAACAAGGTTTTCACATTCATGAATTTGATGGTGTGCACGACATTGAAGCAACGACGTTAAAAAGACTTCTACATCTTCTTTAGCCTATTCGTTTTCACCTTCCCACTTGCCGACCACTGCAGTCGCAATGGAGTTGCCCAGCACATTTGTAGCGCTGCGGAACATATCGCAAAAATGGTCAATTGGCAGAATGAGCGCAACTCCTTCAATCGGAATTTTAAACATGCCACAAGTGGCAGCAACCACTACCAAACTTGCCCTTGGCACTCCGGCGATTCCTTTGCTAGTCAGCATTAAAACAAGCAGCATGGTGAGTTGCGTACCGGTATCTAAGTCCACACCGTAAACTTGCGCAATAAAAATACTCGCAAAAGTCATGTACATCATGCTGCCATCCAGATTAAAAGAATAGCCCAAAGGGAGCATGAATGAAACAATTCGATCTTTGATGCCAAAACGCTCCAATTCTTCTGTCAATTTAGGGAAAACCGCTTCACTACTCGTTGTGCCAAAAGCAATCACTAAAGGACTCACAATTCGCTTGAGTAAGGTTTTTAAATGACCCCGAAGAAATATATATCCAACAAATAAAAGAACTACCCACAAGGAAGCGATGCCGACTAGAAAAGAACTAAAAAACTTGGTATATGTGAACATCAAATCTGAGACATCTTTAACCGCAAAAACGCCTGCAATGGCTCCAAAAACGCCAATTGGTGCGAATTTCATGACAAAATTGACCATTTTCAAAATGATGTGAGAGGTTTTGTCTAGCGCGTTGATCACTGGCTTCACGTTCTCGCCAATAGAAGCGGCAGCCAAGCCAAAGAAAATGGAGAAAATCACAATTTGAAGTATTTCATTGGTGGCCATGGCCTCAAATACAGATTTTGGTATGATGTGTTCAATGAAATGCTGAATCGAAAAATCTTGTGTTTTATCGGTGACCTCTGTAACGGTTGTTTGATCGACATCTGACAAATTCACACCCCGACCCGGCTGCAAGAAATTGACCCATAAAAGACCGATAATCAAGGAAATAAAAGATGCTGAAAAAAACCAAGCAAGTGCTCTACCACCAATTCTCCCTACAGATTTGATGTCTCCTAATTTGGCAATTCCGACAATAAGCGTTGTCAGGACCAAAGGCGCAATAATCATTTGAACCAGTCGAATGAATACAGTAGCCAAAAGTTTGATATGCGTGCTGAAACTTGCTGCTGTATCTTTATCAAAATAAGTATGTATAATCGAACCGAGTACGCCACCGAGCACCATTGCGACTAAAATGTAAAGCGTTAGCCTATTTTTTCGGGGCTTTTCGTGCGTTGTTGTGTGGGTAGTTTTTGACATGATTTGATCAATCGTTTATTTGAATTCATGAAAATAGAAAAAAGCCAAAACATAGCAAGGATTTACTTGTATTAATCACAGTATTGAAGAATAATACAACCTGACATTTTGTATATTTGACACACAATCAACACATGGCAACTCAGCAAGAACTCGACTTCAATTTCAACGAAGATCAAATGCGCCTTAAAATAAGAGCGCTCGAACAGACCCTTCAAAAAATATACTTAGGAGGAGGCAAAACGCGCATCGATAAACAACACGAAAGCGGCAAACTCACTGCTCGTGAGCGTATATCCGCCCTACTTGATCCAGATACACCTCAATTGGAAATCGGTGCATTAGCTGGAAACGACATGTATGCCGAACACGGCGGTTGCCCAGGGGGCGGTGTTGTTGTTATCATTGGCTATATCAATGGGCGTCAGTGCATTGTGGTCGCCAACGATGCTACTGTTAAAGCTGGTGCATGGTTCCCAATTACCGGAAAGAAAAACCTCAGGGCACAAGAAATTGCCATGGAAAACCGCTTGCCGATCATTTACCTCGTAGATTCTGCAGGTGTGTATTTACCCATGCAAGAAGATATTTTTGCAGACAAAGAACATTTCGGTCGTATTTTTCGCAACAACGCCAAAATGTCGGCAATGGGCATCACCCAAATTGCTGCTGTGATGGGAAGTTGTGTAGCGGGTGGCGCCTACTTACCCATTATGTCTGACGAATCTCTAATCGTTGACAAAACCGGAACCATCTTCTTGGCCGGTTCCTATTTAGTGAAAGCGGCAATCGGTGAAGACATCGACAACGAAACCCTTGGCGGGGCCACTACCCAAACTGAGATATCAGGGGTCTGTGATTACAAAGTAGCCAACGACCATGAGTGCCTTTTGAAAATTCGTGACCTGATATCGAGAATTGGATACCAAAACAAAATCGGCTTTGAGCGTTCTGCTCCGCAAGCACCAGCAGATTCAGCAGAAAAAGCATATGGCCTCGTCCCTGCAGACAGATCCAAACCTTACGATACCAAAGCTTTACTCAAGTGTATTGTAGATGAAGGTTCATTGAGTGAATACAAACCTGATTTCGGTAAAACACTTATTACCACCTATGCTAGAATTGACGGCTGGAGTGTCGGTATAGTAGCCAACAACAGAACAGTAGTTAAGAATGCGAAAGGTGAAATGCAGTTTGGAGGTGTTATTTATTCAGATAGCGCAGACAAAGCAGCCAGGTTTATTATGTTGTGCAATCAAAAGAAACACTCAAACAACCACAA
>JBEEOT010000016.1:0-105734 GCA_041191505.1 Bacteroidota bacterium | reverse complement strand
TATGGAAGACATCGCTACCAAAGTGGGTTCCCAAGACATGCTCAAAGAAGCATTGGCCATGATCAATGTAGTGCCAAACCCATACTATGCCTTCTCTGAGTATGAGCGTACGCGCTTAGATACAAAAGTTAAGATTGTAAATCTACCTGAAGTTTGTACGGTTCGTATTTACACGGCTAATGGTAAGTTGGTGAGAACATTCAAAAAGGATAGTCCTCAAACTTATATTGATTGGGATTTAACAAACCATAAAGCAATTCCGGTTGCAGGTGGCATTTACCTCATTCATGTCGATGTGCCGAATGTAGGTGAACGTGTATTGAAATTCTTTGGCGGTATGCGTCAAGCAGATTTACAAGGTATTTAATGATTGATTAGTTCGAAAGCTATGAAAATGACATTCAAACATATTTTATTAAGTGCAGGTTTAGTTGCCTCACTTTCTGCTCAAGCAGGCAATGAAGACCGCGTTGGTTCTGCTGGTGCCTCACAGTTGCTGGTAAACCCTTGGGCCCGCTCTTCTGCTATTGGAGATGCGTCTTATGCAAACAGCAATGGTTTAGAAGCAACTTACATGAACATTGCTGGCTTGGCATTTACGGATAAAACCCAATTGAAGTATAATTACTCTAATTGGATGGGTAACGCGGGTATTGCATTGAATGGCGCAGGTATTGCACAAAGAATCTCTGATTCAGAGGTTTTCTCTGTAAGCGTTCAATCCATGAACTACGGAGATATTCCAATTACAACAGTCGCAAACCCTGAAGGTAATATTGGTTTCTTTTCACCTCGCTTCAACGTATTTAGCGTGGGTTATGCAAAGGAATTCTCTTCATCTATTTATGGTGGTATCAACTTTAAAGTACTTTCAGAGAGTATTTCAAACTTAAAAGCTAACGGAATTGCCATCGATGCAGGTATTCGCTATGTATCTGGTGAGCAAGATCAATTAAAGTTTGGTATTACACTCAAGAATGTAGGTCCAGTGATGCGTTACAAAGGCGATGGTTTGGCTCAGCAAGTTACTTATGTGAGTACCGGTTACAACGCGTCTTTGGAGCAAAGATCAGCTACATTCGAATTGCCTTCTTTACTTGGAATTGGAGCTTCTTATGATTTTATTTTTAATGAAAGCAACAAATTAAATTTGGCGCTTGGTTTTACTGCGAACTCATTTATGAAAGATCAGTTTAGACTCGGTCTTGATTACGGCGTTGCTAAAGACAATATGGCCTTCAATTTAAGAGCTGGATACTGCTACGAAAATGGTATGTTTAATGAAGAGACCAGATCAAGTGCTTTTAGTGGCCCTTCAGCTGGTTTTTCTATAGACGCCTTAGTAGGTGAAAATGAAAATGCGCTCGGATTAGAATACGCAGCACGCTTTGCTGGTGTATTTGGAATGATTCATACCATCGGCGCAACGATTAGCTTAAAATAATTTTCTAACTTTGTTAGGTGCAAGAGAGCTCTTATTAGGGCTCTCTTCTTTGTTTCAATAAATCGATTGGCATGTCAAACATCAATTATTATACAGCAGAAGGTTTGCAAAAACTAAAAGACGAACTTCACCATTTAAAAACAGTTCAAAGACCTTCTATTTCAGAACAAATTGCAGAGGCCCGCGACAAAGGAGATCTTTCTGAGAATGCTGAATACGATGCAGCGAAAGAAGCACAGGGTATTCTCGAAATGAAGATTTCGAAAATGGAAGAAATCATTTCCAATGCGCGTCTTATTGATGAAACGCACATGGATAACAGCAAAGTGTTTATCCTTTCAAAGGTTCAAATTAAGAACAAACTCAACGGAATGGAAATTGAATACACTTTGGTAGCTGAAAACGAAGCAGATATCAAAGTGCGCAAAATATCTATTGAATCTCCTATTGGCAAAGGCTTATTAGGTAAAAAAGTAGGTGACATCGCTGAAATACAAACTCCGGGTGGTGTCATGCATTTTGAAATTGTCTCGATATCAAGATAGTGGCAAGTCTGTTTTCAAAAATAGTCGCTGGCGAAATCCCTTGTTATAAGGTAGCTGAAAACGAAGAATTTTTAGCGTTTTTGGATATCATGCCCCTTGCGAAAGGTCATACGCTCGTGATTCCGAAAACAGAAACCGATTATTTGTTTGACATTGACGACGACGCTTATCAACGTTTGTGGTTATTTGCCAAAAAAGTGGCCAAAACTTTACGTCAAAATGTGCCGTGCAAGCGCATAGGCGTAAGTGTGATTGGTCTCGAGGTTGCTCATGCGCATATCCACCTCATCCCCTTACAACAAGTTGAGGACATCAATTTCAGTAAGCCTAAACATCAAGCCAATCCAGAAGAACTCGCTGCTTTGGCAAGACTTTTGCTTGAGACCAACAAATAAATCATTAGTCATGAAATCAATTCTTCTCATTGCATTTTTTAGTGTGATAGCACTTGCTTATGGGCAACCTATGCGTGTTTTGTTTGTAGGGAATTCCTACACACACTACAATAACATGCCCAAATTATTTGAGCAAATGGCAGAAAGTAAAGGGGTCAAATTAGAAGTACTCATGGACGCGAAGTCTAGTCACACCTTTCAAATGCATTCTAAACGCTCAGAGCTCTACAAGAATATTCGTTCAACCAAATGGGATTATGTCGTTTTACAGGGTTTTAGTCGCGAATTAGCGCAAGATCGCTCTGCTATAGACACAATGAGTATTCCATACATCAAACAACTCTTAGATTCAATTTATGCGAATAATAGTTGTACGAATGTTTTGTTATATCAGACTTGGGGTTACGACACCGGTTACAAAGACGATTCGTTAGGAATCGACTGGAGCTACCAAACAATGTCTGACCGCATTCATCAAGGTTATCTTTATGTCAGCGAGCAACTGAATTTGTCAATTGTTCCCGTTGGTAAAGTTTGGGAAACCGTAAAAGAAAATCATCCTCAGATTCAGCTCTATCAAGAAGACAAACAACACCCCTCTTTGGCAGGTTCTTATCTCGCTGCGTCTTGCTTTTATGCGGCTTTGTTCAAGACAGAGCCAACGGTCGATTTTACGGCTAAATTAGACCCCAAACAGGCAGCAACTTTACAAGACATTGCAGGAACTTTGGTCCTGATGAATAAATACCGTTATAAAATCAATCAGAATACCGTTGAGCTCGACGTCAGATTGAGCCCTGATGATAAAAAAGTGGTACATCTTAATGCCAATTATCCAAATGCAACGAGCGTTACCTGGGATTTCGGCGACGGCATGACCGAAACCGCTTTCAAGACAAGACATGTTTATGGTAAGCCAGGGAACTACGAAATCAAGATCAAGGTACAAGATTCTTGCGGCGAACGCTTACTCAAGCGTAAGGTAACTATTTAGCTATACTTTAATCCCGAAAAGTTGGCTACTGTATTTTTTCATTGGCCAAAGGATAAAGTGCAATTTGGCCCGAATTTGATCGATGTAATACACGAAAACAATAAAGACAAGCCAGAACCCTAAAGTGTAGGGGATTACTTCTAGAGGGCCTAGTTTTTCGTGTAAAAAGTCATTAATACCTATTCGAATCACACTGCCATAGAGTAACATCATGTGGATGATAAAAATACTTAGTGTATTTTGTCCGATTTTTAGAAATAAATTATCCTTTTGGATGTTCAAGACATAAGTTTCTAAACCCAATAATAACGAGAGAATGACCAAAACCATTCCAAATTTATCGAGGAGCCAATCCATTTTGTAAAATTCAATGGTATGGAGGTTAGGTAAGCTTTGAAGCCAAACTAGGAAAGGTTTGACGCCGAAAAAAAGAAGCAGGCCAATAGCAAAAGTACCAATGATGACGGGTAAAGACTTCACATAGTTTTTGTAATGGTAAAGCAGTACTCCAAGCATTGCACCATACATTGTGTAGCCCATCCTTGGCGTAATCGGAAATTCAGAATGCGGCCCATGAAACATGTTTTGCACGAAAGTTGGCGCATTTTCGGGCCAATAGTGGTTGCCCAATGAGCCAAAAAACAATTGGGAGTAAAATAATAATGTACCAGCTAAAAAGTAATAAATCCAAAGGGGCACAACTTTAATCAAACGAAACAAGCCATAGAGTAGAATGATGGTAAGAATACCAATAGCAATACATTGTAAGACATGAAATGCATAAAATTGGAGTAAGTAGCCCCAAAAGAGCAGTTCTACCACGCGTTTAAACCCCTTTCGGACCCGCATGTTCTGCCAAAATGGGAGGTGTTCATTGCCAAGTAAAAGATAGGTAAAAATGAGGCCTGTTACTGTTAAAAAAGTTGGTGACGTAAAACCGCGAATGAACTTCCAAGTGCGATAGGCCGGAAATGAATCATCGACCCATTCAAGCGCAAGAGAATCGTGTACGAAGTGCCCTTCTAACATCAATAAAATGGCAATGGTGCGCGCCATGTCTATGAAATAGAGGCGATTTTTAGGTTGATTAAGGCTTACTTGGTTTCCCATTTGAGATAAAAAACGTGCGAAAGTTACGAAAGAAATGACGAATTGGCTCAAGTACTTGCACCAATCCAATAAAGAAGGCAAGGAATAGGATGGCTCCGAGAATGGCCTCAAGTGCACTTAATTTATTCTCTAGAAAGGAGCGCAAGCTATAGCCAACAATTGCGCCATAAAGAATGATGGCGTGTATCACGTAGATGGCAAAAGTTTCTTGGCCAACAGCCATGAAAAGTTTCGGTCTGAAACGCTCAAAGCCACTGAGGTATGTGAAAAGGATCAATAAGATGGCCACAAAAAAGGCGCGGTCAAATGCCCAAAGATATTTGTAATGGAAATGGGTAAAATCGCCATTGTAAATGAAGGTCATCGCCCAACCTATCATGTAAAAAACGAGCCCCATTACAATTAAGTATTTGTAGACATTCTTATTTTTAAATCCAGTGCCGTGCATGCTTAGGTAATGACCAAATCCTGCCCCAAGAAAGACAAAGCCAATCCATGGGAAAATAGAAAAGCCTGTGTCCGGACCTTGAATCATATTTTGAAGTAGTGTTGGCGCCCCAGCTGGGAAATAATCGGGTTGGAGCCTCACAAGAGGTGTAAATCCAAAAATGAGTAAGGCTATTCCTAAGTAAATGAGCCAACTATATGGCCTGATTTTGTAAATAAGGGCACTCATGAGTAACAAAAGCAAGAGCCCGACCCCGATACACTGAAGGATGTGAAAGCCGAGAAAATGAGGATTAAAATGCCCGGCAATGTAATACTTGATGAACTTTAAATTAAGCTGTAATAGATAACCAATGAGCAATAAACTAAGCGCACGACGGATTCCTTTTTTAACGCGCATCAATTTGAAGAAGGGTGCATTTCCTTTTTGCCATTCTTTATGCAATAAATAAGTAAAAACGGCGCCTGAAATGCTAAAGAACAAAGGTGCAGTTAGACCTCTAAAAAAGCCCCAAATGCTGAACCAAACACTACCAGATGAGCCATGAAGCCGAACCTCAGCCATGAAAGATGGGTAACTTTCTAGTGTCATTGAAATAAAATGACCTTGAAGCATCATGAGTATGGCTACACTGCGGCTAAAATCGAGAAAGTGAATTCGCTGTTGGTTCATCGGGGAGGAAGTGGTTCTGTTCGTAGTTCAATGATCTCGATGCGTCTTTCTAACGAAGCATCTTTGGAATAAACCGAATTGCGTTGGTCGTAGTAGTTGTCACTGACCTCTTTATTTGCTTTGTATTCTCCCATTGGTACTTCTATAAATTGAAGACGAATTGGTGTGGTTTGCATATAAGGCGCAAATTTACCACCGTCAATTTCTTCAAAGTAGTTGATAATTGAAGAAATGCGTCTGTTCGTCAAATGTACGTTATAATCTGACTTCGCGAGCGGACTTGCATAGCCTTGTACCATAATACTGACTTGTTGGCCCGTTTGGAGTGCCTGCCATACTTGCTCGCGAAATAAAGCGAGGTCTTGCATTCCTTTATCAACCTCAGTTTCAAAAAAGAGATAAAGTGCATTGACTTGGTTTCGGGCAGAAAGCGAATCGCGGCCATCGCCAACTTTCTGTAAATATACCGGGTACTGACTTTTATATTTAGCGTAGGTCTCGTCATAAGAAAGTTCAGTATAGTCAGCGGTTGTTTTTGGGTTGGGGTGGTCGTTTTCGAAATAAAGTCGGATTGGTAGCTTGACAATCTGGATATTTGAAGAAGTGTTCGAGATTTCTATTTGAGGCTTTGGTCTGGGGAAAGTTCGTTTGTAAACATCACTGCAACAGGTAGGGTGCGATGCATATAAACTGCCAAGTCTATTGGAACTTAAATATGCGGTATCGGCCCAACAGAAAAAGTAAAGGTCGTTGGCTGGGCTATTTAGTGGCAGACCAAGGTTAATAGGAGGCCCAAAGCTGCCATCGGTTTGCAGCGCGCTGTAAAAAATATCAAAACCACCGAAGCCGGCATGCCAAGTACTCGAGAAATAAAGTCTTTTGAATAAGGGGTCATACCACGGAGAGACTTCATTTTCAACTGAATTGAGCCCGCTGAGATTAACGGGTTTTTGAAAAGTGCCATCTTTTTCTATGCTGCTCATCCAAAGATCTAGGCCGCCTTTGCCATTCGGTTCATCGGCGCTGTAGATGAGTTGCAGCGCACCATCGAGTTCAAACAAATGGGGCATACTGCGGTAAGAGCTTGCGGGCAATGCGCTGCTGAATGAGGTGTCGAGCTGCCAAGCATTGCCTTTGAATTGGGCGCGAACTAGTTGACACTTTAGGCCCATTTCTTGTCGTTTACACTCGCTACAAAATGCAAAACTGCTGTCCGGAGCAATTGTAAAGTTTCCGTATTCAAAATCAGGACGTGCCCCAATTAAAAAAACGCTCTTTTTTTCAGGTTCTGGATACTGATACAGCTGCAAGGCGTAAGTAGCGCTATAGATTTGTTCTTGGTCATCGGCAACAGAGTCTGCTTTTAAAGAACTGTAAATGAGGGTGTCGTTGACAATGAGGTGCCCAAATTCGGCATCGACTGTATTTACGGGGTGTGCTTGCAGGGCTTCTTTTTCTTCGGCGCTAACAAATTTCAGTTGTTTGAGCACCCAAGTACACGCCACCACTTCTTGCGTCGCTTTGAGATACGCTAGGGATTTTTTTTCGTCGGAAAAGAACTTTTTAACTTCTTTGAATTGCGCTAGCGCTTCTTTATAAAGGCCTTGTTGCTTGAGCATAAGCGCATAGTTGAGCTGCGCTTCAGGAAACTGCTGCCCTTCAGGGTCTTGCTCGTAAACCCTTAAGTAATAGTTTGCTGCTTTTTTATAATCTTTAAATTGTTGGTTGGCTTGTGCTATTTTCCAAAGAAGTGGCGCGGAATTGGGCGCTAATTGCAGTGCTTGATCGTAATAGCGCAATGCTTCTATATAGTCCAAAACGCGCACTTGTTCATCGGCGTGAGTCACGAGGCGCTCCAATTGCTTTTGACCCCAAATTGGTGTGCTCAGCAATAGTGTGAGTATCAGATATAGTCTGGACATATGCGATATTGCAATTGGGGTGGATGAAATTTAGTAAAGACGTAGCGCAAACTTAGTTCAAAGGCGCCGCGCCCTCTACTGGCTGGCACCAAAGATGAATAGTTGAAATCATAGGAAATACCTGAATAAAGCGGACCTCTTGCATATCCAAATTGAATACAAAAGGCATCTTTGGCGCGCCACCAAAGCCCAGCACTCACTTTAACCTGTTCTTTTGCCGACAGTTGGTATTCGCTCACTCCTCCAAGTGTAAGGGCCCGATACGTTCCCTGCAAATTCAATTGAAAGCTTGGTTCAAATTGAAGCTTCGACGAGTATTGATAACGCAGCTGACTAAATAGATTGAGTCGGAGGTCTCGTTGGGTGTTGTCTTCAAAAAAACTTTGATTGGGCCGGGTAAGATTAAAAAAACCAGCACCACTTTGCAAGCTGTATTGCTTATTGATTTGAAATGCATGAATGAGCCCCAAACCGAGCATTGGTTTGGTCATGGACTCCGTTTGGAAAATTTCATTGGTTGGTGCACTCGGATCAAAAATGTAGCCGTTAAATTGGCTGTCAAAATAGAACGCGCTGCTATTGAGTTGTCTTTGATTGAAGCCAACTTGAATCGCGGGCCTAATTGTATGTTGCAGATTAATTGCGATGGGTCTACAGAAGCTCAGTTGGAGTTCGTTGGTCTGAAATTTTCCATCGCCTACTTGGTCGTGAAAATAGTTCAAGGCAAGCCCCCATTGTTTCCATTTGGTGTCGGCGGCTAGGGCTGTGGTTTGAAAAGGAATACTGACGCTGCGCCACTGCGTTCGGTAATTGGCGGTAAGGCGGATGTCTTCCTTGAAATTACCGGCTCCGGCCGGATTTTGAAAGATAGGGTTGTTATTGAATTGCGTCCAATGGATATCTTGGGCCAGAGAGTTGGCTGCCACGAGTAAAAATAGAATCCGCCAGAAGTGCTTCACGTAACGAAGTTACAAAAAAGCACTCGGAATATAAATTATGGATTGGTGCTAGAAACCGGAATAATTTTGCCATTAAAAAAGGCACCTGAGTTCAGTGCAAAATCTGCGATAAATGCGGCCATTTGCTCAGGTGAAGTAGGGGCAATATATCCTGGGAAGGCCGCGCTCAGCATTTCGGTCTGTACAGCACCTAAGCACAGACAATTCATGTGAATGTCGCTCGCTTTGAATTCTTCTGCAAAGAGTTCGGTAAATGCGCACAATGCAGCTTTTGAAGTAGAGTAGGCAGCAAGGCCAGCAAACTTAAGACTTCCTTGAAAACCTCCCATAGAGCTGATATTGACAATATGTGCGTTGGGAGCTAGTTTGGGCAAAAAAGCTTGTGTGGCTTCCATGATTCCAATAACGTTGACTTGGTAGCTCTCTGTCAAGTCTTGATGTGACAAAGTTGCAAATGGTTTATTGATCAGAAGGCCGGCGTTATTGATTAAAATATCGATAGGCGCCTCTATATTGAGCGCGTTTATTTGAGCATGCACCTCATTTGAGATATCGAGTCCGTAGCACTTTACATTTTTTTGCAAGAAGCGTTGTTCCATTTTTTCCAAATTTCTAGACAAAGCAACTACTTCAGTGTCTACTATTTGTGCAAAATGATCAACAAGTGCAGCACCAATTCCTTGGCTCGCACCCAAAACAACGATTCTTTTACTCATCGAAACTTACAATTAATTCAGCACTAGTTGCATGCGCTTGGCAGGTGAGTATGTATCCATCGGCAATTTCAGCGTCTGTTAGTGAATGGTTCATGCGCATCGCCGCACTTCCTTTCAATACTTTTGCCCTGCAAGATGAACATACGCCACCTCTGCAAGAAAAAGGAGCGTCTAGCCCAGCTTTTTCGGAGAGTTCAAGGATACTTTTGTCTTGACCCTGCATTTCAAAAGTGGCAATTTCACCGTCGATCATCACTTTTACTTGGCTTTTACCCGAGAAGTTGCTTTCTGCAGTTTGCTTTGGTTCGGGTTCGCTAACGAAGAAAAGTTCTTTGTGGATTTTTTGAGTACTGACACCAAAGAAAAGAAGCGTTTTTTCGGCATTTTCAACAAGTTGCTGTGGGCCGCACAAGAAGAATGCATCGGCTTGGAGTAGGCTTAAGTCTTGTTTGATTTGTTCTTTGAGGGCAGCGTCGTCTATGCGGCCATGGTGAGCACCATCTGCGTTTTCTTGAGAATAGAATAAATGCGTTTGCGTGTTGCTAAGTGCTTGTATTTGCGAAAGAAAAAGCGCTTCTTTTTGGCTTTTGTTGCCATAAAAAAGATGGAATTCGGCACCTGCGCCTGCGGTTTTGAGCATGCTCATGATCGGGGTGATGCCCGATCCTGCTGCAATGGCTACCACTTTCTTGTAGTCAGGTTTCCAAATAAACTGCCCTTCGGGTTCAAAAACCACGAGTTCAGCACCTGCCCTTATTTGCTGCAAGTAATTGGAGACCTTTCCGTTGGCAATGGCCTTGACTCCAATACTGAGTGTTTCGGAGGTACTGCTGCAAATGGAATACGATCTGCGGAGTTGTTCGCCATTGAGTTCAAGTGCCAAGGTGAGGTACTGGCCTGCTTGAAATTGGAATGCTTGGCTGAGCTCTGCTGGTACAGCAAACTGAATTTGCACGGCCTGTGGGCTCAAGGCCTCTACAGACTGAATCGTTAACAAATGAGCGCCTTTTGGCAAGGCCGTTTTTTTGTTCGATTTAAAGCGGTCAAATAAACCCATATTTAGTCGTCAAATGAGATGAGTACATCGTTACTTTTTGGATGCGCTTGGCAAGTAAGCACGTATCCTTGTTCTACTTCTTCTGGCGTGAGCGCGTAGTTGACGTCCATGGCGACTTCTCCGCGCAAAACTTTTGCTTTGCAAGTGCAGCAAACACCACCTTTGCAGGCAAACGGCGCATCGGCCCCCGCTTTGTAGGCTGCATCTAAAATGGTCGGGCCATCAGAAGACAAATAAAAGGTTGTGACTTCGCCGTCCATGATGAGCTCTACATGAGAATCAAATGCGGCTTGCTTTTCTTTTATTTCTGTCGTTTTTTTCTCGATTGGCGCCGCATGAAAAAGCTCAAAGTGAATTTGCTGTGGAGCCATTCCAAATTGAATAAGTTCCTCTTTTACTGCTAAAATCATGTCTTGTGGTCCGCAGATAAAGGCGCCATCAATGGTTTGGTTTTTGAGAAAAGCAGTAAGAAGATCTTTGGTGCGCTGTGCATCAATGCGACCTTTGAGCAGAGGAACGCCAATGTTCTCTCTAGAGAAAACATGCACCAAGTTCAGGCGCTGTAAAAAGCGGTTTTTGAGGGCCTCGATTTCCTCTCTGAAGATCACTTCGGCAAAGCCTTTGTTACCGTAAAATAAGGTAACCGAACTCTTCGGCTCTGCTTTAAGAATGGTTTTGAGAATAGAGAAAATGGGCGTTACACCGCTCCCCGCTGCAAATAAAACATAATGATGCTCGGCATCTGGGTTGGCTTGAAACTTGAAGTTACCCATTGGCGCCATCACCTCAAGGGTGTCACCGATATGCAAATGTTGGTTAGCGAAGGATGAAAATTTGCCGTTTGGAATTTCTTTAATAGCAACTCTCCATTCGTTTTCGTGTGGTGCGCTGCACAAAGAATAAGATCTTCTGAGTTCTTCGCCGGCTATTGTCGTTTTGAATGTAAGGTATTGACCAGATAAGAAAGCAAACTGAATTTGAAGCTCAGCAGGCACTTCTAGCGCCACTGAAACACAACCTTCTGTTTCTCGTTGAAGGTCGGAGACTTTTAAAGAATGAAACTGCGTAGACATAGTAGTGTATAATCGAGTTCAAAAGTAAGCAATAATGCGCAAGCCTCAACTAACATGAATCAATGAACAAACTGACGACAATCATGTTTTGAAGGCGTAGTAATTTTCTATATTTGTTTCATCGAAATAATGATACCATGACCCAAGCAGAACTAGAAAAACGTTTTCAGGAAAAAATCGACAAAGAAATCAAGATCGAGCCCAATGACTGGATGCCTGATGAATACCGCCAAACATTGGTTCGTCAGATTTCTCAACATGCACATTCAGAGGTAGTTGGAATGCTTCCCGAAGGCAACTGGATTACCCGCGCACCTAATTTGCGCCGCAAAGCAGTGCTTTTGGCAAAAGTTCAAGACGAGGCTGGTCATGGCCTTTATTTGTATTCAGCGGTAGAAACGCTTGGCACCAGCCGCGAGCAAACTATCGACGACCTCCACACCGGAAAAGCAAAATATTCCTCGATTTTCAATTATCCTGCACTTACTTGGGCCGATATCGGTACAATCGGATGGTTAGTAGATGGTGCGGCCATCATGAATCAAGTTGCGCTTTGCCGCACCTCTTACGGCCCTTACGCACGAGCCATGGTCAAAATTTGCAAAGAAGAGTCTTTTCATCAGCGCCAAGGATACGAATCACTCATGAAACTCTGCAATGGAACGCCTCAGCAAAAAGCAATGGCGCAAGATGCCATGAATCGTTTTTGGTGGCCTGCTCTCATGATGTTTGGTCCGAGCGATGCAGATTCTACCCATTCAGATCAATCGATTAAATGGAAAATCAAGCGCTTTACCAACGACGAACTCCGTCAAAGCTTTGTAGACGCCACCGTAGCACAAGCCGAAATCCTTGGCCTCACGATTCCAGATCCAAACTTAAAGTGGAATGAGGAGCGCGGCCATTACGATTTTTCTGAAATCAACTGGGAAGAATTCTGGCAAGTTGTCAAAGGAAATGGCCCATGTAACAAAGAACGTTTGGCGGCAAGAGTGAAAGCCAAAGAAGAAGGCATGTGGGTGCGTGAAGCTGCTTCTGCCTTTGCTAAAAAGCGCGCCATGAAACAATCAGCATAATTAAATTTACAAGACGATGTCAACAAACGAATGGCCTCTTTGGGAGGTATTTATCCGAAGCAAACAAGGCCTCAATCACAAACATGTCGGTAGCTTGCGCGCTCCAGACGCTACTCTAGCACTGGAAAACGCCCGCGACGTCTATACCCGCCGTTCTGAGGGTATCAGTATTTGGGTAGTGGAGTCTGCGCACATTCACGCTACAGACATAGACGAAGCCGATTCTTTCTTTGAGCCATCGGATACCAAAATATACCGTCATCCAACTTTCTACGAAGTGCCAGACGGCGTTAAACACATGTAAAGATGCAGCAATCCGCACTTTTTGAATATGTCTTACGGATGTCAGACGATAGCCTTATTCTGAGCCAACGCCTTAGCGAATGGTGTGGGCACGGCCCAATCCTCGAAGAAGACATCGCCCTGACCAACATTTCATTAGACTTACTTGGCCAGGCGATCAGCCTATATGATTTAGCCGGAGAACTTGAAGGCGCAGGCAGAAACCACGACCAACTTGCCTATTTACGCTACGAAAACGAATACAAGAACGTGTTGCTCGTCGAGCAGCCGAATGGCGATTTTGCCATGACCATCCTTCGTCAGTTCTTCTTCGACGCTTTTCGCTTGCCACTTTACGAAGCCCTGATGCAAAGCCCTATCGAACAATTAGCAGCAATTGCTGCTAAATCCGTGAAAGAAACGCGCTACCATCTCAAACACACCTCAGAGTGGGTGATTCGCATGGGCGATGGCACCGAAGAGTCTCATCGTCGCGCCCAAGATGCCATCGATCATTTGTGGCGCTACACCAACGAGTTGTTCTACGAAAATGAAATAGACCAAACGCTTCAGACCGAAGGAAAGGTACCTAGTTTAGCCACTATTCACACCCAATGGCTGAACACGGTTAGTGAAGTGCTCAACGAGGCCACACTGCAAATTCCTGCCAACAACTGGAAATTCGATGGCGGCCGAGAAGGTCGACACTCTGAACACATGGGTTATTTGCTCTCAGATTTGCAGTACATGCAACGTGCATACCCCAATATGGAATGGTAGTTGCTGCCGACATCCGCAGTTTTTTAGAAGAGGTCAGCGACCCTGAGATCCCTGTTCTCACTATCACCGACCTCGGCGTAGTGCAGCAAATCTATTTACAAGACCAAACGTGGGTTGTAGAACTCACACCAACCTACAGCGGCTGCCCTGCAATGCAACAAATCGAGGAAGACATCCTTGCCAAATTGCGTGAGAAGGGGATTGCCAACGCCAAAGTAAAACACATCTTAAGCCCTGCCTGGACCACCGACTGGATTTCCGAAGAAGGCCGCCAAAAACTGCGACTTTATGGTATAGCACCGCCAGTCAACGAACCCGATAAAAGCGCACTTTTCTCTGAACCTCCACGAGTGAGTTGTCCAAAATGTAATAGCAAGGACACCCGAATGGTGAGTTTGTTTGGCAGCACAGCCTGCAAAGCGCATTATCAATGCAATGCTTGTCAAGAGCCTTTTGATTACTTTAAATGCTTGAAATAGAAAGATATAAATCGATTTTATAAGGCGCCATTAAGGCGCCTTTTTATTTTTATAGTACTATGTATTGCATAATACAGAATAAAACATATAACTTTGTATAAAATTAGAAAGATGAATGTAGAAAATACACAATCTCAAATGCGCAAAGGCATTTTGGAATATTGCATTCTTGGTATCCTCAATAATGGCGAGGCTTACCCTTCAGAAATATTGGAGAAGCTAAGAGGTGCTCAAATGCTGGTTGTGGAAGGAACGGTTTATCCGTTGTTAACACGGCTCAAAAATTTGGAGTTATTGACTTACCGCTGGGAAGAATCTACTGCTGGTCCGCCGAGGAAATATTATGCGATCACACCTAAAGGAAAACAATTTTTTATCGACCTAGGTCATACTTGGCAAGAATTACAGCAAGCGGTCTCATTACTTACTCAAATTACCAAATCATGAATAAAACAGTTTCCATTCATATCCAAGGTTTTGCTTTTATTTTAGAAGAACAAGCCTACGACGCGCTCCGCAATTATCTTAATGAACTCTCACGGGTGCTGCAACACGAAGAGGGGAAAGATGAAATTTTGCAAGATATTGAGTTGCGTATTGTCGAACTATTGCAAGAAAAAGTAGTGGCTCAACAGGTTGTTCAGACTGAGCAGATTCATGAAATTATCCAATTGCTGGGAAGTCCTGAAGTATTTGGAGAAGAAGAATCCACAACCACAAATCAAAGCGCAGAAGAAAGCACGGAGCCGTTAACCGCACCTAAACGCTTTTTCAGAGATGCCGACACCGCACTATTAGGCGGCGTAGCAAGTGGCGTATCAGCTTATTTTAATGTAGATGTTGTTTTTATCCGGGTGGCTTTTGTGCTGTTTACCATGGTATTTGGATCGGGTATTCCTATTTATATTCTCCTTTGGATCATTACCCCGAGCGCCAAAACAGCGAGTGAAAAACTCCAAATGAAGGGAGTTCCCGTGAATCTAGAAAGCATTAAAACTGAATTTAAAGAGGCTACAGAACGCGTTGAGAAGAACGCTAAAAAATGGTCCAATCAATTCAAAACAGGCTCGGGTCTGAGTGACAGTGCGCGCCGTCTCGTTCAAGTTCTTAAAAAAGTCATAGGAATTATGTTGGTCTTATGGGGTTTGTTTTTGTTGATTAGTTTATCCGTATTTATTTTTGTTGACCCCCAACTAGTTCCGGCTCAGATCAATGGCGAATTCACTTCTCTGGGAGAGTTGAGTGCCTTGTTTTTTGACAAGGGGCAAAACGAACTGCTTTATTTAGGAATTAGCCTCATCGGTTATGCGATCAGTCTTTCTAGCATGCTGACCGGTTTTAGATTGTTGTTTACTTTTGAAGCGAAGTGGCTGCGTGCAGGGTATTTTGGCCTAGGTTTTGCCAGTATTTGCGGACTCATCTTTTTGATTTACGTCGGGATTTCAACGGCGCAAGGGTTTACAATTGAAGGTGAACTCAGTAAAGAAATTGGCACCTATGCCGGCGATTCTTTGCGCTTAGATATCCTTCCCGAGCTACATATCGAAGGCTACCGTACCCACCGCAATGCCACTTATAATTTTGGATTCAGGTCGCAGCAGCAAAATGACCACGGTATCCTTATGGCCCAAGACGGACGTATTTTTATCAGCGGAATAGGGATTAATTATATCGCATCTACGGACAGCTTGTATCATGTCAAAATTTGGAAGAAGGCACATGGCCGCTCATTTTTTAAGGCGAACAGAAAGGCGTCTCATATAGATTTCCCTTGTACCCTGCAACACAACACTATCCAATTTGCGAGCGGATTTTCTTATCCTGCCAAAGACCGCATGCGCGATCAAGAAGTTGAATTACAAATTGCGGTCCCGAATGGCAAAACAGTGATTTGGAATGGCAAAGTGGTATTTCCTTTTGTTTTTGTTGAAACACCTGAGCGCATCAGTGACCGCGCTTATGTGAGCGGCGATGGCGAATACTCAGCGTGGTAGGGCTTGCCTATCTTTTTTGAGTTGTTGGGCGTCTAGCCAATAGATCAATTTCATGGAGAAGCTGTTGAGTGCACCGGTTTGCAAGGTATAGGAGAGATCTTGCCAGTAGGCTACATCAACGGCTTCATTACTCGCAAAGACAGAATTTTTCCAGACAATGTTTAATTCGCTGCCGGGCATAAAAACCCAACGGTACACGAAGTCTATTGTAAATGCGTTGTAATTGATATCGTACGCTGATTTCCCTTCGGTAGTAAGGCCATTGAACCCTTCTAAAAGCTCGAGGCTTCCGTCTTCTTGTAATAGTGAAAAATGTTGGTAGGTAAGCGTCGAACGATAATGACGCAAGCGCAAGCTTAAAGACATGCGGTTGGTTAAGATGTAGTCGAAAGAAATGGCTTGAATGGTTGTGTTGCGGTCGCGCTGCCCGAATAAAATTCCATTATAGGTCTGAGCTGCCGTAGCAAATGGTATGGCATAGCCGATGCTATTGAATTGCAGTTCTTTTTCAAAGGAATAAATCAAGAATATAGCATCTGTAAGCCGAATTCTAGGATTCAAGTTATAGGCATATTGTTTCCAAGGATGATCAATGTATTCTGTAATGCTGCCGCCCAAATCTATGGCAAGTTTACGTTGATAATTAGACGAATACCAAGCATTTAAAAAGATAAACTGCGGAGTAGTAAATACTTTGCCCCAAGTTCTGGGTTCAAAATAATCTTTCCCATCTTGTAGACTCCCGCCACCATTAAAGCCACAGGCATTGAATTTTTTACTTACCGTAAAGAAATTTAAACTTGCCATATTGGAAGAGAATGTATTTGGCTCGTAGAGGTAGGCTTGCGTTACATTCGCATTGACACTCCATTTCATGAGTTTTTTCCATTTGGGTGTGAAATCGCGGTAGGCAACGCTTGCTTCCAAGATTCTTCTATTATTGTTGTAATTGAAGCCGAGGTCGTTCGGATCGTAGGTATCGGATTCTTCCAGATAACCGAGGCCTGCGATGAGCGAACCGCGTTGTTTTTGGATATTTAAATTCAAATTATGGCCTAGCGTCGCTTGTTGGGCAAGCTGGGCAGAAAGAATCCCTTTTCCATTGATATTGTAATTGTTGTCTTTGCTGTTGAGGTTGAAATTAAATGCAGAAACATTGGCATCGTAAAAAGAGCCGGCACGCCATACGTTTGTATTGGTGAAGGTAACTGAAGAATTGTTCTTGAGGTTTTGATCAAAAACGAGTACGTTGTAGTTGGTCAGCGGAGATACCAAGACTTCTCTGCGGCTGTTGTCTGTAGTCGAGACAGCAGTGGCCATTTGCTCGGCGTTGACGGCATTAAAAACACCGATTCCGAGCCCTTTGCTATTTCTTCCGGAAATCTTTGATGCGTTGTAGAGTTGAGACGAACCTGGTACATTCTCGAGGTACTCATTTGGTTGCAGCATTGTTTGGGTCACTTTATTTGGCGCTTGAATCCCAATACGGCGGCTGTAAAAAATACCTGACTTATTGAAAAGTTCCATTCCTTCCGTAAAAAACTGTCGGTTTTCGTTGAATTGTACTTCAAAAGGGGTTAGGTTGAGCACCTGTTGGTCAAAAACAACTTGGCCAAAATCTGGAACGAGCGTCAGGTCTAAAGTGAAGGCTTCATTGATGCCATATTTGATATCCATGCCGCCGTTAAAAGAGCGCAATAAACTTTTTGAACCATCTTCTTGCCGTACTTCATCTGCATACGCAGAAACATATGGAATCAGGGCCAACCGCAGCGGTGGCGTGATGTTTTTAACGTTGGTGATGTCGCCACTCTCTAGGAGCATATTTTCGAGGTCTGGATTTACCGTTACCCAAGAAGATTCTTCGCGCGCTCTTGCAATTTGCCTTCCGAAATTAACACCCCAATCTTGCACCTCTTTTTGAGGGAAGCGCAGTGCGGAGTATGGGATACGGATTTCTGCAATCCAGCCATTTTCGACTATCTCAACGGCGCTGTGCCAAACTAAGTTGAGTTTGTCGTTGTAGTCGTTGCCAACAATTTTAGCGTCGAGCTGAACACCGCGGCTAGTAATGCCAAAATAAAAACCGTTTTGATTGTCGTTGTAGGTGTCTAAAAAGATACCGATGATATCGCAATTGGGGTTGTAGTCGTCGCGGAGGGAAAGCACTTTAGAAATGGAGTCGGGGTGATCTTCGCAGAAAAACGCAAAATACAGGGCGTCTTGATCGTAGGCTAATTGCACACTCGTTCTGCTTTTAGAAGGCTGCCCGGGATCTGGTTTTATCTTGACAAAAGGCTGAAAATCTTGTTGCGCAGACCAAGATGCTTCTTTGAGTTGGCCGTCTATGGTGATTTTTTCAGTTGTATATTTTGCTTCGAGTTGTTTTTGTGCAAAACCCTGAAAACAAATGAAAAGCAAGATCAATTCCCAACGCATGGGCAAATTTACAATTTAAACACCTTTTCTTGCAACAATATGTAGGCATTCTTCACGCTGTTCAAACGTAACCCAAATTTTCACCTCGTTTTTGAAGTGCAGTAAAATCTTAGCAATCAAAGATTGGAGGTATTGTTTTTCAATGGAGCTTAATGCTTGATTCGATTTAAAACGAGAGAAAGAGAGATCAAAGCTATTTCCGTTCAAATGCGGACTGCGGCTAACAGCAGTTCTATTGGTGCGCTTCAATTTGGAAACCGTGTGTTTGGTTCTTGTCATGGAGGTGACAATTAATTGACATTCTTTGAGTGGGCTTTGCGCCAGTGAATCGCGGAATGCGGTGCCAATTTCTTGCAGAATTTGGGCAGCATATGGCGTGAGTAGGGCATAAGAGTACTGAAAAGTGTCAAGAACATAGCCCGTATGGGCCTGAACTAATACGAGTTTTTTGGCCCGAAATGCGCGGCGCAAGCCGTCAGTATTTGCGACGGGTTGTATTCCTTGTTTGACTGAGCGATCCATGTACTGAGCCAAATGATTATTGAGTTTGATGGTGTAGAGTTGAGGATCTGTTTGAGGAAACACAAAAGTGGTATCGTTTTGAACGAGCGCGTTTGGTGCATGAAGTGCAGGTTCGGATGGCCAGTAAGCAAATGCAAACAGCATAAATCCGATACAGAGTAAAGACAGTTGATAAAGACGCATTGAAACAAATATAAAAATTGATTGCTTTGGTCTAACGCAAGTTCGTAATTTTGTAACATGGGAACCTTTGACGCACTTAGAGCGCAACTCGAACAACAAGAATGGCCAAACATCTATTTGTTTAAATTTATTGTTCCCAACGACAACCAACATCTAGCGCAAGTCACAGCGCTTTTTGATGCCAACAGTGAAATCAGTTATCACCATTCCGGAACTGGCAAATACGTGAGCCTCAGCGCTAAAGAAGTCATGCTATCCGCAGCGGACATCATTGCCGTTTATGAACGCGCTGCGCTAATTCCGGGTATCATCTCTTTATAATGGAAGCAGTTATTCAATTTTTATTCGTCTCTCTACTGATTTTATTAGCCATCATTGGTTACCGAGCTCTCTTGAGAAAGTTCCAACGTGGTCAGGTCAAACACAAAGATTATTGTGAGCTTTACACCCTTGATCAAGAACCAGCGTCCGGAGAACTATCCTTTTATTTTGTTTGTCCGGAACCTACCGAAGTAAAATTCGCTATTTGGCAAAACAACGAGTTGGTGCAAGAACTTGCCAACGCCACCTTTGAAAAAGGAGGGCATATCTTACGTTTAGATAGCCACCAATTGAGCAATGGTGTGTACTACTATGGAATTATCACTTCTGATCAGGAGACCAAAAAACGCATGACGATCGCTAACTAAGATTCGTCTGAAGACTTTTCTACTTTGATACGCGACGGTTTTCTAGGCAGCTTGTATTTCGGCTTGTGAAAATCGCTTTTATAACCGTCTGTTTTCTCAATGCGATACACCAGCCCTAAGCTGTATTGTGCATAAGAAGAACTACCTAAGATGTCTACCAAACCAAATTTGTAAACGCCTTGTGCCTGAAGCCCAATTTGCTTACTGAGCCAGAAAGTACAACCCGCCGATAAATTGAGTGTTGGGGTGAGTAAAGGTGCGCTTTGTTTGGGGTCAGAAGAGCGCAGGCTAAAACCTAGACCAGCGCCTAAATAAGGGTCAATAGCTCCGCGTCCGAGTTGTTTGTAAAATGAGTATTTGAGGGCAGCGTCAAAATATCCAATAAAGCCTGTTACGCCGATGGAGTCATTGACCATTCTGTCCGATTTATAAGTTTGTGCACCCATCACTGCTTCAGCGCTCCAACCATTGTAGATATAGCGATCTACGTAAAGGCGCGATGGAAAGGGCAGACCGTGCAACTGATCAAAAGGCATGGGGTTGAGTTCTTGACCGTCGTCGTCGGTGGTGGTCCAGGCCAAGCCAAATTGCCAAAAGTAGTTATCTCGGTTGGTGATCATTTTATCCGGTTGGGCAAGCGCTGTAGTTTGCATTGCAATAAAAGCCAGACTGAAAAAGAAGAGGAGGTATTGGCGCATACGATAAAGTCTATACACAAAATTAACCATTAAACCACTGGATAAACTTTATCCAGAATAAATGAATTGACAATCAATTGTTGATGTTAGGTTTGCCATTAAATGAGTAAATTTGAAGCGAATGGGAAAAGTTAAAAAATACGAACTCACCCTCGACGACGAACAACCCTTCGAAGTTTACGGAATTTCTACAGCATTTGCCGATTACCGACTCTCTTGGGAACTCAATCAAATGCTGAACATTCACTTAGAAAAAGAGCAACAACGCTTTGAAGTCTTTATCCCTAAGTTAAAGTCACAACAAGCATTTAGTTACTATTTTTTTGAAGATCAAGAGCTCATGACACGTTTTTACTTGATCAAAAACAAGCAAGAGCAACAACATTTACAACCAGACAGACCAATGATTGACTACTTCTTGGTCCTCAAAGACAACTTTTCTCATGAGCCCGATGCGCTCATCGACGAACTCAGACAAATAAACGGCATCGTCGCTGTTTTTAAGTTTAATTATGAAGAATTTGATATTTTAGATTACCTTACGAGCTAACATGAAAAGAACTAAAATAGTGGCCACTATGGGCCCAGCCTCACTTAAAAAAGATATTCTCGCCGACATGATGCGCGCAGGCCTGAACGTTTGCCGCCTCAATTTTTCGCATGGTAGTCATCAAGATCACGCTGGTGCGGTTGCGCTCATCAGAGAGCTCAATGACGAGCTAGGTTTGAATGTCGCCATTTTAGCTGATCTTCAAGGGCCTAAAATTCGCACCCACGAGATGGAAAACAATGGCGTGCTCATCGAAGTTGGGCAAGAAATTGAAATCGTCGTTGAAAAAGTTCTGGGCAATAACCAACGTTTCTCCATCAACTACAACTTACTACCCCGTGATGTCAATCCAGGCGAGCGCATCTTACTCGACGACGGCAAACTTGTCTTGAAAGTACTCGAGACCGACAAAAAAGAAAAAATCCGCTGCGAAGTGGTGCAGGGTGGCTTATTGTGTTCAAAAAAAGGGGTGAATTTCCCGAATACCAAAATTTCAATGCCTTCCCTCACAGAGAAAGACATCGAGGACCTCGACTACGCACTTAAACTAGGCGTCGACTGGATCGGCCTTTCTTTTGTGCGCACCGCAAATTGCATCAAAGACCTCAAAGCAAGAATTGCCAAGAAACGCAGCATTGCGAAGGTTGTGGCCAAAATCGAGAAACCAGAAGCACTAGAAAACATAGATGACATCATTGAAGAAAGCGACGCATTAATGGTAGCGCGCGGCGATCTCGGTGTTGAAATCCCATATCAGAATGTGCCGCTGATGCAAAAGATGATCATCAGTAAATCCGTTTCCAAGGCAAAACCGGTCATTGTTGCAACCCAAATGATGGAATCGATGCTCAATAGCCTCACCCCTAGTAGAGCAGAAGTCAATGATGTTGCCAATGCAGTGCTAGATGGCGCAGATGCCGTTATGTTGTCTGGTGAAACCTCTGTTGGCCAATATCCAGTGCAAGTTGTGCAAACTATGGCTAACATCATCACAGAAATGGAGCAGCATCCGAGTATGTATCACAAAGAAGAATTACCGCCTAAAGGTAATCCTCGCTTTATTTCAGACTCTATCTGCTTCAACGCTTGCAGGCTTGCCCAGCGCGTAGAGGCCAATGCGATCATCACCATGACCTTTTCTGGCTATACGGCCTATAAAATCGCATCTCAACGCCCTGCTTCACACATTTTTGTTTTCACGAGTAACCGAAAAATACTCACCCAACTCAACTTAGTTTGGGGTGTGAGGGCTTTCTACTACAACAAACGAATTTCTACTGATCATACCATCGCCGATATCAAATATATCATGAAAGAAGGCGGTTATCTTCAGACCGGTGATGTCGTGATCAACGTTGCGTCGATTCCGCTCGAAGATCTCGGCGGATCCAACATGTTAAAGCTCTCTTACGTAGATTAACGGAAGGCAGCGCTCTTCTTTTCGCATACCTTTACGTCATGAACCCAACTTGGAAGCTCAGGGCTCAAGAGCCCTCTACTGCTGTTATTGAACTCTCTGAAGAGCTCAAAATCCCGCATTTTGTTGCCCAAATCCTTTTGCAAAGAGGCGTGGCTTCTCGTGAGCAGGCGCTCGTTTTTTTCAAGCCCCAACAAGGTGAGCTACACGACCCCTTCTTAATGCACAACATGAGTGTGGCGGTGGCGCGTCTTGCACAAGCCATCACTCATCAAGAAAAAGTACTGCTCTACGGCGATTACGACGTCGATGGCACTACAGCTGTTGCCCTTATGGCAGAACAGCTCAGCAAACTTGGCCTTCGCTGCACTTATTATATTCCAGACCGCTACAAAGAAGGCTATGGCGTTAGCGCTGTAGGCATTGATTACACGATTGCCGAAGGTTTCGACCTGATCATCACACTAGATTGCGGGATCAAAGCCCACACGCAGCTCTCGCGTGCGCAAGCTGCCGAAATAGACATCATCGTCTGCGATCACCACCAACCAGACAGCACGCTGCCTCCCGGAATCATCCTCAATCCAAAACAACAAGCATGTTCGTATCCCTACCCTGAACTTTCAGGTTGCGGAGTGGCTTTTAAATTGTTGCAAGGGCTCTATCATTTTCTGAACAAAGATGTGAACGAGCTCTTCATGAGCCTTGATTTAGTGGCACTTTCTATAGGTGCAGACATTGTAGAGCTCTTAGGAGAGAACCGAGTGCTCTGCGCCAAAGGCCTTGCTCAACTCAACGCGTCTCCTAGACCCGCATTTTTGGCTATTTTGGAGCTTGCCGCTAAATCCTTGCCGCTTTCTTTGAGAGATATCGTCTTTATTTTGGCTCCGCGCATCAATGCGGCGGGCAGAATAGCTTCTGGCAAACGTGCCGTAGACTGGATGCTCAGTAGCAGCCAACAAGAGATCGATGAGCTTGCCGCCGAGATCAACACCGACAACACCACCCGCCGCGCCCTCGATCAAGAGATTACCGCAGCTGCTTTAGCACAAATAGATGCAGACCCGAACTTTGCTGCTCAATTTGCCACCATTGTGTTTCATCCTGAATGGCACAAAGGCGTTGTTGGAATTGTCGCATCTCGCCTCATTGAAACGCACTATCGCCCCACTATTGTTCTTACAGCGTCTAATGGTGTTTTAACTGGTTCTGCGCGCTGCATGCAGCCTTTGAACCTCTATGAACTCCTCGAACAATGCCAACAGCACCTCGTGCAATTTGGTGGCCATCAGTTTGCAGCAGGGCTTAGCCTCTTGCCAGAAAATCTACCAGCTTTTAAAATAGCATTTGAAAAGGCGGTTGCTAATGCTTTGTCTCAGCAGCCATTGCAAAGACAAATTCATATCGACACTCTCCTAGAATTCAAAGAATTGGGTTCGAATCCGCACCTACATTTCCCCCGTATTTTGCAAATCCTGAGCTCATTTGAACCCTGCGGTCCTGGCAATCTACATCCCGTTTTCGTAGCAAAAAATTGCATGGTTTTGGACTATAAAATTCTAAAGGGTACCCACCTCAAACTCAAATTGATTCAGGAGGGCTCGCAAGTTGGTATTGATGCAATTGGTTTTCAGATGGCATCTTTTGAGAAAGAATTGGCTGCAGGGGTGTTTATCGATGTTGTTTTTCAGATTACAGCCAATACCTACATGAACCGTACCTCACTTCAACTCGTGCTCCAAGATATGTGCATGAGCGCCTAACTTTGCGTAAGTTTGTATCATGTTTACAGGAATCATTGAAGAAGTAGGCCAGGTTGTGGCCATTGACCAAGAAGCAGGTAATATTCATTTTACCATTTCATCTGCCTTATCCGGAGGCTTTAAAATAGACCAAAGTGTTGCTCATAATGGCTGTTGCCTGACAGTAGTCGCTCAAAATGAGCAACAACATGTTGTAACCGCCATTCAAGAAACCCTCCTCAAAACAAATCTAGGCACTTGGGAGGTTGGTACTTCAGTTAACCTCGAACGCTGCATGCAACTTGGCGGCAGACTCGACGGCCACATGGTACAAGGGCATGTAGACTGCGTAGGCATTTGCACAGAAGTAAGCGACGAAAACGGTTCTTGGCGCTTTACTTTTACTCACCCTGATTCTTTTGTCACAGTAGAAAAAGGTTCAATTACCGTTAACGGAACAAGCCTGACTGTTGTTGATTCGCAAAAGGGGCAGTTTTCAGTATGTATCATTCCTTATACATTTGAACACACCAACTTTAAGCAGCTTAAACTCGGAGACCAAGTGAATCTCGAGTTTGATATCATTGGTAAATATGTTGCTCGATACCTGAGTTTACAACAGTAAATTCGAAAGTTATAAGCAAAAAAATGGCGGCCCGGAGGGCCGCCATTTTTGTTTCCAAAGATTGTTTAATTAGTTGCGAACAGGAGCAGCTGGTTTTGGAGCTGTTGTTGGCGCAGGTACTGGATCTTTGATCCCGAGCGCTTTTTTAGCTACTGCATCTGTTGGTTCGATCAATAAGATTTCTTCAAAGTACTTTTTCGCTTTATCGAGGTCTTTGTTGGCAGATTTAGAATAGTAATCAGCTACATAACGCAAAGACTCAAGTACAAAAGCCTTTTTAGAAGGTTGGTTGCGGTCTTCTGGCTTCACGATCTCAGTTACTTTCAAGTAGTGCGGGAATGCCATCCACTTTTCGTTATTGGTGTCCATTTTGTAGTTGGCACGTCCGCGGTAGATGTGCGCAGGCACATACGTTGAATCGTTTTTGATCACAACTTGGAAAATGCTATCTGCAGTTTTGTAGTCGTTGCGACCGAAGTAGTAAGCCTTACCGAGGTCATACTCTTCTTGAGCCAACAACTTTCCATTCTTTTGACGACGAACTTCATAAGCAGTGATTACCTTTTCATACATTTTGTTTTTGTTGTACAATTTGAGCAATTCACCAGCGAGTTCTTTGTAGGCGATGTCGTTTATACTAGCCGCTTGTTCAAAAGCAAGAATGGCAAGGCTATCTTGGCCTTTTTTCTGATAAATGGTTCCTCTTAACTTATAATCTTGGTAGTTGATTTTGTCTTTTGGTACCATTGCAAAGAAGCGGTCGCTTGCACTAAGGGCTTTGTCTAGAGCAAGGCTATCTATTGTGCAGTCGTTGTAAGAAAACGCGTAGAATCGCTGAATAAAGAAGTTATTCATGTTTGCCGCTGTGAGGATATCAAGCTGCGGGATCATTTCACACCACTGTTTGGCACCATACAACGCATTGACATAACGGTATCTTGACTCAATGTTGTTATTGAGTTCGAGGTATTTCTCCCAGTTCTCAATCGCTTTTTTGTTTTTACCGAACATCATGTAGAGCTCAGCATTCAAACGGTAAGCCGGAGCGTAAGTAGGGTCAATCGCTTTTGTACGATACCACGTGGAGACTTCGGATTGATTACCAATACCTGATTATAGGCTTTGAGCGCTTCAGATGCATCTGAAGAATTGCGCGCATACAAAGCATCACCTTTGAGAAGGTAGTTGTCTTCGTTGGTTGGGTCTTTGAGAATCGCTTCTTCGATCAAGACAAGCGCTTCGTCTAAATTCTTGGTTGGAGCCTCGACATAAATCTCGACAATGCCGCGAATGACTTCAGCTTTTTTGAGCTTGTCTTTCTTGGTCAAGAGTAGTGCTTTGGTGAACTCAGCTTTCGCCTCTGTTGTTTTTCCTTCTAACCACAATACACGACCGTAACCTACAAGAGGAAGTGCACGAAGTTTGTCAACTTCAAATCCTTTTCTCCACATCATTTTGGCTGAATCAACTTCTTCCATTTCAAAGTAGCAATCGCCGTAGTAGAAATAGTTCTCACCATTGATCGGATCTGCGGCAATGAGCTTTTTAAAGTCGTTAATGGCATCGCGGAAGCGTTCATTTTCTGTTTTGGCATTCGCTGTCTGGAGGGTTTGCGCAAAATGAAGCCCTGAAATAAGAAGCGTACTAAGGAGTAAAATGCGTTTCATGTCTATTTTATTTAACTTAAATTCCGGCCAAAAATAGCCTAGTTTTTTGGGATACAAAAATTGTGCCCATTATTATTTTTTGAATTATTGCAATACAAGTCTAACAGGTGTAAGTGCGGGTACTAATCCAGACTTCTGAATGATGAGTTGACCTTTGTCGTCTTTTTTCATGAAGAGCACAAAACCGGTATTTAGACCTGAGCGACGGCCTTTGTTGATCATCCAAATATCGCGGATCAAAGGATATTCTTTTGTGTAGATGAATCCGGCATAGGGTTTACATGCCGCCGACGGATCGGTGGTGTAAACAGAAGCTACTCTGAGCCCATCCATAAATGCTAATGAAGTAGGGTCATCTTGATCGGATATCCAGTTGAGGCCAATAACGCCAATCGCATTTGGATGTGTTTTAACGTAATTGATGACTTCTTGATTGGATTTTAATGCCGAAACACCTTTGCCCAATTGGTTCACCTGAAGCATGTTGGTCATGAAATTGAAATTTGCCGACCCATTTTGATCAAATACAACTTGATTTTTGAGATTGTCTTGGGTGAGCAATTTTTTGATTTGCGCCACACTTAAAATAGTATCTGTATTGCTCGGATGCAAGATAAGCACCACTGCATCTGTTGCAATTTTGTCGCTGCGGTACGACACATTTTTACTTTGTAGGTATTCCTTTTCTTTGTCGTTGAAATTGCGCGTAATGACAATCGTTTTGGTTTTGTTGGCATAAAAGGCCTCAATGATGTCGTTTTCAGACATGTAATGAGCTTTTACGCGAGCTCTTGGATATTGGCTCATAAAAGTTTCAATGGATGTCTGAAAAAGCGGCTGAAAAGATTGCTCAACGAAAATCTGCGCCTTTCCGCGTCCGTGAGCATCTTTTTGGTAGACGAATGGATTGTTGTTGTGGTCACATGACGTGAGCCCTAGTAAACCGAGGAGTAAAAGTGATAGATATTTCATGAGGATCTTATTTTTGAAAAGACTTGAATCCTTTGTAAATGCGGAATGCTCTGAACAAACCGTAGCACATAAATACCACGACCATTAGTTGTTTGCGCCAAGCTTCCATCTCAATGAGGTCTGTGGTGAGCAGCACGATGGCAAAACCGAAACACAATACTACGACCAATAGACCTAGAAAATGTTGTATGTATTTCATAATTATTTGGGAAAAAAAATCCCCATCGAAATGGGGATTGAAACATTTGTTGGCTATTGAGTATCGTAGATAATTGGAACACGAACCCAAAGGCGCACTGGGCGACCAGCGTTTTTGGCTGGAGTCCAGGGTGGGAATTTATTGACAACAGCGAGTGCTTCTTTGTTACATGCAGGGCATTCAACAATTGGGCGCTCTACGCTTGCATTCGAGATGCGTCCGTCTTTTTCGACAACGAAACGAACAACCACGCGCCCTTTCACACCAAGTTCAATGGCTTCATCGGGGTAGTTAAGCGTTGAGTTGATGAAAGCATTGAGCTTCTCGTAACCACCAGGGAATTCTGCGTCTTCTTCGGCAACGTCTACCACTTCTTCATAAACTGGCGTGTTGTCGGTAAGGGCAGGGCCGTCTTCTTGAGTTTCGGCGAGTCCCCAAACTTCATCACCTTCGTTTGTTTCTGTAGAAATAGTGGTGTTCTCTAATTCTGCTTGAGAAACAAGTGGCTCTTCAACGAAGTCGTCTTCGGCAACCGGTGCAATGAAAGCAGTAGTCTGGGACATTGGTGGCGGTGGCGGAGCTGTTGGTGGTGGTGGCGGCGGAACGTCTTCTTTTGGAGGCGCAATCGTAAAGTTTTTCTCGCTTACTTTTGGTTTGCGTTTTTCCTCTTTTGGAAGGTTCTTAATGATAATAGAGGCAACAAACGCTAATGCAGCAAGCGCTACCAAGCCGCCCAAAATGAGCGTCATGCGTTTGTTGTAACCACTTCTGAGCACGTATGCACCATATTCGCGGTTGCGATTGGCAAAAACGGCTTCGTTGCGGCTTACAGAAGTAATGGCTTCCCAGTTGCGATTGACGTAGTAATCGAAGAGGGAGAAACCTGTTACAAGAGCTACGATAACATAAATGACTGTCATGACCTTAGTTTTTAGCTTTTAACAATTCTTTTTCTCCGGCTGACAAGTCTGTAGGTGCAATTACACCAACACTTGCTATCTTGAGTTCGTCTACTAGATCAATAAAGCTTTTGCAGAGTGCTTTGTCGTCGGTTTTGATCAAGACCTTAACGGCCTCTCTTTTTACCGTTAGATCGTTGAGCTTTCTGTCGTAGGTAGTGTCTGCAATTTGTTTAGCGTCTAGCTTTTTATCAAGTTCAACCTTATTCTTAATAACGTATTCGTTCCAAGAAGCTAACAATTTTCTTACACTATTTTCTCCTGAACCGAAATCGGCCTCAGAAAGTTCTGTGGGCCCATTGGCTCCTGGTCGGGATTTAGGGTAGAATTCACCACGGTAGTAGTAAACTTTGTCGTCGGTCAAGAGGAAAGTAACGACGTTATTTGCCTTTGGCGGTTTAACATCTGTTTCATCTTTGACTTTTGCGGGGTAGTTGAGGGGCATTACCTTAGGTTTGCTAAAGGTAGAGGTCAAGACGAAGAAGGTAAGAAGGAGGAACGCGAGGTCGACCATTGGGGTCATGTCTACGTGCGTTGAACCTTTCTTTGCTCTTTTCTTGCCTTTGCCGTGGTCGCCACCGCCGCTTTCTGCGATTTGTGCCATGTGTTCGTTAGTTAACCGGAATTGCTTCCGCAGAGGTTACAAAATTCAAATTATTCAAATTCAATTCTCTGAATACATCGATCACAACTTGAGCATCTTTGTACAAGGTTTTGGAGTCTACGCGCAAAATAAATTTAGGTTTGAAGTCTTCCATTTTAGGTTCACCACCTTTGAGCTTCGCTTCTTCAAAAGCGGTGCGTCCGGTGTTGCCTGCAGCCGTTGCTGCAAATGAAAGCCAGTCTAAAAGTTCATTTTTAGTAGAGTCTGTAGGAATCCCTTGGGTAGGGAAACTTGCACGTTTTGCTGCTTCGGTGTTCATGTATGCAGGAAGTTCTTGCATGGTACAACCAAAGGTTGACATAAAAGAAAACTCTTCTATTTTCTCCTCACTAAGACCAATCTTATATTTCTGGAGCATGTTGTTGAGCATTTCTTTGCGGGCTTCGGCATCGGAAAGGTTAAAGAACACGCGGCCGTCTTTGTCTAGGGTCACCATCAGGATGTTTTCAGGGATAATTTTATCACTGATACTGGATGGTGTTTCTACGGTTACGGGTTCGGCATTTCTGAAAGAAGCCGTCAACATAAAGAAGGTTACAAGCAAGAACGCCAAGTCCACCATAGGCGTCATGTCTATGGATGGAGTGCCTTTGGGCATTTTGATTTTTGGCATTGCTTGAGGGTTTACTTAATGATGAGTCAATTAGTTGTTGGCTGCAAAATCTTGAACGATCGTGAAGCTCGCTTCGTCGATACCATAGGTCATGGCGTCGATTTTAGTAGAGAAGAAGCTAAATGCGATGATCGCGATTGTAGAACCAGCAATACCGAATGCGGTGTTGATAAGGGCCTCAGAGATACCAGTAGAAAGTTCTGCAGTATCTGGCGCACCTTGTGACATCGCGGCAAATGAACGGATCATACCAAGTACGGTACCGATAAGTCCGATTAGGGTTGAGATAGATGCTGTAGTAGAAAGAACTGGTAGGTTTTTAGAAAGCATTGGCAATTCTAAAGAAGTAGCTTCTTCTAATTCTTTTTTCAAGGCCTCGAGCTTTTGTTCTTTGTCCATTTCTTTCTCGTTCATCATTTGTTGATATTTCACCAAACCTGAACGAACAACATTAGCCAAAGACCCGCGCTGTGCGTCGCAAGCTTCGATAGCGCCATTGAAATCTTTGGCAGCCATTAATTCTTTGATTTTTTCGATGAATTGATTGGCTTTTCCTTTTCCGTTAGCCAACAATAAAGTAACTAAACGTTCAATCGTGAAAATTAATACGATAAGGTTGATAGCAACCAAACCTGGTACGATGAATCCACCTTTATAGATAACTCCTAATAAGTTACCTTCTATTGGTTCTGCTTCTGGATTTCTGTCCACAAAGTTTCCTGGGTCACCAAAAATGTATTTGTAAATCAAGATACCTGCAATGAGTGCAAGTGCAATTGCCAGAAACGCAATAATTGCTGAAAATCCCCCGGCGGTTTTTTGTTTTTTGTCCATAATGATCGTTTTTAATTTTTCATTTTTACAATTGAACGCCAAATATAAAAAAACTTTAGCCCCTTTTCAAAACGAAATTTACATGTTTGCGCTAGCCTAACGCATAATTATTGTATTTCTAACACAAAGTCGGCTAATTTGAGTCAATTAGCACTTTGACTAGCACATTTTCTTCTCAAAAATTAATATAGATTTAACATCAATTTTTTCGCGATAAATACGAGTCAAATTTCAGGGCATTAAAAAACCCCTGCTTTTGAAAACAGGGGTTTAGTTGAGGTCTCAAGCAGATTCGAACTGCTGTAGACGGTTTTGCAGACCGGTGCCTAACCGCTCGGCCATGAGACCATCAGGATTGCAAAGATAACAAATTTTACAGTTTCAAAAAAGGATCGATTAGAACTTGATGAGTTTTTTTGACAATAGTTGGCCATTCACCCTTGCCGAAATAAAGTAAACTCCTTTCGGTAGGCCGAGCCACTCTGTATTTTCATTGCCTAAATGAACTTGTGTTGTTCCAGCTTCCGGACTGAGCTTCATTTTATATTGACCACTGGCATCGTAAACGAAAATCTGATCTGATGCATTCATGCTTATTGGAAAGGATAGGGTTAAATTATCGTGAAATGGATTCGGATAGGCTTGAATTGAACTTTGGTCATTGAGCGGGTAATCAATGAGCGATGCACTGACGAGCGCTTCTAGGTCATAGGTTTCGTCGCCTGGCTGGTAAGGTAAATAATGAAAGTAGGTTAAGAACATTTCATCAGTGGTATTAAAGCCGCTGTAAATGGTTTGAGGGGGTGAGTGCGGGTTATTGGGATTATTCACAGTGTTGTCATAGCTTCCCTCACTTTTGAGTTTGTAGCCAGGAGGCACCTTTTGTATGAACTTGAAGAAATAGAAATCTTGCCACATGAAGTCCCATTTTGGGACATTAACGAATTTAATGGTGTCTGCGCCAGGCTTGTAGGCATAGGCTTTAATGTTGGTGCCTAGCAAGTGCATATGCGGAAAAACAGAGAGTACTGAATAAGCCGTTGGAATTGTGCCGCCTCCCGGTGGGTAAAAAGCATTGAGGTCGGTGATTTGGTTGGCAGGGAGATTGAAATTATAGTTTGCCAATAACGGACCGGCGTTAATTTGCCGCACATTGGTAGTGCCTTCTGGATAAAAATGAAGGATCACTTTGGTGGAGTCATAAAGACCATAAGAGCCCATTGGGTAATGCATGGCAAAGTAGATAGATGAACCTGGGCCAATATCGAGCCCGAGCTTGATCGGGTCAGACGATGGCAAGATCATTGGGGTGGCGCCAGGAGTATAACCGGTAATTAATTTGGTGCTGCCATTACTAGGGCTTGCGCAATTTCCGCCGATTGTATCGGTGGTTTCAGCACTAATTGGGTCGAGGTAAACCAAGCAATGGTGAACGATTTCTCTGTTGCCCGGCACCACCTCAACGGCTTTGATGATGCGGTTTTGCGCCAGGTTTGTTGGAATATTGAAGCAAACGTAGTCGTCTTGGGTGGTTGCTTTAGACATGTAGGTCGGTATTTGCACTTGCAAATCCCCGTTACCTAAAAACGTTGTAGAGGTGTAAACTGGAGGTGGGGGCGTTTGGTTGGCATTGCCCTCTTGAGCGCCATCGTTGAGCCAATTGATGATTGTATTTTTTTCAGAGGCGGAAAGTGCGCGATTGTGCTGGTATTGTTGGTAATTGTTGTCTGGTGGCCAAGGCGGCATTTCGCCGGTATTTACGCATTGATATACAGCGGCAGCCAAAGGGCTCACTTCTGCGTGCGTCATAAGGGAGAAAGGAGCTGCACCACCAGGATGATGGCATTGGGTGCATTTATTGTAAAAGATTTGAGCTACATCGCTGCTCCAGGTCTGGGCACTTGCAATGGTATTGGTCACGATAAAGAGGTAAAGTAAAATCTTTTTCATGCGGTGTCTTAACGTAAGATTTGAATATTGGTTCTAGAAATTTGTTGGTTTTCTGCCTCCGTTTCTAATTTGTATTTAAAATTAATCTTTTAACATCAAACTTGGAAAAAATACTTTCTTTGTATGAAATCCAAGGCATGAGATCTTTACTTATTATATGTTTCATTTTCAGCATTCTAACGTTTAAAGCACAAGACTTACCAGCTTATCAACTCTATAATTCAAAAGGAAAGAAGGTGTCTTTTGACCAAATGAGTAAGTCGGCAAATAAAAGTCAGCTTGTGCTCTTTGGAGAATTCCACAATAATCCGATCTCGCATTGGTTGCAATTTGAATTGACCCAACGCATGTATGCCGAGCATCGAAATAATTTGCAGCTCGGCTTTGAAATGTTTGAGCAAGATCAGCAAGAGTTACTTACCCAATATTTACAGGGGGTAATCCCTGCCGAAAAGCTCAATGATACCTTGCGTTTGTGGCCTAATTACCAAACAGACTATGCGCCGTTAGTAGACTTTGCCAAAGCAAATAACCTCTCATGTGTTGCTTCAAACATTCAGCGCAAGTATGCGAGTTTGCTTTTCAAGAAAGGAAGACAGGCTTTAGATACGCTTCCTGAAAGTATCAAACAACAAATGGCCCCACTGAACTTTGCTTTCGACACAACGCTTTCCCAATATCAGGACATGAAACAAATGGGTGCGCATATGGGGCCCGGAATGGGCTGGAGAATGGTAGAAGCTCAAGCCATTAAAGATGCCACAATGGCATATTTTATTTTACACAATCCATGGCGCACTGCTCGAACGGTGCATTTGCATTTCAATGGTGCGTATCATTCGGATTATTTTCAAGGAATTATGTGGTATGTCAGACGAGAGGCTCCTGACATGAAAATTCTTACGATCAGCACCGTGAGCCAAGACGATATTCTGAAATTAGAGAAAGAAAATTTGGGTAAAGCGGATTATATCATTTGCGTTCCGACGCACATGACAACTACACATTGATATTTATTTCAGAGGAATTCCCCTGGAACTAACAGGACCTGTGGCTTTGCTTTTCTCGAGGCTGAAGGTGAATGTTGTTCCGATTCCAACCTTACTGGCAACCTGAATTTGCTGCCCATGTGATTCAATGATATGCTTTACGATGGCAAGCCCAAGCCCCGAACCCCCTTCATTGCGGTTTCTGCTCTTTTCAACGCGGTAAAAGCGTTCAAAAAGCCTAGGTAAGTGTTCGGCTTCAATGCCTTCGCCATTATCTTTGAATTCGATGTTATAGGTATTTTCAATTTGAACTACACTAACGGTAAGTTGACCGCCTTCTTTCCCATATGCGATCGCATTACTTGATAAATTCAACAATACTTGCGAAAGTTTATTTCGATCTGCATTGACATAACAGTAGGGGTCAGAAGTGTCTACACTTAGTCTAAAGCGTTTTTCTTTTGCAATGAGTTCAAGTGTTTCAAAGGTTTCTTTGATCAGTTCTAAAAAGTCAAAGCTTCGGATGTCAAGAGGGATGCGTTCGAGTTCAAGTTTGGTGAGCTGATCGAGGTCTTCTAAGATGTGGGTCATGCGCTCAGTAGAGATGGAGGCTCGTTCTAGAAATTTTTTGAGAATTTCAGGATCTTCCATGCCGCCATCAAGCAAAGAGTCTATATAACCTTGAATCGAAAAGACAGGAGTTTTGAGTTCGTGTGCAAGGTTGCCCAAAAATTCTTTCCGAAAGGCCGCTTGCTCTTTAAGTTTCTCGATTTCTTGATTGCGTTTTTGTTTCCATTCTTTGACGTCTTGCTCGCCTTGTGCCACAAGTTGGTCAATGGTTTGGTCTTTGCGATTTTCGTTCTCAAGGCTTTGAATGCTGCGGTAGATCAAACTCATTCGGTACTGCAAGAAACGCTTGATGATGTAGTAAAAGATGGTATACGCAAAAATCCCGGAAACGAGCGGGATTAAAAACAGCAAGGTATTGCTGAGCGTAACAATTTGTAGGTGGACAAATAAAGTAAAAAGAAAGCTCAGTATGTAAAATAAAATACTGCCGCTTAGGATTAAGAAACTGGGTCTAGCTTTTCTCACTTGTCATTGAAGGTATATCCGACGCCTTTAATGGTACGAATATACGCATCTCCGAGTTTTTCACGCAATTTTCTGATATGAACATCGATGGTTCGTTCGCCAACGATAGTGTCATTGCCCCAAACAACCGCAAGGATTTGATCTCGGTTGAATACCTTTCCGGGTCTGCTTGCGAGTAGCTCCAGTAGTTCGAATTCTTTTTTAGGCAACTGTAATTCTTTGCCTTCTAACTCGACAACATAACGATCGCGGTCAATTACAATATTGGTGGCGCCTTCTGCACCAGCTTTGTTTTTGAGTCTGCGCAATAAAGATTCAACCTTGCTGATCAGCAGACGCGGGCGAATTGGTTTGTTGATATAGTCATCGGCTCCGGCCTCAAAGCCCGCAATTTGAGCGTAGTCTTCGGTGCGCGCTGTTAAAAATGCGATAACGGGTTGAACCATGTTGAGGTCTTTGCGGATGACCTGACATGTTTCAATGCCATCCATTTTTGGCATCATGACATCGAGTAAAATAAGCGATGGATTGATTTGTTGCACTAGGCGTAGCGCTTCAAGGCCATTCGTTGCCGTGAATACTTTGTAGCCTTCTTTGCGAACGTTGTACGATAAAAACTCCAAAATATCTGGTTCGTCGTCAACGATCAGTATGGTATGTCCTTTAGTGTTTTCCATCGTTTATTGATTTAAAAAAAAGAGGGGGCCTAGACCCCCTCTTGAAATTTTACGAATTAGTTGCGAACAACTAGGCGTTTTACACCTACTTGGTGAGCATTGATAACTTGAATCGTATAAGTACCATTAGCCAATTGACCTACATTAATTGGAAGTGCAACTGAACCAATCGTCGTTAAAGTTTCGTTGTAAACTACGCGACCCATTGCGTCGATGATTTGAACAGAACCTTCAGAGGTGTTGTCAAATGCAACCAATACATGATCGTTAGCTGGGTTAGGGTAAACCATGAAGTTCAATGCAGAAGCTTCGTCTAAACCAACTTCGATAGCTACGTTGAATGCGATGGTATCTGTACAGTTTCCGTTGATTGCAGAAAGAACTACTGTATAAGCTCCGTTAGCAGCATAAGCGTGTGCAGGTGCGGTAGCCGAAGAGTTCGTGAAGTCACCGAAATCCCAAGAGTAGGAAGTAGCTCCTGTTGAAGTGTTTGCGAAGGTAACAACGTTACCGGCAGTTGTAAATGAACCAGCTGCAGTTGGCGTTGCTGTAAAAGTAATGGTTGTGGCTGCAGATTGTCCTACACCGTTACAAGCATTTGCATTCGTCACCGTTACAGATACAGTAGCGTTGTCGGTAACTTGGATGCTTTGTGTGGTCTCACCTGTAGACCAAGAATATGAATCAGCTGCGGATGACGTAACCGTTACGACTTCACCAGAACACGCTTGTGTGCTAGTTGCGCTGATAGTTGGAGCTGGAGCGTTAGATACGTTCACAGAAATAGGAGCAGAAGTGCTAGCACAGCCGTTTGCATCGGTTACAGTTACTGTGTAGTTGCCTGTAGTAGAAACAGTAATTGTTGCAGTAGTTGCTTGTGTAGACCAAGTATTGCCTGTAGTAGCGCTAGAAGTAAGGTCTACAGAACCACCTGTACAGAAAGTTGTAGAACCACTTGCAGTAATTACTGGCGTAGCAGGTAGTGCATTGACAATAACTGTAATGGCAGTGCGCATACTTTCGTCGTTATTTGCATTAGCCTGAGAAACATAATAAGTGTAAGTACCAGCATTAGTTGTGCTAGGAACTGGTGCAATTGTAGTGTAGGTGCCACCAGTTGGCTGTGTGTACCAACGAAGTGAATTTCCAGATAATGATGTTGCTGTTAAAGCTGTTGCTGAAGCACCTTGGCAGTAAGTGAAGCTATTGGTAGTCACAACTGGAGCAGCAACAGAGTAGAACTTAGGATTCATAAAGTTACCATTTGTGGCAACAACTGAACCTGCAGCCAAACGTGCGTCTGGTGTTACACCAAGTGCCGTAAACAAATTAACCCAGTTAACTTGAGCTAACGTAGCTGTTGTGTCATTGCCATCAGGCCCCATAAATGAAAGGTAGAAAGCAGAAGTAGATGCAGCACCACCGGAAGTACCAGCGTTGTAGATTGTATTGGTATTTGGTGAGTAATTGGTTAGTGTATTGTGACCAAAAACAAGAGTATCGCCATTCACGTTGTTCACAACAGCAGTTCCTTCAATTGACAAACCTTTTTCCCAACCAGTCGAAAGTGTATTGAAAACAGAAGTAGCCGTATTTCTTCTCAAGCGGAATGATTTTTCAAATTTTTCACCAACAGGTAGAGCTGTTGTACCGTTTCCTTTTGGACCAACGATTGTTCCGTTCGAAAAGATTGGAGCTGTTTTTGGTTGAGCGGTAGATCCTGCTGCATCATTGTCAGACTCAAAACAGTTTGAATCACCAGCAGCATCGGACATGTCTTTGTCGCGGATTGAAAGGAAGAATTGAACTTTTCCTCTGTAACCAAAATCGGTATCAAAATCGTCGTCTATTCCGCGGTAAGCGATGAGGTGTTTACAGTTTACTGTACCGCCAAACCATTCGAAAGAATCGTCACCAGAAAATGCAACTTGAACGTAGTCTACAACGGTTTGATTACCAACAGAACCGAATGTAATACCGTTGATTTCTTTGTTTGGCTCGAGTGGAATACCTGCAAACTCAACGCGCACATAGCGCAGAATACCTGAGTTGTCGTTGTCAAAATTACCACCAAACTGAGAGTCTGTAGTTGGTACAATACCTTCGATGTTGGCAACCCCACCAGGTTGGTTATTTTTTGCCAAACCTAAAAGTACCAATCCACCCCAGTCACCTTCGTTGCGTGCACCTACTGCTTCGTTTGAGGTAAATACAATTGGGTTAGCAGCTGTACCATCAGCTATGATTTTGGCACCGCGCGTAATCAGGAGCGTACCTTGTGTTAATTTATCTCCGCGGATAATTGTCCCTGGGGCAATAGTAAGGGTAGCGTTGTTTTTAACATAAACTTTGTTCATGAGTTTAACCACACCGCTCCATGTTGTGTTCGTTGTGATGTCGGCAGACACAGTTGTTACAGTAGCAGGGTATACGGTGTTTTCGGGATCGAAATTTGCCCAGCCGGAGGTCCAGTCTGTTGCAGGCGTGTTGTCAGTTACTGGAAATGCGCCACGGTAAGTTGTGGGTGTCCAGAAGGCATCCTGAGCCAAAGCAGCGGAGCCAAGGCAAAGGGCAGTCAAGAGTGTGTAAATTTTTTTCATCTTTTTATATTTTTATCTGATGCAAATTTCTTGTGTTCTTACTTGGGTCAAGTTATAGCTCCCTTAAGTTTGCTTTAAATGTGTGTTAAGCACTTGGAACAATTCCTTAACATTGACTATTTAGAACTTGTATTTGAAATTCAATGTAATGGTTTGTCCGAATGTGATTTCTTGCCATGCGCTATCCACACCTTTGTCATAGCGCTTGTTTTTATTGATGTCTTGGAAAAACACCAAATCTTGGGCTAATAAGTCTGCACAATTCAACTTAAGTTCGTATTTGTCTTTCCATGTTTTACCGATTTGAAAGTCTAATACGTGACGACCATTTTCCCAAACGCTTGGTTCTTGAATGCTTCCTGCAATTGCAATACGCTGGCCAACATAGTTATAAGAGAAGTTGATCATGAGGTCTTTCTGACTCTCGTAGAATAAACCTACATTTAAAATATAAGGTGACTGCCCTTGAAGAGGTCTAGTAGAACCTGGGTATTCCTCGAGCCCGGCAAAAGCGCTGAGGTCAGCAGCTGAACGAATTAATGAAGCATTTGTGTAAAAAGTTGTTCTGGAAAAAATGGAATTAGAGTCAGTGCGGTTCATCCAGCCAAGATTCATGCGGTATTCCAATTCGGCACCATAGCTGTATGCTTTTTCAATATTATTAAAATAGAGTTCTGGTGTACCGGATGTCCCAGTTCTTAATAATAATTCGATTGGATCTTTGAAAGTTTTGTAGAATCCAGAAACACTGATGATTTGACCTTTGCCAGGAAAATATTCCAAGCGCGTATCGTAGTTATTGATAGTAGCTCGTTTGAGTTGTGGATTTCCCGAAGCCAAGTTATCGTTAAGGAAGTTATAGAATGTAAATGGCGCTAATTCGCGGAACTCTGGTCGGCTAACTGTGCGCGCTGCACTAGCTCTCCATTGGAAGCGCTCTGTTATTTTATATGTAAGATTGATTGAAGGCAAAAGGTCAAGCACTGTTGTATCTATATACTGATCTAAATTGGAACCAAATTGTACATAATGGAATTTTTGCTGATAAGATTCTGCACGAACACCTGTAACCACACGTAGTTTACTAAATACGCGAGCATCGACCATAGCGTATGTAGCGTGTAACAATGAAGAGGCATCGTAGCTGTCATCTACGTTGGTGCCTTCTTCTAGTTTGAATCCGCCCTGTCCGTCGGCCATTAATCCAAGGTTTTCAGTTGCAAAAATTTGATCTTCTGGCAATAGCAAAAGGTTGGAGTTAAAGGACGAAGACCCTGCTGGATCGAATTTGGAGAAGCCCAGGTTGCGTGCCGCAAAATCGCGACCGCGGTATTGGTGCATGCCACCAAATTTGAGGAGATTTTTAGAGTCGTCTCCACCAATTTGCTTGCTGAAATCATATCTTGCACTTGCAATGTTCTCTGACATGGTAGACCAAAACATGTTACCAGCACCTAATGTAGAGATGTCATTATTTTGAATAACGGCGAAGTAGGGTAGCGTTGTATCAACTTGTTGATACACCATTCGACGTAAAAAAGGGATATCGCGTTTGACATTGCTGTATCCAACAGACCAATTAAATTTCCAGTCGTCTTTCCAATTGTGCTTTCCTAAAAGTTGTGTGGTGAGCAAATTATTTTGCGTGTACCAAATGTTAGTAGAACGCTCTTTGTACATGGATTCGATGTCCATGTCTCGTTTGCCTTGGCGCGAATTGACTTTGTCGTCTGAAGAAACAGAGTACAATGTTTTGAGTTGTAATTCGGTTCTTTTGCTCAGGTCAAATTTGAGGTTAAGAAGCGCAGTATTTAGAATAGATTTTGTGTATGCAGAATCTTTAAGTTCATTTTTGGTAACAACCCCTGCTACTTGTTCTTCAAATTCTCTTCGTGTAACTAAGCTAAAACTGTTTGCATTGCTATAAGAGTAGGCAAAAATGTAGGACATGCTTTGTTTCTCTTTAAGTTTGATTTTGTTTCCTACACTATATTGCAAGCTTCCGTTAGGTAAGGCGGTTCCGCGAGTAGTTGACCAATTAGCAGGAATTAATTTCGCATAATCAGCTTTTTGCTGGGTAGTGAGCGCGTTAAAATCTGCTGTACTAGGAAGACCATCCGGGATTGCCCTCGCATTGGTTCCATATCCTAAAATATCTGTTGAACTACCAGTGTAAGATTTAAAATCTTTCAAAGTACTAAGTGTGTTATAGCCCGCTCCAATCTGAATATTCTGGAATTTTTCTGATCTAGGCTCAACGGTTTTAATATCGATGACGCCTCCGGCAAATTCACCTGGAAGTTCAGGTGTTGCACTTTTCATAATGAAAAGGTTTTCAAGCGTGTTTGACGGAAAAATATCAAAAGAAAACGCTTTGCGGTCGCTTTCGGTACTTGGGAGCGGTGCGCCGTTGATTAATGCAAAATTGTAGCGATCGCTGAGGCCGCGAACGACCACAAATTTATTGTCTTGGACGCTTGCGCCACTTACGCGTTTGAACACCTGCGAAACACGAGAGTCTGGGGTTTTGACGAACGTATTTTTATTGATGCCATCAACCACACCTGCTTGATTAATTTGCATTTTGGTTACTTCCATATCACCTTTGTTTTTATCGGTTTTGCGTTCGATACGGATGTCACCGGTTGTTTGTGATTTGGTTTTGAGTACAACCTGGGTGTTTGTAGTTTGTCCTTCTACAACGGTGATGTTTTCACTTTTAAAAGATTCGAATCCAGGTGCTTTGACTTCATATGTGTAGGTTCCGGCACTGAGCGCGCTGAAAAGGAAGGTCCCTTTCTCTTGATCGATGGTTGCTTTATTGGCAACAGATAAACGAATGGTATATTCCTTAACAGGTTTGTTGTCATCGTCGAGAACGGTTCCGGAAATGGCACCTGTTTGTGCGCTGAGCTTGTTTGAAAATAAACCAATAAATAGGAGGGTTGAGGCAAGGGTAAAGTACTTCATTAGATCTCTTTAAATTACAATGCAAAGGTCTTGTAGTATCTTGACGATTACATTAATCAAAGATTAATAAAGCATTAATAAGCGCCTTGTATTTGTTAACATTACCATAACATGAAAAAGGGAGGCACGTTGGCCTCCCTTCATTTTCAATGAAATAAGTTACTTATTCAAAAACGATTTTCATTTCTACGCGGCGGTTTTTCTGACGCCCTTCTGGTGTGTCGTTTGTAGCAATTGGTTTGGTTTCGCCAAAGTACTTCGTGATAAGTCTTGCTTCTTCAACACCCTGGCTAATGAGGTATGCCTTGAGTGCTTCGGCGCGTTTTTTCGAAAGTACTAAGTTGCCATTGTCATCACCTACGTTGTCGGTGTGGCCGGCAATTTCTAGTTTCCAAGTTGTTTTCTTTTTTAGAACTTCGGCGAGTTCGTTTAATGAAGGCTTTGAAGTCTCAAAAATGATATCTTTTGCCGATTCAAACTCAAGGTTGTCAAAGGCAGTCTTGAGCACTTCGATCACCGCTTGTTCTATCACAGGGCAACCCTTGTTTGTTTTTGGCCCGGGTGTGTTCGGACAGTCGTCGTCTTTGTCCAAGAGCCCATCTTTATCAGAGTCTTTATACGGACAGCCTTTGTTAGCTTTTGGTCCGGCAAGTGTCGGGCATTCGTCGTCTTTGTCTAATAAGCCATCGTTGTCGGTGTCTGGCCAAGGGCAACCTTGGTTTTCTTTCGGGCCAGCGACTTGAGGGCAGTTATCCACAAAGTCAAACAAACCGTCTTGGTCTTGATCAGGGCAACCTTGGTTTTCTTTCGGGCCTGCGTTGTCAGGGCAGATGTCTTCGGCGTCAGTTACGCCATCGCCATCGCGGTCTGGGCATCCTTTAAGCGCCACGACGCCGGCTACGGTAGGGCAAGCATCTTCGGAGTCGATGATTTTATCGCCATCGGTATCTGGGCATCCTTTGAATTCTTTGAGGCCAGCCACGGTAGGGCAAGCATCTTCGGAGTCGATGATTTTATCGCCGTCGGTATCTGGGCAACCTTTAAATTCTTTAAGACCAGCAATCGTTACGCAAGCATCCTCTGAATCTGCAATACCGTCGCCGTCGGTATCTGGGCAACCTAAAAATGCCCAAGTTCCTGGAACGCTTTTGCATTCATCCATTTTATCGGATACTTTGTCTTTGTCCTTGTCTTTGATGCGGTGATATAAAATTGGCAAACGCAAGCCAGCATAGAAGTCAATTCCGCTAATTTCGCCTTTTGCGCGCAATAAATGCATGTCGTTTATCCCGAGAATTACAGGGCCTATACGCGTGGCCAAACCTGTGCGTAAACCGCTGTATTTATTGTAGGCAATCGGCACATAAAGCCCAAAGTAAGGGCTGTCAAAGCTGGGTGTTATTGAGAATTGGCTAGCTACGTTTACCTTGGTGTCTTTTTTCTTTGGGATCATATTGACCATTGCAGTAGCATTCACATAAAAATGACTCCAAAGATGGTAATCGAGTTGCAAGCTCATGGCCGTTGGCGTGCGCATACGGAAAGTTTGATTCGGGTCTTGTAAAGAAACCCATTCGTTGTTGTTTGCCGCCGTAGATTCGTTGATCAGCGTATCGATTACCATATCGAATGTTTCTAGATCAGTGGCTGTTTCAAAGCGGTGTAGGTTAAATAAAGAACTTGAATTCACGACAAAATTGCGGCTCAAACCTCCTTTGGTGAATTTCATGCCACCCATATCTAGGATCGAAACACCAACGCGTGCTTTATATTTGTTTTCGTTGCGCATCCAAAGATCGGTCTTGCCATCCATGTCGTATTTATGTTTGGCGTAGTTTGGTCGCCATTCATAGACCGCACCTACATCCAACCCAAAGCCAACAGATCCGGGCTTTAAATAAGCACCAATGTTATTCTCATTTATCTGATTATTGACGCCAGCCGTAATGAAATCACCAACCTCTTTAGAATAACCGTAATCAAATGTCCCGGCTAAATATTGAGAGGTATCTTCGTTGACAAGATTGTAGCTAAAGTCATTGGTGTGAACATAGGCACTCGCAAAACCGAGCAAAACTTTTGGCGTGATGCCTATTTTTAAGAAATGCGCTTTGTTATCGATGATCACTTGTCCGTAATTGAATCCAATTTCGCTCCAGGTGAGGTGATCCACATTGACGAGTTCTTCGCTAAGCTGCATGTCCCAAAGACCAGGGTATTCGAGCCCTTCTTCGGAGAGCACAGCGAGTGTTGGATCCATGTTGTCCACATTCGTTATAGAACGCAAATTGGCGTATATGCCTAGTGAGCGTTTTTCGCCAATATGGAAAGCGAGATTAAATAAATCTAAACGAAAATTAATATTTGCGCCGAGCACACCTGATGATCCTGCGTTGTAATTGTGTACAATGAGGCGATCAATGAAGGTAGATGAAGGGTAAGCCCAGGAATTGAGCACCGCGGTATCAGAAAAGGATTTGGCCCACCAATAACCGCCATTTCCTTGTTCTGCGCGCATTTGGTCTGCATTGAAATACCCAAAATTTTGATAAGTAAATAGGTTGATGGCTGGTAGTGCAAGATCCATTTTGTAGCGGCCATCGACAAAAGATGCAGGGTTCACTAAATTACCCATGGCACCAGCGTAATTACTTGAACTTGCCCCAAGATAAGCCTGCGCCTGAACCTGAATGCAACTCAAAAGCAAGAAGAATGACCAGATTATTTTTCTCATTGTTTATTGTATTGAATGATGTAATTTCCTAAAAATGTGGTAATTGAATATGCGTTGTTCCCAAAAGCACTCAGTTGCACTTCTTGTTCGCCGTGTCGCTTGTCTGTGTCAAGGTCACGTCCTAAGTCGTCCAATAAGATGATTTGGTTGCCTACTGCATCGATCATACTTAAAATTGATTTCTGATTAGGACCATAAAAGCAATTCAATTGCGACAGTTCTACCACATCGAGCGTCTTTTCCCAAGTGCGTTGCCCCTTTGCAGTAAATGCATAAAGGCTTTTGTTGCGTTTGAATACGATGATGTGGTTGTCTGCTTGCATATATGCCCCGACACATACAACGCGGCTAGGTAGTTCAAATTGTTTTTGGCCGTTCAGTGAGAGAATTGTGGCAGTAGTTTGCGCTACCTTTACGGCAAATGCACCGCTGGGATTTCCTACTAAAACATAGGTAGAATCAGCATTTTGCTTGAGCGCAACTCTTCTTTTATTGAGGTCGATGATATTGTGTTGTTTGTCCGTTAAAATACTGACATACGCTTTAGCGCCTTGTTTGAAACTTTGCATCTGGCGCACCTTCCCATCGACACTTATTTGTTTGATGAGCCCGCCAGTTTCATTATAGAGTTGAATGCTATTTGCTTTATTTGTACAGATGAATTCTTTTTTACCCTTGTTTTCCATGACCTGTATTCGGGTTCCGGCATCATGAGATAGTCTGTAAACAAGTCTTCCTGTCTTATCGAGGAGTTGGGCTTCATGTTCGAATTGAACGCAAATCAATTGCGAAAAACCTGAAATTTGATAAAGGTCACGTACCTCCTGAGTCAGTGCTTTATCCCATTTGCGCAGGCCATTGATATACCCAACCAATTGATGGTTTTCTGTGAGTGCAATGACATTGCCTCGCTCCGAAAATGCTGCAAAACGAAGCACCCTAAAGCCGGGGTTCATCACGAAGTAATCCCGGATCTTTTCTTGTTCTTGATTGGCCTGCGCGTCTAATTTTCTGTAACTGGCTTCCACAATTTGCTTCCCGAGTAAAGTGATGGTTTTCTTTTGGCTTGGGTCTACCCAACGTGCACTCACTTTGCTCGGCATGTTAGCATAGAATCTATTTGCTTTGGCTTCATCTTGAGAAAGGGTTTGCCCAAGTGTTGCAGCGGCTAAAGCCTGATCCAAAAGTGCTTTACTAGGGCTTGCAAAGCCAAATTGCCCAAAAACTGCCAAATGCCATGTGGTTTTATCCGTGCTAATTAAACCTGAAAACTGTAAGTTGTTGTAAGATGCCGTTTCAGTGTTGAGTTCTTCTTTTCTAAAAAATTCATTTAATGTTTGAATGGGGTGTGCATTTTCTTGAAAATCGAAAATCACTAAGCTGCTGCTGTCTTGCTTTAAATGGACAAAACCTTTGTCGATGCACTTGAACCAAGGGCTTTTGGCAAAAGAAGGGTCAAGTTGTTTGGCGTATGTTTTTTCATAGAAATAGTAGTTCCTGAAAAAGTCGGGAATGACATCAGCATAAAGCGCTTGGTCATCTAATTTGCGGATTGCTGGGTCGGGATTTTTATATTTGACATAGCGATAGCGCCCCTCTTTTTTACAGTAGGTTTCTGTGAGCTGTAAATTCTTTTGACGATTCCAAGTAAACCAGGCGTAACTGGCTTTTGAACTCAGACGCAGGTCAAAAGACTTTGCCTCCGGAAGTTCACCTTCATAAATGAGAAGCTGATTGCGATTGAAGATTCCGTTTAATTTGCCATAACGGAATTGCTTAAGCTTTCCCATCTGCAGTGCAAAAAGTCCATTTTGGAGTAATGCTTCAACCTCATCCTTGGTCCAATTACCTTTCTGTTCAATTAAAATTTTTGTGTGGGTAGCAGAAAAGAAAAAAGTAAGGTTTTCTGGTTCATTGCTGTATTTTAGAACGGAGTAATATAAGTCTTTGTTGAAAGAAGTACTGACTATACTTTCATTATCCCAGTCAATAGCTTTAGGGTCTTGTACGACGTAGATCGTTTTGTCCTTTGCGTTGAAATAGTGTCTGAAATCGACAAGGTTTTCATTTGAAAGAAGATCGTAAGAGCTAAAAATAACCCAGCCAAGGGCCACTAAGCCAAGAAACAGTAGAATAAGACGTTGACGCATGCGTTTTTTTTCAAAGTTACGCTTTGTCTGAGCTGCTTGGTTGTAAGAGCTTGATTCTAATCAACAGGCCGTTGTTTACACCAAATTCTAACAAGAATTACTCAAAAAGATTGAGTTGCGCTTGTGCGGGTAAAAGTTGAAAAGTCATTCGATGGTAAGGACTAGGGCCAAATTCAGCAATGGCTCTGCGGTGTACTTGGGTAGGGTAGCCTTGATTGCGGTCCCATGCGTAATTTGGAAAGCGCTCATGAAGCGCAGACATCAGTGCATCGCGTTCCGTCTTGGCTAAAATACTTGCCGCGGCGATGCTCGCAAAACGCGCGTCACCCTTGATCATGCATTCCGCTGGAATTTGCTGGTAAGGTTTAAAGCGGTTGCCGTCGACCAAAATAAATGCGGGCTGAGTGCTCAATTGCTCCAAGGCGCGGTGCATGGCAAGAATACTTGCGTTCAGGATATTGATTTGATCAATTTCGACATGGTCTACGATCCCAATTCCGTAACACAATGCTTTTTCAATGATTTCTTCGCGAAGGTATGCGCGCTTTTTCGCACTGAGTTGCTTGGAGTCGTTGAGAGCAGCAATGGGTTGCTCGGGATCAAGAATGACTGCCGCCGCAACAACTGGCCCTGCCAAGCAGCCTCTGCCGGCTTCGTCGCAACCTGCTTCTGGCCAAAGATTTTGGTGTTGTAAGATTAAATCAACCACAGTGCCAAATTATTGAAATATTTTGTAGTTTTATGCTAATCTAAAATTTGTACTATGAAAAAAGTAATGCTTCTTGTTTTGGCTTTAGGCCTGAACTTACTTGTTTTTGGTCAGAAAACCTTAAGCGCTTCAGCTCAAAACCTTGCCGAACTCAAAGGAGGCGTCGCAGCAGGGCATATCAAACTTACTTTGCCAACAGAAGTAACTGAAGAAAACGTCATTATGTATGCTAAGTTCTACACCAATATGTTTACCGTAGATTTTGATGCTAAGTCTCATGTCGCTACCTTTCATATGGTTTCCAACGATGCTAACTCGAGACGTGTCATTTTGCGCTTCTTGTCTGCTAATCAAATTGTCAATGTACAAGTTGCAGAGCGCAACTATGACCTCGGAACTTTCTTCGATAATTTCTTACAGTAATATCTCCATAGCTATCACCCAACATGAAAATTTTTTATATCGCCATAGCGGCAGTTTCTCTTTCCTTAACGAGTTGCAATTCGTCTAAAATCGCTTACAAGCACTATGGCCCTGTTGCTGTAGACAGCACTCAAGCGCTTACCCTAGACGAAATGTTACTTAGGTTTAAGGCCCAGCCGCAAAACGATGTATTTACTTTTGCCGCACCACTTGTAGGCGTTTGCCAAAGCGCAGGATGTTGGGTCAAAGTGCAGCCGAGTAACGGCGATCTCATTCGTGTACGTTTCAAAGACCACTTTCTGATTCCGCCCGCGACAGAAATCAATTCAGTGGCCTATTTTCATGGCCGAGCCTATTACGACACCATATCTGTAGAACTACAAAAACACTTCTTAGAAGATGCCAAAGCTCCGCAGTCAGAAATTGATCAAATTACAGCTCCAAAAATTGAACTGAACTTTGTAGCTGATGGCGTTTGGGTCAAGAAGTCTTCTTCAAAATCAAATAAGTAAACGCTACGGAACCCCCTACAATGAGCCCTTTTGCCCACCACAAATAGGCGGGCATTAAAAATAATGTAGTCAGGTTCACTGGAATCAGTAAGATAGCCAGTAAATGAAACTTCCCTTGATTTTTATTTTCTGAAATCATAAATACCGCCTGGTGTAAAACAAAGGTGTAGAGGAATATCTTCTGAATGGAGATCTGAAATAGATACAAATTCATCGAAGAGATGTAGCCCGATAAATAGGCAATCTGGCTTGCATTGCTTGAGCAAGCGGTCATAAAAGCCTTTGCCGTAACCCACACGTTGACCTTGCGAATTAATGCCCAGGAGCGGTACAAAAACGTAGTCTAGTTTGCTAGCTAGTAGCGTTCTGCCGTGTTTGGGCTCTGGAATGCCAAATGAACTAATTTCTAATTGGCTCGGATGCTCGTAATGATATAGCGTGAGGCTGTGCTCACTGAAATTTGCTTTCGATAAAATAGGATGCCCACCTTTGAGGATGATATCTTCAAGTAAACCATAGGTAGAGATCTCTTTTTGCTTTTCAATGGGCAAGAAGATACTGATATACTTGGATGAAAAGCTGAAATAATCCAGCACAAGTGCTTGCACTTGTGCTGATATTTTTGAAAGATCGTAGGGGCTTAGCTGAGCTCGCTTTGCTTTATATAGCTCGCGAATTTCGGCTTTTGTCATGTTATAAACGTACGCCTAGTTCAGAAAGCTTGCGGTTATCTACAACTGCTGCTTTTTTACGCAAACCGCCCATTGCTTGACCTTCTACTTGGTTGGCAAGGCCTTGAAGGAGTTGGTCTTTTTCTGCTTGGAAGTTTGTTGTTGCTGGCGCTTTAGTGCTCGTTTTAATTTGAATTACATAAACACCGGTTTCTCCTTTGAGTGGAAGGGTGCGCTGACCTTTTTTGAGCGCTCCAGAGAACAAATTACCGATAATGGTAGGTTCGTAACCAGCATTTGAAATTTGAGGGTTTCCGAAGGTTACTTCTGCGTCAATCACTGGCGTATTGAAACGCTTTGAGATTGCTTGTAACGACTTGCCAGCCATTTGATTCATGAAACGCTTCGCTTTCTTCTCTTGGATCAATTCTCTTTCCATTTGAGCACGCACGTTTTCGAAGAGTGGCTCGCCTTCAGGACGAATGGCACTTACCATAGCAATAACGTATTTTTCTTTATCGCGAATCGGTGAGAGTGTCATGGTACCTACCGTTGCATCTTCGGCATAGGCCATCTCTAAGACGCGATCACGGGCCATGGTTGTTGTAAAGCCATATACTTTTGGTGCTTTGTCTTCGATTTGGATAACGCGTGGTGCGTAGTTGGCACGCGTTACAATTGTATCAAAAAGAGCTGCCTTCTTGAACGGATCTTCTTCTTTGGAGATTTTTCTCTCGAGCTTCATTAGAATACCATTCACTTCGCTTTCCATGTTGGCTACGGTTTCATCAGAAGGTTTGAAGGTAACACTTACAGAAGCAAGTAGCGGAAACTTACTTGCGGAACGATCGAGTACTTCAATGATATGGAATCCGAAATCTGTTTTGACCACACCTACTTTTCCGATAGGGGCCGTAGCGCAGTAGCCGCCGAATTCTTTCACCATGTCGCCTTCGAGGAAGTCTTCGTAAACTCCGCCTTTGTCTTTTGAACCTGGGTCTTCGGAATATTTTTTAGCCATTTCATCCCAGTTGGTTTTATTTAAAACTTTAACCAAACTATCTGCCGTTTTTTTCTTGGCGGCAATCACTTTTTCGTCTTTAGAGTTGTTGGTAGACAACAAAATATGACGTGCTTTAAGGCTTGCTGGTGTGAATCCGATTACTTTAGACAAGACCATTTTTTCTTTTGATACATAAGGACCAACAAGTTGACCTACTGTTGCAGTTTTGAAAATAGTATCGAGACTCATAGGGTAGGTTTGGTAGCGGTCTGCTTTCGGATGCCCTTCTGGAACAGAAGTTGCACGTTTGTCGCTAAAATAAACTGGGGTTTCACTGCTTTTGGCAATAAATGCAGAGTCATTGGTGCTGGCAGAAAAACCTGCGCGAAGTGCATTCATTTTAGTTGTAAACTCTGTAGAGTCAGCCTTTGATGGGCGGATATTGACATCAAACATTTTGACATCGCGGCTCGCGTTGCGAACAACATATTTTTTGTCTCCTTTGTGAGCTTCGTAGTAAGATTTTACTTCTGATTCAGAAACTTTGATGTCTGCATCAGAAATTTCGGTGTAGCGACGTACCACAAAAGAAATTGTTTTCTTTTCGTTATTAGCGTAGTATTGGTCTTCGGCTTCGAGGTCTGTTACATAGACACCTTGCTTGAGTAGACCAAAGTACTTTTCTGTTTTGCGGCGGTCTGTGTGGTAGGCTTTGAAACCATTCCATTGCTCAACAGCCTGAACTTCTTTTGACTTCTTGAGATTGTCTAGTGTTGCTTTAAGTTTCGCACGACCATTTTCAATGGACTGTTGGGTTTGAATTCCTGTCAATGAATCTGTAAAGAATTGATTGAGGTCTGGCACCACGCCGAAACCATCTTTTGCATACCAATAAGACTCGAGTTCACGGTCGGTAACACTAATACCAAGTTTTTCATATTCTTTACTCAAAATAGTAGAATCGACTGTAAAGTTCCAGGCTTTATCACTAGCGGCTTCCATTTCGGTGTCCGTGTATTCTTTGCCATTTTGCGCGGCTTGATTGCGTTCTTGCTCTTGAAACTTAGCACTTGCTAGGCTGTAATTTGTGGGGTCGACTTTTTCCCCAAAAACAAGCCCGATGCCGTATTCACCTTCGCCGATGCCAAATAAACTTTGGTAATCATTTAAGATAAATGCCAACAAGGCGATACCAATCATTGCTACGAGTAAGCCAGATTTTGCGCGAATTTTACCGATTAATGCCATTTGTGTTCAAATTTAAGAATGCGAATATAGGAAGATTTGAGCAGAGCCCCAAGTATTTGAGCACAAAAAAGGAGGTCTAGCGACCTCCTCCTTTTGAGTTTGTATTTTCTTTTGGCGCTACAGGCTTCGGAGTTGTCGGAGCCGGTGCTGTGGTTGGTTTTGGCGCCGCAGGCTTTGGAGTTATCGGAGCCGGTGTTGTGGTTGGTTTTGGCGCAACAGGCTTCGGAGTTGTTGGAGCCGGTGTTGTGGTTGGTTTTGGCGCAACAGGCTTCGGAGTTGTTGGAGCCGGTGTTGTGGTTGGTTTCGGCGCAACAGGTTTTGGAGTTGTCGGAGCCGGCGTTGTGGTTGGTTTCGGCGCAACAGGTTTTGGAGTTGTCGGAGCCGGTGTTGTGGTTGGTTTCGGCGCAACAGGTTTTGGAGTTGTCGGAGCCGGTGTTGTGGTTGGTTTTGGCGCAACAGGCTTCGGAGTTGTTGGCGCTTGGGTTGGTTTGGGGGCACTAAAGTTGTCTTCTTTTCCTTGGGATTGTTTGTTTCCATTTGGATTGGTCATCATGCCTTCGCCCGTACCGTCGTAGGTGACGAGGTATGTATCGGTGAGGGTGCCACAATCGTTAGTGACAGTAATCGTTAGGTTATTGAGCCCAACAATCAGACTTACTTCGGCTAAAATATTACCTAATGTATTGCTATAACCGGTAAGCACTACACCATTCATTGAAAGTGTTACGGTCATATTTGAGGTGTAATTCACAATTTGTGCATTGTAGGTAAAAATCGACTGATTTGTTGTGTGGCCGTTCGGGTCCATATTATAAATGACCTGAGGAATCGAGCAAGGCTCGTAGCGAATTTCTCTTGTTTCAGCGTCTGTACCACAAGTATTCGTAGCTGAAATAGTGATGTTATTGATTCCTGCTTGTAGTGTTAACGGAATGCTCAATTGGTTACCAAAGAGGGATGCACCAAATTGAGCAACGCCATTATTGAGTACTTGAATGGCTGAGAGTTGTGTGACCTGTTCTACTGTTGCCGTGACGATCACATTCGGATTACTCACACCAAACAAACCGGCGGCCGGGCTTGTGATTTCCACACTTGGTTGAATACAAGGTGCGGTGTAGGAATAGGTAATACTTTCAGAGGCAACACCGCAATTATTTTGTGCGGCAAGTGTAACTATATTCGCTCCGTCGTTGAGTTGAAGGGTAGCAGTGATGGTCCCATTTTGAAAATTAAAAGGTATGACAGCGTTGTTCAACATTAAATTGACATTCTGGGCATTTGTCGTACCACTTACGCTTGCACTGAACTGAAAAACTGGGTTTGTGCTTGCACCTGCTGCTTGCCCGAATTGAATTTGAGGAGCAACGCAAGGCACGTAATTGATATTGAGTGTTTGACTTGTGCGGTCGCAAGCATTTTTACCTTGAATAACGATAGTATTTGGGCCAGGGACTAAATTCAACGAGGCGCTAAAAGTTTGATTTTGCAACGTAAATGGTTGCCCACCTTGCCCATTCAATGACAACATGACTTGATCACTACTGAGCGCTATTAATTGTGCGCTTAGCGAAAGCGCGGAATTGGCAACTGTACTGCCGTTTAGGCCAGCATTTGAAATTGAAATTTGCGGAACAACACAAGGTTCGTAATTAATGTTCCAAGTTTGCAAATCAGAGCCACAATTATTTGTTGCACTCAGTGTTAGTAAATTATTGCCATTGGACAGCTGAACGCTTGCTGAAACTGAGCCATTCTGAAAACTAAACGAAATCGGGGCGCCATTCTGCAATAAACTTAATTGATTGGCATTGGTAATTTGAGAAACCTGGGCACTTAAATTGATTGCTTGATCAGTGCTTTGTAAAGTCGTAGACGGACTGATATTGTTAATTTGCGGTGCGGTACATGGTTCATATGCGATGCTCCAATTTTCGATGTCGCTCCCGCAATTGTTTGACGCTACTAAATTGATCAGGTTAGCGCCTGGCTGCAAGTTAAATGTAGCGCTAAGGATATTGTTATTGAAGCTGTAGTTTTGAGCTTGTCCGTTAAAGTTTAATTGAAGTTGATTGGCAAACGTATTGGAAACAATTGCGCTATATGCAAAACTACTATTACTAGTGGTAGCTCCATTAGGAATGGCAGCGGTAGTAGTAATTTGTGGTGCCTGACATTGTGTATAATTGATTTGAATATTCTCGTTGTCCGTGCCACAAGCATTTGTGACTTGAATGCTGATTTGATTCGAACCTTGAACTAAGTTCAAAGCGCTATTGATTTGGTTGTTATTGAACGAGAATGGCACGTTGGCTCCATTTAATTTGACTTGAATGGCTTGGCTATTGCTGATGTGGCTCACATTGGCCAAGAGATTTAAGTTTGGTGAGTTGGTAGTGGTGCCACTTGCACTTGGTTGAAGTAGGGTAAGCGATGGAGGGGTGCAGTTATCGTAGCGAATAAAAATGGTTTGCGTCATCTGACCGCAGTTGCGCATTGCACTCAAGTCAATTTCATTGAGCCCTGGTTGCAAAATCAAAACTGAACTGAGGTTGCCAGTTACGGAATTGAAATTGCCGCTCGAAAAAGCAAAAGCAACTGGTGAGCCATTGTTGGTGAGGCTCAATCCTATCTGACTCGGCATATTTTGAATGGTGGCAGTCAGCGGGAAGTTACTACTAGTGACAACAAGAGGTGAGTTGCTTGAATTGTTGTTCCAATTGCCTAAAATATTGACACTAGGTGTCAGGCAGTCGTCGAAGGTATATGTAAATGTTTCGACATCGGCTCCACAATCATTGGTGGCGGTTATCGTTAACGTATTGACGCCCGGCAGCAATTGCGCATTGAGCTCAATTGCATTATTTGAGGCGGTGTAAGTGAATGAATTTTGCTCAATTCCGTTGAAAATCACTTTGATATTGTTGCGGTTATTCACGTTACTTACCGTTGCACGTAAGCGCAAAGCTGCATTATTGAGTGTGCTGTTTATTGCTGGGCTCGTGATTGCGATTGCGGGTGGGGTGCAATTTTGGAAATTAATCGAACTATTGATCTGATCGTTTCCGCAAGGATTGGTGTAGCGAATCTGGAAATTATTGAGCCCTGGTGTAAGCGTAAGGTTGGCGCTTATTTTGTTGGCAATGAGTTGGGCGTTGTTGATTGGAATGTTATTGTGCAATACAAGGAGTTGACCGTTTTGCGTACTGCCATTCAGTTGTGCACTTAATGTGAATGCGCCTTGATTGGTGGTGGTACCAGGTGCATTTGGTTGCAACCAACTTAGTTGTGGTGTTCGGCAGTCATCGTAGTTAATAGTGATTTGGTCAAAGGCACTGCCGCAATCATTCGTAGCGGTGATGCGAATGACGTTGGCTCCGGGTGTAAGGTTGATACTGCGTTGCAACAACCCATTGTTTGGATTGAAATTGAAGCCACTCACCGACATGCCGTTGTGCAAAATCTGAATTTGGTTGTTGTTCAAATGACCACTCAGCGTAGCATTGAGCGCATAAGTAGCTTGCTGAACGGTACTGACATTGGCACTCGCATTCATGATCTGAACGGTGGGTAGTTGGCAAGCTACCTGTTCGATTTGAACCGCTTGCGTTTTGCTGCCACAATTCGTAGTGGCGGTTAGCGTGAAGGTATTAAGGCCCGCAAGGAGAGTAACGGTTGCTTCAACGCGTTTTGTTTGAGGATTAAAATTAAAAGGGATAGCTTGATTTTGAGCGTTGGTCAATTGCAGTTCTTGTGCAGTAGCTACATTAGCTACATCGTAGCGCAAAACCATAGTGGTGACTGAAACACTTGTTTGCGGCTGCCCAACGATGCTGATGATCGGTTGCGGACAATTTTGCGTGAAATTGGAGATATTGGTAACCGGTGGGTGGTAGTCGCGGATAGGTGCTGGCTTCGATTCTCTTCCTTTAAAATGGAGCTGAAAAAAGCCAGAAGTATAATGATACCAGTCGTTTCTAAGGCGAGGGTCGGCTTGGGTAAGGCCATCAAATGAATCGGCCATTGTAAAGGTGGTTTTGTGTTCAATGCCAAAACTGAAGCGTCCTTTGTGGTAGGCTAAACCAAAACCTAGACTTGGCATCCAATTTACCGCCCAATCATTTTCTTGTAGGCCATCTAAACGTGTTTCGTAAACGTTGTCTAGCACGCCCATGAGCTGCTGTTGAGCTGTTTGAGTTGGATCCAAAAAGTTATAATCGTAATAGCCATTGGTGTCTCGAAGGTCTGCCCAAGTTTGTTGCCAAGTGAGCCCGACGCCGCCAAAAATATACGGGTCGAGGCCGGTGCGTTCGCGAAGGCGTCCAGCATGTAAAACAAGTTCTAAATCGAGCTCGCGGATATCAGATCTAAAATTATGGACGTATTGGTTAGTTCCAGTTAGGAATGGATTGAGCACCTGACTGACGCTTGGGCTTAAAATTGAAACGGAATCGGCAGCGCCATACCATTGCCCTGCTAAAAAACGACCGCGAAGGTCAAAGGAAAGACCACGGGCATAATCATAATTGTAGGAACGGCCTAACGTAAGCCCCCATCCGTTATAGCGTTCGTAATCGAGGTCTGTGCTATGCCAGGTGCCTCCGTAATTGAGCCCCCAAAACCATTTAGAAGAATTGTAATTGACGTTTTGTGCTGAAATGCTCGAGATGGTGAGCGCGAAGAGAAGAAGTGCGTAAAGTTTTCTCATAGGATTGGTTTTGTCAGGCTTGCCTAAATTTTGTGCCAAAGTTCTTAAAAATTAAGATTTTAAGAAATAATTAACAGCCTAAATTAATGTTTTGGGAAGTATGAATAGTTGGTAAAACGCAATATCTGGTATTGTTCGGTGCTCATGTTTTTTTTGATGAGCGAACCAATAAAGCCGGTTTTGTAGTCGTAGACAATTTGGTAATCCGTTATGAATCGGCCGTTTTCGTATTGATGCATTTCAATTAGATTCCCCCATTCGTCGTAGCGATAGCGCCATTCTGCCTTGGGTGTTAGCGTGCTGTCGGCAAAGGTTGATTTATTGGCAAGCAAACCATTTTGATCGTATTTAAAATTGGTCTTTTCGCTAATTTGAGAAATGCGGTAGTAAGTAAGTACGCTGCTGAGGTAATTTTCTTTGTCAAAAGTTTTGGTAACCTCAAGGTAAGGTCTTTGGTAATTGTTGTAACGGGTGTAGTCGGCAGGCTGGTCTTGATGGTAGCGGAGCGTTTCAGTTCTCATTTTTACAGAAGAGAGAAGGGTGTCTTTGCGGTGATCATACACGTCTCGGTAGAGTGCTACCACAGTGAGTCTGCCGAGGGAGTCATAAGTATAATGTTCAGACAGTGCGCCTCCATATGCCGAGAAACGGTGAAGACTTAATTGTCCATCGGGGAAATAGGCATAATGGTGAAAAATGCTGTCTTTGGTGGTTCCTTTTTGCACTACTTCAAGGCTGGCAATGAGTTGGCCCGCTTCATTGAAGCGGTAGCGAAAAACATCGGCACTAGGTTTAAATGCTTCATTTCCTTTTTTGTAGGTATAGAAGCCCTCAATTGTCTTGATGCGTTGACCAGAAATGACATTTTCGTTAAAAAAGGGCAGTTGACCAAAGGCTTCACCTTCCTGATTCAAAATGAATTGAGCACTATAATGAAAAGACCAAAGCGCCAACGAGAGGATGACAAATATTTTCACTGGCGCAGCCCCAATAGTACGCTTTTCCAACTGGCTTTCTCTGCAATTACATTTTCGAGTTCAGTCAGTGAAATGCGTTGTTGGTTCATGGTGTCGCGGTCGCGGATTGTGACGGTGTTGTCTTCTAATGTTTGGTGATCAACGGTTATAGAAAACGGAGTGCCAATGGCATCTTGTCGGCGATAGCGCTTGCCAATAGAATCTTTTTCGTCGTATTGAACGCTGTATTCGAGCTGTAACTGGGCCATGATTTCGCGGGCTTTTTCTGGCAAGCCGTCTTTCTTGATCAATGGTAAGATGGCTGCTTTGTAGGGGGCAAGAACTGCTGGAATTTTGAGTACCACGCGTGCTGAGCCGTCTTCGAGTGTTTCTTCTTGATAAGCGGCACTCAATACAGCTAAGAACATGCGGTCTAGGCCCACAGAGGTTTCAACCACGTAAGGGACATAACTTTGGTTCATCTCTGGGTCAAAGAACTGGAGTTTCTTACCTGAAAATTGCTCGTGTTGTTTGAGGTCGAAGTCTGTACGGGAGTGAATACCTTCTAGCTCTTTGAAGCCCATCGGGAAATTGTATTCGATGTCGCAAGCTGCGTTGGCGTAGTGCGCGAGTTTGAGGTGGTCGTGGAAACGGTAGCGGTCGTTACCCAAGCCTAAATTTTGGTGCCATTTGGTGCGGAGGGTTTTCCAGTAGTCGTACCATTTCATTTCTTCGCCGGGGCGCACAAAGAATTGCATTTCCATTTGTTCAAATTCGCGCATGCGGAAGATGAACTGACGCGCCACAATTTCGTTTCGGAAGGCCTTGCCAATTTGTGCGATACCAAACGGAATTTTCATGCGACCAGATTTTTGGACGTTCAAGAAGTTAACGAAAATTCCTTGTGCGGTTTCTGGGCGAAGGTAGATAGTGCTCGCATCGCCGGCTACAGAACCGAGTTCAGTGGAGAACATGAGGTTAAATTGGCGCACTTCGGTCCAGTTTTTGGAACCGGAAATAGGGCAAACGATTTCGAGGTCGATGATGAGCTGACGCACACCCTCTAAATCGTTCTGCTCAAGTGCGCTTTTCATGCGCTCCTCAATTTGAGTAATCTTTTCTTGATTGCGCAGCACATTCGGGTTGGTTGCTCTAAATTGCGCAGCATCAAAAGCGTCGCCAAAGCGTTTTTGACCTTTTTCGACTTCTTTCTCCATCTTTTGACGGATTTTTTCGATGTGCTCTTCTAGGAGGACATCGGCACGGTAGCGTTTTTTTGAGTCTTTGTTGTCAATTAAAGGGTCGTTGAAGGCATCGACGTGGCCAGACGCTTTCCAGGTAGTGGGGTGCATGAAGATCGCGGAGTCTAGGCCCACAATATTTTCGTGCAATTGCACCATGGCTTTCCACCAATAGGTTTTGATATTGTTTTTGAGTTCTGCACCCAACTGACCGTAGTCATAGGTGGCGGCGAGCCCGTCGTAAATTTCTGAAGACGGGAAAACAAATCCGTATTCTTTGGCGTGTGAAATGAGGTCTTTAAGGCGGTCTTTTTGTGCTTCCATAGCTGCAAAGATACGAAAAGCGCTATTTTTACTCTATGATTTTTTACCTCGACCCTCAGCATTTTATCGATACTACTACCGCAATTGATCTTTCTTTGCCTTTGCGCGCTACACAAGAGAACCCAAGAGCGTGGTATGTAGACGCCCCGCGCATGGAACCTGTGCGCGCCAATAGTTTTGTGGGTAGCGTGGCAGAAGGCGGCGCTGTTAACTTTCGAGATATTTTTTTCAATCCGCATGGTCATGGCACGCATACGGAATCTTTTGGCCATATTAGCGAGGATATCTATCCGGTAAGTAACGCCATTCAGCAATATTTTTACCAAGCAACGCTGATTAGCGTTACGCCGCGTGTACTTCAAAACGGAGATCATGTCGTATTTGCAGATCAGCTTGCGTCTTTATTGGAGTCTGACTTCACAGAAGCCATTGTCATTCGCACTTTGCCCAACAAAGATGATAAATTGTCCATGAATTATTCAGGTACTAATCCTTGTTATTTCGATGTTGGGGTTGTTGCATTACTCGATCAATTGGCGGCCAAGCATTTGTTGGTAGATACCCCTTCTGTGGATAGAGAAGAAGATGGCGGCGCATTGGCATTTCATCATGCATTCTGGAATGTTCCGCAGGCGCCTATTCAGGATCGGACTATTACTGAGCTCATTTTTGTACCCCATGAAATCCAAGACGGGCAGTTTATCCTAGAGTTGCAAGTTGCTCATTTCATGAATGATGCTGCACCTAGCCGTCCTTTGCTTTATGCCATAAATGAAAAAAAGGACTGACGAATCAGCCCTTTTCCTAGTAGTAGACAAAACTGTCTGAGTGGTACATGTTAGTAATAAGGACAGGAACTTCTTATACACATTCCTTTCGGACGTTGACAAAAACTATTAAACTCTTATCAAACTAGAAAATGAAACTGCCTCTCCAAGCAGCTTGTCAACTGCCATGTATAAGAAGTAACCTGTTTCTCTCCTTATTTCAAGAATAAACTTACGATGATTTTGTTAGGGCTGTCATACAAATGAACATCACATCGAAATGGCTGAATATTAGCCCAATTTTTGTGAATATTCATTTTTTATTGGAAATAGTTGGCTTTGATTCGGATATCTCGATCTTCGAAAGGACCCTCTGAAAAGGCATAGAATTGGAGCAGGCATTGTTCTTTTGTATTGACCATACGCTGCGCCTCTCTAAAATCTTGATTGGTTTGTGCCAGTTGTTGGTAAAAAGCAGTTTGCAGGGTCTCTCGATCAAGACCGGTAATAGATTGGCCTTCCTGTAATTCAAGTGAAATCACTAATTGTTTTTCTCCGGTTTCATCTTCATTAACTGAAATACAAAAAGAGTTGACAAGATTGGAAAAGTGCGCAGAATTATAGATAGTTTCTTGGATATCTGTAGGCCCAATATTCGCGCCAAAAAAGGAAACAGTGGAGTCTGCCCGACCATAATGCACCAAAATTGGCAAATCGGTTTGTGGCTTGACAAGTTGCGAATGATCGATATTCAATTCATCCAATACTTGATACAGTTCTTTCATAGACAGCACGTGACCACGGTCGTGAAGATTGTAGCGAATTTTTGGGGCGATGTAATCGGGCCTGCCAATGGTAATAATTAATTCACCCTCAGCGCTTGTTTCGATTAAAAAATCGGTCGGATTGTATTGAAATAACATGGGTAAGGCCCCTGGATGTCTTGTGATGCGCTTTCTTAAAGCATCATTGGAGCGAATGAGCTTTCTTAAGCTAATTGTAAACTCACTTTCAGCAGAAATATTCAATTCTAAATCAGAGGCTCCTAATGAGCTATAGATTCTTTTGATTCCTTTTGATAATAAGTAGTCGCGCATGCCTTCGGTCATGGATTCACCTCCAAAGATAAGCGACACATTAAGCGAGGACCAATCCATTTGCGCATCGTCAACTAACAATTTAAGGAAGGGAGGGTAGCCCATAATGACATAGTGATGCGCGGGCCCAAACTGTTGAATGGTATTCAAAATTTTAAGTTTGTCTGGTCCTAATGATTTCAATTTCGAAAATGGAACACAACCCATCGTAATATTGACGCCTGTTGCCCAAGGCCCGAGCGCAAAGGCGTTAATAATGAACAGCGGTTCTCGACCTAATAAATTGCGCACTCCAAATTGAATAATGCGTGCATTGCGTTGACGTTCTTTTTTTCCTCTGGCCCAATTGGTGGCAGTACCACTGCTTCCGGAAGATTCATCAATAATGACATTCGTTGTAGGTATTTTACCGCCAACGCATCGCTCATCCATGGAATAGATTTTTACATAATTTTCTTTGTCGGTAATCGGAACTTCGTGCATGTTTGGCACTAGTCCAGTGAAAGTAGGTTTTGAAAAGCCTTGGCTATCCAAAAAAGCACGGTAAGCTGGCACTCGTCTTCTCGCTTTGATGAATTCAGCATAAGCCCTCGCTTTAGAATTGAATAGGCGCAAACGATTGAAGCCCGGTGCATAAATGAGTGACATAGTGCGGTCGGACATCATCAAAGGCTTGCGATACAACTCAAGTAACCAAGCGTAAAAAAGGAGCATGCATTGTCTCATAAGATCCCTTCGTTAATAATGAGCTCTTTGGTACTCAATCTGTAACTCCTGACGGGTTCCTTCGAATAACCTGCTCTAAAAATCATCCAAATTTCTTGATCGTTTTCAAGCTGGTTCATTTCAGAATTTATCTTGCTTGAAAATTGAAGGTGTGCGTTTTTGTTGGTGATCAGCGAACCAAACGGATGCAAGAAGGCCTTTTCTTTGGTGAGTAATAGCCACGTTCGGGCAAACATTTGTCCGGCATTCATCCAGTCTTCTGGGGATTTAAAATTTCCTTTAAACCAACATATAGAGGCTGTTCCTTTAAAAGAATGGCGGTAATAGTCTCCTAGCATTTTCTTTTTCAGTCCTTTTTCCCAGCGTTCGTGGTGCGTAAACACGGCGCGCATTATTTTTCCTGGGAAGGCCATTGCTTTATACCAGAGCCCGTCCTTGAATTTGGAAGCGTCTTCATCGGTGTAGCGGAATAAACGATGTAATTCCTCTCGTCCTTTAGGAGAAGCCAAATCGTCAAATAAGGTTTGTTGGTTCAAATCAATGATAAAATCTACAAAATCGGGGTCTGCAGAATGAAAAAACTGATGGTTGAAATTGGCTGCTTCTGTGCGAATTGCTTGAATCGTTTCTTGTTTCAAGGGTTGTCCGTTGTAATGTAGTCTTGAAGTTTTACGCTCGAGTATGAGGGCAGCATCCAAGTTGTCTTTTGTGTCAGTCTGAACGAGTTTAAGACGTGCAAATTTAGTGGAGGCAGTTGCTTTGGTATCGATTGGGATAATAGGACCCTCTATTTGTATGGTATGCCCGTGTTGATTGGCAACAATTGACAGGTGCTCGATAAACATGGACATGGCAATCGTTACAAAAACCGCATTAGGGTCTCCGACGGGCAAAAGTCTTTTCGGGTCGAAATACAGATCTGCTTCGGTTATCGAAAGAATTTTGAGTTGATGAGGTTGTAAATTATGAATCGTGGGGCACCAACGTGCAGTTTCTAGTAATTCCAACCAAGTTGGCGTTCCTTGACTTTCCGTCTTCGAAGCAAAAACAGCATCAAAAGGTTTCAGCAAGAAAACTGCCGCAGCCGAAATGCTCGTTTTTAGAAATCTCCTCCTTGGATAATCAATCATTCATGTAATTTTTAGCCCATTCTGTAAATGAGCATCAAACACATTACAGTTTGTTATGCTAAAATATGAAAATTTCTAAATCGAGAAGAAAGCTGCTGCTAATTACTGAATGATCAGGGTTTTGGCTTTAGAATCACCTTCTATCTTTACAAGATAAATACCTCGGTAAAGTGTATCGATTTCAAAGTATACAATCGTGCTTCCTTGCGCTATTTCTTTTTGCATTACGAGTCTTCCTTGAGGGTCAAATAGCGCTACCTTTCTTGACTTTGTAGTAAGTCCGTTGACCTGTACCATTGCAATTTCAGCGGTTGGGTTGGGCCAAACTTGCCAATCGTTTTCTGTCAGTTCAGTTAGACTGGCATTATTGGAATAGGTAGTGACGGGTTCTGTGATGCTCGTTACTTTAGCGCCAGTTACAACGCCATGAAATTTGGGTCCTACCACATAGGGGTAAGCTGAGTTCCAATTTTCGTCAACTGTTGCAAAGTAGCAATATGTACCGTTCGGATACTCTGGAGTGACACAAAATCTGCCGTTACTTGCATCTAAATACTCTTCTTGGCCTGCATGAGCAATAAATTCGTAATCTTCGCGAAAATAACCTAAAGGATAGGTGCTCGAAACCGCAGGACCGTCGGCTACATCAGTTCCGTCGGCCCAATGCGTTCTCACACTGATATTGCGCAATTGATAACTAGATTGAATGCGGGTAATACCGCCTGTCCCATTTGTATTTTGAAAACCATAGGCACCGTAAATCGGGAATCCATCAGCTGCATAGCCAATAAGGGGAGCATGTTGCATAGAATCAATGACATACAAACCATCGGCGTCGTAGACATCGCAAATTGTTGAGATGACTTGTAAGTCCAATTTGAAAGCACTTGGATTTTGGTGATGGTGGTAATTGCCCATGGCAGGATGCCCCTTTGAGCAGTCGAATCCTGCTTTTTCAGCTGGAACGGCATCTCTGTTCCATGGCATGTTCGCATTTGGGCCTCCTGGGCAAGGCGGGTTTCCTGGTCCGCCGCAAAGTGCGTTGGTTTGTGAATTCCATGCCACTCCATCTCGGTAATCAAACAAAGCTACTCCATTGACGAAAATACCGATGTTGCCCCCAGTAGTAGAAGTGAGCGTACCCGTATTGGCCGTGGGGTTTAGGGAAAGTTTAAAAATGGCGTTTTGGTTTGTAGCCAAAGAGGGGTTTCCATCTAAAAAGGGACCGGTTATATAAGCTGGGATGCCCGTTGTGGAGACATATACAAAATTGGTTGAATACTGCACGGTTTGCACATTTGCAGCTACGTTATCTGCAATTGGCGTGCTATTGCCTTGAACGTAGTGTGAGCCAGTGAGCCCGCTGGTATTGATCAACCAATTGGTGATGGCCGGGTTGAGTTGCGCGTTGAGCACGCCTGTACAAAAAAGGGCGAGTGTGAGCAGGTTTTTCTTCATGGTTATTGGTTTAGGGTATGATATTGAAATTGAGGGTTCATTAAAAATGTGGTGTCTGTAAGGGTTTTCAGAAAGGCGATGAGGTCCTTTTGCTGATTGTCGTTCAATTGAAGTTGTTGGCCGTAGTGGGCAATTACCTCTTTTAAACTTTTGTAGCGTCCGTCGTGCATGTATGGAAAACTATGGCTGATATTTCTTAAAGTTGGGACTCTGAATTTACCTTTATCGGCTTCAGATCCTGTTATTTCGAAGCGACCTAAATCAGTTGAATCTATCTGAATTCCGTTGCTTTCAAAGCGGTTACTGAAAAAGAGCGGCGCGGTATGGCATTGGTTGCAGTGTTGTTCAAAAAGTGCAAATCCTTTTTGCTGTTGTTCCGAAAAGGAGGCATGTTCTCGGCTGACTTTATCGTAAAAACTTTCTTTTGAAACAAGTGAAATGCTAAATTGCCGCAAGGCATCTAGCAACATCCAAGTTTGAATTTCTTCTTGATGATAAACGGCTTCAAAGGCGCTTCGGTAAGTGTCATTCTTTTGAAGTCTTGCTAAAATCTCTTCTAATGAATTACCCATTTCATCGGGGTGGGTGAGCGGATTGATCGCTTGGCCGGTCAGGCTCTTCACACCTCCATCCCAGTGAAAATGTGCTCGCCAGGCAAGATTAAATAAACCTGGAGCATTTCTACGACCAATATGGCTCTGAATTCCATGACTCGTGGCGTGATCAACATGAGCAAATGCGGTGTAGGATAAATGGCACGAAGAACAAGATATACTGCTATCTGCTGACAACAAAGGTTCATAAAAAAGTGCTCTACCTAATTCAAAACTAGCTGTTGAAGAATATTTGGTTTTTTTTTGAATAGGAGCAGGCCATTTCTGAAAAGATTTATTCCAATTAGATGTTGCCGAAATGAATAAGCAACTTATCAATAGTAGAAACAATAGCTTATTGACCATAGCTCAGAGATGCGGTAAATAATTCAAAAAGCTGCAGACTTGCTTTGCTGGGTTGCATGATATGCCATTCTTGGTTTTTTGAATTTAATATAGCTTCAAACCAAAAATAAAGATCGCAATTGAGGATTGCTCCCCTTCCTTGAAGCTCTTTAGTACATGCAAAAGGTGCTTGATAACCGCCTAAATGAAATTCAAAATTTTGTGTTTGGCCGGTTTTTAGGTTGTTGAATTCTCCCATACACTTGACGCTGATGAATCCAGTATTCCAAGCCCAATACATCCCGTGAATTGGGTCAAGTGCATCTGTGAAATTGCTAGAGGTTTGGATTGAAGCATCAATGCCTAATTGCAATGGTGTTATCGGATTTCCCCATGTCCATGTTCCTATGTCGGAAGCATCTATTAAATGGATATTTTGCATGACATTTTTGGAAGCACCTTGTAAGTAAAACTTCAATTGACTGATGCGCACAGCGCTTGTATCGTTGATGTGATAAAGTTTCTCAAGTTCAAATGGCTTTTGATTCCACAAGAGCTGCACTTGCTGTTGTGCGAGGGTAAAGCAACTCAAAATAGTGAACAAAAAGGCGCTAAACAATTTCATATCAGCGTTTCAAATCGGGATTTAAAATCTGCGTTCGAAAGTGCAGGAAAAGCTTTTCCTGCGCTGAGTTACAGAGCGCTGATACATGGTCAAAATGGGCAAGTGTAATGGAATCAATGTTCCTTTGGCATGTCGCAATTTGATCTAATAAACTGTTGCGAATGATTTTATTTTGTGGCTTTGTCCGTCCTAATTTTTGTCGCAATTGAAATTGCCTTTGCGTCCATTTTGAAACTGCGCTGTGATGACGCCGCATCTCGTTGTCGAGTTGTTGTGCTTGTTTTCCTTCGGCATGCACAATATGGCTCAATCTTGGCGGATGCTTTGGCTTTCCGAAGAGCTCAAATAATAAAAAGAGATTCGTGCTAACCAAAACAAAAATGGCTGTACGCAGTATCCAAATATGCTTCATGGGTATTGATAATTTCTGGTGAGGTAGAGATAGGCAGTCATTGTTGCTTCTTTCTGTTTGCTTTCATAATGGGTATAAAGTCCAAAATTGATTGCAACGAAAGTTAAAATAGAGATGAGTAAAAGTGCACGTTCTTTTTTTTGATTTCGAACGATACCCGGAACTTCCAATAGTTGCTGGCGCAAGTTTAGGGGTGGTGCAATGTCATGTCCAAAATGTGTCTCTTTTTGCATAGGGTATTAGTTGATATTTTGATTCAAAACTTGCGCTATTTTTTATGCAAGTACTGTAAGTCTTTTTCAAGTTGACGTCGGGCCCGAAACATTAGAGATTCAACTGCACTTGTACTGGTGTCTAATGCGGCGGCAATTTCTTTATAACTCAGCTCTTCTACATGATACAAAGTGTAAGTAAGTTGTTGTTGAAGGGGAAGCTTTTCTACGGCCTTCCAAAACAGGAGGGAATGTTCTTTGGCAATTTGAATTTGTTCAGGGTTTTTACTTTCAGCTGCAACGGTTTGAGAAAAAAACTGGTCAATTGGAACAGAAATACCAAAGCGTTTCTTGCGCCTACTACGACGTAAATACTCATAACATTTGTTAGTACTGATTCGGTAAATCCAAGTTTGTAGACTCGACTCTTGTTTGAATTTAGGTAAGGCTTGATAGATGGCAATGAAGATTTCTTGGGTGCAGTCTTGTGCGTCTGGTTTATTCTTCAGCAGATAAAAACAAATTTTGTAAACCTGAGCGTCGAATGCCTGAACTAATTCTTCGAAAGTAGGGACGTGTTCGCGAGATCTCACGTTATAAAGATGCCAACAAATCTGAAAACTTGCGCGCTATTCAAAAAAAATCCGGCCGTTGATCCATTCGGGGTCCAGGAGGGCGTGATTGCGACGGTAAAAATTAAGCGCTGTATGATTCCAATCGAGAACTTGCCAATCCATGCGTTTAACGCCCATTTGTTTGGCTATCCGAATGATTTCATCAAACAAGGCCTGTCCATAGCCTTGCTTGCGTTCTGCTTCTTGTACATAAAAGTCTTCTAAATACAAGCAGCGCCCCTTCCAAGTGGAGTAGGAAATATAATAAAGTGCAAAACCAATGACCTCAGCACTTTGATTGGTTGCCACAATTGCCGAGCAGATGCCGTCATCGAATAGATCAATTTCGAGTTGTTGAGGCGTATTGACGACTTGTTCTGGCGCTCTTTCATAGGAGGCCAATTCTTCAATTAAATGAAAGATGGCATTGACGTCATTTCTGGTGGCATTGCGGATCATTACTTGAGGCCGTTGAGGTCAAAGCGGAGCGTGATTCCGGTTTTGAGGTTGCCAGTAGGATAGCTTAAAGAGACCTTAGGCGTATTGATGAATTGTTCGTAGTAGAAAATGGCGCTGAGGTACTCGTTGAGTTTATAGTTGGCGTCTAGTTTGAAGCTCACGGTTGTTTGCCCTGCAGTGGCCATATTGGTGTTTTCAACGACTTTACGAATAACGGTTGCGTTGTCTCGGAAAGAGAAATTGACGTTGATCAGGAGGTCGCTGGCGTCAATGCTGCGCACCAACTTGAGTTTTGGAACATTGACTACCGTACCTACAACAATTTCTTGACCAAGAGTTTCGGTTACCTGATTATTGTTCAAGGAAAGTGTTGCTTGGCGGTCTTTTTTGTACTCGAAGTTGGTTGTGATGTTTTTGCCCATGATGTTCCATGTAGCGAGCATACCAATGAGCGGAGAAAAACGCTCAGTGATGGTAATGTTTTGCACTTGCATTGGTGCGATGAAGTTATTGTTGAGGTCTAGGGCAGTAGGTGAGCCGCTGGCATCTAGTGTTGCGTTGAGGTTGGTTTGCATCCCGTTAACTGATACAGAAGAAGAATAACCATGGTTCAATTTGAAGGATTTCACCACATCCTTTGCGAAGGCAAATTTGCTTAAGCCTGCGTAGTTGATCGTCCAGTTTGGCAACGGCATATTACTGCGAGGATTGATGCTTTTGCTATCGATAGGTGAATTGGTATAGGCTGTTAAGAAAGATCCGATGACAACCTCTTGTTGAGTTGCTGAATAACCGTCATAAAAACCATTTGGCAAAGAACTTGAATTGGCGTTACCAGCTCCGATGAGTTGTGATACTTGTTGGCTATTTGCAATCATTTGTTGGAAAATAGGGGAGCGGAAGGAGCTATCCATTTTCGCAAATGCTGTACCCCATGAAATGGTGGTGTAGGTAAGCGTACTGCTTTCAAAACGGCTTTGCGATTCAAATGCTGAGGTTCCGGGGTTCCAGCGGTAAAATTCGCCGGCTTGCGTACTGTAACTGCGAGAAGCGTTTAGGTTGATATTGAGGTCTTTGAACGGCTCTAATGTGGCTTTGAGCTGTAGGTTCGCGGTATGGTTCACCATGAACTGTTTGTTGATATTCTCGTTTTGCACCAACCAATTGTTATCTCGGGCGAAGTCACCGACGTGGTAGCCTGTTTCGCGTCCAAATACGTCGTAGCCTTGCTTGCCAAATACAAACGGGGTAAGCCCTAAAGTTGTGGCGTTCATGCCCAGCACACTCGATTCTTGATTGAAGCCAGGAAGCATAGTTCCGTCTGAAAGCGTGTAGGTACCTGAAACGTTGCGAACGGTCATGATAAGGCGAGCAAGTGTTCCGAGAATTGGGTTAATTGGTTCACTTTCTTTAGCCTTTTGAATCTCTTCTCGTGCTTGTTTGCGTTCGAATTTAGCGAGTTGACGGTCGTATTCCTTGCGTTCTTTCTCGGTCATTTCTTCGAGCGGTTTCTTCGGCTTGAATTCTGGTTTTTTAGGTGGCCCGCCTTTGCCGGGTTGTGCTCCGCCTGCTCCGGTTTTTGCCGAATTGGTTTTGGCGCCTTTGCCGTCCGAAAGCACCCTTTTGAAATATGGAATTTGGTTGTAGAGCGTCACGAGGTTTCCTTGTGCGGTCATGTTGATGGACCTTGAGTTTTGAATGGTGTTGCCAAATTCTGCTTGCCCGAGTGGTGCACGTTGCCAGTTGTAGGTCCCGGCATATTTAACATTTGAAGAAAGCCAAGAAGTAACCGGAAGTTTATCGAAAGGAAGCGTGTAGCTGAGCGAGTAATTGTGCGTGTAATCCATGGTGCGCCCAAACGTGCTCATTTGTGAACGAATAGAGTCCATGAATTCTTGGTAGCCTTCGGGATTAGTACGTCGGTCTACACCGTGATTTCCTTCGACGAAAATAGATCGGTTGTTTGCTGTAAATGTGGTTTTGAGCGCTTTTGTGATATCATACCCGACCTGATAATTTCGGTTCCAATCAAAGCGTTTGAGGTAGATAGGATCAAAGTTGTAGTCCGGAACGATGATGTTGCGCACCTGTCTTTCATTGTAAATGCGCGAGTAATCATTGGTGAAAGTAATGTTCTTAGGCAGGTAATAAAGATTGAAGTCTTTGAGTGGCTTGAGCCATGGATTTTTTTGTGCGGGCTCCCACTTTTTGAATGGTTCCCAAGGTTTTCCTGCAAAGGTATAGTTGTAGTTGAGCGCTCCTGTCCAGGTGCGGGTCATGTCGGATTTGATATTGAAATCGCGCTTGATGTTTTCTGCAAAAGCATAGGTAGCAGACCAGTTAGAAATACTCCAGAATTGGGGCTTTGTTCCGGCTTTCGCTTCTTTGCGTACGTTGGTAAAGTTGTAAGAGCGACGCTCTGTAAAGTCTTGACCTAAGCGCATGCGCTCTTTGCGCGTAGCGATGTCGTAGTTAGAAAGTTTGATATCCGGGTTAAATGGATCGTATTCTGGATTAATGACCCCAACGGAGTAGCCGTAGTAAAAAGGAAGAGACACGCGCGCTTGCTTTCCAAAGAACTGACCAAGTTGCATGGTGGTGCTGATATCTGCACCCATGCGTTGGTTGCGCTGGCGATCTTGCACGCGGCTATCTACAGCTCCCCAGTTGATGCCAGAATAGTTTCCTGCCGCCTGAACAACTGCGAAATCGGCGAGCTGTAACTGCATCTGCCCAACTGCAGCTGATCCACCATCGCTGACAAAATCTGTAAGACGCATTTCATTGACCCAAACATTGACACACTCGGCTTCGCCGTTATCGGGGCCCCATGTATTGTCAGGGTCTGACTTCGATGGATTTCTGACACCAATCATTATAGTTTTGATGCCTTGTAAGTTCGGACTTCCTTTGACTTTGATGTGGTGATTAGGATTGTTCGGATCGACTTTTTCGTATTCGACGATACTTGAAACACCAGGAATACCTTGCTCAAGTTTGGTGTTGCGTTCCATTTTGAGTTCGAGTAAGCGGTCGAATTCGATTTCAATGTTATTCACCGCTGGCCAAATGAGGTCTGGATTAGTGGCATTCCAATCCGTTACCTTCATTGGGAGTTCGTATTCGTAGTAGTTGTCGACGTAGTCTGTACCTAAGCGAACAAAAACAGTGAGTTCGTTGTCTTTGAGTTGATTTTGTACAACTGACTCAGCGTGAACAAACATTTTGAGCTTCTTGTAAGTTCTGACATCAAACTGCACATTGCGATATGCGGCGCGTGCATCGCCGTCTTGTAAGTTACAAACTTCGAGTACAAGAGATTGCTCGTTCATCTGACGTTGGTAGACCTGAGAAGGGTCAATTTCTCTATCGATGCCAGGAGGAACTACATAGTTAATTGGCTGACGTTGTGCATTTTCCTCGATATTCAGTGCGGCAATATTAAACTGAGTAAGATTCGGGTCAGTTTGCACACTCAAGCCTGGCTGAGTAAGGTCTTGGAAGTAACGTCGCCACTCACCACGTACAAGTTCTAGTCTTGCAAAGCGCAAAACAACTGGCTCGTTGAACCCTTTCATGTAGATGCGCATGAAGCGAATAGATCGGAAATCTTGAATGCCGTTGACACGTTTTTCAAACTCGCGAATCGGTACTTTAAACTGATACCAAGTTTCTGTCTTAGTTCCGTTTTGGTAAACTTGTTTATTGGTGATAAAGTTGCTGCCTACATTCTGAAGGTCGTTTGGGCGCAGACTGACGCGATATTGGAAATAGGCTTCTGATTCAGAAAGGTTGTTGTCTTGGTTGATATCCTCGATATCCGGAAAGTTAGAGGCAATTGTAGGGTAGCCAAGCGTATTGGCGGTATCAGACATTTCGGTAGTAGGGGAGTTACCTTGCATACCGTTGTAGTGTTTGTAGCGCTCTAAAATATTGAGTTTGGCGACGTCAAAGTTATCGTCGAGATAGTAGTTGTAGTCATCGGTAGACGGGTCGGCAATCATGCGCGCTTTTGCTGCAGCGCTTAAGGTATTGTTGTTTTGCACCCAATTGACAAATGCAGCGTAGCTCTGCGTTTCTGCGAGGTTATCCCAACCATCAAGACCGACATCTTGTTTGATGCGTGCTGCAGGGTCATTTGCGAAGGCATTCACCACTACTTGTTGTGTCGAAACACGCGACCATTGTGTTGTGTCGATGTTGTCTAGTAAGACCGGATCGCTGTTGGGTGGAAGCCCATGTTCAAAGCTCTTGCGGGAATCGGGTAGGATGTCTTCGGAGATGTTACCTAAATTGAAATAGAGGTCTCCGCCAGACATTGGTGCATTAGGGTTCTCGTTTTCAGCGTCTTCGTTGAAAGGGTCGAGTAACCAAAACTGGATGAATTCAATGTTCGCTAATTCGAAGTCGTTGGTAGTGAGCCCGCGCATGACACCTCCCCATCTTTCTTCTGGGTTGGTAAATCGACCAAGTGTATCGACGGTTGCGGTGGTATCAAAGTTATACATACCCCGTTCTGCTGGGTAATACGCCAGATCAAATACATTGATATTGGAGATAGATCCGTATTGCAATTGCAAATTCGGGAAGATGTCGGTCATTTGAATCAAGCGCATGCGGCTGTCGTAGAGCATGGTGGGGTCTTGCTTGATATGAGCAGGCGTAAGTTGGTTGCTTTGGTAGAATACAGGATCGATGGTATACCACGATAAGTTGGCACGCTTGTAACCGGCACTGAGGTCCTTTTTAGCGGCTTCTGGGAATAAATCGGGCTGCCCTTGCGGAACAGATGCCAAACGCCAAGCTGCAATGCTTTTGAGGTCAATGGCACTTTGAGACGCTTCGAAGTCGTCTAGGTAGGAAGTTCCTTCTTTATTGATGGCACGCGGTTGCCCTGGTTTGAGGGTTGCTACCTCCCCAGACATGGAGAGCGTAGACATGGTGTTGGTAGAAATTACAGGAAGTAAGTCTACTAATTTGGTCAGCATCGGAACGTTGGTTCTGAAGGCGAAATCTGCACCAAGAACGTTGTTTTTGAAGGGCTCGCTGCCGAAATCGACCTTAGGCGTGACGGGTCTTTCCATCATGCGCAACCAAGTGGCACCGACTTTAAAGTTTTCATTGATGCGGTATTGATAGCGGCCACCAATCATGGAGCGCGCTTGAAAGCCGAAAACAGAATTGGACTCGATGGAGATTTTAATCGGGGTATTGGATTCTAAAATTCCAGTATTCAAGATTTTCACGCGGCTAAATGCATAATCGACGGTGTAGTCTACACCTTCTACCAAGCGCATTCCGCCTGCAGTGACCACAACAGCACCCTGCGGAATGTTCATGACGTTTAATGGAATTTCCGAAGATATAGAAGACTGAAACTCACCCTTGAATACAAAGCGGTTTTTGCCAGGAATTTGTTGTGCTGCGGTCTTTGTAGAGTCGTAGAGTTCGGTGTAGGCGAGTTGATTTACGTAAATAGGTGGAACATTTGCTGCCGTTAATTTTTCGGCGAGCGTTTTTCCGAATGGCTCTACGGTTGTAAAGAAGACACGGCCATTTTTGCGGTTGATGGTACCTCCGTTATCGATTTTGTTGCCCACAACGTTAAAAGGAGCAAAGTCAAATACACCGTCCGAGAAAGGCTGGTTGTTCTGATTGATTTTGTCCATGTCGAGGAGCGTGACAATTTGTTTTTTGTCGATGCCATCGAAAGGTAAAAATGGTTGAAGAACAGAAGTTTCGCGATTGTTGTAGTAGATATCGATTTTAAAGCCAAGTTGATCAACCTGGTAAGCGCCAATGGAATAGACGTTTTTCATCATGAGGTCCCAAATTTTGTTTTTAGGACTTGTAATGGTTGGTTTGATGAGCTTCAAAATGAGCGCTTCTTGACCATTTGTACCGTCTGTAGAAAATTCCCCAACTTGATATGTCTGACCACGGTAAGTATATTCATAAGCCACAGCTAATACTTCGTCGTTGTTGAGTGCTGTGTTGAGAGATATGTAACCTAATAATGCGTTGTAAGTGAATTCATTTTCATTGAGCTTACGAGCGTTTTCTACCTTTTCGTAATCGATGGACTGCAGAAATGGCCCAGGCGAATTTACTTGTGCACTGAGCGCCAGAACTGCATTTGAGAATCCGCGCACTAATGGCTGCACGGATGCCCAGTCGTAAAGGCCATTTGATTGGTTGTCAGGGAGTTCTTGTGTGGAGTAAGCGCCAGGATTTCCTTGGCAGTTGCTTTGTTTGGACTCGCCTAAATCGGAAAAAGCAACGATGTTGCGGGTGTTTTCAGTGATGCTGCTGCGGTTGGTGACCCAGACTTCGATGCGGGTAATGTAGGTTGTTGAGTTCACTACAGGAAGCGTTGACATCGCGGTGTCGTAGTGTTGTTGGTGATAGAGATTTAAGAAATAGTGACGATTGGCCTCGTAGTTGTCTGCAGTAATTTCGAATTTCTGTACTTGCGCCTTGCCAGTTACGTTGATTTCGGTGCGCTTTCCCTTGGATTGCGCTAGAATAAAGTCTACTGTAGAACGGCCAAATTTGAGTTGCGTCTTGAAGCCAAAAAGCGTTTGAGAGCTGGGAATGAGGGTGGTAGGTAGTTCTAGGCTAACCTGTCCTAAGGCGATTTTCTGTAGGATATCATCTTCCTTGCCCGTGCGTTCGAGTTTGGAGATATTTTCAAAATCGAAGTTTGCGCGGGTATTGTATTTCATGTTCACCTTCATGTTGGTCCCGATCTGGCCGGTGATGTCCATGTTGATGTTTTGATTGAAGTCAAAGCGCGTGATATTGCGCTGACGCATTGGCAACAGCGGGTTGTCTACGCGTGAGTGGTTGGCTCCGAGCGAGATTTCGAGGTTACCTCCTGGTGTAATGGTAATTTGATCAGAGCCAAAAAAGCTTTCAAATGCCTTTGAGCCAATTTTTATGGGGAGTTCAAATGTGCGGTTTTCAGCACTTTCTTCGGCAACGATTTCTTTCCAGTCTAAGGAAAAGCTCTTTTTTTCTTGGTAAAGTAGGTACTCTTCTAGGGTCATGGCCTGTGGCGCCCTGAAATAGGTGTCTTTGCCAATGACGTCGCGGAAAACAAAACTACCGGTCTCGGGGTCGTAGACGATGGTCTGATTGAGCTTAGTTGGGTCGCCGAGGTCAAAACTTTGCGGAAAATTTTGCAGCGGATTGAGTGGGTTAATGATTGGAAACGGCAAAGTAGGGGTTTGCGCAACTGTTTTCCCGATGGTGAAAAACACCAAAAAGAGGAGTGTGCCTAGAGCGGAAGGTTTGAGCCAGTTATTGTATTGCACGGTTATAGTAGTCTTAGCGCTTCTTTGATCAGTTGTTCTACGGTTTGGGTTCCGGTATCGATTTTATCCAATACTTTTTCTGCTGATTTTTTATCAAAACCGAGCGAAACCAAAGCAATTAACGCATCAAATCGATTTCTATTGTTTGCGGAGAAAATATTCTCCGTGCCGAGTTCCATTTTGGATACTTTTCCTTTGAGGTCAATAATGACCCGTTGTGCGGTTTTGGTACCGATTCCCTTGATTTTTTGAATGCTTGCCACATCTTCAGAGAGGATGGCATGGGCGATGTCGTCTGGGGTCATGGAGGAGAGCATGATCAGTGCTGTATTCGGGCCTATGCCAGAAACACTGATGAGGTGTCCGAACATTTCGCGCTCTTCTTTGGTGGCAAAACCATATAAAATATGGGCGTCTTCCCTCACGATAAGCTTGGTATGCAGCACAATGGCCTCGGCATCTGACAACACAGAGAAAGTATTGAGAGATATCTTGACTTCATATCCTACGCCTGCACATTCGATGAGCAACGCAGTAGGATTTTTTTCGATCAGGCGGCCATTGAGTCTTGAAATCATTTGTCTTGGCTTTGGGCGTCGATGACGGCAATTTTGATCATGCTGAGTATTTCGCGAACGCTTGCCCCGAGTTGCAAGACGTGTAAAGATTTGCGCATTCCAAGAAGAATAGGGCCAATAGCGTCGAGCTCATTGGTTGACTGCAAAAGTTTGTAAGCGATATTACCAGCCGAAAGATTCGGAAAAATTAGGGTATTGACTTCTTTGTTGGCAAGGAATGAGAAAGGGAATTTCTCGTTCATGAGCTCCGGATTCAGGGCAAAATTAGCTTGCATTTCACCGTCGACAACTAAGTTGGGTTGTGTTTCGTGTAGAATCTGCACAGCTTTTGACATTTTTTCTGGGTCTTCACCTGGTGAAGAACCGAAGTTCGAGTAACTCAAAAGTGCAATTCTAGGCTGAACTTTCAAACGTCTGATAAATTTGGCAACGTTGACCGTTATTTCTGCAATTTGTTCTGCCGACGGATTGAGGTTTACCGTGGTGTCGGCCAAGAAAAGAGGACCTTTTTTGGTATTCAGGATGTACATCCCGGCAATTGTCTTGATGTCTTTCTGTAAGCCGATGGTGCTGATCGCTGGGCGCAAAACCGAGCGGTAACTGCGGGTTAGGCCAGTAACCATTGCATCTGCCTCGCCCATATTGAGCATCATGGCGCCAAAATAATTGCGTTCTCTCATCAGAGAAATGGCTTCGTATTCTGTAATTCCTTTACGCTTGCGCTTTTCAAAGAATTCTTTGCCATATTGAATGCGACGCGCTTCTTCGTCGTCGGATTTACAATCGATGATTTGAACGTCGGGGATTTCGATGCTGTATTCGTTCATGAGGTCGATGATGCGCTGCTTTTTACCAAGTAAAATTGGGAAAGCGACGCCTTCGTCGTAGGCTTGTTGGGCTGCCTTTAGGATCTTGATGTTGTCTCCTTCTGGGAATACAACGGTTTTTGGGTTGCCTTGAGCTTTAGAGGTGATGTTTCTCTGAAGTTTGTTGTCAAGACCCAAGCGACTTTTGAGCTGATTTTCGTATTCTTCCCAGTTTTCAATGGGTTCTTGCGCTACCCCAGATTCCATAGCGGCGCGCGCTACTGCTGGAGCAACGTAATAAATTAGGCGTGGATCTAAGGGTTTTGGAATGATTTGTTCGCGTCCGAAAGAAATGTTTTTTCCGCCGTAGGCTTCGATGACTTCTTCTGGAATGGTTTCTTTGGCCAGCGCAGCAATGGCTTTGACGGCCGCCAGTTTCATTTCTTCGTTGATGGCAGTAGCGCGCACATCTAAAGAACCGCGGAAAATATAAGGGAAGCCGAGAACGTTATTGACTTGGTTAGGATGGTCTGAACGGCCAGTAGCCATGATGATATCCTTGCGAACCGAAGTTGCTTCTTTGTAAGAGATTTCAGGTTCAGGGTTGGCGAGCGCAAATACGATTGGGTCTTTGGCCATGGATGCAATCATTTCTTTGCTGACCAATCCGGCCTTAGACAAACCTAGAAATACATCAGCACCTTTGAAAGCCAACTCGAAATCGAGGTCTTTTTTGTGTGCAGCGAAAGTTTTTTTCATGTCGTCGAGGTCGGTGCGGCCTTGATGAATGAGCCCACGGGAGTCGTACATGAAGACATTTTCTGGTTTCACGCCCAAACGGTGGTAGAGTTTGATGCAAGACACCGCAGCTGCTCCTGCACCAGAAACAACAACTTTGATTTTTTCTATTTTCTTGTTGGCGAGTTCAAGCGCATTGAGCAACGCAGCAGCACTGATAATTGCGGTGCCGTGTTGGTCGTCGTGCATGATGGGGATGTCGAGCTCTTCTTTGAGACGGCGTTCGATTTCAAAAGCCTCTGGCGCCTTGATGTCTTCGAGGTTGATGCCACCAAATGTAGGGGCAATAGCCTTGACGGTCTGGATAAATAGCTCCGGATCTTTGGCGTCTACTTCGATGTCAAAGACGTCGATGTCGGCAAAAATCTTAAAGAGCAAGCCCTTGCCTTCCATGACTGGTTTAGAAGCTTCTGGCCCGATATCGCCGAGACCAAGAACGGCCGTGCCGTTAGAAATAACGGCAACAAGGTTGCGCTTAGCAGTATATTTATAGACGTCGGCTTTGTTTTCGGCAATGCGCAAACAAGGTTCGGCAACTCCCGGAGAATAAGCTAAAGAGAGGTCGCGTTGCGAGGCATAAGGCTTCGATGGAATCACTTCGATTTTCCCTGGTCGGCCAGAGGAATGGTAATCTAGGGCATCTTGCTTCCTGATTTTTGACATTGCTTCTTCAAATTTTAGAACAGCAAATATACGAAAAGCAATCTAAAGCTCCGAAGCAAAAAAAGCGCCCTTTCGAGCGCTTTTATATCTAAGATTGAAAACTTAAATTAGAGTCCGAGTAAGATTTCCATTGGATCTTTTGATCCGAAAATCATGCGCTCAGGGTTTTCGAGCATTTCTTTGACTTTCACTAAGAATCCGACCGATTCTTTACCGTCAATGATACGGTGGTCGTAAGAAAGGGCGACATACATAATTGGCCTGATTTCTACTTTGCCATTGATGGCAACTGGGCGTTCCACTACGTTGTGCATACCGAGAATGGCTGACTGCGGTGGATTGATAATCGGCGTAGAGAGCATGGAGCCAAAAACACCTCCGTTCGTAATCGTAAATGTACCTCCGCTCATATCTTCTGGCGTGATTTTACCGTCGCGAGCTTTAATGGCCAAACGCTTGATTTCACGCTCGATATCGGCTAAACTCATTTGCTCTGCATTGCGAACTACCGGTACCATGAGGCCTTTTGGCGAAGAAACCGCGATCCCGATGTCTGCGTAATCATGGAAAATCATTTCGTTGCCATCGATTTGTGCATTGACTGCAGGGAATAATTTGAGCGCTTCAGTAACCGCTTTGGTAAAGAATGACATAAAGCCCAAATTGACTTCGTGGTGCTTGGCAAATGCATCTTTGTACTTCGCACGGATGTCCATGATGGGTTTCATGTCTACTTCATTGAAGGTCGTGAGCATCGCTGTTTCATTCTTTACAGCAACCAAACGCTCTGCGATTTTGCGACGCAGCATCGACATTTTTTCGCGACTTTGCTCGCGGGTGCCTCCCCATCCTTGCGCAGCTTCAGTAGAGAAGCCAGCAGACATAGCGGCAAGCACATCTTGTTTGGTGATGCGCCCGTCTTTGCCAGTGGCTTTGATTTGTGCAGGATTGATGTTATTTTCTTTAATGATCTTGGCAGCTGCAGGTGAAGTTGCGCCGCTGGCATAGCTCGCAGGCTTTATTGGATCTGGATTCGGGGCAGCAGCAGGCGCTGGTGCAGCGGCTGGCGCCGCAGGCGCCTCAGTTTTGGGCGCTGCGCTTTGCGCAGGCGCCGGAGCAGGCGCGCCCGCAGGGCGCGCTGCACTCGTGTCAGGGCGCGCTGCACTCGTGTCAATGAGGCAAACCACCTGGCCAACTTTCACGACATCACCTTCAGCAGCTTTAAGGGTAATGATACCACTTTCTTCTGCAGGTAATTCTAATGTCGCTTTGTCCGAATCTACTTCGGCAATTGCTTGGTCTTTTTCGACGTAGTCGCCATCGGCTACAAGCCAAGTGGCAATTTCTACTTCTGAGATCGATTCTCCCGGACTCGGGACTTTCATTTCTAATAGTGACATACGTTTCTATTTTTAAGCTTTCTTCGCGTAGGCAAAGAGGTCGTTGAACAATTGTTTGAGTCGAATTTCATGTAATTTCTTGGAGCCTTCCGCACTAGCAGCACTTGCGGGTCTGCAAATACCAATGAGTGGAATGTGACGCAGATTCATGGCCATGTGCATCCAAGCACCCATATTAGCTGGTTCTTCTTGAGCCCAAATGATATTTTTGGCTTTGTATTTGGCTATAATAGCATCGATTTGAGCTGTTGGCAATGGATAAAGTTGCTCTACGCGTACAAATGCCATGTTTTTGACGCCTAATTCAGCAGCTTTGACCTTCATTTCGTAATAGAACTTACCACTGCACAATACGACGGTGTCGATGTTTTTTGCAACTGCCGTAGGGTCATCGAGTACCTCTTGGAAGCTTCCTTTAGCCATTTCGTCTAGACTAGAGGTGGCGTCTGGGTAGCGCAAAAGCATTTTTGGTGAGAAAACAACAAGTGGTTTGCGGAAATCTCGTTTGATTTGACGACGCAGTAGGTGGAAGTGATTGGCAGGTGTGGAGGTATTCACTACCTGCATATTGAGGTCTGCACATTGTTGCAAGAAACGCTCCATTCGGCCACTAGAGTGCTCGGCACCTTGACCTTCGTAGCCGTGTGGCAATAACATCACGAGCCCACTTTGCGTAGCCCATTTGTCTTCGCCGGCTGAGATAAATTGGTCAACCATAATTTGGGCGCCATTGAAGAAGTCTCCGAATTGTGCTTCCCAAATGGTTAGGCCCGATGGATTGGCTAAAGAGTATCCATATTCGAAACCAAGCACACCGTATTCCGAGAGCAAAGAGTTGTAGATACTGAATGGTGCTTGTTTGTCTTTGAGTGCGTTGAGTGTGAGCACTTCTTCTTCGGTGTCTTCGGTCTTGACAACTGCGTGTCGGTGTGAGAACGTGCCGCGTTCGACGTCTTGGCCCGAAATACGCACGGCGTGTCCTTCGGCAAGAAGCGTAGCGTAAGCCAACATTTCGGCTGAGCCCCAATCTAGTTTGTCGCTTTCAATAGCTGCCAAACGGTCTTCAAAGATTTTCGCAATTTTTCTGAAGTATTTTTTGCCTTCGGGAAGCGTAGCTAGCTTGCGTCCGAGAGCGAGCAGTTCTTTTTTTGCAATCCCTGTTTGAGGCGACTTTTCAAAATCCTTAGCCGTTCCATGACGGTAATCTTTCCAAGTGAGACTTAAGAAGTCGTAAACCAACGCTTTGTCGCGTTTTCTTGATTCTTCGTATTCTGTTTCGAGAAATTGTTGATAGACCTGCTCAATTTGCTTGGCATCTTCTGCACTCATGAGGGCTTCTCGTTGCAATTGCTCTAAGTAGATTTCTCTTGGGTTCGGATGCTTTGCGATGATGTTGTAAAGCTTTGGTTGCGTGAACTTAGGCTCATCGCCTTCGTTATGTCCGTATTTGCGGTAGCAGAGTAAATCGATAAAGATATCTCGGTGAAAAGCCTGGCGGTATTCCATGGCAATTTCGATGGTCGTGACAACCGCTTCGATGTCGTCTCCGTTGACATGAAAAACGGGGCACAATGTTGTTTTAGCAACATCTGTGCAGTAGGTTGAGGTGCGGCCATCGAGGTAATTGGTTGTAAAACCAACTTGGTTGTTCACGACAATATGAATGGTACCACCGGTGCGGTAGCCGTCAAGGCCCGCCATTTGAATGGTTTCGTAAACAATTCCCTGACCCGCAACAGCGGCATCGCCGTGGATCAATACGGGGCAAACTTTATCTTCGGTCTGAAAAACGTGGTCTATTTTAGCTCGTGCGATTCCTTCTACAACTGTATTTACAGCTTCGAGGTGAGAAGGGTTAGGGGCAAGCGTAAGGCCGATTTGCTGACCATTTTCTAAAGTAATGTGAGATGTGAAGCCTTGGTGGTATTTGACGTCTCCGTCAAAAGTTGTTTCAAAATCAAATTCTTTTCCTTCGAATTCTCTAAAGATATCGCGTGGACGTTTTTCAAAGATGTTGGCTAAGGTATTGAGCCGGCCGCGGTGTGCCATCCCCATTACAAAGTATTCAACTCCAAGTGCGGCACCTTTGTGAACGAGTGTGTCTAGTGCTGGAATGAGCCCTTCGCCACCTTCGATAGAGAAGCGTTTTTGCCCAACGAATTTTTTACCTAAAAAGGCCTCGAAACCAGTTGCTTGGTTGAGTTTCTCGTAAATTTTGCGCTTGCGCTTCGGGTCAAAAACGGGGCGGTTGCTGAGTTCGATTTTGTTTCTGAACCAATCGATGCGCTCTGGGTCGCGCATGTACATGTATTCAATACCGATAGACTGACAATAAGTTAATTCTAAGTGCGCAATGATATCGGAGAGTTTGGCGGCGCCGATGCCAATTTGTTCGCCCGCCTGAAAAACCTCATTAAGGTCTTGGTCGGTGAGCCCAAAATGCGAAATATCTAAGGTTGGGGTGTGCTTGCGGCGTTCGCGAACAGGATTGGTGCGCGTGAAAAGGTGTCCGCGAGTACGGTATCCATTGATGAGGTTAATTACTTTGAATTCTTTGACGAAGTTTTCAGGAATGCTGCCGTCTTGATCGTAATTAGTTTGGGCAAATTCAAAGCCCTCAAAAAATTTGGCCCAACCGAGGTCTACGCTCGTTGGGTCTTGGCGGTATTGTTGGTAGAGGTGTTCGATGGCATTGACGTCTGCATTGCCAACATAAGAAACTTTATCCATGATTACTTTTAATTACAAGACAAAATTACACAGAGTTTGTGCGCAGTTTAAAGAAATTGTGAACTCAAAATGACGCACAAAAGAAGCGTTCAAACAAAGTCCTCTTTGAGGTGTTTGGCTCATATGTCAACATCTATTTGTTTGGTTTTTCCAAATCAGCTTTTCGAGGAGCATCCTGCGTTTGCGCACACCGAAACCTTTTGGCTTGTCGAAGACGAACTCTTCTTTGGGCAACTCCCTTTTCATCAAAAAAAGTTGGCTTTTCATCGCGCCTCCATGAAATACTACGCAGAATATTTGCGGAGTAAAAATAAGAAAGTGACCTATTTCGACGCGAAAAAGGCTTCACTTGCACAGATTTTTGAGCAACTCAAAGAAAGCACCCAACAAGTAGTAGTTGTAGACCCTACTGATTTTCTTTTAGAGAAAAGAATTCGCCGAAACGCCTCGCGACATGGAATGGAACTTAGCTGGCTTGAGAATCCCTCCTTTATCAATTCAAAGCAAATGAATGATCAATTATTTGGTGCTCGCGTGCAACGCTTTTTTCTGGCAGATTTTTACAAAAAGCAACGCGAGCGTTTGGGCATACTTTTAGACGACCATCGACAGCCGCTGGGTGGTCGTTGGAGTTTTGACACAGACAATCGCAAGCGGCTGCCCAAAGGAATGGAATTGCCAAATTTTCCAAGATATGAAAGTCAATGGGCGCAGGTAGCTCAAAAAGAAATTTCAAGCGAATATTCTGATAACCCTGGAGACCCCGACCTGAGCAACTATCCGGTCACGCACCAAGAGGCCAAAGCAGCGCTCGACTTTTTTATCGACACCAATTTAGCCCATTTCGGGCCGTTTCAAGACGCATTTAGTGCAACTTCTACGTTTGTTTTTCATTCAAATCTTTCTACTGCACTCAATGCAGGTTTATTGTTGCCAGAAATGGTCATTCACCGCGTCTTGGAGGCTTTTGAACTAGGAAAAGTTTCACTCGAAAGCACCGAAGGTTTTGTTCGTCAAGTAGTGGGCTGGCGCGAGTTTATTCGCGCAGTATACGAGCGGGTGGGCGTGGTGCAACGCACCACCAATGCCATGCACCACCACCGCACTTTAAATTGGGCGCAACTTGCTCAGTTAGGGATTTTCAAAGCCGTTGCTCACAAATTGCAAACACATGCCTACGCGCACCATATAGAACGACTGATGCTCTTAGGTAATTTCTTTTTTCTCTCAGAAACAGATCCTGATGAGGTTTACGCCTTCTTTATGAGCAATTTTATGGATGCCTATGATTGGGTAATGGTGCCAAATGTCTATGGCATGAGTCAATATGCAGATGGCGGCCTCATGACAACAAAACCCTATTTTTCTGGCTCAAATTACCTCAAAAAGCAAGGCTTCAAAACGGATGCAGAAAGCGCTGCTCTTTACGATGCGCTTTTTTGGCATTTTGTAGACAAGCACCAAGAACGCCTCCGAAAAAACATGCGAACGGTTCAAATGGTGGCCAATTGGAATCGGATGTTGCCACAAAAAAAAGCGGCCCACTTAGAGCGGGCCGCCTTGTTTTTTCAAAATGGTAATTAGGTAGTTACAGTTTGATGATGCGTTGTGTAAACTGGTAACCATTTTGTGTAATTCGCACTTGGTAGACGCCAGCTTTCAGCTCAGAAATTGGCAATGTATTGATGCCATTTTCGATTTTTTGCTGCGCTTTAATTTGTTTGCCATTCATATCGAGAATAGAGATGCTATTGACGCCTTCGAGGTCTTTGAGGTCGACAAATAATTCTTCGTTTGCAGGGTTCGGATAAATCGATACCTGAGAAAGTGGGTTGTCGTTGATACCGGCACCTGAAGTGATATTGATGGTGTAATCTTCTGTTTCGCCGTAGCTTGACGGGCCACATGGTGTAATTGCGCCATCCGGTTGGTAAGAGATACGAACGCGCATGCGCACATTGCCCGTGTAAGAGGCCAATGGAATGGTCACATTAAACGTGTTTGTCCAGCCTGTAGCAACAAGTACGTAAGCCACTTGCTCTCCGGCGTCATTGAAGTCAAAATCATTGTTGAAGTCAATCCAGGCTGCGATTTCGTCATTGGTATAAGCAGATGCTTGTGTATTGTTTACGATGGCAGGCGTGATGGTAAGGGTGTAGGTATTGCCTTGTGCTAACGCTGTGCTGGTACCTGTAAAGTCGGTATAACCGTTGGTTCCGCAGGTTGAAGTATTGTTAATGGTGTTGAAACTTACCGTATTGATGTACTCATCGCAAACAGCACTCGCAGTACAAGGACCTGTCACTTGAGCCACCACAATATAATTAGTTTTTGTTTCTACATCGGAACCTTGAGCGTTGCTAGCGGTAAGGCTAACGGTGTACTGGCCAACTGTATTGAAAGTGATTTGTGGATTTTGAGTGCCGGCCGTACTGCCAGCTGCAAAACTCCAACCTGTTGCAGGTGTCACAGTCCAGGCCCAAGAAGTTGGAATACCAATTGATAAATCTGTAAAACTCACGGTAGTTCCTGGGGTAACGTTTGTTGCACTAGCGCTAAAATTGGCAGTAGGTGCAACGGGTGTTGATGGTGTACATGGATCTGCAGAACCGCCAAAAACGAGAACATTGAGGTTTGCTGGATCAAGCCATGGCTTCAGTTGTTCGATTGCCGTAGTGCCATTGTTGGTCCAGTGAAAGGCCATTTTTCCGTATTGGTCAGGTGCATTGAGTGCAGTGCAATAAGACCCGCCACCGGTGAGTGTACCGATGATATTTCCTGTATTGTCGAATAACGGAGACCCTGAAGAACCACCTTCTGTAACGCCGTGCCCGTTGGCATTGGCTGTCCAGGTAACGCGCCAGTGTGACCCTGTGGCAGTACCCCATTGAGTAGATACAGTATTGCCAGAAAAAGTAGAGATTTTTTTGATGTCGCCGGCAGGGTGGTGAATACTGACCCCTCCTGTTGTAGGAGATGGGCTTGCATTCCATCCATTCCAGTAGGCGTCGAGATTTGCTGATTTTAAGTTGGTAATGATGGTGCTTTCATTGTTCACATTTCCTAACTTGACTAGCAAGAAATCCGAGCCTGAATTACCGCCGCCATCGGCAGCGTCAGCAATGCGTAAACAACCTGATACCATGTGACTTGCGAGTGTGCCTGCAGCTGTTGGGTTCGTACAGCTTGGCGCTTCATAACGGAAGTAAAATTTCCATTGGTTCATGTTTGCGGCAGTTGCGCTCACTCCGCAGTGTAGCGCTGTTAAAAAATAAGGTTTGCAGTCTTGAGCGGTATTGTTGATCAATGACCCCGAACACCATCCGGCTTGTGCTCCTTCAACTACATAAATGCGTGCTACACCTCGTTTTTCGTCTTGCCATGGATCTCCGACAGGAGAACAATTGACATTGACTTCACAAGGGTCTGATTCGTTGATTTTTTCTGTGGCTTCAAAACCTGTAGAACGGTAGTTGTACATGATGCGATCTAGGTAAATTTCAGATGGCGTTGTGTAGGCTGGTTCTGTAAGTGTAAGTAAGTGTTTGGAACCGCCACACAATGCCGCATTTTGCATATGATGAGATTCTACATCGTTACTTGTTAATACCGGATGTGCATCGCTGCCATCTAAGTTTTGGATGCGCAAAGTGCTGCCCCCGTGCAGAACAAATTGGTCAAATAGGTAACTAATAGCTTCTGCTCCAGGAGCTGAAATGACTACTTGCCAAGTGCGGCTACCGTCGGGTTGTGTAGTCCAGAAACCGCCATTTTGTAAGCTTAAATGGGTTGGGATGGCCACCCCAATGCGGTAAAGAACACCTTGTTTGTCGCGCAATTCGTCTTCAAGGGCTAAGGCTGTACGATCTGGTGAAGCCAATGAAAGGGTTGGGACCTCTTTGGAAAAAACAAGCTTGGACGTATGCGAAAGCGTTTGTTGCGCCAAAACCCCAAGTTGTAGGCCCAATACGAGAAGCCCAAAGCGTAGAATTTTATTCATAGTTTGAAGAGTTTATAGTAATTTCATCAAAAATAATATTTTCCATAGAAAAATCATGCAAAGGATCTGTTTAGTTGAAGACGAACAAAGCTTGCGCGACATGATCAGCCTCAATTTAGAGCTAGAGGGTTATGCGATTGATACCTATGCAGATGGCGCAGTCGCTCAACAAGTTTTTGCAGGCCCAATTCACTATGATCTCATCATTCTCGACGTCATGTTGCCGCATGTATCTGGTTTTGATCTTTGCAAAGAAATCCGCAAGCACTCATCGGTTCCTGTTTTATTTTTGTCTGCAAAAGGAACTACTGCTGATCGCGTTGCGGGTCTAAAATTGGGCGCAAATGACTATTTAGTCAAACCTTTTGACCTCGAAGAATTGCTGCTGAAAGTACAAATCCTGATGAACGGATCTTTCTTAAATGAGCAAATGAGCACCTATTTAATTGGCGACAAAGAGATCAGTTTGACAAATTTTGAGGTCAGGGATACCAACGGCAAGTTATTGCACACCTTTACAAAAAGAGAGGTGCAATTGCTCGAGCTCTTCATAGAAAAGGCAGGAAAAGTGATTTCCAGAAATGAAATCTTAGATCGGCTTTGGGGCTCAGAGCAAATCCCTACATCGCGAACTATTGATAATTACATCCTGAATTTTAGAAAACTATTTGAAATTGATCCTAAAAACCCGCGCTATTTCCATTCAATTCGGGGTGTTGGGTATAAATTCTCTAAGGATGCATAGTGCGTTTATCCTTGAAAAGGAGTAAAAATAAAAGCGCCACTACCAACGAGTAAGCGGCAAAGAAAAGCCATGTGCCGTGCCAATCCGTTTGTGTTGGAGATATCTTGTAATAGGCGTCTATGATTTGGCTACTCGCCTTTGTGCCGATGTAAGCACCAATTCCGTTGGTCATCATGATAAATAAGCCCTGTGCACTCGACCTGATGTTGCTATCCGTATTGGCCTCGACAAACATAGAGCCTGAAATCAAGAAAAAGTCGAAGGCCATGCCGTAAACAATACAACTCATTACGATGAGTAAAATACCAAAATCGGTGCCGCCGTAAGCGAAGAAACCATAGCGCAATACCCAAGCAAATAAGGCGAATAACATCACATTTTTGATACCGAATTTTTTCAGAAAATAGGGGATTGTCAGGATAAATATCGTTTCAGAAACCTGAGAAATGGAGTAAATAATCGTAGAGTACTTTTCGACGAGTGATCCTTTTGGAAAGCTACTTAAGTAGGCATCTCCGTACATATTTGAAAGTTGTAATGCCGCCCCAAGGAGAATGGAAAAGATAAAGAAAAGTGCCATGCGGTATTCGCCAAACAATTTGAAGGCGTCTAGGCCGAGCTGGGAAGCCAGGCTTTTCTTTTCGGAGGTCTTTCCTTGCGGATGACAGGCCGGTAGTGTAAAGGCATAAATGCCCAAGAGTAGGGCGCCAATTCCGGCAATATAAAATTGATTTTCATTGGCTTTGCTCCCACTTAAATTGGTGAGCCACATCGCGGCAATAAAGCCAATAGTACCCCACACTCTAATTTTTGGGAAGTCGAGTTGAACATCGAGGTTGTTCATTTTAAGAATTCGATAAGACACTGAATTTGAAAGGGATATTGATGGCATATAGGCCAACATTCCGCCGAATACTATCCAATAAAGCAATTCGTATTCTTCCAGTTGTTTGAGCGATGGAACAATAGATGTGAGTGCTTCTAAATTAGGAATGAGCAGCATAAACGCTGCGTAAGTGAGGTGCAAAATGCCATACAAGCGTTCAGCGCGCATCCATTTATCGGCGATGATGCCTATGAGTGAGGGCATGAGGATAGACGATAGCGCAAGCGTTGAGAAAATGGCGCCAAATTGAGGGAAATCCCAACCTTTACCTTCTGTGCAATAGGTTCCAATGGTAGTGAGCCATGCTCCCCAGACAAAAAACTGAAAGAAACTAAGAAGGGTAAGTCTAGTTTTGATTGCGGCGGTTAAGTTCATCGCGGATTTTAGAGGCAAGTTCGTAATCTTCGTTTTCGAGTGCCTCGGCTAATTGGTTCTCTAGCTCTTCGGTGGCATAGAGATCCCATTCATTTGGGGCTTGCTCGTCTTGCTCAAAGATATCATTTTCATCGTCAAATCCGTAGGCATCGTCTAAAGTTCCGGGTGAAATCCCGCTTACTTCATTCAAAATGCTATTCAGGGTATAGATTGGCGCCTTGAATCTGACACCAATAGCGATGGCATCTGAGGTTCTGGAGTCAATTTCTGTGATGACGTCGTCTACGGCACAAATAATTTTGGCGTAAAAGACCCCCTCTTTCACTTTGAATTTATAGATCAGGATTTCTTTTACATCGACGTTAAATGACTTGCAAAATGCTTTGAAAAGATCGTGAGTGAGGGGCCTAGAGGGCACCATATTTTCTAGCTCAACGGCAATGGCTTGCGCCTCAAAACCACCAATTACGATAGACAATCTGCGCGTACCACCGGCCTCTTGCAGGGTGAGTGCATAAGAGCCAGACTGCGTTTGGCTGTATTCAATACCCGTGATGTCTAAGCGTATTTTTTGCATTCGGGTCGGTTTTACGTAAAAGTAAAATTAATGTTGCGCGGCGCGAAAACGCTTCACGGCCTCTGTAAAGCGTGGTAGAACTTCAAAGGCGTCACCAACGATTCCGTAGTCGGCAGCCTTAAAGAAGGGCGCTTCTGCATCTGTATTGATCACAACAATAACCTTAGAGCCGTTGACACCCGCAAGGTGTTGAATGGCTCCTGAGATGCCTGCTGCAATGTAGAGGTTCGGACGAATGGCTACACCAGTCTGACCAACGTGCTCGTGGTGCGGACGCCAGCCGATATCGGCAACTGGGCGCGAACAAGCGGTGGCTGCGCCAAGTGCTGCGGCAAGGTCTTCGACCATTCCCCAGTTTTCAGGGCCTTTGAGCCCGCGACCGGCAGAAACAACGAGTTCGGCCTCTGGAAGTGGAATAGCACCTTCTGGTTTTTTGGTGGCTTTGACTGTAATTGCACTGCTGCCAGCTTGGCTATCAAAAGCTTCTGTAGCGCAGTTGCCGCCAATTTGTTCTGGTTGAATGCTATTTGGCAGTAAGGAAATGATGCGCACCGCGCTGTTAACGGTTACATAACCAAATGCTTTACCTGAGAAAACATTGACTTTAATGCTGCCATTGGCTTCAGGAAGCGCAACAGCACCTGCCACTAAACCTGCTTTGAGACGCACAGACAAGCGCGGTGCAACGGCTTTACCGATGAGGTCATGGGAGAAGATGATGGTGCTTGCGCCAACTTTTTGCGCGGCGGCAGCAACTAATTTTACAAGTTGACTCGGGTCTTGGCCATCGACGTTGGCGTCTTGTAAGATGGTACTTGCGCCATATGCGCCAAGGGTAGCGAGTTGGTCTGCTGAGGCAGCACCATTCGTGACAACGGCGACGTCAGCGCCTAATTTTTTAGCGTAAGTTACAGTCTCCAAAGCTGCTTTGGACAAACCGTTTGCTGAATTGATATAAACGAGATTCATGATAGAGGCGCTTAGATGACTTTCGCTTCGTTGTGCAAGAGCGCAACGAGTTCGTCGAGGTTGTTTGGATCGATGAGTTTAACGGATGATTTGGCTGCAGGCATGCTGTAGCTACTGAAAGAGGTAAGGGCCTCTAAGGCTGTTGGCGCCACCACGTTGAGTGGTTTGGTGCGGGCTGCCATGATGCCACGCATGTTTGGTATGCGCTGCTCGGCCATGCCTTTCGCACAACTTACTACAGCCGGCGCTTGGACTTCTACTTCCTGCATTCCGCCGACGATTTCGCGCTCACAGCTAATGGTGCTGCCCGAAACATCTAGTTTAGTAGCGATAGAAATGTAGGGTAATTCAAGTGCTTCGGCAATCATGCCGGCAACTTGAGAACCGTTGTAGTCGATGGTTTCTTTGCCGGTTAAGATGAGGTCAAAGCCTTTTTCTTTGGCGTAGGCTGCAATTTGTAACGCAACAAAGTAAGCGTCAGTGGCTGGCGCATCGATGCGAACGGCGTCGTCGGCTCCGATAGCGAGCGCTTTGCGGATCACGGCGTCGTCGGAGGTGGTGCCAACAGTGATGATGGTTACGTTTCCGCCTTGGGCTTCTTTGAGCTCGAGGGCACGCACTAGTGCATACCACTCGTCATAAGGATTGACAATATATTGAACGCCGTTTTCATCGAATTGGGTATCGCCGTTAGTGAAGGCGATTTTCGAGGTGGTGTCTGGCGCTTTTGAAATACAAACAAGGATGTTCATGTGTGTTGATTTAATGCGGGGCAAAGTTAAGTAAAATTGCAAAAAGCAAGGCTGAAAAGAAAGTCAATAAAGCGACTTTTTTTAGCTCGGGGTCTAGACTTGCCGGTGTTTGGTTGTCTAAAACGCGTTTGAGGTGTAAAATAAGGCCTAAAGAGGGTAAAAGAGCAGCAAAAAGCCAATAATTGTAGGTGTTAAATGCCAAAAGATAAACCGTGAAAAACCAGGTGGCTAATCCGCTGCTCACCAAAAAGACATGATATAATTTGGCACGCTCATAACCAAGCTTAACGACCATGGTGCGTTTGTTCATGCGGCCGTCGTTCTGGATGTCGCGCAGATTGTTCAGGTTCAGCACGGCGGTGCTCCAAGATCCAATGCTGATCGCAGGAAACAACACGAGCCATTCAAAGCCTTCGCCGTAGAGTTGAAATACGCCAATCACGCTGACAAGACCAAAAAACACAAATACCATAATATCGCCTAGGCCTCGATAACCATAGGCATTTTTCCCAACGGTGTAGGTAATGGCGGCGATGATGCAGGCTAGGGCCAGGCCAATGTAAAAAAGAAATGCCTGTTGGCTGAGGTTTGGAACGCTAAGGTAAATCAGGAGAAGGGCTGACGCCAAAGAAAAAATAGCAACTACCCACATTCCAATCTTGACTTGAGCCGCAGTTAGCTGACCGCTTTGAATGGCGCGTGCTGGCCCAACTCGATCGGCGTTGTCTGTTCCTTTTTGGCTGTCGCCTAGGTCGTTTGCAAAGTTAGAAAGCACCTGAAAACCAATGGTGGTGAGTATTGCAAGCGCAAAAATTCGGCCGTCAAACGCGCCGAGAAGTGCGGCAAGGCCTGAGCCAACGATAATTCCCGAAACAGATAGCGGAAGCGTTCTTAAGCGCGCCGCGTGGAGCCATGCTTTGATCATGATTGCTTATAAATTGGCACCGTACTACACGGTTCGCCGTACATAATGGATTTGACGTGTGGTTGAAGGAAGCTCACCAAAAAAGACATAGCGTAGGCAGGGTCTGAGATATCGGCGCAGCCTTTGATAATAACGCGTTGATTTTCGATTTCGGCTAAATTTATTTTTTGAATCTCTTTGGATATCAATTGTTTAGATAAATCTTTTTCCAGGCCCACGAGACTTTCAATGCCCATCTTGTGTAGGGCCGATGTTACCAACATGTATGCCCAAGTAGGGATAATTGCATCGGTACTGCAAAAAATGTAGATGGCTTTGTTTTGGTATTGGCCCCAATCATGGTTTTTAATCCAGTCGCGAAAATCTTTCTCTTTTAGGACCAATCCTTGCCAAAGTTGTTCGGAGAGGTCTATGCCTTCAAGTGCGATACGGGGTTTGTAGTCTGCTAAATCGAGCTGAACCAAACCACTTTCCTTGACCTTATTTCTGATTGTTTCCACGTCCTAAAATTAGTCGTTCTTTTTGTAATCGTAAACAACAATTGTGGGGGCTTGTTCGGTAGCCGCCTGCTCCGCTTCAATGGCGCGCCGCAAGTCACCTTCAAAATCTGGAGGTTCTATACCGAGTTCTTTTTCAATTTCATATTGGTATTTCGGACGCTGGGGCCCTTGTTTGCGGTAGACAAACGCCAGCACAACCCCGACGATCAGGCCTGCTAAATGCCCTTGCCAAGAAACTCTTGGTTGTGTCGGGAAGATACCCCATATCATTGACCCATAAAGGAATACGATGAAAAGAGACAATGCCTGGAGCGGTAAATATTTGCGCAAAACTCCGGACGTAAAGAGGAATCCGGCGAGGGCATAAATAACGCCACTCATGCCGATATGAACGGCGCCATTGCTGCCGCCAATGAGCCAGAGAAGTGCGCCCGTAAAGAACCAAGCCATTAAAAAAACGCGCCAAGCCACTGCTTTGTAGGAATAAAACAAGAGGCCTAAAAGCAAAAAAGTTGGTAAGCTGTTGTTGAGAATGTGCTTGATATCGCTGTGGGCATGTATCCAAGGCATGAAAAGAATACCGCGCAAACCAGTTTGGTTCAGGGCGATCAGCCCATAGCGCTGAAAGTCTGTAGGAAAAAGAAAGTCGGCCCAATAAACCAACCACATTACGAGCACCACCACCAAAGCAGGTGCAAAGGAAGGCCTAAGGCGCGAATCAAAGTAGGGGTCGTGGCGCATGGTCTTGATTGGTCAAGTTTTATGCCAGCGACAAGTTGCTGCCATTGTGGCATGAAATTACGCCCTCGCCCGAAAAGTCTCTATAGGCTTCCCTGTTTCTCTCGAGATGAAACCGTTGTGCTCAAAAGGAAACTCAAGGCAGACATAGCCGCAGGTTTTGAGCAAAATGTAGTCGCCACTCAACACGCTTGCTAAATCACTGATACCTTCATTGTGGCCTATCACAAGTAGGTCTTCGGCACATTTGAATACATTGATAATTTGAAGCATTTCTTCGGCCGAGGCAAGGTATAAATCCTCTCTAAAAGTGACGGGAATGCCCGCAAAAAGCTTGGCAATTTCATGGTGCGTTTGGCGGGTTCGCACGGCGCTTGAACACAAAATATGACCTACGCGAAATGGTTGTTGGGCATAAAAGTCCTTGAATTCTTGAAGTTGTTCGTAGCCACGGGGTAGCAATTCTCGGTCAAAATCTAGGCCTGTTGAGCTCGTCTGATTGGTTTTGGCGTGACGAAGGAGGTGGAGTTTCATGAAACGCGTTTAGAGCTGCTGATTGAGCAACTGGAGTTTTTCAATGTCGTTGAAAATGGCTAAATCGAGGTGGTTTTCGAGCAATAATAGGTGTTCCATGCGGTGGCAGTCTGAGCCCAGGAAGTCAACTAGACCCTTTTTAATGAGTTCTTCTGCCATTTTCTTTACACCACTTCCGTAATGACCTGATAGCGACCCTAAATTGATCTGTATCTTGATGTTTCGCTCCCGTAGTTCTCTTACCTTTTCGAAATTACCATGGTAGTAGGGGTAGCGTTCGAAATGTGCTAAAACAGGAGTGTAACCCGCCACCTGTAACTCAAACAGGGCTTGCGCTTCGTATTGGCTAGGGTTGAGCATACTGAATTCCATCAGCACATAATTATGCCCAAAGCTCAGGAGTTTTTTTGCTTTGATTTTCGGCAAAAAGGTCTCGTCGCAGTAGTATTCTGCAGCGGCTTCGAGTTCAATGGGAATCTGTAGTTCTTGAATTTCTTGTCGCACTTTTGCCAAGCCATCTAAGATAATTTCTGGCGTATTCGGATGCACTTCTCCGAGAATATGTGGGGTGGTGATCACTTTTCTGTAGCCTAGCTGAGCAAATTTGTTGAGCATCGCAATGCTGTGATCCATGGTAGGAGCGCCATCGTCAATGCCAGGAATAAGATGCGAATGCATGTCGACTCCCAATGTCGCTAAATCGAAAGGTGTTTTGCGTTTTTTTGGTCCGAAAAGGGAATTGAGGAAACTCATAGTAATGTATACACGGTAAAAGTAAGTATATCCTAATTACAAACTTTCTGTGTATGTTATTTTAAATTATTTAAAATTGTAATGAGATTATTCGGGTCTTGACGATTATCCCAAAAGGAAAAAATGTAGATCATTTCGGAACGAACAGCATATATAATGCTGTAATTCCTCATTGCCAATTTGTGAACTTTTCTGCTCTGAAGCAAAGGAGCCGAATGAGGATACCTTTGGAGGGTAATTAATTTTAAATAGAGTTTATTAAGAATTTTGTTGGAATAAAAAGCGTTGCTTGTCTTTGTATTCCAATAGTTCAGTATGAACTCAAGCTGTTCGTTGGCAATAGGCAACCAAACTATTTCATTTTCAACCATTTTGCTGCCATTTCAAATACTGCAGCATTCGAAATGACATTTCCATTTTCAATATCTTGAAAACCTCGATCAATGATTTGTTTCTCTACTGCACTCAGTTCGTTTTCATTCATTTGCGAATAGACATTTTTGTTGAGGTCAGACAGCTCTAGTTTGGGTGTACTATTCATAGCAATTAAATTTCATCAAAGTTAGCGATAGAGGAACGATTTACATTCAGTAAAATCACCTACCAAGATACATATTATTGTAATAATCTTGATACGCGCCACTCGTTACTTTTTCGACCCAATCTTGGTTGGAAAGGTACCAATCGACGGTGTGTTCGAGGCCTTCTTCAAAGGTGATAGAGGGTTTCCATCCGAGTTCGGTTTCGAGTTTACTTGCGTCAATGGCGTAGCGTTTGTCGTGTCCCGCGCGGTCGGTGACGAAGGTGATCAGTGTTTCGGAGCTTCCGGGCGTTCTACCTAGTTTTTGGTCGAGTAAACGGCATAAAAAGCGCACGAGTTCGATGTTGGACCATTCATTGAGGCCCCCAACGTTGTAGGATTGTCCGATGCGCCCATTATGAAAAATGGCATCGATAGCGCTAGCGTGGTCTTCGACCCAGAGCCAATCCCGGATGTTATCGCCGGTACCGTAAACGGGTAGGGGCTTTTCGTTGATGATATTGTGGATCATCAGCGGAATGAGTTTTTCAGGGAAATGATGTGAGCCGTAGTTGTTAGAGCAGTTGCTCATTTTGATCGGCAAATCATAAGTATGATGGTAGGCGCTCACAAAATGATCTGATGCTGCTTTCGAGGCAGAGTAGGGGCTGCGGGGGTCATAGGGGGTTTGCTCGGTAAATAAGCCCTCATCGCCTAAACTGCCGTAGACCTCGTCTGTGGAGACATGATGAAAGACATGATTGGGCTTGCCGTCCCAGTGTTTTTTTGCTGCTTGTAAGAGATTGACGGTCCCGACAACGTTGGTCATGACAAACTCCATGGGGCCTGAAATAGACCGATCTACATGGCTTTCTGCCGCCAAATGGATGACGTCCGTGATGTCGTGCTTTTCAAAAATGATTTTTAGGGCTTCGGCATCGCAGATATCGCTCTTCTCAAAGCGGTAATTGGGTGCGGTGTCGATGTCAGTTAAATTGGCAAGGTTCCCTGCGTAAGTAAGTTTGTCTAAATTGACAATGAGGTAGTTAGGGTAGTTCTTTACCAGACGTCTGACGACGTGAGAACCAATAAAACCGGCTCCACCAGTAACGAGTATGTGTTTAGTGTAAGTCATTTACAAGGACCAGTACGTCAAATCTTGAATTTTATTGCGATAAATACCTTTGACATCTACAAAAATACCTTTCCCGTCTTTGAGCAAGCTTTTGAAGTAAGCTTCGTCTAAGTTGAGGTAAGAGCTGTGATTAACTGCTAAGATGATTGCGTCATAATCTGAGCGCAATTCAGTGGTAAGGGCCATGCCGTATTCGTGCTCCATTTCGGCAGAATCGGCGTAGGGGTCAATAATTTCAACGTTTATTTGGAATGATTTGAGTTCATTGATTACGTCAATAACCTTAGAATTGCGGATATCCGAGACGTTTTCTTTGAAGGTCGCGCCCATCACCAAAACGTGGGCTTCTTGAATAATTTTACCTTGAGCGATGATTTTTTTGGCCGTTTGTTTGCCGATGTAAAAACCCATTGAATCATTGACATAGCGTCCAGAATTGATCACTTTGGAGTGGTAGCCTACCTGCATGGCTTTATGCACGAGGTAGTAAGGGTCTACACCAATGCAGTGGCCGCCTACAAGACCGGGATAAAAATTCAGGAAGTTCCATTTGGTGCCTGCTGCTTCAAGGACGTCAAACGTATTGATGCCAATTTTATTGAAGATAATCGACAGCTCATTGACCAGCGAGATATTGACGTCGCGCTGCGTGTTTTCAACTATTTTAGCCGCTTCGGCCACTTTTATGCTCGTGGCGCGATGAACGCCTGCCGCCACCACTAATTCGTAAGTTTTGGCAATTTGGTCAAGCGACTCTTCACAGCAGCCAGATACAATTTTGATGACGTTTTGTAGGGTATGTTCTTTATCCCCTGGGTTGATGCGCTCTGGTGAATAGCCAACCATGAAGTCTTTTCTGAACTTGAGCCCGGAAGCTTCTTCTAAAATGGGAATGCAGTCTTCTTCAGTACAACCGGGGTAAACAGTAGATTCAAAAACGACATAATCGCCTTTTTTGAGTACTTGCCCTACCGTGCGGCTGGCGCCCAATAAGGGTTTGAGGTCAGGGAGGTTGCTGTCGTCAATGGGTGTCGGGACGGCAACAATGAAGAAAGTCGCTTCATTGAGGTCGTCGATATTGCAGGTAAATTGGATACTGCGGTTTTCAAAATCAGCTGAGCTGAGCTCGCGGCTGGGATCTTCGCCGCGTTGCATTTGTCCTATGCGAGATGCATTGATGTCAAAGCCAATCACGTTGACGCGTTTGGCAAATTCAAGGGCAATCGGAAGGCCAACATAGCCCAAGCCAATAACCGCTAATTTGGTGTTTTTATCGATGAGGTCCTGATAGATCATGGAAGGCTCTGTTTAATGAGAGAATTGCGCGTCGCGGACAGCATAAATGCGTTCAATGATGTCCACTACTTTCATGCCTTCAAGTGCGTTGGTAGTGGGTGAGGTGCGTCCGTTTAATGTATCTATGACGTTGGTAATGATGTAGTTGTGATTGGCTGCAGAACCTTTGTAAGGGCCGTAGTCATTGCCTGGGTTGGTGGGTGCTAACTCAGGCATTTGGTAGTCTTTGATGTTGCAAACTTCTACTTCATTCATGTATTGACCGCCAATCTTGACCGATCCATTTTGGCCAATGATGGTCATGCTTGATTCAAGGTTTTGGTTGGCAACCGAGGTTGAATAATTGAGGCTTCCCATGCCGCCGTTCACAAAATCAAAACTGACAAAGCCGGAATCTTCGAAATCGGTGTAGTCTTTGTGATTGAAATCGGCAAATTTTCCTTGGATATTTTGAATATCCCCAAAAAGCCAGTACATGATATCGATGAAGTGGCTAAACTGCGTAAAAAGTGTACCGCCGTCGAGGTCTTTGGTGCCTTTCCAGCCGCCCGCTTTGTAGTAGCGCTCGTCGCGGTTCCAGTAGCAATTGAGCTGAACCATATAGATGTCTCCGAGTACTTTGCGATCGATGAGGTCTTTGATCCAGACACTTGGCGGTGAGTAACGGTTTTGCATCACGCAAAACACTTGTTTGGACAATTGTAAAGCTTTGTAAATGAGTGCCTCACAGCTTTTTGTAGTGAGACCCATTGGTTTTTCGCAAACCACGTGCTTTTTGGCTTCGAGGGCTTTGAGCGCTTGCGCTGCATGCAGGCCATTGGGCGTGCAAATATTGACGACGTCGTAGTCTAAAGAACTGGCGAGGAGCTCGTCTATAGAAGCAAAGAAGGGTACGGCAAAATCTTGGGCGTCACAAGCCTCCGCACCACGCGGGTCAACGAGCGCAACTAATTCGCCTTCTGCATCGCGGCGTATCATTTCGGCGTGGCGCTTGCCGATGTGTCCGGCGCCAACTACTGCAAATTTGATCTTACTCATCTATTCTTGTTACTGATCCGTTTATTAAATGATATTGCTGACCGCTTTCGGGGCAAGTTGCGCGTCCGTCGGCATCAAAAGAGAGGCGATGCCCGAATTCAGACATCCAGCCCATTTGGCGTGCGGGGTTGCCCACAACAAGGGCGTAGGCAGGTACGTGTTTGGTCACAACTGCTCCGGCGCCAATAAAGGCATAAGCTCCGATGTCGTGGCCGCAAACGATAGTGGCGTTGGCGCCAATGCTCGCGCCTCTGCCTACACGGGTACGCAAGTAACTATCTCTGCGATTAACTGCGCTCCTTGGATTGATCACATTGGTAAATACCATCGAAGGACCCAAAAAAACGTCGTCGTCGCAGCTGACACCCGTGTAAATGCTGACGTTGTTTTGCACCTTCACGTTATTGCCGAGCACTACTTCTGGAGAAATCACGACGTTTTGACCGATATTACAGTTTGCTCCGAGCTTGCAACCCGGCATGAGGTGTGAAAAGTGCCAAATTTTGGAACCGTCGCCAATTTGGCAACCTGCATCAATTACGGCTGTTTCGTGTGCAAAATAGCTCATTATTTGGTGATGTATTGGTCAAAATTGTTGTGATCGGTTTGGCGCAGTTCCTCTTCAGATAAACTTCTAAAATAAGCATAAGTACGCTTGAGACCTTCTTTGCGGTCTATTTTAGGTTCCCAATCGAGGAGCGCGCGCGCTTTGGTGATGTCGGGCTGGCGTTGCTTGGGGTCATCGACGGGTAAGTCTTTGTAAATGACCTTTTGGTTGGTGCCGGTAAGGGCTATGATTTCTTCGGCAAACTGACTTATGGTGATTTCGTCGGGGTTGCCAATATTAACAGGGTCAGCGCAGTCTGAGTGCAAGAGGCGTACAATGCCTTCGATGAGGTCATCTACGTAACAAAAAGAGCGCGTTTGAGAGCCGTCGCCAAAAATGGTGAGGTCTTCTCCGCGAAGCGCTTGTCCAATAAAGGCGGGCAATACGCGGCCGTCATTTAAGCGCATGCGCGGGCCATAGGTATTGAAAATGCGCACAATGCGGGTCTCGAGACCATGGTAGGTGTGGTAGGCCATGGTGATCGCTTCCTGAAAACGCTTGGCTTCGTCGTAGACGCCGCGCGGCCCAACAGGGTTTACATTGCCCCAGTAAGATTCGGGTTGCGGATGCACGCTCGGGTCGCCGTAAACTTCGGAGGTACTGGCAATCATGAGGCGTGCGCCTTTGGCTTTTGCCAAGCCCAAGCAATTATGAATACCGAGCGACCCCACTTTAAGGGTCTGGATCGGGATTTTAAGGTAGTCGATTGGGCTTGCTGGCGAGGCAAAATGCAAGATGTAGTCTAGTTGCCCCGGAATATGAATGAATTTGCTGACGTCGTGGTGGTGAAATTCAAAATTGGGGAGCGCAAACAGATGTTCGATGTTCTTGAGGCGCCCGGTAATAAGGTTGTCCATGCCAATGACGTGGTAACCATCTTTGATAAAGCGCTCGCACAAATGTGAGCCAAGGAAGCCGGCCGCGCCGGTAATTAATACGCGCTTCATGAGTTTCGGTGTATGGTTTTTCTGCCGATGCTGCTATAGTAAAAGCCTTTTTCGGTGAGTTCGTCCAAATCGTATAGATTTCTGCCGTCAAAGATAACGTTATCTGCCATCATGTCTTTCATGGCCCTAAAGTTTGGATTCCTGAAAATGCTCCATTCCGTACAGATGAGCAGTGCATCGGCCTGCAATAGTGCTGCATATTCATCTGTGGCATAGCTGATTTGCTCACCAAAAACTTTCTTGACGTTTTCCATGGCCTCGGGGTCGTAGGCAGTGACGATGGCGCCTGCGTCTAATAAGGCGCGAATCATGTACAAAGCAGGTGCTTCGCGGATGTCGTCGGTGTCTGGTTTAAAGGCCAAGCCCCATACCGCAATTTTTTTGCGGTGTAAATCGCCACGGAAGTAATTTTTGATGCGCGGAAGCAAGATGGTTTTCTGATCTTCATTGACTTCCATGACCGCTCTGAGGATTTTAAAATCATAGTGGTGGTCGGCACCAGATTTAGCCAAGGCTTGTACGTCTTTTGGAAAGCAAGAACCGCCGTAGCCAATGCCAGGAAACAAAAAGCGCTTACCAATGCGGCTATCGGCACCTATTCCTATTCTGACTTTATCTACATCGGCGCCTACCACTTCGCAAAAGTTAGCGATTTCGTTCATGAAAGTAATCTTAGTGGCCAAAAACGAGTTGGCCGCATATTTGGTGAGCTCCGCAGACTTCTCATCCATAAAATAAATGGGGTTGCCTTGGCGCACAAAAGGCTTGTAGAGGCTTTCCATGATTTTGGCTGCGCGCTCATTAGAGCAGCCAATCACTACGCGGTCTGGCTTCATGAAATCAGAAACCGCAAAACCTTCGCGCAAAAACTCGGGGTTGGAGACCACCGCGAATTCTACTTTGGCGTTGGCCGCAATAGCAGCTTCTACTTTGGCGGCGGTTCCGACTGGCACAGTGCTTTTGTCTACGATTACTTTAAAATCGGTCATGATTTTACCGAGTTGCTCGGCAACACCCAAGATATAAGACAAATCGGCAGAGCCGTCTTCGCCGGGTGGAGTAGGGAGTGCTAGAAAGACAATTTCTGCATCGGCAATGCCTTCAGAAAGGTTGGTGGTAAAATTCAGCCTACCCGCTTTGATGTTGCGTTCAAAAAGGACATCGAGCTCAGGTTCATAAATTGGGATTTCGCCGTTTTGCATCTTGGCAACTTTGTTGGCATCGATATCAATGCAAATAACGTTGTTCCCCGTTTCGGCAAAACAAGTTCCGGTGACTAGCCCGACATAGCCGGTTCCGACTACTGCAATATTTTTCATTTAAAAAAGGCGCTAACGTGTTCGATAATATAGTTGAGTTGCTGCTCGTCCATTTCGGTATGGATCGGCAAGCTAATGACATGCTCGCAGAGTTGTTCGGTAATCGGCAAGTGGAGCTCACTTAAATTGAACTTGCTAAACATTTGCTGGCGATGCGCAGGAATAGGGTAGTAGATCATGGTCGGGATGCCTGCCGCTTGCAAATGATCTTGAAGTTCGGCTCGGCTGTGGCCATTAAGCTTGAGTGTATACTGATGAAAGACATGCTTAGAGTCTGAAGCCCTGAAGGGTATCTCCACACCGGGTATCATGGCAAAAGCGGCGTCGTAGGCAGAGGCTACTTCGCGGCGCGCATCAATGTAGTTGTCTAGTTGGCGCAACTTGATGCGCAATACTGCCGCTTGTAGGGCGTCGAGGCGCGAGTTGCAACCCACTACGTCGTGTACATACTTTTTCTCTTGGCCGTGATTGGCAATCATTTTGATTTGACGCGCAAGTTCGGCGTCTTGGGTATAGAGTGCACCGCCGTCGCCGTAGCAACCTAAGTTCTTGCTCGGAAAAAAAGAGGTGCAACCGATGTGCCCAACAGTTCCGGTTTTAACTTTGCGCCCATCGCTTAAGTGATAATCAGAGCCAATGGCTTGTGCGTTGTCTTCGACTACAAAAAGTTGGTGCTTGTTGGCAATTGCCATGATGGCATTGAGGTCTGCTGCTTGCCCATAAAGGTGCACCGGCACAATGGCTTTGGTGCGGGGCGTAATGGCAGCTTCTATGGCCGTGGGGTCCATGCAAAATGTGCGGCGGTCTACTTCTACAAAAACAGGCGTCAGGCCCAAAAGCGCAATCACTTCTGTAGTGGCAATATAAGTAAAGCTTGGCGTAATGACTTCATCGCCTGGCTGCAAGCCCAAAGCCATAAGTGCAATTTGCAGGGCGTCGGTACCGTTGGCGCAGGGAATCACGTGTGCGGCACCCAAGTATTGTTCAAGTTCTGTGGCAAAAGACGTGACTTGCTCCCCGCCAATAAATACACTACTATTTAAAACGCCAGCGATGGCTTCGTCAATGGCGGGTTTAATTTTTTGGTATTGGGTCGAGAGGTCGACCATTTGAATTGACTTCATAGAACAAATATACATATTCGACTTTGCATGATTTCAATTAACATTTGCATGTGTGTAAAATAAATGAACGTTCAGTTTGGCCTTGCTAAACGATTTCTTTCTTTGTACCGTGAAGAAAAGTGAATGAAACTTAATGCAACTTAAGTCGTATACTTAGTTTTTTTAAGTTGATTCTACTCTTTATCACCTTTTATAGTTAACGCCAATTATTTGTATTTCCGGATAAATTCAAGTAATTTTGCGAGATATTGTAAAATAAGATTAAAGAACTAGTGTAGTGCATTCATTTTGAGAAGTATTTACACGCAACATAAAAGACTAACATTCAATAAATTAAGTTATTATTTGGGAAACTAATTTGAGACATAAAAAAATTACATCTGATTCTCTCCAAGAAGCTTTTATCGCTTTTATGGATACAGCCGAGCGATTGCTTGGCTATTTGTGTTTTTTAGTTAATTCTCGAATTACACCCGACAACTTTAGTTATAGTTTATGCTAACAATGTACAAGAACCGTCAGACAAAAAAATCGTACAATATGCTACGTAGATCAGATCTTAGTAGTTCAAATTTTACATTTGTACAGCATATCCCAACCAATTTATCACCAGCACCTATGAAAAGTTTGAAAACAGCTTTAAGAACAATTTGGGCATTATTAATTCTAGTCGCACTCACCAACAGAGTTTCTGCTCAGTGTACCCTGACTTTTCCGTCAAACAGTAGTTCTGTGCCAGCAGCTGGCTCTACACTCTATTTCACTGATTGTGATGGTAATGGTACTGAAGTAGTTTCCTGGACTGCGCCAACTGCAAGCACATCTGGTACTTGTGGCTCACCCTCAGTAAGTCAGGGTGGAGGCCCAACAAACAACTCTGCTGTAGGTCCGGGTAACTATGTTGTTACTTATTCGGCACAGGCAGTAGACGTAAGTAACTTCTCCATTATTTCGACAACATATTCATTTAATGTGGTGGTACAATCTGCAAACCCTACTGCAGGTGGTATTACAAACGCTCAAACAATATGTTCTGGTTCAAATCCAAATGCAATTACTAGTGCTACGGACGGAACCCAAGGAACGGGTAATGGTGCTATTTCATCTATTACTTACAAATGGGAAGTAAGCACAGATAACAGTACTTGGAACCCAATAGCTGGTGCAACATCCTCTAGTTACGACCCAGGATCCTTAACCCAAACAACCTATTATAGAAGAGCAACAGTTGTGAACTTTACAAATGCGGCATGTTCAAACGGCATCGCTAGTTCATGGACACCATCAGTTGCAATCACTGTTGTTGTCCCTACTGCAGGAGCAATTGGTTCAGATCAAATATTTTGTGATGGTACCGGAGACCCTGTCTTATTTACAAATACAACAAGCGGAACTGGGTCTGGAGGTGTTCTTGCTTATGCTTGGAGTGAGTCCACTAACTTGACATCACCTTACACTTGGTCGCTCATCTCTGGTGCAACTAGTGCAACCTATAACGCACCTTCAATAGGAACCACAACGTTTTTTGCTCGTCAAACAACAATTACTATAGGTAGCACAGGAGAAATTTGTTATTCAGCGTATACCGCCCCTGTCAAAGTTGGTGATTGGAGAGACCCTGTTATATCATGTCAAAGTAACCAAACGTTAGCGACGAATACATCTTTATGTGGATTTGAAATTAATAATAACTCATTAGATATAACTGCATCTGATCCGGAAAGCTGTGTTTTGACATATGATTACGATGTTACAAATGGTTCAAATACGATAGCTTCAGATTTAACAACCTTAACTGGCGTAACTTTAGATCTTGGAACTAACAATATCAATGTTACCGTGACAGATGAGTTCGGTCATTCATCAACCTGTTCCTACGTAATTACAGTTGTTAAACCCGTTGTTGCTAACCAAAATGTAAATACTGTTTGTTCTGGAACAGCACTTGGTGTAGACTTCGCTTCTTCAACAAGTGCCGCAGCCGCAGCCGCTTATAATGTTACAAACATAAATACTAATAATGCCACCGCTGATCAAGGCAATGACGGGGTTGCAGATGGTTTATTAGCATCGTCTTTATCTCAAGACATTTATACCAATACAACATCCTCACCGATAACAGTTGTTTATACTGTTGTTCCAGTTAGTTCTTCAGGATGTCTGGGAGATCAATTTACTGTTTCTGTAGTAATTAACCCAATGCCAGAGGCAAATGCTGGTCCAGATGCTACAATTTGTAGCTATTCTTCATTTCCAGTGTCAGGGTCATTCTCAGGTGGCGCAACGAGTGCAACTTGGTCTACAGATGGTACAGGTACACTATCTATTTCTAATATTAGTAGCTTAATTGGTAATTATGCACCAAGCGCCCAAGATACTCTATTAGGTTCAATAATCTTAACCCTAACTACAAATGAGCCTGATGGTCCATGTGTAGCTCAATCTGACCTTTTAGTTCTCTATTTTAACTCGGTTTCACCAGGCGTAATTGCTGGTGACCAAACAATTTGTACAGGTGGTGATCCTGTTGCCTTTACAGTAGGTACACCAGCAACAGGAGATGGTTCATTAACATATGAATGGGAGGAGTCATCTGATAATAGTACATGGTTTCTCATTGCAAATGAAAACGGAGATACTTACGACCCAGGCGTTTTAACACAAACAACTTATTACAGAAGAAAAACTATAAGTACGTTGAATACAGTTGACTGTTATGAAGTATCAAATGTATTGGAGGTGACGGTTGTAGCTGACCCATCAATTGCGACAGAAACGGCATTAACAAATACAGAGATATGTGTAGGTGGTGCAACAGCAGCGTCGGTAACGGCAGCAGATGGTACGCGACAGAAACGGCATTAACAAATACAGAGATATGTGTAGGTGGTACAACAGCAGCGTCGGTAACGGCAGCAGATGGTACGGGTTCCTATACATTTGACTGGCAGTATTTAGATGGTTCAAGCAGTAACATCAAATAACGGAGCGACATCAACTTTAACAATTGCTGGTATTACGGCAGATGGAAGTTATGATTTCCGTTGTGTAATTTCAGATGCATCATCTGGTTTAGATTGTAATGATGTTACAAGTCAGTCAGTAACTTTAGATGTGGTTCCTGACCAATCAATAACAGCTCAACCAACGCCAATAACAGAGTGTATTGGCGGAACGTCTTCATTGTCAGTTTTAGCAATTGATGGTACTCCATCACTGAATTATCAATGGTATTCCAATTCAACTAATTCTAATTCAGCTGGAACTTCAATAAATGGTGCAACAAGTTCTACATATTTGCCGCCTTCTACTTCATCTGGAACAACATATTACTACGTAGTAATTTCTGCAAATGGAAGTGGTTGTTCATCAGCAATAAGTAATGCTACAGCTGTTGAAGTGCTCACTGGCCCACCTTCTGTAAATGTTGGTCAGGATCAAACTATCTGTAGTAATGATACAGCTTCACTGTCTGTAACTGCTCAAAATGCACAATTTGGAACTTGGTCAACTACTGGCTCTGGTGTGTTCACACCAAACGTAACAAATAGCTCAGTAGACTATCTTCCTAGCTTAGCCGATGCAACGGCCGGTTCAGTTTATTTAAAGTATACAGCTACTAACGGTTGTGGAACAACAATTGACTCAACTCTAGTCACTGTAAACCAAGCCACTACAACTGACGCTGGAGCAGATGTAACCATTTGTGAAGGTCAAACAACGGCATTAGCTGCAACAATCACTCCTCAATCTGGCGCGGCAAGCACTTGTCAGTATACCTTTAATTTAATTGATGGTGCAGGAGATGGATGGAATACGAATTATCCTGAAGACGGTTTAATGGACGTAATGTTGAATGGTTCATCTGTTGCACAGTTAGGCGCCAACTTTAATAATGGTTCTAATTATTCTCAAACAGTTACACTTTCGAACAATACAACCTATACACTTTTATTTACAAGTAGTATCAATTATCCTGGTGAGAAAGGCATTCAAGTTTTGGATGCATCAAATACACAGGTTTACAACGCAAACCCGGGTACAATTACAAACTTGGTAGGTCAAACATTAACAACATTTACAGTTACATGTCCATCTACACCTTTGACAATTGCTTGGTCTCCGTCAACAGGTTTGGATGCAACAAACACTGCTTCGGTTAATGCTAACCCAACTACGACTACCACTTATACTGTAACAAGTACCATTGGTTCTTGTAGTAGTTCTGATCAAGTTACAGTATCAGTGAACCCATTGCCAACAGCGACTATAACAGCTAGTGCATCAACTATCTGTGCTGGTTCGTCTACAACGCTTACCGCAAATGGTGGTTCTGGATATGCTTACTCTTGGAGTAATGGTTCAACTGTAGTTGGAACTTCACAATCAATTTCGGTAAGCCCATCTTCTACAACTAACTATACAGTAACCGTAACTACGGCATCTGGTTGTTCAACAACATCTAGTGCAACGACAATCACTGTAAATCCAATGCCTACTGCTACAATCACAGCAAGTGCATCGACAGTTTGTGCTGGAACAAGTACAACCTTGACCGCTAGTACAGGTGGTTCATACTTATGGAGTACTGGTGCAACAACTGCTTCAATTACGGTTTCACCAACGAGCAATATGTTCAGCTACAAGTGCAGTAACCACTGTTAACGTGAACCAATTACCAGTAGTGAATGCAGGTAATGATGCAACAATCTGTAATGGAGCAAGCACTACGCTTACCGCTACTGGCGCAACGACATACGCATGGTCTCCATCAACAGGTTTGGCAACAACGAACACTGCAAGTGTAGTTGCGAGCCCAACCACAACTACGACCTACACGGTAACAGGAACAAATGCAAATGGCTGTGTGGATACAGACACTGTAACGGTGAATGTAGTGAACCAACCATTGGCAACGATTACTCCAAGCTCAACAACGATTTGTGCAGGTGCAACCACAACACTTTCTGCTAACGCAGGAACAGGCTACACATATGTGTGGAGCAACGGTGCAACGACACAATCTATTGATGTAACACCAACAACAACGTCTACTTACACAGTAACAGTAAGCAACGCTACAGGATGTTCAACAACATCATCATCAGCTACAGTAACAGATCAGTAGGTACAGCACCATTGACCTATGTATGGAGCACGGGTGCAACAACCGCAGCGATCACAGTAACACCAGTAAGCACTACGTCTTACAGTGTAACCATCACTGACGCAAACGGCTGTTCAGCTACAAGTGCAGTAACCACTGTTAACGTGAACCAATTACCAGTAGTTGCAGCGATCACAGGTACTACTGAAGTGTGTGCAGGTTCAACAACGGCACTTGCTAACGCAACTGCAAACGGAGTTTGGACTTCATCCAACACAGCAGTAGCAACCATCGATGCGAGTGGTGTGGTAACCGGAGTAGCTGCAGGATCAGCAACGATTACATACACTGTAACTACAAACGGCTGTACATCAAATGCACAAGCAGTAGTAAATGTCAACGCATTGCCTACACTTGCTGCGATTGGTGGTACAACCAACGCATGTATCGGTTCAACAACGATCTTGACCAACACAACA
>JBEEOT010000015.1:0-102275 GCA_041191505.1 Bacteroidota bacterium | reverse complement strand
CTTTTACGACCAGCTCCCTCTGAATCCTCCAGGACAGGAATGTAGCAAAGGTAAGAGGTTGTAGCGGTGCGATAAAAGTAGCTTACCCCATCTTTTTTTCTGCTTGCCATGAAAATTTCAGCTTCTATTTATTCCGACGCCTCACGCCCGTTAAAGGCCGTTATCGCCGATTTAGAAGCACATCAAGTAGACCTCCTCCACATAGACTGCAACGACGACCTCCGCGTTTTCGAAGACATCAAACAGATCCGAGAATGGTGCACGCTTCCGCTCGATCTCCATATCATTACCCCAGATCCCGTTAAATTTTACCCCTATCTGCTAGAAAACCCCGTAGAATACCTTACGTTTCAGGTAGAAGATTTAAAAAGCGAACTACACATCCCCAAAGAAATTACCGGTAAAAAAGGCTTGGCCGTCATTACGCCTACCCCAATTTCAGCCTTTGCCGCTTATCCTGACTTCGATTTTATTCTTATAATGGCCACCATTCCAGGGCAGTCTGGCGGCGTTTTTGACCGGCTTAATTTTGAAAAAATCAGAAATTTCAGAAAACAATACCCTCATAAATCAATTCATGTCGACGGAGGTGTAAACCCCGAGGTTTCGTTTATCCTCAGACAAATGGGCGTCAGCACCGCCGTTTCCGGCTCCTATTTATTCAAAGAAGCCAGTGTGGGCAACGCCCTCATGAACCTTACCAAGCGCAGTATCGGTTCTTCATTTAAGGTCGCCGATTTCATGACTCCTTTCCATGAAACACCTCAGTTTCAAATAGAAAATTTGACATTGAAAAACGTCTTGCAAACCGTAGAAGACGGCCAAATGGGTGTGGCCATGGCCATTGATGCCAATCAGTCATTGATTGGATTGGTTTCTAGTGCCGATATCAGAAAAGCCGTTCTGAAGCACCTCCATAACGGTTCAGACCTCAACGAGCTCGATCCAAATAGCATGATCAACCACCAACCTATTTGCATCCATGAAGATGCCAGCGTTGTTGAGCTCTTGCAACTCATCAAAAACAGCCCCTTTGCTGTGCTTTACTTGCCCGTCATTGACAACGCGCAAAAACTCAAAGGCATCGTACAATTCTCCAACCTGATCAAAGCAGAAATATGATCATCGAACTTAAAAACAGTACCAACGCAGCGGAACTCGCTGCCGCACACCACGCTTTTCACATTCAATACGATGGCAAAGACTTCCTGATTACCGGAAGCGGTGTCAAAGAAGTGCCAGCAGCACTCCAAGACCACACCCAAAACCATTGGGTTTTTGCCAACGATATCCAATTGGCATCGCGCAAGTTCCAAGACCAAAAACGCGAAGTGAAGTTTGGAAATGTCACCATTGGTGGCCAAACCAACAACACGATCCTCATTGGTGGGCCTTGTTCTGTAGAATCTGAAGAACAATTGCGCGGATCAGCCGAATTACTCGTGAGTATGGGCCTCAGCACCCTCAGAGGTGGCGCCTACAAACCGCGCACCAGCCCTTACTCTTTTCAGGGTATGGGTTTAGAAGGCTTGCAACTTTTGGCCAAAATGCGCCAAGACTACGGCTTAAACGTCATCACTGAGGCCAGAGACGCCACGCACATCAATGAAATCATCGAGCACACCGATATCATTCAGGTGGGCGCCAAAGCCATGTATGACCAAGGAATTTTAAGAGCTTGTGCCAAAATCAAAAAGCCTGTGCTCATCAAGCGCGGTTTTGGTACTACCCTCCAAGAATTTGTACAGGCAGCAGAGTTTGTGCTTTCTGGCGGAAACGAAAACGTCGTGCTCTGCGAGCGCGGTATCCGCACCTTTGAAACCGGGACCCGCTTTACACTAGACTTGTGTGGTGTGGCGTGGTTGCAAGAACATTGCAACTTACCAATTGTTTTGGATCCATCTCATGCCATGGGCTACGCCTACGGCGTTAATCCTTTAGCGCGCGCTTGTGTCGCTATGGGCATAGATGGCTTGCTCATCGAGGCGCACCCGAACCCGAAAGTGGCTAAATCTGATGCCTCTCAGCAACTCAATTACGACGAATTCCGCAAGCTACATTCAGATATTCAGAAGGTAGCGCAAAGCGTTGGTTATCAAATTGTATAAACATGTTACTTGAACTAAACATTAAAGGTCTCTGCAAGACCAACGGCATTGAATTCGACGACTTCTTAGCCGACCTCGATGTCGACAACGTTCACGAACTTTCGGTCTATGACCTCGAAGCCATCTGTGAAGAATACGAGCTCGACCTTCAAGCACTCTTGTTCAAGCCTTTGTTTTCACAAGCAAGCCTCGACAAAAAAATCAAGGCACTCAAAATGCTCATCCTAGACGTCGATGGCGTCCTGACCGACGGCGGCATGTTCGTGAGCGAAAACGGCGATCAAATGAAGCGCTACAACACCCACGACGGCTTGGCCATCCTTGAACTCAGTAAAAGTAAAAAACTGGAGCTCGGTATTATTTCTTCGGGTTTTACCCAACACATGGTCCAGGACCGCGCAGCGCTGCTCGGCATCGAACGCGTCTATGTGGGCCGCGACTCCAAACTTAGCATCCTTGAAAATTGGTGTAAGGAAATGAATATTTCTCCCAAAGAAGTAGCATTCATCGGCGACGACCGCAACGACGCCGAGGTCATGAAAGCCGTTGGCTTGGCGGTTTGCCCTTCGTCGGCAGTGGCCTCCATTAAAAGCACTGCAGACATCATACTTAGTCGCAAAGGCGGCGATGCTTGTGTGCGCGAATTCATTGACAACTACCTGAGCTAATCATTTTCTTTCCATCAACTTCAACAACAATATGTCTACTATTCATATTGGTATTATTCGCGAAGGCAAAACTCCACCTGATTTTCGGGTACCGCTCAGCCCCGCTCAATGCCAGCAACTAGAAAAGCAATATCCAAACGTCAAAGTCACGATTCAGACCAGCCCTATTCGCTGTTTTACCGATGCCCAATACACTGAGCTTGGCCTCGCTGTTCAAGAAGACCTCAGCCACTGCGACATTTTATTGGGTGTAAAAGAAGTTCCAAAAGAACAACTCATTTCTGGAAAAACCTATCTTTTCTTTTCGCACACCTTTAAAAAACAACCCTATAACAGAGCGCTTTTACAAGCCATCTTAGACAAGAAAATCCGCCTCATAGACTACGAAGTACTCAAAGACGCCAACAACAAACGCATTATTGGCTTTGGTCGTTATGCTGGTGTGGTGGGTGCTTACAACGCCTTTCTCACTTACGGCCTCAAAACGGGCGCCTACAGCATCAAACCCGCACACCTTTGTACCGACCGCAAAGAAGTAGAAGAAGAATTGAAAAAGGTTGTTTTGCCAGCGGATTTCAAATTGGTCCTTACCGGCTACGGACGCGTCGGCAATGGCGCCAGAGAAATTGTCAAACTATTGCCCATTAAAGAAGTTGATCCAGCAGCCTATCTTCAAGAGCAACACAACGAAGCCGTATTTACGCACCTCGACACGCACCAATACTTCTGCAGAAAGTCTGATGCAGGCTTTGACAAAAAAGAATTTTACACCCAACCCGAATTGTATCAAAGCAATTTTGGGGCTTTTACTGAAAAGAGCAATGTGTATATTCCTTGCCATTTTTGGTCGTCGAAATCGCCGTTTATCTTGACCCAACAAATGCTGCAAGACCCAACCAACGCACTACAAGTAGTTGCCGACGTTTCTTGCGACATCGACGGCCCCATCGCCTGTACCATTCGCCCAAGTAAAATTGGTGCGTCCATGTACGGTTACGACCCAAAAACAGGCACAGAAGTAGACATGCTGCAGCCAGGTGCTATTGCCGTCATGGCCGTAGACAACCTGCCTTGCGAACTCTCCAAAGATGCCGCCGAAGATTTTGGCTCGGAATTGCTCAAGAACGTCTTTCCTGTTTTATTAGGCCCAGACCCCGATCAAATTATTTACCGAGGAACCCAAACAACTTTAGAGGGGCAACTCAACGAACCATTTGCTTATCTTCAACCCTATCTAGAAGGCCTCGAATGAGACAAGATTTTTACGATATTGAATTCACAACTATTGAAGATTTTCAGGAAAAATCTAGTTATGAAGCATGTCGATTTATTGGTTTAGATTTCGCGGCCGTTAAAGTAAGCCAATCCAAATTTTTAGATTGCATTTTTGAAGAATGCAATTTATCTAATTGTAGCTTGGTAGATGCTGTTTTCAATGGTGTGGCGTTCAACAATTGCAAATTATTAGGGCTGCACTTTGAATACGCCAATGCGTTTGGTTTTGCGTGTCATTTTGAAAATTGCTTGCTCAAACACGCCAGCTTTTATCAAATGAATCTTCAAAATTGTACTTTTTTAAATTGTGATTTAGAAGGTGTCGAATTTACAGAAGTAAAGGCTATGGGCGTTTCTTTTGAAGGCTCTCACTTACTGAGCGCCCACTTTGAAAGAAGTGACCTCAGCAGAGCTGATTTAACGGGTGTAACTGAATTGACCTTAGATCCCGAATTCAATTCCATGAAAGGCGCAAAAATTCAGTTTGCCCAACTTCCCGGTTTATTAGTGAAATACGGGCTCAACATCCAACACTAAAGATATTTCCCTAATTTTGAATCATGCAGCAAAAAGGGAACAAACGCACCATCACCGGATGGGTCTTCTACGACTGGGCCAACTCGGTTTATCCGCTGATCATTAGCTCGGCTATTTTTCCGATACTTTACGAGACCCAAACAAGCCTCAAAAATGAGGCTGGCCGTACGGTCTATGACACGGTTAGCTTCCTAGGACGCGAATTCCACAACACCGAATTCTACGCCTATGTCATTTGCTTGTCCTATATTTTAGTTGCGCTTATGACGCCACTTTTATCGGGCATTGCCGATGCGGGTGGAAAGCGCAAACTTTTCATGCAGTTTTTTTGCTATATGGGTGCCATTTCTAGCGGACTGCTCTACTTTTTTAATGCACCTCCGGCCGAGGACAGCCCGTTTATGATCAACTGGAGCATCTTGCCCTTGTTTTTTGGTTCTATCGGCTTTTGGGCCAGTTTGGTTTACTACAACGCTTATTTGCCCGATATCGCCGAAGCCAAAGACCACGACCGCGTTTCTGCGCGCGGCTTCTCAATGGGTTATTTAGGGAGCTCAACCCTACTGATCATCATTTTGATACTGACTGTGTTTACAAAAGTGCTCCCTATTCGCTGGGCTTTTCCGCTGGTAAGTCTTTGGTGGATTTCTTTTGCAACCTTCTCTTTTTCGAGACTCCCCAAAACGAGCGCCACGCAAAAAGACAGCAAAAACCTCATTCGAAAAGGTTATTCGGAGGTTTACGGTGTCTGGAAGCAAATCAGGCAGAACAAAACACTCAAAGGATACTTAGGGTCCTATTTCATGTTCAACATGGCCGTGCAAACCATCATGGTAATGGCCGTTGCTTTTGCCAATAAAGAAGTCATCGGCATCAAGCAACAAGACCTGATTATTTCGATCCTCATTATTCAGTTTATCGGGATTGGCGGTGCCTACCTCATGTCATTTATCTCTAAGCGCGTGGGCAACTTCAAAGCCTTGGGTGGCGCAATTGTCATCTGGATTGCGCTCTGCATTTACGTGTATCAATTTGTATGGTATCCTTGGCAGTTTTTTATTGCGGCAGCAGGTGTGGGCTTGGTTATGGGCGGCATCCAATCGCTCTCTAGATCGACCTACTCCAAACTACTTCCCGAAACCAAAGACCTCACCTCTTATTTTAGTTTTTACGATTTAGCCGAAAAGTTGGGGCTGGCCCTCGGTACCCTCACTTTCGGGCTCATCGAAGGCTTACTAGACATTCGCACATCTATCCTCGCATTGGTCGTATTTTTTGCAATCGGCCTACTATTACTAATTCGCATACCTCAACAACAAGCGCATGAGACAAGAAATTGAAGCCGCCTGGGAAAACCGCGCCTTATTAAACGAAACCGCCACTATTCAGGCCATTGAGCAAGTCATCGAAGACCTCGACAAAGGCCTATTGCGCGTAGCCGAACCGCTCGACGACGGCACTTGGCAAGTGAATGAATGGGTTAAAAAAGCAGTTGTGCTTTATTTTCCGATCCGCCAAATGGAAACCATTGAAGTGGGGCCGTTTGAATTCCACGATAAAATGGCACTCAAGCGCAATTACAAAGAATTGGGTGTTCGCGTGGTGCCACATGCAATTGCGCGCTACGGGGCTTTTGTAGCACCTGGCGTCATCATGATGCCTTCTTACATCAATATCGGCGCCTACGTAGACAGCGGCACCATGGTAGACACCTGGGCAACTGTTGGCAGCTGCGCCCAAATTGGCAAAGATGTGCATTTGAGCGGCGGCGTAGGAATTGGTGGCGTGTTAGAACCCCTCCAGGCCGCACCTGTAGTGATTGAAGACGGTGCGTTTATTGGCTCGCGCTGCATTGTAGTAGAAGGCGTGCGCGTGGGCAAAGAAGCCGTACTCGGCGCCAATGTTGTGCTCACTAAATCTACAAAAATCATCGATGTAACCGGGCCCGAACCAATTGATTTCAGCGGCTATGTACCAGAAAGATCGGTTGTTATTCCTGGTTCTTACACCAAATCTTTTGCAGCCGGAGACTACCAAGTGCCTTGTGCGCTCATCATCGGGCAACGCAAAGCCTCCACAGACCTCAAGACCTCACTCAACGATGCCTTGCGCGAACATAATGTAGCTGTCTAATGTCTGAGAAAATGCAACTCTGGAATATCCTTGACCGCGCTTCACTAGAAAAGCAACTAGCAGCTATTGGTCATAAATACATTACGATTTCTTTCTATCAGTATGCACACATTACAGATCCGCAGGCCTTCAGGAATCAATTATTTATCGATTGGTCTGCGCTAGACATTGTAGGAAGAACCTATGTAGCCAAAGAAGGAATCAATGCTCAAATTGCCGTACCGACAGAAAACCTGGCCCAATTCAGAGAGCAGCTTTATCAAATCGATTTTTTAAATGGGGTGCGCCTCAATTTTGCCGTAGACGACGCCGAAGCTGAATTTCCATTTTTGAAGCTCAAAATTAAGGTCAGGTCAAAAATTTTAGCTGACGGCCTCAACGACACCACCTTCGACGTCACTGACAAAGGCATTCACCTAGACGCTGCAGCTTTCAACGAACTCACCAACGACCCCAACACGCTCCTGATTGATTTTCGCAATCATTACGAATGGGAAGTAGGCCATTTCAAAGGTGCTGTGCTGCCCGACGTAGATACGTTTAGAGAATCCTTACCCTACATAGAAGAAACGGTCCTCAAAGGCAACGAAGATAAAAATATCGTCATGTACTGCACCGGTGGCGTGCGCTGCGAAAAAGCATCGGCTTGGTTCAAGCACCGCGGCTTCAAAAATGTACACCAACTCGAAGGCGGGATTATCAAATATGCCAACGACTGCAAAGAAAAAGGACTCGAAAACAAATTCATCGGCAAAAATTTCGTCTTTGACGAGCGCCGAGGCGAACGCATCACCCCTGATATCATTGCGGTTTGCCACCAATGCGGAAACCCTGCAGACACCCATACCAACTGTGTTAACGACGCCTGTCATTTGCTTTTCATTCAGTGCGACGACTGCAAAACCAAAATGGAAAACTGCTGTAGTTCAGCCTGCCAAGAGACCATTCACTTGCCTTTAGAAGTTCAAAAAGAGTTGCGCAAAGGCCAAGATAAAAGTAACCTCATCTTCAAAAAAGGACGCTCTGCTGCGTTGCCTTTTCAAGGTCAAAAAGAAAAACCACAAGCGCTTGTAGATCAAGCTCTCAAAAACCAACAACCATGATCCTTTCAATACATTGGGCCGTAGACTCCCAGCTCATCGACGGCTGGCGCACCCCAAATCTCTATGGCTTGCTTTTCGTTTCAGGCATCATCATGGGGTATTTTGTAATCCGCAAAATGTTCAAAGCCGAACAAGTAGAAGACAAAGTACTCGATACGCTCGTTACCTACATGGTGCTTGCCACCATTCTTGGCGCACGCCTTGGCCATGTCCTTTTTTATGGCCCTTACTGGGACAAAATCGAAAACGGGCAAATCATTGAACGCGGCTATTTTTCGCACCCAGATGACATGATCAAAATTTGGGAGGGCGGTTTGGCCAGCCATGGCGCAGCAATTGCAATTTTGATTGCGCTGTTTTTTTTCACCAAAAAAGTATCCAAGCGCCCTTACATCTGGATCCTCGACCGCATTGCCGCGCCAATTGCCATTGCCGCTACTTTTATTCGCTTAGGCAATTTGGTCAATCATGAAATGGTGGGTTATGTTACGGATGTGCCTTGGGCTTTTGAATTTGAATATTTCTATAACGAAGCCATTGGCAACTACGACCCTACTCCGCGCCACCCGGCGCAGCTTTATGAGGCCATCTGTTATTTCATTTCTTTTGGCGTCTTGCTTTACCTCTATTGGAAACTCAAAAAGTGGCAGCAACCAGGCTTTGTCTTTGGCAGTTTCCTGATCCTCATTTTTGGAGCGCGCATCATTTGCGAATTTTTCAAACTCGGCCAAACCGCCCGCGACTACACCCTGCCCCTCAACACCGGTCAACTCCTCAGTATTCCGCTCGTAATCGCCGGAATCTACTTAGTGATGAAGGCCTCTAAAAACAAACCACATGAAGCTTAATTTCTTCAGTGCCCTTGCGCTACCCATATGCATTGCTTTTGCTTGCCAAACAGAACCTCAAGCTAAAAAAGAAGCTCGAAAAGTAAAAGAAGAGGTAGCACCAAAAGAAACAGAGGTTCAAGCCAAAGAAGTCAATCCAAAAGATACCAGCTTGCTCATTAAGGGTGCAGATAGCATTCTGATTTCCAAGAAAAAGGTCGTCGAAGAATGGGATAAACAATGGTCGCGCATTTCTTACGTATTTTACAACGAAGACAAAGATCTTGAAAAATGGCAGCTAGCCATCAACGACTTTATCAAAAAAGGCCTTTACAAACCTGAAGGACAAGCGGCATACAACACTCCATTAAGTGCCGACCTCATCCATCAAGCGCTCATCTCGTTTAAAAAAGAAGCTAGACGCTATGAAGATGAAATAAGCATGGTGTGGAATATAGAAGATACTTATGAAATAGATGCTTCACATGCTGGTTTTGCAAGTGTCACAAATCAATCGAGTATGTACACAGGTGGGGCTCATGGCATGTATGGCATCGGTGTCACGCATTTCGATAAAAAAAATGGGAAAATTCTAAAACGCGCTGATTTTATTCGCAACGACCCCAAATTCCTACAAATGGCAGAAGCTGCTTTTCGCCGATCAGTAGGGATCAGCGCTACTAAACCTTTCTCGGAAACTGATTATTGGTTTGAAAAGGGATTTGTTTTACCTGACAACTTCGAAATCAGTGAAGGTAAAATCACCTTTATTTACAACCCTTACGAAGTCAGTAATTTTGCCAATGGCGTCATTACCTTTAGTATGCCATTGCGTCAATTGAAGCCCTATTTAAAGCGAGAAATTTAATTCGGATAAGACTTAGTGTAAAATTGACATTTTGAACATTGTTTGTGAATCATTTGTATATTTGTGACCGATAAAAACAGAAGTTATGTGCGCAAAAGCCGTTAAAAGTTCAGAGAAGCCTAAATTTTCAAAAGAAACCTATGTCAAGTGGTACAAAGACATGCTCTTGATCCGCAAATTTGAAGACAAAACAGGTCAGCTTTACATTCAGCAAAAATTTGGCGGATTCTGCCACCTTTATATTGGACAAGAAGCCATTGTAGTAGGTACGGCAAGTGCTTGCCAACCCGACGACAAACACATGACTGCCTACCGCGACCACGCACACCCAATTGCACTTGGTACAGACCCACGTGTCCTGATGGCCGAGCTCTACGGACGCACCACTGGTTGTTCAAAAGGAAAGGGAGGCTCAATGCACTTTTTCGATAAAGAAGTGAACTTCATGGGTGGCCATGGTATTGTTGGTGCCCAAATTGGTATGGGTGCCGGCGTTGCTTTTGCAGAAATGTACAAAGGCACTAAAAACGTTGCTTTTGTTTCTATGGGCGATGGCGCTGTGCGTCAAGGAATGCTCCACGAAACTTTCAATATGGCCATGAACTGGAAAATCCCAGTGATCTTCATCATTGAAAACAACAACTACGCAATGGGAACCTCAGTGGAGCGCACCACCAACGTCACTGACCTTTCTCAGATTGGCCTTTCTTACGGAATGCCTTCTAAAATCGTCAACGGTATGCGCCCTGAATCCGTACACGAAGCTATTGAAGAAGCAGCAACCCGCGCCCGCAATGGCGAAGGCCCTACCCTTCTCGATATCCGCACGTATCGCTACAAAGGGCATTCAATGTCTGACCCTCAAAAATACCGCACCAAAGACGAAGTTGCCGAATGGATGGAACAAGATCCAATTGAGCACTGCTTGCGCATCATCAAAACTCAAAAATGGCTTTCAGAGAAAGAACTTTCTGACATCGATGCTTGGGTGAAAAAAGAAGTAGAAGAATCAGTGACTTTCGCTGAAAATTCACCTTACCCAGAAGCGCATGAGCTCTACGAAGACGTCTACACGCAAGCTGATTATCCTTACATCAAAGAATACTAAAAACCGAAATAAAAAGACATGGCTGAAGTAGTTTACATGCCCAAATTAAGCGACACCATGACAGAAGGTGTTGTTGCCGCCTGGAATAAAAAAGTTGGTGATGCTGTTCAATCTGGCGAAGTACTCGCAGAAATCGAAACAGACAAAGCCACCATGGAATTTGAGTCTTTTTATGATGGCGTATTGTTACACATCGGCGTAGAGACCGGCAAGGCTGCTCCTGTAAACAGTGTTTTGGCCATTATTGGTCAAGCCGGTGAAGACATCACTGCCGTGCTCGCAAATGCTGCTGCCGGGGCTCCCGGAGCAAGCACAGCCGCCGAAACTCCAGCGCCAGCAACAACTCCAGCGCCAGCACCCGTTGCTGCAAGCACACCAAACCCGGCGCCTGTAGCCGCACCAGTTGCTGCGCCTGCACCAGCGCCTGTAGCTACCAACTCAGATCGCGTTTTTGCCTCGCCGCTTGCTAAAAAATTGGCAGCTGAGCGTGGTATCGACATCCAAGCAGTAGGCGGAACCGGCGAAAACGGCCGCATCGTGAAACGCGATGTCGATCATTATGTACCTTACACACCAGCAGCCAATGCACCTGCCTACACAGCTGCACCTGCAGGAACAGTTTCTTTCACAGACGAACCAATTTCTCAAATGCGCAAAACAATTGCGCGTCGTTTGGCAGAAAGCAAATTCACTGCACCTCACTTCTACCTTACCCTCGATATCGACATGGATGCCGCAATCGCAACGCGCAAAGGCCTCAATAGCATCGATGGCGTAAAAGTATCCTTCAACGACATGGTCATCAAAGCGGTAGCGATGGCTTTGCGCAAACACCCAGCCGTGAATAGCGCCTGGATGGGCGACTTCATTCGCCGCAACGAGCACGTCAATATCGGCGTTGCAGTAGCTGTAGAAGATGGTCTTTTGGTACCAGTTGTTCGTTTTGCCGACGGCAAAGGCCTCACGCAAATTTCTGCTGAAGTACGCGACTACGCTCAAAAGGCCAAAGACAAAAAACTGCAACCTAGCGATTGGGAAGGCAATACTTTCACCATCTCTAACCTCGGTATGTTTGGCATAGAGTCGTTTACTGCAATTGTGAATCCACCAGATGCTTGTATTTTGGCAATTGGCGGGATCAAAGAAGTACCTGTTGTAAAGAACGGTCAGGTTGTACCGGGCAACGTCATGAAAGTGACACTTTCTTGCGACCATCGCGTCGTAGACGGTGCCTCAGGCGCAGCATTCTTACAAACCTTCAAAACTTACATGGAGCAGCCCGCTGCCATGTTGCTCTAAGCGAAGGCTTTCGTTTTATAAATCCTTGTGAATAGCATGGACGTCATTGTGGTTTTCCTCAATGCGATCCTTAATGACTTGAATTGACTTGGCTAACATGATCAATTCTGGCGTGCTGTGCTTTCTGAGCCAAAACCAGCTTTCTTGTTCGTGCTCTACAGCCATAGCGATATGATACAACACGTCATAACCAAATTGCTGTAACCATTTCTGAGCTTTTTCATCACCTTCTGCTGCACTGATCAAAGCCATGATTTCAGGATAGCCATTTTGCAATAACCATTGTCTAGCTGGGTCGTGAAGGCGAATAGCTTGAGCTGCCATCCAAAGTTCGATGTAGCCGTTCTCTTGTAACCAGTTCTGCAAATTAGCATGACCCTCAATGGCCTTTGCCCATGCGAGGATTACCAATGATGGATATGCGAGCGCGTTCTCTTTCATGTTAGAAGAACCAAAGTGCCACGCCAATGGCAGTGAGTACACAGATCAAATCAACCAATAGCATGGTACCCAGCGTATAACGCGTGTTGCGCACTTGAATGGAGCCAAAATAAACGGCAATTACATAAAAAGTAGTTTCTGCCGAACACTGAAAAATAGAAGACAAACGACCTGCCAAGCTATCCGGGCCAAACTGATTCATGGCATCGAGCATGAAGCCACGCGAACCAGAACTGCTAAACGGACGCAGCAAGGCCACAGGTAAAGAATCAGTGATCTCTTTACTTACCCCTACGAAGCGGAATGCTTCTGAAATACCGCCCGCAATCAGCTCGAAGAGTCCGGAGTTTCTAAAAACGGAGATAGCTACTAGCATACCGAGCACATAAGGAAAGATTTTAACGCCAGTATCTAAGCCAGAGCGCGCGCCCTCGACAAAAGCATCAAAGACCGTCGTTTCTTTTTCTTTGAAACGCTTTTCATTTTTAAAGGCAAAAAGGAGTGTCAACACGATAATGGAAAACAATAAAATACCAGAAAAGTTACCTGTGAAATAATTTTTCTCGACCAAATTCAGAGAACCTACATAAAATAACAAACCGAAAATAGCGCCGATAATGCCCATGATAACCCCTAAAAGCAAACCGCTTCTAAAGGAAATGCGTTGACGCAGCCCCACTATGAAGAAAGCAGCCAAGGTGCCAATAAATGAAGTGATGATGCACGGAAGCATGACGTCGGCGGGGTTTGCAGCGTTTGCAGCCGCGCGGTATCCAATAATAGAAGTAGGAATCAGCGTGAGCCCAGCAGCATGTAAGCAGAGGAACATGATTTGCGCATCAGAAGCCTTTTCCTTATCGGTATTGAGCTCTTGTAAACTCTCCATAGCTTTCAGGCCAAAAGGAGTTGCAGCGGAGTCTAGACCTAGGAAATTTGCTGAGAAGTTCATGGTCATGTAGGTAATTGACGGATGCCCTGAAGGTACCTGCGGAAATACTTTAGAAAAGAAAGGGCTGAGCCGCTTGGCTAACCTTTCTGTGGCGCCAGAATCGATGAGCAATTGCATGATGCCTGCAAAAAAGGCGAGGTATGCCATGAGTGGCAAAATAAGCTCAAACAAACTGTTTTTAGCGGTAACCAATAAACCGTCGGATTTTTGAACGCCAGAATAAACCATTACGGTCTTTTCTTTCATGACATAAGTGGTGTCTGGGTCCGCAGGATTTTTATCCAAAATGAGGGTATTGTTGTCGGCGCGAGCCATGAGCTCTACATAGGAAGAAGGTAATTTCCATTTATAGGTTTCTTTGATGAGGATTGGATCGTCCTTTTTGCCATTTAGGACATAATCAATGCTGTAAAACTGACCCGAAAAAACGGCGAAGAGCACAAAAAGAATAGAGCTGATGAAAATGACCAGCCAGAAGCGACTTAATACCATGTAACGAAATTGCACAATTTCTAGCAATGACCAACAACTCCCAACAAAAAGAATTAACATGTGTTATTGAATTAAGCATAGTGCTATTCCTTACTTTGCAAAAAAAAGAACATGAAAACAACATTCCACGCAGCGGAAACAAGAGGTCATGCAGACCACGGCTGGCTCAACGCCAAGCATTCTTTTAGTTTTGCATCTTGGTACAACCCAGAGCGCATTCATTTTGGAATGCTACGCGTGCTTAACGATGATATTGTGGCTGGAGGCATGGGCTTTGGAAAGCATCCTCACGACAACATGGAAATCATTACCATTCCGTTGAGTGGCGCTATCAAACATCAAGACAGCATGGGTTTTAGCGAAATCATTGAAGCAGGCGAAGTACAAGTGATGTCTGCCGGAACAGGTATTTACCACAGTGAGTTCAATCCGAATCACGACCAAGAACTCAACTTGTTTCAAATCTGGATTTTTCCCAATCAAAAACAAGTGACGCCGCGTTATGCACAAAGAAAATACAACTTAGCAACAGATGTCTTCACCGCACTCGTTGGCCCACAGAACAGCGGTCTGGATACCTGGATTCACCAAGACGCCTGGATTTCAATGGGTGAATTTAACGCCGAAACTACTGCAAATTATGCCATGAAAGGAGCCAACAATGGCATTTACGTAATGGTGATTGAGGGAGCGATACAAATCGGCGATCTAAAATTGGAACACCGAGATGCCATTGGCATTTCTGAAATCGCTCAAATAGATATCCAGATGGAACAAAACAGCAAAATACTTGTCATAGAAGTACCAATGAACTAAAAAAATGAAAAACCAACTCCTTCAAGCACTCAACTGGCGCTATGCCACCAAAAAATACGATCCGGAATTTCAACTAGAAACTGCAGACCTCGAAGCACTCGAAGATGCGCTGCAACTCACGCCTAGTAGCTATGGCTTACAACCACTGCATTTTATCTGGATCAAAGAAAGCGCGTTGCGCGAACAAATCAAAACGATTGCCTGGAATCAGCAACAAATCTGCGATGCTGCTGCGGTACTCATTATTTGCGCCAAAAACGAACTCAGCAGCACCGATTTAGATCAGCACGCAGACCTCATGCGCGACACCAGAGGTATGAGCGAAGAACAGATCAAGGGCTTCAGAAATCATTTGCATACTGCAATTGGCCAGAAAGCTGCAACAGATGTTAAGGTCTGGAATAGCAAACAAGCCTACATTGCACTCGGGCAATTACTCACCTCATGTGCTTTGCTTGAACTCGATGCCACCCCAATGGAAGGCTTTGACGCCGCCGCTTTAGATTCCCTACTAGAACTGCAGAAAGATGGCCTTCACAGTGTCTTGATCTGCCCAATAGGAAAACGCGCCACAGACGACCACTACCAACAGCTTCAAAAAGTCAGAAAGCCAAAAAAATCCCTTTTCAGCACCCGTTAAATTCGCGTTTTTCCTTATATTTGAGGATGACTCGTTTGCTGCTCATTTTTGCTTTATTTTTTACCCTGAATGCTTTTCAATTGTGGTCTGCTCCACTCATGAGCCAAGCAGACCGTCAAGAAATCCAACAAATACAAAGTGAACTGCTGCGCAGCAACGGAGAAGTCTCGAAGCATCTGCAATCGAGCTATCCGATTTACAACCTAGATGGCCGCTGGTATCTTTCCATGCTTGGTCGCTGTAATGCAGCGTTCAAACCAGAAGAACTCCAGTGGCAGCGCATTTTATTTCAAAAACCAATTGCCGGTCTTATTTCACTAAAGGTTCCGCTCCAAAAATTAGGCGCGCTCCAAAACCTAAACGGGCTTCAATATTTAGAAATCGCCGGTCGCATCAATCCTAACCTCGATAAGGCCATCAAAGACCTTCACGCCGATTCCGTTCATGCAGGTATTGGCTTACCGCAAGGCTACGCTGGTAAAGACGTGTTCATTGGCGTCACCGACTGGGGTTTTGATTACACGCATCCGGTATTTTACGACACGCTTTTACAACAACACCGCATCTATGCCGCCTGGGACCAATTCAAAACCAGCGGCCCCGCTCCAAACGGGTTCAATTACGGCACCGAATACACCGACACCCCTAGCCTACTCAATGCAGGCGGAGACACCGCCAACATCTACAGCTACGGAACGCACGGCACACACGTAGCCGGAATCGCTGGTGGCGCCGGAGCCAACACCCCTTACCGCGGGGTAGCCTACGAAGCACAATTTTTGTTTGTTACTTTCTTAGTTGACGAAGGTGCTGTTCTCGACGCCTGGCAATGGATGTATCAAAAAGCCTTAGCCGCAGACAAACGCCTCGTGATCAACATGAGCTGGGGCCTTTATCATTTCGGAACACTCGACGGCAGTTCCATCCTAAGCCAAGCCATCACTGCTTTTAGCAATTTAGGCGTGGTGTTTGTCAACTCTGGTGGCAACAACGGCAATGTCAATTTTCACCTCAAAAAAACCTTTAACAACGACCAACTCAAATCCAGAATAGAATTCTACGACTATGCTGCCAATCCAAATATGTGGGGGCAAAGCATTCATGCTTGGGGCGAGGTTGGTCAGAGTTTTTCAAATGGCCTGATTGTCACAAACAGCTCGAATGTCGTATTAACCGAGAGCCCATTTTACAATACCGCGACTACCAACACTTACATCGACACCTTTTTAGTGGTCAACCAAGATACCATCTGGTACAACATCTCCGCAGATGCTGCGCATCCTCTGAATGGCAAACCCCAAATGCGCCTGCGCGTCAAAAACACCAACACGAGCCTTCGCATTCAACTCAAATCAGAAGCCAATAGCGGAACTGTGCATTACTGGAACGTTACCGAACTCAGCAACGATGTTGGCAATTGGGGTATGGCCTTTTTAGCAGCAGGAACCGGAACCACCTCCGGTGACAACCAAAACGGAATTAGCGAACCTTCTTGTGCAGACGACGTCATTAGCGTTGGCGCCTATGCAACCCAATACGCCACCAGTTCTGGTTCATTGGTTGGTGGTGCACTCGCCTCTTTCTCTAGCAAAGGTCCCCGCTACGACGGCGCCATGAAACCCGATATTTCCGCACCCGGCGTCGCCATTGCCTCGGCTATTTCCTCTTTTACAGATGGCTCTTACACAAGTGTAGCCACCACCGATTTCAACAATACCACTTATCGCTTTGCTAAATTTTCAGGCACTTCAATGGCCTCTCCAATGATAGCAGGTGTAGTTGCACTTATGCTCGAGGCGAACCCCTATTTGTCAGCTGCCCAAGTCAAAGAAATCATCATGCAAACAGCGCGTCAAGACAACTACACCGGCACAATACCAGCAGGCGGAAGCCCACAATGGGGCGCGGGTAAAATCAATGCTTATGCCGCAGTTCAACTAGCCGTACAAACCCTCGGAACGCTTGAGAGCACGCCCATTTTAGAATGGTCAGTCTACCCTAACCCCGTTCAGCATTACTTGCATTTCACGATTGTCGAATTGCCTGATTTTGCCGAAATAGTGAGCCTAGACGGCAAACGCTATTGGGTAGCCATCGAAAACGGAAAAATGACGGTCCAAGACTTACCTTCCGGTACTTACTACGTGCGTTTGCATCAAAATGGCCGCATTCAGCAAGCCCCTTTTGTGAAAATCTAAAAAGCAATACCAAAAAGGTCAATGCACATCCGACTCGCTCAACCCGACGAACTTCACATTCTTGAAAATTTGGCGCGGCAAATATGGCCAGCAACGTATTCCGGCATTATTAGTCCGGAGCAAATCACATTCATGCTCGACTGGATGTACAGCTTTGAAACCCTTCGCCAACAACAAGCGCAAGGACACGAATTTTATATTCTTTCGTCAGCAGGTAGGGACATCGGTTTTCTTGCCATAGAATGGGTTCAAAATACCCAATTAAACAAGAATCGCGAATTGAAAATCAACAAACTATACGTGCTCCATGAATTCCAAGGAAAAGGGATAGGTAGAGCGCTCGTTAAAAAGGCAACGGACCGCGCAACCGAGACCAACTGCCAAGCCATCTTCTTGCAAGTCAACAAAGCAAACAGCGCCAAAAACTTTTATCTCAATTTGGGTTTCCTAGTAAGAGAAGAAGCCGTTTTCGATATAGGCAATGGTTTTGTCATGGATGACTACATCATGGAGCTTCCGCTCTAAGCTTTTTTGTATCTTCGTAACGCTAAAAAAAGTCCCATGCTGAAGATCGACATGCACACCCATATCTTGCCACAAACCATGCCCAACTGGACACAAAAATTTGGTTATGGCAAGTTTATCCACTTAGAGCCCAATGCCGATGGCAGCGCCAACATGATGCAAGGCGGGCAATTCTTTAGACGCGTCGTCGAAAACTGCTGGGACGCGCCAATGCGCATCGAAGAATACAAAGCATACCACACACAAGTTCAGGTGGTCTGCACCATACCCGTTATGTTCTCCTACTGGGCTAAAACTGCCGATGCGCTAGAGCTCTCGCGCTTTCTCAACGATCACATTGCAGAATTGGTAGCGCGCTACCCTAAAAATTATATTGGCCTCGCCACCATCCCAATGCAAGATCCAGAAGCGGCGATCTCAGAACTCGAGCGCGCCAAATCAATTGGACACGTCGGGATCCAAATTGGATCGAACATCAACGATGAAAACCTCAGCGAAGAAAAGTACTTTCCAATTTTTGAAGCTTGTACACGCCTTGGCATGGCAGTAATGATTCATCCATGGCAAATGATGGGTTTTGACAGCATGAAAAAATACTGGCTGCCTTGGTTAGTAGGCATGCCTGCTGAAACGTCTAGAGCTGCTTGTTCCTTGATCTTTGGTGGTGTCTTGGAGCGCCTGCCAGACTTGCGCGTTTGTTTTTCACATGCCGGAGGCTCATTTCTGCCAACGCTCGGACGCATCGAGCACGGTTTCAATTGCCGACCCGATCTAGTGGCCATAGACAACCCACACAATCCACGTACCTATCTTGGCAAATTCTGGGTAGACAGCATTACCCACGACATCGATGCGCTGGAATACATCCTTAAAATGCAAGGGTCTAAGCGCGTTTGCTTGGGTAGTGATTATCCGTTTCCGCTCGGAGATCTAGAAATTGGTAAGTTCATTGAAGAGAGCAACCTCAGTGCGGATGTCAAGGAAGACATTCTCTGCAATGCCACTTTAGAATGGCTGCAACTCGACAAACAATTATTTGTCTAGTCGATTTCGTATTTCAAACGAATGGTAACGCTTGCCGTTTTGCGGCGCGAGCTCGTATTGAAACTCCCTCCCCATTCATATTCCTCAGATGAGTTTTCGGCGGTTATCTGAAAAACCCCCATATCGGCATACATAAGTTTACCCAAGCTACCTCCTCCGTTTTCGGCAATTTTAGCAGCGCGCTCATGTGCATCTTTGGTAGCTGCCTCAATCATTTTGAGTTTCAATTGAGCCAATTTGGTATAATAATATTCTGGCGCATCAGAGTTGAGTTCGATGCCCGCATCTATCAATTGAGACACCTGTCGAGAAGTTTGCTCTACCACATTTACTTTTTTCGAACTGACCTTCACACTCTGATTGAGTGAGTAGCCATCAAAGATTGTCTGACGAATATTGCCTTCGTCATCGTAGATGTTACTCCATTCTTTGGTTATATCTGCGGCTTCAAAGACCATTTCGTCGTCTGAAATGCCGCGAGACTTCAGGTAAGCCTTTACTTTTCGGATATCGGCATTGAGTTGGGCATAAGCATCTTTGAGCTCCATGCTGCGGCGAGAAAAAGACGCGCGCCACACAATCAGGTCAGAATCAAAAGATTCTTCTCCCAAGCCGATGACCGAAACGGTGTCGTCTGGCTTGCCTTTCGACATGTATGCCTTGCCGAGAATGAGTCCGGTTATGATGACGGCGGCCGCAATCAAGAGGGTTGAAAAATGAGCTTTGAAAAAATTCATGAGGATTTATTTGCGAATTGTAAACCAAGGTAATACTAATTTGTTACACTTTCATGGAAACAAAAAAATATGCCATTATTGGCGCATCTAAAGGCATTGGTTTAGCCTTAGCCAAACAACTCACCGAAGAAGGACACGAGGTTCTTGCAACTTATGCAAATACAACGCCACCTTACGAGCACCCCAACTTAACTTGGGTCTCTTATCAAGTCATGGAACCCTCTCCAATTGCATTCCCAGATGTCTTAGATGGTTTTGTTTACTGCCCTGGCAACATTGCACTCAAACCCTTCAATCGCTTTGCTGCTAGTGACTTTCTTTCCGACTACCAATTACAAGTAGGCGGTGCCATACAAACACTTCAAGCCGCCCTTCCCTCGCTTAAAAAAAGCGAACAAGCCGCAGTACTTTTTTTCTCAACAGTTGCCGTACAGCAAGGCTTGCCTTTTCATTCGTTGGTCTCTTCTTCGAAAGGAGCACTTGAAGGGCTTACGCGTGCACTTGCAGCCGAGCTTGCGCCCAAAATTCGCGTCAACGCTATTGCGCCATCCTTAACTAACACTCCTTTGGCAGAAAATCTACTGAATTCAGATGCTAAAAAAGAAGCTAATGCCTCAAGACATCCATTGAAGCGTGTTGGAGAGCCTGAAGATATCGCCCGCATGGCAGCCTTTCTTTTGAGTTCGAATGCCTCCTGGATCTTACGAGCTCATCGATCGCTTTGACCCCATTCATTACGGAAAGACCCGAAACTATCAAAACGGAGGCGTTTCAAGGCTATCTCCCTATTTGTCGCGCGGCGTCATCTCTACAAGGCAAATATTTGAACGGCTTCGCAAACGCGGATTTTCTTTAGATCAAATGGATGCGTTTGTCATGGAACTCTGTTGGCGAGACCACGCTCAGCGCATTTGGCAATTTCACAACCCACAATTAGAACTCCGTACAAGTCAATTTTATGTGCAAAATGAAGCGCAACTGCCACAAGAAATGCTAAGTGCAAATACTGGATTTCATGCAATTGATCAGGCGCTTTTGGAATTGAAAAATACTGGCTACATGCACAATCACCTGCGCATGTATCTAGCTGCGCTCGTTTGTAATCATTACGGATGTCATTGGCGCACGGCAGCCAAATGGCTTTTCGCTCAACTTTGCGACGCCGACGCTGCAAGCAATCATTTGAGTTGGCAATGGGTCTGTGGTGCCAACGCGCCTAAAGTCTATTACGCCAATCAAGAGAACATCAATAAATACACAGGTTCAACTCAAAAAGGCAGCTCATTAGATACCTCCTATGAGCAGCTTCCAACCTTGCAAATTCCTTGTACTTGGACCAACCCCTCCTACGACTTCATCCCGGACCTCTCTTTGGCCCCATCTCTTGACCCCAAGTTACCTACTTTTATCTATACGCCATACCATCTTGATCCGGAATGGAGAGCCAACGAAACAGCCAATAAAATTTTATTCTGGGACCTCGACAACTGGCAAGACTACCCATTTAGCCAAAAAGTTTTTACTTGGATCAATGATTTAGCCCAAAAAAACCTCAGCGGCCTGCAAATTGTCATCGGAACCTGGACAGATTTCAAAGCACACATATTGCTAGAACAAACCTTTAGCAAAGAACATCCGCTCGTAAACCATTACGGCATCTGTTTAGATCCGAGAGACTGGTTGTTAAGCAATTACACCCAGCAGCCAGGGTCTTTCTTCAATTTCTGGAAGAAAGTGCGCAAACACCTACAGCATGAAAACTGATGTTGGCGTTGTTTGGTTCAAGCGCGACCTCCGTCTCGAAGACCACGCTGCCCTATGTGCAGCTGAGCAAAGCCCACTGCCACTGGTTTATATTTGGATATTAGAGCCCTCCGAATTAAAAGCACCAGAAAATGCGCTGCGTCATTGGCAATTTCAGTACGCATCTCTGGTGCAAATCAACGAGGAATTAGCGCCATTAGGTAGAAAAATTCAGCTTTGTTTTGGAGAAGCAGACCGCGTTTTTGAAGATTTGAATGAAAATTTTCAACTCAAAAAAGTTTGGAGTTATCAAGAATCAGGCCCGCCCAGAACCTTTGCCCGAGACCGCGCTTTGCTTTCCTATTTTCGGCAGCACAACATAGATTGGACTGAATTTCAGCGCGACGGCATCATTCGAGGCCTCAAAAACAGAAAAAACTGGGACAAATCTTGGTTTGCCTACGTGAATAGCCCGGAACTCCGCTTTGAGCCCAATTTATCAAGACCCACAGTTCTTTGGGAAAACCAATTTAAACTACCCCAAGCTTTAACCGATGCGCTAGCTGCGTATCCAACTCCGTTTCAAAAAGCAGGCCCGAAATATGCAGCGCGCTACCTACAAGATTTTTTGAGTCAGCGCGTTGTCAATTACCAAAAAGGCATTTCCAAGCCCGCATTGAGCAGAAAAAGCTGCAGTAGGCTCTCCCCTTTTTTTGCCTGGGGAAACCTCTCGATCAGGCAAGTAGTCAGAGCTACCTCTGGTTATCTGAAAAATGGTACTGGCAAACACAATTACGACGCATTCCTCACTCGGCTGCATTGGCATTGTCATTTTATCCAAAAGTTTGAGACAGACTGCACCTATGCAACACATTGTATTAACAAAGCCTATGAAGGGGTGTCTTACCCCACCAACCAAGATTATATCGATGCCTGGAAAAACGGGCAAACAGGCTATCCGTTGGTCGACGCCAATATGCGCTGCTTACAAGAAACAGGTTGGATCAATTTTCGCATGCGCGCCATGCTCGTTTCCTTTTTCTGCCACAATTTAGTTCAAGACTGGAAAGACGGCGTAAATCATCTAGCGAATTTGTTCCTGGATTTTGAACCTGGCATTCACTATCCTCAATTTCAGATGCAAGCCGGTACAACTGGTGTAAATACCATTCGGGTCTACAATCCGATTCACAACAGCTACAAACACGATCCCGATGCCGTGTTTATCAAACAATGGGTCCCGGAACTTGCTGCGCTTCCGCTGGCATTTATTCATGAACCCTGGAAAATGACGGAGATGGACATGAGCCTCTATCAATTTCAATTAGGGCGAGACTACCCTTTTCCTATTGTGGATCCGAAAGATTCAAGAAAAGAGGAACGTAAATTTTTATGGGATATCCGCAAAAGCGATAAAGGAAAAAGCGAAGGGCAAAAAATAATTCAGACATTGGTTCGTCCTTCAAATACGAGACAAAAACCAAAAGCCAAGCAGGCCAATACCAAAAGAAAAAAGGACATTGAGCCAAAACAAGGTCAGTTGCCCTTGCTGTAAGAGCTGAAAATTCTCATAAGAAAAGGTACTAAAGGTGGAAAGCCCTCCACAGAACCCAACCACAAGTAATGGTTGAATCCCGGGCCACCTCGGATGCGCTTTGAATTGAAAAATTAAAATAGCCAACAGCAGAGAAGCCAATAAATTACTCAGTAAGGTTGACCACGGAAAAACAGTTTTATCAAGGGGCATGACTCTTGACAAAAACCAACGCAAAAGGCTTCCAAGCCCACCGCCTACAAAAACCAAAAACATTGTTTTCAAGCCCATTTTTCTATGATTTTCGCAAACAGATATCGCCTTAAAAGCCAAGCAATAGTTGCGCCGAGCAATGCGCCACACAATACGTCTGTTGGATAATGGACTCCAAGATAAACGCGGCTATAGCTCACTAAAAACACATATAGTGCTAATGCGTAAATAATGAAGCGATTAGACTTCAGGTAAGGAAAGATAAATACCAACATTGCCGCTAAATTAGCCGCATGAGACGACACAAAACCAAAACGCCCACCTAAATATGGATTGTCAGGGCTTATCATGTAAAAATGCAAGTAATGATGTAAAACGGGGTCATGGGATGGGCGTAGGCGCTCAAAAAAATCCTTGAATAACTGCGTGGAAACGATATCGGTAAAAGCAATCACCACGATGGTCAGTAAAAAAATAAGACCCGTTTTTTTCCAAGAAAATTGACTTTTGAGGAGCCAAAGAATCAGCAAAGCCAGCGGTAGATTGATCCATTTAGAAGATAAGGTCCACATGATTTGGTCAAGCCATGGTGCATGCATGCCATTGATGCGCAACAACAAACCTGAATCCAAACGCAGCAAAAATTCAATCATGATTCAAATGCTTCCAGATCAAATCTTTGAGTTCGGTAAGCCCCTGTTGGGCCACAGATGAGATAAATAAATAAGGAATGTTGGGTAGGTCTTTGGCGATATCTGCTTTGAGTTCGTCGTCGAGCATATCGGACTTGGTAATAGCCAACAGTCTTTCTTTGTGCAAGAGTTCAGGATTGTATTGCTTGAGCTCATTCAAGAGAATGTTGTACTCGTTTTGAATGTTGTCGGTATCGGCCGGGATCATGAAGAGCAGCAGAGAGTTGCGCTCAATATGGCGCAAGAAACGCAAGCCTAAGCCTTTGCCGGCATGGGCGCCTTCGATAATACCAGGAATATCGGCCATGACGAACGAACGAAAATCGCGGTAAGAAACAATACCGAGATTTGGGCGTAAAGTCGTAAATGGATAGTCGCCAATTTCTGGCTTAGCCGCAGACAAGACCGAAAGCAAGGTACTTTTGCCAGCATTCGGAAAGCCAACCAAACCAACATCGGCCAAAATCTTGAGCTCGAGGATTTTCCAGCCCTCTAAACCTTCTTCACCAGGCTGTGCGTAGCGTGGCGTTTGGTTGGTCGGAGACTTAAAATGATTGTTACCTAAACCACCTCTTCCTCCGCGTTGAATGATGCGCTCTTCGCCCTCTTCTGTGATTTCAAAAAGGACTTCGCCTGTTTCACCATCTTTGGCTAAGGTACCTAGAGGAACGTCTATGTAAACGTCTTGACCTTGTGATCCTGTTTTGAGATTGCCAGCACCATGCGCACCATGGCCCGCCTTGATGTGCTTTTGGAATTTGAGGTGCAAAAGCGTCCAGAGTTGTTTGTTGCCACGCAAAATAACGTGTCCACCTCGGCCGCCATCACCACCGTCGGGACCTCCTTTAGGGATGTATTTTTCGCGACGGAAATGTGTAGAGCCACCGCCCCCGTTTCCGGAAGTACAGTGAATTTTTACGTAATCAACAAAGTTGTCTGAAGCCATTTAGTGGTTGGTGTCTATGGCAGAGAATAGTCGTTGTGTGATTTCGTCGATGCTGCCAATGCCATCGATGGCAACAAATTTATGTTGTGCTTGGTAAAAATCTTTTACCGGCGCTGTTTCTTGGTTGTAAACAGCGATGCGTTTTTCTATAACCGCTGGATCTGCGTCGTCAGGACGACCAGATACTTCTGCTCTTTTGAGCAAACGCGACTTGAGTTCGTTTTCTTCTACTTCTAATGCCACCATTAACGAGATGCTGGTATCAAGGCTTGCCAAAAATTCGTCGAGCGCTTGTGCTTGTGCGTTGGTACGCGGAAAACCGTCAAAAATGAAGCCCTTGGGCGCAGCGTGCTTCACGACCTCTGAGCGCAGCATATTGATCGTTACCTCATCTGGTACGAGCTGACCCGCATCCATGTAACTTTTGGCGAGTTTGCCTAAATCTGTTTCGCCTTTGATATTGGCGCGAAAGACATCGCCGGTTGATAAATGCACAAGACCATATTTTTCGATGAGTCTTTCGGATTGGGTTCCTTTACCTGCTCCTGGAGGGCCAAAAAGTACAATATTTAACATATCTAATTGATTAATTGATAAACGGCAGGGAGTTCGCGACCGAGTTCTTTGTAGTCTAGGCCATAACCGACCACAAAACGATCTTCGATCTCAAAGCCTATGTATTTAGGTTGATGTTTGCCTTTGTAAGATTCAGGCTTCAGTAAAAGTGCACAAACTTCTAGCGAAGCTGGCTGCTCGGATTGAAGCAGCGTAAATATTTTATCCATGGTGATACCGGTGTCGAGGATGTCTTCGATGACCACCACATTGCGGTCTTTGAGCGCCGTTTGCAAGCCGATGAGTTCGTCTACCCTTCCGCTCGATTGTGTGCCCACATAGGAACTCACTTTAACAAACGAGAGTTCTGGCTGACATTCGAGTTGCTTGAAGAGATCGGCAGCAAACATAAAGGCACCGTTCAGAACAGCTAAGAAAATAGGCTGTTTGCCTGCGTAATCAGTGTCTAACTGAGCAGCTAATTCTTTAATGCGCGTTTGTATTGTCGTTTCCGAAATGAAGGGCGCGAAAGAAAGGTCGTGTATGTGAACCGCTGTACGCATCGTAGTACAAAGGTACAATTTTAAACGTATCTTTGCGCCATGACAAAAACATGGTACGGTAGGGAACTACAAATTGGCGTGCTCGGCGGTGGTCAGTTAGGGCGCATGCTCATCCAGGCAGCCAATAGTTTGGACATTCAATTGCACATGCTCGACCCCGATCCAGCTGCTCCATGCGCGCAAATTGCATATAGCTTTCAACAAGGATCACTCACCGACTACCACACCGTCATGGCCTTTGGTCAAAACAAAGACCTGCTCACTGTCGAAATTGAAAATGTCAATACCGACGCGCTTCGCGAGCTCGAAGGCCAGGGCGTAAAAGTTTTTCCGCAGCCACATATCCTCGAACTCATCCGAGACAAAGGCACCCAAAAACAATTTTACCTAGACCACGGCATCCCGACAGCACCTTTTGTATTTTGTGATTCCGCAAACCCCACCAGCAACCCTTTTGGTTTTCCTGTAGTACACAAACTCCGCACAGGTGGTTACGACGGCAAAGGTGTCAATATCATTCATGAAGCAAGTCAATTGGATACGAGCTTCACTGCACCTTCGATATTTGAAGCGTGCATTCCTTTCAACAAAGAATTATCCGTTATTGTAGCCCGCAATGCAGCTGGCCAAACCAACTGTTTTCCACTTGTGGAGTGCGAGTTCAACCCTGAGGCGAATCTGGTTGAATTTTTGTTTTCACCTGCTGCCGTTTCTTCTGAAATAGAAGCACAAGCCAAGCAAATTGCCATCAACATCATCGAAAAACTCGATATGGTAGGCCTTTTGGCCGTCGAATTATTTTTAACCCAAGATGGTGAATTGCTCGTCAATGAAATTGCGCCGCGTCCGCACAACAGCGGCCACCACACCATAGAAATAGCGCGCTGCTCCCAATTTGAGCAGCACTTACGTGCCATTTTGAACCTTCCGCTAGGAGACACAACCCTACACAGCGCCGGAGCAATGCTCAATTTAGTGGGTGAAAAAGGCCATGAAGGCCCCGTAGTTTACGATGGCCTAGAAGAAATTCTAAAGTTACCTGGCGTGCATCCGCATCTTTACGGCAAAGCCCAAACCAAGCCTTTTCGCAAAATGGGACACGTTACCATCAGCGCAAGCAACATGACCGAAGTGCGCCAAATAGCGGCTAAGGTCAAAGAAACCATTCGCGTCATTTCAAAATAAGCGTCCTTAAACTTAGGACTAACCCGCTTTCCTACAAAGTATATTTATTGATCAAACAAAAAAGAGCCGCAGAAGCGGCTCTTTTCCTATCACTAAAATTTCTAATTCTTAGTGAATCATTAGTTTCTTTTGGATGCGCTGACCATTCACCTCTAGTTCAATTAGATAAAGACCTGCAGCATATTTTGCCGTATTCAATCCAATTTCAAAATCACCTTGCATGCTGCCGTATTGACGCGCTTGCAAAATACCACCTTTCGCATCGAGTACACGAACGCTAACAGGTGCAGAGGTAGGTATATGAAGCGCAATGTTTGTGAAATCCGTGGCAGGGTTTGGAGCAATCGTTAACATTTGCTCTAAATTAATGCCACCAATCTGTTCATTCAAACCAACATAACCATTCTGAACGGCCTCATTGATGTTGGTGTAACCTGCGTTGTCAATTTTACCTTGTGGGTCTATGAGCATACCAACAATATGCATTTGGGTTTCGTCCCAGGTAGACGGCAAAGTAAAGCTAAAGTTTGCGGTGTAGGAGTCGCCAACGGTTGTAGTGGCCGCAATGACGCCGGTTTGACCTGTAAAACTTGGCGCAATAGCGCGAGCTACGTGGTCATATACCATTTGTGCTGCTGGTACAGGGCTTGGCAAGCTTTCAAAACCTCCCATCACACCATTGTTACCGCCAGCATAGGCATTGGATTGGTTGTATCCTGAACCCGTACCAGTAACCCCATCTTCAGTGAGCACACAAGCAACTTTATAGGCTCCTGTGGTGACCTGCATCATTTCTGTGGTCACTGAAACATTTAAAGTGCGCGTTACGGGGTCCCAAGTGGCGCCATTGGTCAGCACCCCTTTCGGTGCAGTTTGCAATCGTGTAAAAAAGTCTGAAGACATTTGAGATGGGTCTACATCGCCAACGCGGTCTACAAGTGCACTTGGATAACCACCGATAAGTGTACCAATACCTGCATCGTAGTCTGTAACGGTCATCGGGTCACCGTTATGAACAGCGATTCCAGCCCAGAATCCGTGATAATCAGCGGCAAACATATCCATAAAGACGGCACCACGCGGACACCACTGACACCATGTGCCTGTTGCCTCTTCACCTACAACAATTTTGCCAGCAGCCGGAACAACCGGATCAACTTCTTGTGTAAGTGTGTTATCTGCAGCGTTGTCGTCGTTGCCTCCATTGATATTTGAGATCGTAACCACAGCGTTATTTAAACCTGCTGCCAACTGCAATGCCGGAATATTTACGGTGTAACTTGCAATACTCGCTACGTTGACGCCTGTAATGTTTTGTGTATAATTTTGACCGTTGTAATTGAGATTGACATCAAATGAATTGTTGGGCTCACATCTTGACTTGCAATATCTCCACCCATGTCTAAAGAAGACACCATTGCGTTGAGCGCAGGAAGTGTGTAGGTTTGGTGGTCAAAGCTCACGTTATCCATGAAAAACTGATTGTTTTGAAGTGGATAAAAGTCAGCAGACGCAACTGAATTGACGCCGTTAACCCAAGTGCCAACCAAAGCATTATTGACATAGGCCTTCCAAACATGCAGCGTAAGATTGGCCTCAATTTTAAAATTGAACCACGTGCCTTCTGGATAGGTACTCAAACAGAGGTTTGGCGTAGTGCCGTCGTCTATAGACAAATCACCGGCATCCATGTGCACATTTAACGCCCATAAATTACCGATGGTTGTGGCACCTTGAATATTGTAATATGCACCTTTTCCACTATTGACAAAGAAATCGGCGCTAAGCGTAAAAATTCCGGAGTTATAGAGTTGTCCAAAATTAAGGATTACATCTTGCGGGCCTCCTGCTGCCACTGTGGAAGCAAAATAAATGGAGTTTGGTGCGCTTGCAGCATTGTTATTGGTAATCGTAACATCTGATGTATTGGCTTCGGTACCCGTCCATGTAGACCAAGATGTAGATTGAGGACCTAAATAGGAACCGGCAGCATAATTATCAAAATTATCCGTAAAAAGCTGGGCTGAAGCCAAGTGGGCACTGAAAATACCCATTAAGAGTAAAGCGTTTCTTTTCATAGTTTTAGCTTGTTTAAGAGCCAAAAGTTATGAAAATGACATGAATAAAACTAATTTATGCATTGACTTTTGCCAAGTAGCGCAAAACTTCGGCTGCGCCCATGAGGCCAAAAAGTGCTGGCATATAGCTAACCGTACCGTAGAAACTCTTTTTGTATCGGGTTCCATCGGTCATTTTAAGAGAATGCGGCTGCTGAATTTCTGTGGAAAAAACAACCTTCACACCGCGGTAAGATGCATTCTTGCGCTTCATGCGTTTTTTGATGTGAGCGCCCAGCTTGCAACCTGAAAGTTGCTCCATGTTAGCAACGCGAACTTGTGAAGGGTCGGTTTTACCACCCGCTCCCATGTGAGAAATGATTTTTACTTTCAAGCGCTTACAGGCGAGAATCCATTCTAGTTTCGGCGTCACGGAGTCAATGCAGTCCATCACGTAATCTGGTTGGTCTTCTTTTAAAATTTGCCAAACGCGCTCCGGCAATACAAACTCTTCTATAACCGTTAACTGACATTCTGGGTTGATTTCTTTTATGCGCTCTGCAAGCACAACAGCCTTATTTCTCCCAAGAGTGGAATCGAGTGCGGTCAGTTGTCGATTTTTATTGGTTGCATCAAAAGCATCTCCGTCGATGATCGTCATGCGGCCCACCCCGCCTCGGGCAATAAACTCAGCCGCGTAAGAACCGATGCCTCCCAAACCAACAATCAAGACGTGTGCTGCTTTGAGTTGCTGCATACTTTGGCTACTCATCAGGAGTTCGGTGCGTTCTAACCAGTTTGTCATTTTCGTTTTATTTCGCGCCAAAATTAGTATATTCGGCCAAATTAATGTGAACTAACCATGGAACAAACTATTCAAAAAGGACACCCTAAAGGGCTCTACCTACTCTTTGTAACGGAGATGTGGGAACGTTTTAGCTACTACGGCATGCGTGCAATCCTCATGCTTTTTATGACCAAAGCACTTTTATTTGATTCTGAATTCGCTTCTGGCCTCTACGGAAACTATACTGGGCTTGTTTACCTTACACCGCTTATTGGGGGCTATATTTCTGACCGCTATTGGGGAAATCGCAAATCAATTTTGGTTGGTGGCGTCATTATGGCACTTGGTCAGTTCATGCTTTTCTTTTCAGCAAGTTCGCTTGGCACCTCTTTTGCTTCGATCGCTTTCTATATTGGTTTGTTGTCCTTGATCATCGGAAATGGCTTTTTCAAGCCAAATATTTCTACAATGGTTAACCAATTGTATGCGCCAGGCGATAAACGCGTAGATGGCGCCTTCTCTATTTTCTACATGGGTATCAATTTAGGTGCATTTTTCTCGCCACTTGTTTGTGGTACACTTGCAGAAAAAGTTGATTACCGTTGGGGCTTCTTGGCTGCAGGTATCGGAATGCTCATTGGCGTTGCAGTTTTTGAATTACTCAAAAATAAATATATCGTATCTGCCGACGGCGAAGTTGTTGGTGGCAAACCAAAGCCATACGTAAAGCCGATCGAGGAAAACAAAGAAGAAAAACAAACGGCTTCTAATCCGATCCAACGCATTGCACTTTGGCTAGCGGTTTACGGTGCATTATGGTATGTATTCATGCAGTTAGTCGGCTTCAATTTCGTTTCTACACTCATCTTTGCAACCTCAATTGCTGCCTCAGGATTCGTCATTACAGACCCTTCACTATCAAAAATTGAGCGTTCGCGCATTATCGTTATTTACATTATCGCCTTCTTTGTGATTTTCTTCTGGTCAGCTTTTGAACAAGCTGGCGCTTCATTAACGCTTTTTGCTGATCAACAAACCGATCGCACCATTTTTGGTTGGGAAATGCCCGCCTCTTACTTTCAATCTGTGAATCCATTAGCCATCATCATCTTTGCTCCATTGTTCGCTGTACTTTGGGGCTATTTAGGCAAGCGCAACATGGAACCCGCGTCTCCAGTGAAACAAGCTGTAGGTTTATTCTTATTAGCAATTGGTTATTTTATTATTGCCGTTGGTGTTTCTGGCGTTGAAGGTTCTACCAAAACAAGCATGTTTTGGCTATTGAGCATGTACCTCGTACATACCCTTGGCGAACTCTGCCTTTCACCCATTGGCTTATCCATGGTTGCGCGTCTGGCGCCATTGCGCTTAGGTTCTTTATTAATGGGTATCTGGTTCATGAGTAACGCCATGGCCAACGACTTCGCTGGCATGCTCTCTAAATTGTATCCAGAGCAATATGTAAACGTTCAAACGGTTCTTGCTCAAGAAGAATCCAGCAAAGTTCAATTGCTAGAGCGTAAAGAAGGGAAAGATGAATTACTTGCTGAGCCTAAATCTTTTGGCGATCAAGATTACGTTGCAATTTCTTCTGTGAACTTTAGCAAAATCAAAGCGAAGGCAAAAAGAGATGCAGCATTCAAACAAATTACCACAGATTCTAAAGTGCAAGAAAAAGCATTCTTTGGCTTCAAAGTAAATTCACTTTACAGTTTCTTTATGGTATTTGTATTCATGGGCGGTATTGCCGCAATTATCTTATTCTTGCTACAAAAGAAATTACTTTCCATGATGCACGGCATCCGTTAATTTTTAAAATACACCTATGTTTGGTTCAAAACATCCAAAAGCGCTCCCCTTTCTCTTTTTATCAGAAATGTGGGAGCGTTTCGGTTATTACCTCATGATCGGAATTTTTACGTTGTATTTAAAAGATACAGAACGTGGTTTCGGTTTGAATGAAGCGCAAGCGAGCGACCTCTATGGAACGTTTATCGCACTTGTCTTTCTCACGCCTTTCATCGGTGGTTTGCTTGCTGACCGCGTTTTGGGTTATCGCAAGTCAATTATCATAGGCGGGCTCCTGATGGGGCTTGGCTATATCCTGATGTCAATTAAAGACCTCAATTTTTTATACCTCTCCATGACCCTCATCATCTTGGGAAATGGCTTTTTCAAGCCCAATATCTCCACATTGTTGGGCAATGTATATAACGAAGAAAGCTACAAAGCGCGCAAAGATGCCGGCTACAACATCTTCTATATGGGAATAAATATTGGCGCTTTTGTTTGTAATTTCTTTGGGGCAGCCCTTTATAACATGTACGGTTGGTATGCGGCCTTTTGGGCGGCTGGTGTCGGGATGTTCATAGGCGTTTTGATTTTTGTCATCGGGACCAAACACTACAAGCACGCCGACCAAATTAAGCCCGTGAGTGAAACCGACATGCCCCTACTCAAAATCTTAGGGACCATATTGCTTCCTGCCATCATTTTTGGACTCATTCCATTGACCTTTGAGACACCTCTTGTGGGCTCTAAATCAACCGATGCATTTTTATTTGGCTGTATACCTGTGGTGTTCTTTTATATCCACTTATACCGTAAATCTCCTGCCACTGAGAAGCCGCAAATTGGCGCCATGCTTTCGATTTTTGCGGTGGTCATTGCCTTTTGGGCCATTTTTAAGCAAAATGGATCTACCATGAATACATGGGCCATGAACTACACTGACCGCGAAGTGCCCGCTGTAGTGGAGCCCGTAACTACTAGCCTGAAGCTATCTGAAGAAATTAGTTACAAAAAAGATAGCGTGCCGTTTATTGATCAACAGTTTCGCGTCATAGAAAAAGACAAAAAGGTTATTGATTACCCTGCTTATTTCAAGAATCAGGCAAAGCATCAACTTCCCAAAGAAGGCGCAACCATCAAAGTCTTCAACACCAATTTATTTCAGAGTGTCAATCCATTTTGGGTGATCGCGCTTACGCCTTTAGTAGTGGCCTTCTTTGCTTTTTTAAATCGCAAAGGCAAAGAGCCCTCGACCCCAACAAAAATTGCTTTTGGACTCTTGATCTCGGCACTTTCGTGCCTCGTTATGGTTGGGGCGGTCTATGCTTCAAATAATGGCGCTGAGAAATCATCTGCTTGGTGGTTCATTAGCTCTTATGCAGTCATTACAATTGGGGAACTCTTCTTGAGCCCAATGGGACTTTCGTTGGTATCAAAACTGAGCCCAGCTCGCCTCACCTCATTAATGATGGGCGGCTGGTTTTTAGCAACTTCTATTGGTAACAAACTTTCCGGCGTACTGAGCTCCATGTGGGACGGCTACGAACAAAAAGCCAATTTTTTCTATGTGAATTTTATTCTGCTAGGTTTGGCTGCGCTTTTACTGTTTGGCATGTTGCGCAAGCTCAATAAAGTATTTAGCCAGTACTAGCCAATGCGCTTCTGCACCAAGCCTGCAACCTTCTGATAAAAATGTTGAGGTTGGTAGGTGCGCCACTCAATTTCTTCGAGTTCGCCGCCCATGACAAAATAGTGGTCAATGCCCACGTGTTCAAATTCGCGGATGACGTGATCGTGGAAGTTCACCATTGCTATCCAGCCGTCCTCGACGTCATCGAACCATTCTTCGTAATAGCAGTCGTCGGAATGATGAAAATTGAGCACATTTTCACCAATTAAAATAAAGGCATTGATGCCAGCTTCTATGAGCACATCAATCACATCGCGTTTGAGTAGCATGATGTCGTTTTCGATGGCGTCGTTCCATTCGCCGATGAGTTCGATGATGGCATACCGCTCGTCGTAGTCTGCATAAAGCACTTTTAAAAAGAGCGTAGGAGAGCCAAATTCGTCCCACTGCGGATGGATATAGAAATTATAAATGGTATTGCTAAATGCAAATTCGCTGTATTCCCTGCCATAAAAAGGAGAGCTTGGGTCTTCGTCGGCGATGTAATAGCCGCGCCAATTATAAAAGGGTTCAACGAAATGCATGGCGCAAAATTACAAGGATTCTCTTAACTTTGCGGCGTGGGAAAAGATAAGTTAAAGCGCTTCGCGGCCATCAAAACATTCGACAACGTATTCGAGCCCGTTATGGGCGAAACATTTGCGCAAAAAGGAAACTGGAGAACATCCGTTTTTGGCAACAACAACCCTATCATTCTCGAACTCGGCTGCGGCAAAGGAGAATATGCAGTAGGTATGGGCCGTCAGTTTCCCGATCAAAATTTCATTGGTGTAGACCTCAAAGGAAACCGCATCTATATTGGCGCAAAAGAAGCACTTGAAACCAAACTTACCAACGTTGCCTTTTTGCGCACACGCATCGATTTCATATTGGACTATTTTGCCGAAGGAGAGGTCGATGAAATTTGGCTGACCTTCTCTGATCCGCAACCTCAAAAAGCACGCAAGAGGCTCTCCTCGCCTATTTTCACGGCGCGCTACAAAAAAATTCTAAAACCTGGCGGCATCATTCACATGAAAACCGACTCTGACGTATTGTTCGATTACACCCTCGAACAAATCGAGGAACACGGCCACCAAATGCTCGAATGTTACCCAGATTTATATGCCAACTTACCCGAAAATCTAGACCAACAAACCAAAGAGATTTTCCATATCAAAACCTATTACGAAGAATTCTTCAGTAAGCGCGGGCACGTCATTAAGTACTGTAAGTTTCGCTTGGCGCCCAACAACTAACGAATGAGCGTATAGTTGGCGTAATGGGTGTCTATCCCGATGGCTTTTAGGATGTCTTTAACCCTGTTTTTAAGCGACTTTTTGTTGCGCGAGATGTCTGTCTGAAAAACCCAGTTACGTTCTGCGATTCTGGCTGCTATCCACTGCGGGTGAGTGCCTTGAAAACGCGCTAGTTCATGAATGTGATCTTCGTAATCAAAGGCCGGCGCAACTTTGATGTTTTTCTCTAGCCAAGCGTCGTCGTGCCATAGTTTGTGAAAACTTTCTTGCTTGCGCTGCATAGCAACAGGGTCCTTGACCCAGCCGTAATGAAAAACACGCGCGTTGGCAGGTGCTACTTTGAGTTTTTGGTCAGGGGATTTTCGAAAACCTTGTGCGTCTCTAAAAGAGAAAATTCCGCGCCCCGGCTTGATGATGCGGATTTCTTTTTTGTACCAATTGTTTGAAACACCAATGTAGTCGTAGGAGCCATAAAAATGCAAGTAGTCGAATAACAAGCCGTCTACAGCGTCATCGTGCTGAAACTTAGCCATCGCCGTTAGAATAGCCGGATGATCAGCTTCGTGCATTACTTCATCGCCTTGAATGTAGATGGCCCAATCTGCTGTAGGATTGATTGCGGCAAGCGCTTTGTCGGTTTCTACTGCGAGTACACGACCGTTTTCGCGGAGGGAGTCGTCCCAGGTGGTTTGAATGATCTTAACCTTAGGATCGATGTTTTGAATGAGCCCAATGGTGTCGTCGTCAGAATTGCCAACTGCAACCACTACTTCGTCGCAAAGTGGTAAAATAGATTGTATGGCTGCGACAACTGGGTAATCGAGCAGAATAGCGTTTCTAATAAAAGTGAAGCCGCTGACCTTCAAGGTTATTTATCTAGAACTTTTGGGATTCGGAAATAATCGGAATCTTTTTTGGGTGCATTGCGCAAGGCGTCTTGATGGCTCACGCTCTGCTCGGGGATGTCGTCGCGAAGTCTGTTGACTTCATTGGACATGAAAATGAGGGGCTCAACCCCAGTTGTATCGAGCTCAGAGAGTTTATCGACAAAGGCGATCATGCGCTGTAAGTCTTGACGAATGGCTTCTTTTTGCTCGCCTTCAAAAGACAATTTAGAAAGATGCGCAATATGATCGATAAGGGTTTCGTTGACTTCCATAACACAAAATTACAATTTTTTAAAGAGATGCGGATGAGCCGCTGCTAAAGGCGCTTCAATGACGTGGTAACACTTCTGACTAATTTCTTCAATGCTTGAATTGACAATTTCTTCGGTAGCAATATAAGGATGAATGTAAACCTCTACTACCCCGGGATGAGCGGGCCCTAAAATTTGTGTGGGATCGGAAAACAAATGGAAGTTTTGCGTGAAGGTCAGGGGTAAGATGGGCACATTGAGGTTTTGAGCCAGACGAAATGCGCCGTTTTTGAAAGGCAACATTTGCGGAATATTGGATTCGGGAATTGTGCCCTCCGGAAAAATAACGATAGACCAGCCGTCTTCCATGGCTTTTTTAGCCTGCACGAGTGCCTGACCTGCTTTGGTTTTGTCTTTGCGGTATACGGGAATGTTAAGTGCCTTAAAGTAGGTCCGAACAATTGGATATTTCAAGATTTCGGCCTTGCCTAAAAATGCAAAAGGATGTTGGGGTAAAATCGAGGGTAACAAAAAGATATCTAGGTAAGAGCTGTGATTGGCGACAATGATGAATGGAGCTTGGGGTAAAGGTGAATTGAGTTTGACCTTGACGCGGTACAAACAAAAGATGCGCAATAACCAACTCCAGAGAATGAAAATCTGAAAACCGTACTTACGCCATGATGTTTTGAGTTGTAGGCACCAAAAAAACGGGTAGAAGATGAGTCCGAAAATAAAGAAGATTACGGCGATGTAAAGCTTCCAAATAAGACCGAACATACCACTGATTTGCTGCATGCTTCAAAGTTAACAATTAGAAGGGAGCTTTTGCCACCCAAAAACGCTTCAAAATGACTAATTTTGAACAAAATTAACGCAATGTCTCGCATTTTAACCGGAATACAAAGCACTGGAACGCCCCACCTCGGAAACATCCTCGGCGCTATTCTTCCTGCCATACGCTTGGCGGCAAACCCAGCTAATGAATCCTATTTGTTCATTGCCGATATGCACTCGCTTACCCAAATTAAGGACGGCACAGCCTTGCGCAACAACACCTACGCCACCGCCGCCACATGGTTGGCTTTTGGCCTCGATCCCAATCAAACGGTTTTTTACCGTCAATCTGATATTCCAGAAGTCACGGAACTCACTTGGTATTTGCTGTGTCAATACCCCTACCAACGCCTCACGTTGGCACACTCGTTCAAAGACAAAGCTGACCGCCTAGACGACGTCAATGGCGGCTTGTTCACCTACCCTATTTTAATGGCCGCAGACATCTTGCTCTACGACGCCGAAATTGTGCCGGTTGGCAAAGATCAAAAACAACACATCGAAATGGCCAGAGATGTGGCCAATCGCTTTAACCTCACCTACGGTGACACCTTCGTATTGCCTGAAGAACAAATCCAGCCAGACACCATGCTGATTCCAGGCACCGACGGCGAAAAGATGAGCAAGTCGCGCAATAACTATATCGACATTTTCTTACCAGAAAAACAGCTGCGCAAACAAATCATGTCAATTGTCTCGGATAGTACGCCTTTAGAAGCGCCTAAAAACCCAGACACCTGCCATACGTTTGCGCTTTACAAATTATTGGCTTCACCCGCTCAAACTGACGTAATGAAAGCCAATTACCACGGTGGCAATTACGGTTACGGACACGCCAAACAAGCACTTTTTGAACTCATTCTAGAGAAATTCAGCAATGAAAGAGCACGTTTTGACCATTTAATGGCCAATACAGCAGAAATTGATGCAGCGCTGTCTATTGGTGCTCAAAAAGCGCGAAGTGTGGCCCAAGAGGTACTCAAGCGTGCCCGCACCAAAGTTGGCTACTAAAAAAGCCTGTCTTAAGGTCTATGATTTTCTATCGCTTTGTGGCCAAAAGTGAGCCCCAACTTGAACCAACGCCCGGGCATTTGCACAAATCCCGCCTCGATATATTGTGTATTCGTGAGGTTGTTTCCTTCTGCAAAAACAGTCCATTTGCTTTTGATCGGCACCAATATTTTGGCATCCACCACCTGGTACAAAGGCTGTTCAATGCGTTGCACCAAACGGTAAGTGACATTGAGCTGTATTTTTTCACTTAAATCAAACTGGCCCACTGCATTGAGTTGCTGACGCATGCTCGTGATCGCATAGCGCGATTCTTGCTCACTTGTAAAATTGTGCTGCGCAGTGATGTAGGTGTAATTGACGTTGAGTTTATTGAGGCCCCAAGTTGTGTGCTTTTTAAGACTAAGTTGCAATCCTGTTTCCAAACCTGTAAATGCTACACTCGCAATATTGACGGGCATCCAAGGGTTCGGATTGGGTGAAATAATTGAAGCCGCTCTTACCCAGTCGATCATGTTGGTATGCTGTCTGTAAAATACAGAAGCTTCAGCTTGGTAACTTAGTTTGGTGCCATCTGAATAATTAGGTGTTTGTCTCCAACCGAGTTCGGCAGCATGCGAAAATTCGGGCTGTAAATTCGGGTTGCCCACATTAGAAGGGTCTGTGTAATACATTTCGGTCCAGCTGGGCACACGGTTACCACGGCTGTAATTGGCGAATAAATATTGCCTATTTTCCAACGAACGCCCCAACTGCAAACTTGGCATCACTTGTGGATTTTGCCAGTTATAAGCAAATACCAAAAGCCCTGCCGCATATCTAAAACCACGAACATCGCCCGCTGCTTGTGCAAAAGCACTTTGATACTGGCGTTGGCGCAAGCCTAAATTACTGCTATTGAGTTGTTCCAAGCGTTGTTCGAAACCAAAAAGGAATTGTTGCCTATTCACGTTCAACGATAATTGCGCCTCGTAGCTCAGCACATTTGAAACGTGGGTATTGGTGTAAAACGCGGGTTCATTTCGCTTTAAGCGAAATTCATCGGCATGACTGCGCAGCATAGCTTGTTGGCGAAATTGATACCAAATAGCACGTCCTTCTTTTTTTGAATACCAATGAAAATTATGTTTGGCGCCGGCCATGGCCATAGTGGTGTGCTCCCACTGATCTGGGAACTTATTGGTATAAAAACCATTGGCTCCAAAATTTCTGTCTGTATATGCTGCTAAATAGGTCAAGTGGTGTCTTCGATGTGCACCTAAAGGATGGGAGGCCGTGTAAAGAAGTTGGTGGTTCTTGAAATCTGAGTTATACCAATGCCCTGCCGATTGGTCTCTTGCCACTGCCAACAGTTGTTGGTATTTTTTAATTTTCATGCGCACCATAGCTTGCGCACCAAAACTATTGAAACTGCCACCATAGGCTGTTGTTTTGACCTCAAAGGCATCTTGTGTATAAGCGCCAATGTGCACTGCTCCGGTCAGGGCACTTTGGCCAAATTGCAACACCGTTGGACTCTTGAAAACTTGAATTTCAGAGACCGCTATTAATGGAATCGGCAAATTCGCCGCATGGTGCCCTGTTTGTGGGTCCGTCATTTTGAAGCCATTGACAAGAATTAGGCTTTGCTCAAAATTCCCACCTCGGATGCCAATATCGGCCTGGGTTCCACTCAAACCTCTTTGGCGCACATCTACCCCACCAACATAAGACAGCGCCTCTGGCAAGCTTCGAACAGGAAGTTTAGTGAGTTGGGCTGAAGAAATCTTATCGATGCTTTGCATGCGCTCTTGAAATGCACCGCTATTTCTGCCTGCCACCAACTGAATTTCGTGATAGGTTGCCACACGAATAGGTATTTCCCCTAAAAAAGGACCAAGCGGAACTGGTTTAGGTACGGAGTCTTTTTTGATTATCATGGAATCTGGCGGAACCTGAGCAAAACTAGGACCAGCAACACAACAACAAAGTAATAAAAAGAAGGAAAGAGAAAGGCGCATAATAGATAGAGCTTTTTTTTGGAGATATTCCACAAAAAAACTGCAAAAGTACACAAACTAAATGGCTCAGCGCTTAGAAATCTTATTGCCTGTGATGTTGCGCTGCAAGTTGCATTTGTGGCGGCCTACTTCAAAGCTACGGAGTGCGCTGTGCTTGGTGGCGCGCCCCTGAACGCGGGCGCGCCACATGCGCCAAGAGCTCGGTTTCATTTCTCTGCGCATGAGCGCAATTACTTCGGCTTCTTTGAGTCCAAACTGCAACAGAATGGCGTCAAAAGGTGTACGGTCTTCCCAGGCCATTTCAATGATGCGATCGATGTCTTGCTCAGAAAGAAGTTTCAAGTCCATACGTTTCAAACAACATTCGATACTTTTTGTTTTTGAAGTATGAAAGGTGTGAAAAAGCAGCATTTACCCGAAAAAACTTGCCTAACGTGTCAGAAACCCTTTGCTTGGCGCAAAAAGTGGGAGAAAAATTGGGACGAAGTGAAGTATTGCTCAGATCGCTGTAGGTCTCAGCGCAACAAATAAGAGATTTCACCTAAGGTTGGTAAATGACCTGCATAGGTAAATTCAAGCGAATGCTTACCTGGTAAAAGTGTTTCAAAATTGTGTTCGAAATGCAGATCTTGATTTGTACTAAAAATCCAGAAGTCGACCAATGGTTGTGAGGTCTCTAGATGTACAACAGCCTTTTTCAAAACAGGATCAAGGAGTTCAATCTTTAGGGTTGGCTGAATCTTTGGGGCTTTGCGCTTATTGACATACGTAAACAAGCGGGAATACTGCTCATCGAGCGTCACCTTGATAAACCCTTGTTTCTCATCAGAAAGAGCCATAAGCACCTGAATGGTATTGTTCTGAAGAGGATAAGTTCTTCTTTGCGTCTCAACGAGTTTCCCTTCGAGGTCATAAATATCAAGCTGAACTGTAACTAAAGTATCTTCAGGTAATTCACTGCAAAGAACGAGGTAATGGGTATCATCTTTGATTTGTTCGAGCACCGCAACGGAGCGGTAATCTTCTTTGACGGCATAATGCAGTGCTTTCCAATTATTGTGGTCATCTAGGCTAGACCAAGTTGGAGCCGGCCAGCAATCGTTGAGCTGCCAGAAAATAGTGCCCATACAGCGCGGCGCATCGGCTCTGTGACCTGCAATTGCTATACTAACTGCCTTGCGCTGGGTCAATTGGGAATAATAAATAAAAGACTGAAAATCTTTGGCTTTTCCGTAATAGATTTTAGCGTGCTTTTCGATCATGCCATTGCCCACATATGACTTTTGGTGGTTTTTCATGACTGCAGAATGCAGACTTTGCTCGGAAAGTGGCGCAAAGCGATTGACAGTACTGGGCTCCGGGAAACTCTGAAAACCGTATTCGGCATTGAAGCGACCAATTTTATTGGCAAAATCGTGCAGCGGATCTTTGCCGTGCCACACCCCCCAATAATGCATGGTTCCGTGGTTAAAATAGTCATCTTTTCCCCAGTTGCTGAGTGGAGATGTATGAACGTAAGGAATATTGGTAAAGGCCTGTACTTGCGAAGGAATGAGCTCTAAAAAAACGCTTTTATAAGCGTTCTCTATTATTTTTTGTTCCTTTTCATCAAGGTGATACTGAAGTTGAAAACCCCAGTTATGCCAAGCCACATCTACTTCGTTGTTGCCATTGAAATAAACCAACGATGGGTGCGCTGCCAAACGCGGTATTTGCTGCTTGATTTCTTGGGCAACAAGCCCTAAAAACTGCTCATCTCCGGGGTACATCGCGCAAGCGAACATAAAGTCGTGCCAGACCATAATACCTGCACGGTCACAGGCCTGCATAAAGGCGTCGGGCGCATACATGCCGCCGCCCCAAATGCGCACCATATTGAAGTTGGCCGCTTGCATTTGCCGTACCAGCGCAACATAAGCGCTATCCAAGTCAGGGCCTGCAAACATTCCGGGCGGGATCACATTGGCTCCTTTGGCAAAAATTTGGCGGCCATTGATCTGAAAAACGAAGGAGGTCCCCCATTGGTCTTTTTCTTGAAGTAATTCAGCTTTGCGAATGCCAAATTCAAATGGATGCTCATACACAAGCGCTCCATTCGCGTCGAAAAAACGCAATGTATCTGAATAAAGGTGCTGTGCGCCTTGGCCTACTGGCCACCAAAGCTGAGCGTTTGACAAAATTTTGTCCGCTTTCAAATTAAAGGTTGAACTATTTGAGGCAGGTACTGAACTGTCTCTTGGGGATTTTTCAGAAATGTCAATATCCGCAAAATAGGTGCTCTTGCAGACTAATTTGACGGGTGCTTTTTGAACGGTGAAGTTCAAAGTAATCTTGGCTTCATTGGACTCAGAGATACTTAAGGTATTCACGTAGAGGTTTTCTATGTACACCATTGGGCTGATTCCAATTGTTAGCGGATACGCAAAACCGATGGTATTGAGCCTAGGAGCCCAGTCCCAACCAAACTGATACTGTGGCTTACGGGTTAAGGACGCTACTTTTACAGCGCCAACATCATTGGGTGCAGGGTAAGTAAAGGCTTTGTATTGCGTAGATTTCGCATGGTAAGCAACCGGTGATTCAATGCTGATTTCTAGCTGATTGTATCCGCAAATCAAGTCTTGACGATCAATAAGTAAACGGTGATGGAGGAAGAAATTTTCGGTCTTGGCGAGCAACTTTCCGTTGAGGTAAATTTGCGCGTAGGTGTCTAAATTGGGGATATCTAATATAAGCTCCTGGGCATTGAAAAAGGCTTCATTTAGAAAGAACTTTGAACGAAAAACCCAAGTATGCGCCTCTATCCATTGGTACTTAGCTTCATTTTCACCGTAAAATGGATCTGGAAGTTCACCGCTGTGCCACAAAAATTCTTGAACGGTCCCAGACTGCCCGAAAGGCAGCCAAGTTTGTTGAACAGGATGATAAACTTCCCAATCGAGTGTTACTTGCGCAAAGGATTGCATCGTCATTAGACTCCAAAACAAACACCAAAGGATACTTCTCATCCTTACCAATTGCGGTCAAATTTGGCGTCGATGAGGGCCTCACCTGCGTTGTTGCGCAATGCGTAATTGAAACCGGCAAAGATGGAATAGCCGCCATAGTTGCCGTTTTTGTCGATGGCAATGAAGCCGCATTGCAAGCCTGTGAGGTCTTTGTTTTTGCGAATGATGCGCATACACGCTTCCTTGCAAGCCGCCTCTGGCGACAAACCTTGGCGCATGAGTTCTACAACCGTATGGCTGCCCGCTACGCGGACAATGGCTTCGCCCAAACCGGTGGCTGTGGCCGCTCCAACTTCTTCATCTACAAATAAACCCGCCCCTATAATTGGTGAGTCGCCGACACGTCCATGCATTTTATAGGCCCAGCCACTTGTGGTGCAAGCACCCGCAAGCTGACCATTGGCATCCATGGCGATCATGCCGATGGTGTCGTGGTTTTCGTGGTTGATTTCAGGTTTTTTGAATAAATCTTTGTTCTCTTTGCGCCATTTCTCGTAGTCCTTTTTGACTTCTGGAATGGGCATCTTGGCTGTTTCAAAGCCCTGCTCGATGGCAAACTTGTGCGCGCCGGCACCTACTAACATAACGTGCTGGGTGCGCTCCATAACCGCTCGCGCCACGTTGATGGGGTGTGCCAGGCCTTCTAAAAAAGCAACAGAACCACAACGCGAGTCGCCACTCATGATACACGCATCTAAAGTGACATGGCCATCGCGGTCTGGGCGGCCGCCAACCCCAACGCTTCGGTTGGTAAGGTCGGCTTCAGTAACCATCACGCCTTTTTCCACGGCATCGAGCGCAGATCCGCCTTTGGAAAGCACCTGCCAAGCCCCTTCATTGGCGGCCAAGCCGTGGTTCCAGGTAGAGAGCACGAGAGGGCCGTCGGTCTTTCCCGAGAAAGATTGGCTAAAGGTCTGACTCGCTTTTGGTTTGTCTACCAAACTGAGTGCGCTTAAGATCGCACCAAAGCGGATAAATTGTCTTCTTTTCATAGGCTTATCTATTGCGAAGTTCTGCCGCTAACCAATTTTGAAAGGCCTTGGCATTTTTAGCGTGTTCAGCACCTGAGGCTGTAAAATTGTGTGTGCCGGAGTAATCTGGTTTGGCACACATAAAGATATAATCGTTTTGATCGGGGCTCAGCACGGCCTCCACTACACCCACTGGCGGCAAATAAATGGGGCCTGGGGGCAAGCCTTTGATTTTGTATGTATTGTATGGGCAATCGATGTCGCGGTGGACGGCCAATAAGCGCTGCACGCCTTTTAGTTGATCTCCCCAGCAAAATTTGAAAGTAGGGTCTGATTGCAATTTGACACCCTGCTTGATTCGGTTCAAATACAAACCTGCAATAATTGGCCATTCCTCTGCCCTTCTAGACTGCTCTGAATAAACGATACTCGCCAAAGTAACCGCCTCGCTAGGTGCATTCAAACCCACCGTTTTTAATTTGGCCCTGCGAGCTGGGGTCCAGAAATTTTTGAATTCTTTGGCCATGCGCTCTACAAATTGTGCGGGTGTTTGGTCCCAATACATTTCATAGGTGTTCGGAATAAACAACGCTGGGAGTTGCTCGAGTGTAAAGCCTAAACTAGAAAGCGTTTGACCATTTTGAAGATGCGCAATGAATGCCGTGCTGTCGAGGTCTAGTTGTTTTTGTAGTTTTCCGGCGAGGTCATGGATATTGCGGCAATTTTCAAAGTTCACCTTGACGGTTTGCTCGGCGTTGCCGTTCAATTCGCTGTTTAAAGTTAAACCATTCCAAATATGGCGATAAGCCGTTCCTGGTTCAATGACGTATTTGCCAGGAGCAATATTGCGCGGATTCATTTCTTTTTCTGAACCAACAAATTCAAATAGATCAGTACTAAAAATGATGCCTTTTTCTTGAAGCAAGCGCGCAACGCTTTTTACATCGAGAAGGTCGTTTTGACCTGAAAGGTAAATAACAACTGCTGTGGAGTTGCTCGACTTTTGAAACGCGGCGTAATAATACCTGAGTTTTGGTAGCAAAACAATTGCTATACCGAAGACTACGGCACAAATAAGGAGGATCAGTTTTTGTTTTCTAGACATAATTGATAAGTAAGTTCGTCGAAATATTGATTTTTAAAGCGCAACCAGTTCTTGCGGGTGCCCGCGTGTACAAAACCGGCTTTTTCGAAGAGCGCAACACTCGCTGGGTTATCGTGGTGAATTTGACAATATAAATTGCGGAGTTCTAATACGTCTCGGCAATAGGCAACAAAAAGTGCGAGCGCTTCAGTGGCAAATCCTAGGCCTTTGTCTTGGTCTTCGGCAATGAGAATACCTACTGCGGCGTATCCGTGCTTGAAATTGAGGTCGTAGAGATCGATCACACCAACAGGGCGGCTTTCTTGGGTTGTTTCTATGACCAAACGCATTTGCCCCGATTTGCGGATATCAGCTTGCTGCTCGATGAGCTGATGGATATCGTACATTGAAAAAGGCACCTCTGTATTCGAAACCTTCCAGTTTGCAGGATTGTTTTCCCAGAGAAATATAGTGCCGGCATCGGACTTTTCCACCGACCTTAATGTGATCAGACTACCCTTTAAGCTCATAAGTTCCGTTATAAACGCATTTGGCAGGCCCCGTTAAATACACCTCGCTGAAAGAACGATCTGGATTGACTTGCCATTCAACGAGTAGCTGCCCACCTTTAGTCTGAATTTGAATTTGACCTGTTTGCAAATGATTGAGCTGCGCATATACCAAGGCGCAGGCGGTCACGCCAGTGCCGCAAGAAAGCGTTTCGTCTTCTACGCCTCTTTCATAGGTAGCAACTTCAATGAAATTTTCTTGAATGGCCATTAAATTGACGTTGATGCCTTCTTTGCGGTAGGTGTCGTTGTAGCGAATTTGATGCCCTACCTCTATAATATGTGAAGGTTGGTGATTGGCATCTAGTAAAACATAGTGTGGCGAGCCCGTTTGGACTTCAAAACCGTTATCAAGTACTATAATTGGCGGCACATTGGCCATTTTGAGGCGAACTTCATCTTCGCAGAGCCAAGCTTCATGTGGGCCATCGATGGCCATAAATGTGGTGTGCGGGCTTTTCAATAACCCGAGCGTATGGGCAAAAGCAACCGCGCAACGCGCACCATTGCCGCAAAAAGACTGTGTGCCGTCGGCGTTGTAATAAACCACTTCAAAATCGAGGCTCGAATGACGTTTGATGGCGATGAGGCCATCTGCACCAATGCCAAATTTGCGGTCGCAAAGTGCTGAAATGACAGCAATTGACAAATTGTCATGAGATTCATGCGTGTGATCAAGCATGATGAAATCATTGCCCGTGCCTTGATATTTGGTGAATTGCAGTGTCATTGCGGTCGAACAAAAATAGTTGAATAATCGTTACCAAATCTTAACAAAATTTAACATTTTTTAGGCAATTTTTGGAACGCTCTTTGCGTTTATCCAACTGAAATTTAAAATCTGACAGTATGACACTAACCAGCACTCTCAAATTATTTGGCTTGGGTATTCTAGGTGGTACCCTTCCTTTGGCTACTTACGTCATCATTCAACATAACAGTAGCCGCTTATCAGATCAAGTCATCGATGGCAATCGTCGGGCGCCTATTCATCAAGTAGACTATCAAGGTGTTCCCCAGGGTCTAGATTTCACCACAGCAGCAGAAAACACCGTTCATTCTGTTGTGCACATCACCACTAAAGTTGTACAAACAACCTTTCAGCGCGACCCTTTTCAAGAGTTTTTCTATGGCCCAGGTGCGGGTGGCCGCGAGTTCAAACAATACGGCGCGGGTGCCGGCTCTGGCGTTATTGTCTCTTCGCAGGGCTATATCGTTACAAATAATCACGTCATTGAAAACGCCAGCGAAATTCAAGTCATCCTCAACGACAACTCCAAATACGACGCAAAAGTCATTGGCGCCGACCCTTCTACCGACATTGCCGTACTCAAAATCGAAGGCGAAAACTTTCCTGCCATTCCAATTGGCAACTCAGACGAACTCAAGATTGGCGAATGGGTACTGGCCGTAGGTAATCCGTTCAACCTTACGTCTACCGTAACCGCAGGTATTGTCTCGGCCAAAGCCCGCAATATCAATTTACTCTCGGAGCGCAATACCAAAGAGGTCGTTCCGATTGAATCTTTTATTCAAACAGATGCGGCCGTGAACCCCGGCAATAGCGGTGGTGCATTGGTCAATACGCGCGGCGAACTAATAGGTATCAATACCGCAATTGCATCTCAGACGGGCTCTTATGCGGGCTATTCTTTTGCTGTTCCGGTTAACCTCGTCGATAAAGTCATGCGAGACCTCATTGATTTCGGTATCGTGCAACGCGGTTACTTAGGTGTTCAGATCTCCGACATTTCACAAGAAATCAAAGAAAAAAACAAGCTTCCAGACCTCAAAGGAGTTTTCATTGCAAAGGTTGTTGAAGGCGGTTCTGCCGATAAAGCAGGGCTCAAAGACGGCGACGTTGTGCTTAAAATTGGCAGCAAAGAAGTCAATTCAGTGGCAGCCCTTCAAGAAGAAATTGGCAAAAGACGCCCTGGCGATAAAGTCATGTTGAGCGTGCGTCAAAAAGATGGAGACATCATTACAAAAGAGCTCGTTTTGCGCAACCAAGATGGCGAAACCCAATTACTCTCGAAAGAAGAAATCAATAAGAACTACGCGTTGGGAGCTACCTTCATCGAACTCACAGACAAAGAGAAAAAAGAGCTCAATGTTAGCTACGGTGTCAAGATCAAAAGCATCAGCACTGGCAAGCTCAAATCCATCGGACTCACCGAGGGCATCATCATCACCAAAATCAATAACGAACCCATCGAAACCGTAGAAGAACTCACCCAAAAACTGAGTGGTGTCAATCGAGGTATCCTCCTTGAAATCATGGACGAAACAGGTAAAAGAGATTACCGAGGCTTTGGTTTATAAGCCTTTGACGCCGAATTTGGGACACGTTAAAAAAGTTAAGAACTCGTTAATAACTCAACAAAAAAAGCCTTGTTCTGATTTTTTTATCCCTGATTTTCGGCGTTACTTTGCTCAATAAGCAGAAGTCGAACTTTACCTAGTAATCCAGTATAGATAAGCGCATGAGACAGCTAAAAATTACCAAATCCATCACCAATCGCGAGAGCCAATCTCTCGACAAATACCTTCAAGATATCGGTCGTGAAGAACTCATCACCGCAGAAGAAGAAGTAGAACTTGCCCGCCGCATCAAAGCCGGTGACCAAAAAGCTTTAGAAAAGCTCACAAGAGCCAATCTTCGCTTCGTGGTTTCGGTAGCCAAGCAATATCAAAATCAAGGACTTACACTTCCTGACCTCATCAACGAAGGCAATTTAGGGCTTATTAAAGCTGCCCAAAAATTTGACGAAACAAGAGGTTTCAAATTCATCTCTTACGCCGTTTGGTGGATTCGCCAGTCTATTCTTCAGGCTTTGGCAGAACAAGCGCGCATCGTGCGTTTGCCGCTGAACCAAGTGGGCTCACTGAACAAAATCAACAAAGCGTTTTCGCGCCTTGAGCAAGAATTCGAAAGACCACCAAGTGCAGAAGAATTAGCAGAAGCACTAGAGGTTCCAGAAGACAAAATCAAAGAAAGTCTCAATGTATCTGGTCGTCACGTATCAATGGACGCTCCACTTACCACCAACGACGACGGCGGTACGCTCATGGACGTCATGGCCAACCAAGACTCTCCGCGCACTGACCACATGCTCATGGCAGAGTCCTTACAAAAAGAAATCGAGCGCTCGCTCAGCACCCTCACAGACAAAGAACGCGAAATCATCCGTTTGTTTTTCGGTATCGGCATGAACCACGGCCTCACTTTAGAAGAAATTGGCGCCAAATTCAACCTCACCCGAGAGCGCGTCCGTCAAATCAAAGAGAAAGCCATTCGCCGACTCCGACACACCTCTCGAAACAAACTCTTGAAGTCGTATCTAGGCTAACAATATCAAGGCTACCTACATGTGGGTAGCCTTTTTCTTTTCATCAACAATCAATTATCAACATCAATCAACAACAACATGGAAACAAAAGACGGTTATGAAAAAGAGCTCAATTTGCATATTGAGCGCGAAAGAGCAGCTGTTAAATTACAAAGCAAGGTCGGCGAACTCCTTTACGATAAAGGAATAGAGCTCGTTTTATTTAGAAACCACCTCACCGACACAACCATTTCAGAAATCCTGAATTTGCACGAATATGCCAAGCAAGTGGTCAATAAACCGATAGACGTTTTTACCACTGCAGCCTTGGCAGAAACGCTCATGACCCTCGATATCCCCGCATCTAAATTAGATATCGGTCTTTTGGCAAGCGAATGGTTGGCAGGTCATACCGAACAAAATGGCATGGCTCGCTTCTTAATGGAAAAACTTGGCGGCTTGCAAATTCCTCAGGCTATTGAGCCAAGAGACGTCGTGTTGTATGGTTTCGGACGCATTGGTCGTTTGGCGGCACGCGAACTCATCAAACAAGCTGGTAAAGGACAACAATTGCGCTTGCGTGCGATCGTAACACGTGGTTCTTCTGACGCCGACATCATTAAACGCGCCTCGCTTTTGCGCAACGACTCCGTTCACGGTGCTTTCAAAGGTTCTGTGATCGAAGACCTCCCTAATAAAAGCCTGATCATCAATGGTCAGATTGTACACATGATTGACGCTGCTAATCCAGAAGACATCGACTACACTGCATATGGCATCCAAAATGCCTTGATTATTGACAACACAGGTGTATTTACAAACCGAGAGGCGCTATCTCGTCATTTACAAGCTAAAGGAGTGGGCAAAGTGCTATTAACAGCGCCGGGCAAAGAAATTCCAAATGTAGTTTATGGCATCAATCAAGGAACGCTCGATGTTGAGAACGAAAATATATTCTCGGCCGCTTCTTGCACCACCAATGCGATCTCCCCTATCCTGAAAGTCGTGAACGATCATTTTGGCGTCGTCAAAGGACACATCGAAACCGTTCATGCCTACACCAATGACCAAAACTTACTTGACAACATGCACAAAAAACCCCGTCGTGGACGCTCAGCTGCCGTCAATATGGTCATTACCTCAACTGGCGCTGGCGCTGCAGTTACCAAAGTAATTCCGGAACTCAAGGACAAACTCACTGCCAATGCCGTGCGCGTACCTACACCAAACGGCTCTTTGGCAATCCTCAGCCTTGAACTCAACTCACAAGTAAGCCTTGAGCAAGTGAATGCGGCAATTAAAGACGCTGCTTTACACGGCGAGTTGGTCAACCAAATTTATTATTCCTTTGACCCAGAGCTCGTGTCTTCGGATATCATTGGCAATACTTGCTGTAGTGTTTTTGATTCCAATGCAAGTATTGTTTCTGTCGACGGTAAAAATGTAGTGCTTTACGCTTGGTACGACAACGAGTTTGGCTACACCAAACAAGTGATCCGTTTGGCTAAATATATTACGCAAGTTAGACGCGCGATTTACTATTGATGCAAAAAAAAATCACCATAGCAATTGATGGCTACGCCGCCTGTGGCAAAAGCACCCTCGCGAAAGCCCTGGCAAAAGCCCTAGATTATACTTTCATAGACTCCGGCGCGATGTATCGCGCCGTAGCCTTTTATTGTTTAGAGCATGCCATCATTTCTTTAAATGGAGCATTAGATCAAGTAAAGCTCTTACAACACCTTGATCAAATTTCCATTCAACTTGATTCAGATCAAAAAGTTTGGCTCAACAACCAAGATATCACAGAAGTGATTCGCTCACCTAAAGTAGCGGCTATTGTTTCAAAAGTTGCAGCTATCAAAGAGGTTCGAGTCAAACTTGTTGAACTTCAAAGGCAAATGAGTATTGGTGGCGGAATTGTCATGGATGGCCGAGACATTGGCACAGTGGTTTTCCCGGACGCTGAACTCAAAATATTTGTCACGGCTTCTATTCAGATAAGAACACAACGCCGTTTAGACGAACTCAATGCAAAAGGTGAAACGATTGCAGCTGCGGAGGTCGAACAAAATCTTTTGTCTCGAGATGAGCAGGATAGCACCAGAGCTGAAAGCCCACTAAAGCAGGCAGCAGACGCAGTGGTATTGGATACCACTGACTTGAGCCGCGAACAACAATTGCAATGGGCGCTAGCGCGCGTCGCTTTACTCGTAACCGATTAAAGCAAATACAGAGAACGACGACAACCAATGATCGATGTCGTAGTTGCCTTTACCGATGCTTTCTTGGGCGTAATCCCACATGGCGTTCATAGACGTTACCCACGCTTCTTTGGTGGCTGCATCGATGCTTTCTGCAGGTAAAGATTTCAGCATACCATTTAAACACCAAATGCGATTGAGGTGATAGCCATCCCAGTGAGATTCATAGCCATCGTGTTTGTCAGTCTTTTTGATTTGTAGGTCTTTACTTGCGGTTTGAGCGGCAAATAAACCTGGCGCAAATTGTTGTACCCACTTGAGGTACTCGTCTTGATCATATACCTTGCGCATGAGGTCTGTAACAAGCAATGAGGCCGACATGAAATCGTATTCAAATGGTTCGGCACGAAGTGGTGCTTTGGTCATCTTACCAAAGTAGCGCTTGCTTGCTTTAAGTGCCACTTTCAGTAAATCTTCGTCTCCGAAAGTACGGGCATAGTCGATGGCAAAAGAAAGGTTGAGCGACGGTGCGTCGTGCGAACCCGAAAGCTTCACTTCTTTGATGTCTTTCCAGATAACTTGTGCAGCGGCAGCACACAAGCGGTGCAATGGGCCGAGGTTCTCTAACCAACGTTCTGCGTCAGGGTCGTTCCAACGCGCTAATTCATCGGCTACCTTAAGTAACCAACCTTGGCCATAAGGGAATTCAAAAACGTAGCGCTCTTTGTTGGTTTCAAAATATTCATATTCTTTACGGATATTTTCTTCGCTGAAACTCTCATTGAGCTTGGCTCGAATTGCCGCCGCTTCTGGAATATCCGGATAAGTTTTAAGAATTTTGATCAACGCCCAATGGTTGTGGACGGCACTATGCCAGTCGTAGCAACCATAAAATGCCGGCCAAATATCGGTAGGGGTTTGGGTATCTCCGGGTTGGCGCAGTGCTTGATAATAATAATGAGGTGTTGGCTTAGAGGTACAATCTAAAGAAAGCTTAGCAAAATAAGAAGCGCCTTCGGCCGAAAGCGTGTAGCGTCCATCAGGGGTTTTACCAACTAGTTGGGCGAATAGGAGTCCGACGCTTAAAAAAGCGCCAAAAAAAGAAGTGAGTTTGAGCATGGGTTAACGCGTAAAGTAAATAAATCAGGATTGAAGCGGCTTTTTAAAGCCATTTTTAAAGATGGATACTGTTTCGGTCCCGATGCCAACAATGGAAACAATATTGAGTGGGAACTCGAGCAAGACATGTGAGAAACTCAAGAAGAACAACAAGCTGAGCCCAAGTGAGTAATCATAGGTGTAGAATATAGATGAAGCAATCCAGGTGACCATGACCAAAATGAAACGTACTTTTGGTACTTTATGCCAACGAATGATTTCGGTCTTGCTGAACCAGTTCAAATAATGATATAAATAGGCAAAAGCAATGAAGCGCATGAGCATGATGCCGAATTCAGAAAAGAAGATCAGACCATCTGTCTCTTTTTTCGTTCTGGACTTCATGACTTTTCGAGGCAAAGGTTCAAAACGATATTCGTTGATGCTATTGATGTAACGACTAGAAGTATCGAAAAAATAAAGCAAATGATCGTATTGAAATTGAGGTGCTAGATTTGCTGTATTAATGGGCATTGGCTTCACCACAAACGCTTCATTTGCGATTTTGGACAAGGAATCTGTATGAGCATTAAACGCCGCTGTATCGATGAGTCCTTGGCGCAAGAAATAACTCTTATTCCCTTCTTTGGTAATGATGTCGAGGTATTCTTTGTTGGTGAGTTTTTGTTCTTTAATGAGATCAAAATGATCTAGAATGAGGTAGTTGGTGTTGTAAAAGCCATCGCCTTTTGCGTAATAGGCGTCTTTACCAAACTTGGATAAAAAGCCGTCTTTGGTATCGACCGGCAAGCTGAAAACCAAAAGTAGTGGCACTGCCACAAACGCCACCATTTGCCACATTCCCGATACACTTCGCGTTTTAAGCGAGCCATAAAGCATGAACAAGCCGGTAAATACATAAACGTGAATGAGGGTAGGAATCAAGGCCGTAAGTGCAAAAATAGTGGTGCTATCCGCATTTTCTTGTGCGCGTTCTGGGCTGAGCCAACCACGAACAAAGATGTAAAGAACGAAAATAGCTCCTAACTTGATCCAGACGTTTTTCACGAGGGCAAAAAGAATGGAAGCAAAAAGGGCGAAAACCAAGAGTTTGTCGAAGAGATTCATTTCGACAAAGTAGTCGTAGACGTCTTTACTGAAGCCAAAGTCTTTGGCGAAGGCAGCATAAGATAAAAGTATACCAACGATCAGCAAGACGAGGTAATCCCACTTTCCTTTCGAATAATATTGACGGTCGTGGAGCCAACTGATTTCGGTAAGGTAATGAAGTGGCCCAAGATAGGCGTAGGCTAAAAGAAAGGTTTCAAATGGAAAATAATAGGCCAATACCGCGGTAATGAGCATTAAGCCGATATTGAGGTAATTGATGCGGTCTTCTTTGAGCACGTTCATTTGCTGCTGTTTTTAGGTATTTACAAAAATAAGCAAAGCACTTTGGCCAAAAAAATGATATTGCTCATTTATTTTGAGGGTGTTTAGTCTGCCTCAGGTTCTTCAGAAAAGAGCGGAATCTGATCGGGGTTATCGTCCTCTTTTTTGGAGAGATCCCACTCCATGCTTGCTGGTTCAGCTTCGTCTTCTGATAGTTGTTCTTCTAATTCAGGCAATTCTTCTTGAGGCCAAGGCTCAGGGCTTTCATCGATGGGGTGTGTCAGGATGATTTCCTTCACCTTCATTTTGGTCATTTGGTTACCCTGTGCTTTCATGCCTTTTACATCGATGAGATCGGCAAGGTTCAGCACTTGATCAGGTAAGTTTTTCGTTTCTTTGAGCAACTTGTTAAAGATGATCCTTGCTTCTGGACGATAGGCCGTCGAGACCACATCTAAATAAGAGCCCGGCGCTTCAGAAATATAGCTCACGCGTTTATCTTGCGTAACTTCACAGGTAAAACGCTTGACGTAGTGCAATTCTTTTTCAGCGTCGTAATAAACGGCAGAAATTGGACGATCTTGGATCCACTTTTCAATGTGAATCATGTCTTCGTCAAAGTGCGTCGCGAGGTCAAAGCTACTGAGGCGGTATTCGCCGTTTTTGTAGAGGGTCAGGATGCGGTCTTCGCCTTTAAAGGAACCTAAAAACTTGCCCCGGCCTTCGTCGTTGAGACGCCCTACAACGGTATCGTACCAGATTTTGCGGGCGGCAAGTGTAGACCCCCCTACTTCTTTTTGTACAATTTTTTGAATGATTTCTTTAGTAACGCGGTTCCCGGCAGAGTTGCGACCTTTGATGAGCAAAGCTCCTAAATCGATGTCAAAACGCAAACGCTTGAGGTGCGGACGCGGACGCAAAAGCACACTCACCACTTCGCGCTCTCCATTCGGATGCACGCTGAAATACAACATCTTAGAACCTTTCGTTCCTTTAGTAAGGTCATATTCGGTATCGCGGGTAATGGAATTGACGTAAAAACGCTTCATCATGGTAGGCCCACCAGTGCCGTCTTGATAGAAAAGATGGTAAATGGTGCGGGTGTCACCTTTTTTCCAGACATTGGCATAAATCAGACCCTTGCCGATGAATTTTTTATCGGCAACTTTGGTAATCATGAGCTTGCCCGAAGAGAAAAAGCAAATGACATCGTCAATTTCTGAACAATCGCATACGGGCTCGTTCTTCTTGAGACCATAACCAATGAAGCCTTCTTCGTAGTCTACGTAAAGTTTGCGATTGGCGATGATCACTTTTGTGGCCGAAATGGTATCGAAGGTTTTGATTTCTGTCTTGCGCTCTCGGCCGGCTCCAAATCGTTTTTTGAGGTCCTTGAAATAATCGATGGCATATTCAACTAAGTTGGCGAGGTGCTGCTTGACTTGCTGCATCTCCTCCTCTATTTTGAGCAAGGCTTCATCGGCTTTATCGGCATCGAAGCGCGTGATGCGAATCATAGGGATTTGCGTGAGTTTGTGCAAATCTTCGTCTTGGATCTCGCGGAGCAACTGTTTTTTGAAAGGCTTGAAGCGCTCGTAGAGGTAAGCATAGAGTGCCTCGCGGTCACTGTAATGCTTAAAGTCTATGTACATCTCGTGATTGATAAAGAGCTTCTCTAAAGTAGAGAAATGCCATTGGCGCTCGAGTTCGTCTAGCTTGATTTCAAGTTCGAGTTTGAGTAGCGCAACGGTATGATCGGTATTGACTTTAAGAATTTCGCTCACCCCCATAAACCTCGGACGCTCGCCGTCGATGATCGAAGAGTTCGGCGAAACCGATACTTCACAATCGGTGAAGGCATAAAGGGCGTCTATGGTTTTGTCTGGAGATACACCAGGTGCTAAGTGCACAATAATTTCAGCTTCAGAAGAGGTGTTGTCTTCGATTTTTTTGATCTTGATCTTGGCCTTGTCGTTGGCTTTGATGACAGATTCAATTAAAGAAGTGGTGGTGGTTCCGAAGGGTATTTCATTGATGATCAATGTTTTGTTGTCTACTTTTCGGATCTTTGCTCTGATGCGTACCCGACCTCCTCGGAGGCCATCGTTGTAGCCCGAAAAATCGGCCATGCCGCCATTCGGGAAATCTGGCAAGATTTCCACTTTTTTACCGCGCAAATGATTGATCGATTGATCGATGAGCTCAATGAAGTTGTGCGGTAAAAACTTACAAGCCATCCCGACGGCGATTCCTTCAGCTCCTTGCGCGAGCAATAAAGGAAACTTCATGGGTAGCTGCTGTGGCTCTTTGTTTCGGCCGTCGTATGAAGAGAGCCAATTGGTGGTTTTGGGGTTGAACGCCACGTGCAAAGCAAACTTTGAAAGGCGCGCCTCGATGTAACGCGGAGCTGCTGCGCCGTCGCCAGTAAGGGTGTTCCCCCAGTTTCCCTGGCAATCGATCATGAGGTCTTTTTGGCCAATTTGAACCAGCGCATCGCCGATAGAAGCGTCACCGTGCGGGTGATACTTCATGGTGTTTCCGATGATGTTGGCTACTTTGTTGTAGCGACCGTCTTCCATTTCGCGCATGGAATGCAAAATGCGGCGCTGAACGGGCTTTAGGCCATCGTAAAGACTTGGCACTGCGCGTTCGAGGATCACATAACTGGCGTAATCCAAAAACCAGTTTTGGTACAAGCCGTTGAGTGGAACGATTTTGTCGTCCACGTGTTGCTTTTCAAATGGATTATGCCCGCTTTCTTCTTGTGGCATTTGGTCTTCGAGTTCGTCTGCTGCCATATTACGATGCTAATTCAGTGGTATCGGCTTCTTCAGTGATACTGGCCGATGGGGTTTCTGGAAGGTCTTTTTCGACGCGCAAGTTATCGATGATGAAATCTTGACGCTCTGGGGTGTTTTTACCCATGAAGTACGATAAAATGGAATCGATGGAGGCGTCTTTGGTGAGGATAACCGGCTCTAGGCGGATGTCTTCTCCGATAAAATGAATGAATTCGTCTGGAGAGATTTCACCAAGCCCTTTAAAGCGCGTGATTTCTGGGTTTTTACCGAGCTCGGCCATTGCCGCACGGCGTTCATCTTCGGAATAACAATAAATGGTTTTCTTCTTGTTGCGGACCCTAAAAAGTGGCGTTTGCAAAACGTAAACATGGTTGCGCTTGACTAAATCCGGGAAAAACTGCAAGAAAAACGTGAGCAAAAGCATTCTGATGTGCATTCCGTCGACGTCGGCATCGGTAGCAATAACGATGCGGTTGTAGCGGAGGTTGTCCATGTCTTCTTCGATATCGAGTGCCGCTTGGATCAGGTTGAATTCTTCGTTTTCGTAGACTACCTTTTTGGTGAGCCCATAACAATTGAGCGGCTTACCCCGCAAAGAAAAGACCGCTTGCGTATTGACGTCGCGAGACTTTGTGATTGAACCACTCGCAGAGTCTCCTTCGGTGATAAACAAGGTGGTGTCTTCGCGGCGTTCGTCTTTTAAATCGGTCAAATGCGTGCGGCAATCGCGCAGCTTTTTATTGTGCAAACTTGCTTTTTTAGAGCGGTCTCGGGCCAGCTTGCGAATACCTGCTAAATCTTTGCGCTCGCGCTCCGATTGCTTGATTTTCTTTTCGATGGTTTCTGCAACATCAGGATTGCGGTGCAGGTAGTTATCGAGCTTATCCTTTAAAAAATCATTGACAAACGCGCGCATCGATTTGCCTCCGGGCTCAATTTCTTGAGAACCTAGCTTGGTTTTGGTCTGAGACTCAAACACTGGCTCGATGACCTTTACGGCAATAGCTGCCACGATAGATTGTCGGATGTCAGATGCTTCGTAGTTTTTATTGTAGAAATCGCGGATCACTTTCGCAACCGACTCTCTAAACGCACTTTGGTGTGTTCCGCCTTGGGTGGTGTGCTGACCATTGACAAACGAGTAGTAGTCTTCGCCGTAGGTACGGCCGTGCGTGAATGCAACTTCGATGTCGTCGTCTTCGAGGTGAATAATTGGGTAGAGCGGGTCGCCATCCATGTTGTTCTCGAGCAAATCTTTGAGACCATCTTTGGAATTGAACTTTTCTCCGTTGTAGTATATTGATAAGCCACGATTGAGGTAACAATAGTTCCACATCATTTTATCGAGGTAAGCCGTCTTGAAGGCATACTTCTTGAAAATAGTGTCGTCTGGGATAAATTCTACGTATGTACCGTTGTTTTCGTCGGTGCTTTCTATAGGTAATTCGGAAACCAACTCGCCGCGCTCAAAAATGGCTGTTTTCTTTTGGCCGTCGCGCACTGCGTAAACCATAAAATAGGAAGACAAGGCATTGACTGCCTTGGTACCAACACCGTTCAGACCGACAGATTTTTTAAACGCTTTAGAATCGTACTTACCACCTGTGTTCATTTTAGATACGACCTCTACTACTTTACCCAATGGAATACCGCGGCCGTAGTCGCGGACAGTAACCTTACCGTCTTTCACTTTGATGTCGACGCGCTTGCCGTTGCCCATCACGAATTCGTCGATGCAGTTGTCGACAACTTCTTTGACCAAGATGTAAATACCGTCGTCGGCTGCAGCGCCATCGCCGAGCTTACCGATGTACATCCCGGGACGCAAACGAATGTGTTCTTTCCAGTCTAAGGAACGTATGTTGTCTTCGGTGTATTGATTTTCAGCCATGTAGCTCTTCAAAATTTGGAACAAACAAAAATAACAATCTAAAGGGCTCGCAAAGCGCCTTTTAAGCGGAAATTATAAACTAAATGTGTTGATAACAATAGGAATTCGGCTATATTTGCGCACAAATTGAATCAGAATTATGGCAACTACTGCAGATATCCGAAACGGATTGTGCATCAAGCACAACGAAAAACTCTTTCAAATCATTGAATTTCAACACGTCAAACCAGGTAAAGGCCCTGCTTTTGTGCGCACCAAAATGCGCCAAATCGAATCTGGAAAAGTACTCGATCATACTTTTTCTGCTGGTCACAAAATTGAGCCTGTTCGCATCGAGAACCGCGAGTATCAATACCTCTACCAAGAAACTGACGACTATATTTTCATGAACAACGAAACCTTTGAGCAAGTCAATATTCCACTCAAAATGGTAGAAAAACCAGGGTTTCTTCAAGAGGGAATGACGGTCAATATTTTATACCATGCCGAAGAAGAGGCTCCCCTTGTTGTGGAACTTCCTATGTACATCATTTCTGAAGTGACCTATACCGAGCCAGGTGTCAAAGGAGACACTGCAACAAACTCCATGAAGCCTGCTACAATTGCAACCGGAGCCGAAGTACGCGTTCCACTCTTCATTGACAACGGTGAAGTCATCAAAATCGATACCCGCACTGGCGTTTACGTAGAACGCGTTAAAGGATAACATGAAAAATACGGCCCTCACCCACAAACACATCGAACTCGGCGCCAAAATGGTGCCCTTCGCTGGCTACAACATGCCCGTTCAATACGCAGGCGTCAACGCAGAACACGAAACCGTACGCAATGGCGTGGGTGTATTTGACGTTTCACATATGGGTGAGTTCTTACTCAAAGGCCCAAATGCATTGGCGCTTATACAAAAAGTGTGCACCAACGACGCTTCGGTACTTTTTGACGGCAAGGCCCAATACAGCTGCATGCCCAACGGCAAAGGCGGTATTATAGACGACCTCATCATCTACCGAGTTGATGCCGAAACTTATTTTATTGTCGTCAATGCTTCAAACATCGAAAAAGACTGGAACTGGATTGCAAGTCACAACGATTTAGGGGTAGAAATGCAAGACTTATCAGCTCAATACTCGCTGCTCGCCATTCAAGGACCAAATGCAGCAGAAGCGATGCAAAGCCTCACTAGTATTGACCTCTCCAACATGACCTATTACACCTTTCAGTACGGCACTTTTGCTGGCATTGACAACGTCATGGTTTCAGCAACAGGTTATACTGGCTCAGGTGGCTTTGAAGTTTATGTCAAAAACGAAGATGCCGAAAAACTTTGGGATGCCGTATTTACCGCCGGTGCCAACTGGGGCATTCAGCCAATCGGCCTTGCTGCCCGCGACACCCTTCGTCTGGAAATGGGCTTTTGCTTGTATGGCAACGACATCGACGACAGCACTTCCCCGCTAGAAGCAGGCCTCGGCTGGATCACCAAATTCACCAAAGATTTTACAGATTCTGAGCTCCTAAAAGCGCAGAAAGAAGCTGGCGTTAGTCGCAAATTAGTTGCTTTTGAAATGATTGAGCGAGGCATTCCTCGTCACGACTACCCTATTCAAGATGCTCATGGAAACCTCATCGGTAAAGTTACTTCCGGCACAATGTCTCCGAGCATGAAAGTAGGCATCGGACTAGGCTATGTAAGCACGAGTCATAGCGCACTTGATTCTGAAATTTTTATTGAAATCCGAGAAAAAGGCATTAAGGCGAAAGTTGTCAAGTTGCCTTTCTACAAAGCATAAATCAATCCCTGATGACCAACGCACCGCGCGGGTCATCTGCTAAAATTGCCGAGGGCTGCTTTTGTAAAGCGGCCCTTTGTTTTTTACTCGAGCGCATTTCGAAGATAAAACTCTCTTTGTTTATAGCTTTCAGTTCAGCAATTTGTTCGGTAGTAATGTCTTTACTGCGCATCATAAGTCCTGCAAGCGTTGGCACTTTTTCTAGTTGCTTGAGCCCGTCTTCGTAGGTAACGGTAGAAAAAACCACTTTAAAATCCTGACTAATTTGGGCAAGCCAATTCGGATTAGAAGAGTCCAAAACAATTTGATTTCTGTATTTCAATGGAATAGCGTACAATGCTTCCTGAAAACGTTGCATATCCACATAGCCCATTGTGCATTCATTCCAATGTTTGAGGTCTAAAATCACTTGATGATGCGGACGGACGTAAGGCCAAATCTGATCTAAACGCGCCAACTTCTCACGATGCAAACTTTTGTAGCGCACTTTTTCGAGTTCTTCATCTGTCTTTTCAAAAATGCAACCAATGCCGTCTGTGTGTGCTTCCAATTTATTTTCATGATACAACCAAAGCGTGCCGTCTGCACTCATGCGCACATCGACCTCTACACCATTCATGGTTGGCAAAGCCAAAACAAGTTCGATAGCCTCTAGTGAATTATCGTGAAAAGCGCTCATGCCTATATCCATGCCCATGCCTGCATGACCAAAAACAAGTACCTCAGGATAACTTTCCTGTTTGCGGCAAGCGAACAGCAGAATGATGGCTAAGCAGAAAAACAGACCCTTTTTCATCTTTTTTGAGGAATAAAATAAAGGACCTGTAATTGCGGATTTAGAAAGACCGGCACTAGGGAAGTCGAGTTTGGCAACATGCACTCCCTGACTACTCCACCCAATAATTGAACCTGAAATCTGTTTATTTCACCGAAACAAAATCCCAAACCAAGATACAATCCTTGATGCACATCCAAAAAACTAGATTTCTGAAAGTCCAATTGATAAGCTACAGTATAGATTGGAACAACTGAGCCTGCCTTTTTTTGTTGCAACTCACCTTGCCAGAATAATCCAAATTGCGGCGCAATTACACCCTGTAAGGTGCGTTCCACCCCAAGCCCTCCTGACAACCCCAAACCCCCACAACGAAATACTTTGAGATAATTGAGGCCAAGCACTTGGTCGTAACGATGCAAGGAGGCACCTACTCCGAGGAACTGTTGCGCACGGAGAACTGTCTGCGTAGAAAGGATTAAAAAAAGGAGCAGTCTAAAAAACATCTTTTGCAAAAATAAAAAAGGCCCTCGAGTGAAGGCCTTTTTGAATGAATTTATTGAGTAGATTAAACCAAACCTTGGTCAATCATGGCATCAGCAACTTTAACAAAGCCCGCAACATTTGCGCCTTTAACGTAGTCTACTGTACCCTCGGCATCTTTACCGTATTTTACACAAGCTTCGTGGATAGAAACCATGATGCCATGTAAGCGTTGGTCAACTTCTTCTGCTGACCAAGACAAACGCAAAGAGTTTTGAGACATCTCTAAACCTGAAGTTGCTACACCACCAGCATTTGAGGCCTTACCTGGCGAGAACAATACTTTTGCAGCTTGGAAAGCGGCGATTGCCTCTGGCGTAGAAGGCATGTTTGCACCTTCTGCAACGCACATAACACCATTAGCGATGAGCATTTGAGCCTCTTCACCGTTGAGTTCGTTTTGGGTAGCACAAGGAAGCGCAATGTGAGCTTTTACTTCCCAAGGGCGCTTACCGGCAACAAACTTGGCGTTAGGATATTGCTTTACGTATTCTGAAATGCGACCGCGGCGCACATTCTTAAGGTCCATAACCCACGCTAGTTTTTCAGCATCGATACCTGCTGCATCGTAAATGTAGCCTTCAGAATCTGAAAGTGTCACGACAGTTGCGCCGAGTTGAGTGGCTTTTTCGCAAGCAAACTGTGCAACGTTTCCTGAACCAGAAACAGCGACAATTTTACCATTGAATGATTCTCCTTTTGTTGCAAGCATTTCTTTTGCAAAGTACACGGTACCATAACCGGTTGCCTCAGGACGGATCAAAGAACCACCCCAATTGCGACCTTTACCTGTCAAGACACCCGTAAACTCGTTGCGCAAACGCTTGTACTGACCAAACATATAGCCGATTTCGCGACCTCCAACGCCGATATCACCAGCAGGTACATCGGTATCAGCACCAATATGACGGAATAATTCGGTCATGAAAGATTGACAAAACTTCATGACTTCATTGTCTGATTTTCCTTTTGGATCGAAGTCAGAACCACCTTTACCACCGCCCATTGGCAAGGTAGTCAAGGAGTTTTTGAAGATTTGTTCGAAACCTAAAAACTTCAAAATAGAGAGGTTTACAGATGGATGGAAACGCAAACCACCTTTGTACGGACCGATGGCACTGTTAAACTCTACGCGGTAGCCACGATTCACTTGAATATTGCCGTTGTCGTCGAGCCAAGGAATGCGGAAAATGATAGTGCGCTCTGGTTCTACGATGCGGTCGAGAATTTTAGCTGTTTTGTATTTCGGATTAGCCTCAATAAAAGGAATTACCGCTTCGGCAACTTCCTGAACCGCCTGCAAAAATTCTGGTTCATGACCATTTTTTGCGCGAACACGATCCATGAAAGCCTCGATTTCTGCGTGATACTGATTTGACATAAATAAGGTGTTTTAGTTTGTAAACTTGGGCAAAATTAATCCAAAATCAAGACCAAAAGCCATCTTTTTTCAACAATTTATTAGTGTCAATTTGACACTAATTGACGCTGTTAAAAAAAACCCATCATTCAAATTTGAAAGCCGGTAAAAAAGTCATTATTTTTACGCGTTTCAAAGCAACCCTTCACCTTACTTTTACGTTTGTGTGACGTACCTTAATAAGAATACAACCTACATGAAAATAAATTCAACTCTACTAGCCCGCCTTGCCGGCGTTTTACTTTTGGTTTTTCAACTATTAAATGCCGCTGTATCCAATGCACAAGGGCCGGTAACGCTTTGTCTTGGGCAAGACGCAACTGTTTGCCCAGGCCAAACAGTTATCATAAATAACTGTAATTCCGGAACAAGCCCAGGTACAGCCGCAGGTTTATACCTTAACGCACCTACGAACGTGACGCTTTCCGACGACGTATGGTCTGGAGCTGTAAGTATTGGTTTTCCTTTTAGTTTTTACGGGAACACCTATTCTCAATGTGTAATTGGTTCCAACGGAATTGTTTCTTTCAATCTTGCAAATGCAGGTGGCTATTGCCCATGGTCTTTGAACGGCGTTGGGACACTGCCAAATGCAGGTTTTGCTGCTGCCAAAAACACCATTATGCTCACCTACCAAGACATCAATCCTTCATTAGGTGGCCAGATTCAATACCAAACACTCGGCACCGCGCCAAACCGAAAATTTGTGGTCCTCTACAAAAACATCATGATGTTTAGCTGTACGTCCCAATGTAACTACATGGCCATCATCATGTACGAAACCTCAAATATTTTTGAACTACACATCGGAAACAAACCAATTTGTAACGGATGGAACGGTGGTTTAGCCATTCAAGGCTCTGAAAACAACGCGCCAATGCCTATCGCGCACATCACACCCGGACGCAACAACACCGTGTGGGGCGCCAACCAAGATGGTCGCAGATTCTTACCGACCTCTCCGAGCAATACTGCCTCTTACACCATGTCTCAAATTCCGTACATGATGGTCAATAGCCCAGGAAGCAACTTTGTTTGGGCCAACACAAACGGACAAACCTTCCCCTATAACAACGGCACCCTTAATGTCAATTTAGTTCCTCCTGGCACTACCGGTTACTTCTTGTCTGGCGCCGCCTGCGGAACAAGTATCGGCTCCATTACCCAAGATACCACCTGGATCACAAGAGCAACTCCATCCGTAACCACCACAACACTTCCGGACATCTGTACCCAAGGAGTCGGAAGCGCAACTGCAACACCCGGCGCAGGCTCGCCAACACCCTGCACCTATACTTGGAACCCCGGAGCGATTACCGGAAATCCAGCCAATAACCTTTTTGCGGGCACTTACACTGTAACACAAATTGACGCCAATGGCTGTAGTGCAACTGCAACAGCAGTTGTGGGCGATACCCCAGCTAGTTTCTCGGCCACCACCACCCTCGTCTCTTGCCCAGGCGGTAACGATGGAACGGCAACGGCTATTGTGACGCCAGCTACAGGGGTTATTACCTACGAATGGAGTAATGGTCAAAGCACCCAAACGGCAACAGGCCTTAGCGCTGGTAACTATTGGTGTTATGCATCCAACACAACCGGTTGTTCAGACACCATTTATGTTACCATATCTGAAATTCCACCGATGGTCCTTTCCGCTGTTAATGTTATCGATGCCGACTGCTACACAATTGCCAACGGACAAGCTACCATCAACGTGAATCAAGGAACTGCACCTTACACCTACGACTGGGATATCTCCGCTTCACTTGCCGCTACCGCACTCGATTTAGGCGCCGGAATGCACACCTGCACTGTCACAGATGCAAATGGTTGTGTGCAAACGATTTCTGTCAACATCAATCAACCAAGTCCATTAGACATCACCTTCCTGACACCTGACACCATGATTTGTTCGGAGTCGAGCATATTATTAAGCGCAACTGGCGCAGGTGGATCAAGTACCTATAACTACTCATGGACAGAAAACGGGATTCCAATTGGCAACGGTGCAAGCATTACCGTAGATCCAATAAATTCAGGTACGGTCTATTGTGTTACGCTCAGTGAGGCTTGTGGCTCACCAACCACAACTGAGTGCATGACCATTATATTCCCACTAGAAATCATTCCAAACATCACTGCAGTAGACAACCAAATTTGTACCCCAGGCGACTTCCAATTCCACAATATGTCGTCTAACGGACAAGACATCGCCAATACTCATTATTTGTTTTCAAACGGTGACAGCTTTGACATCCCAAATCAAGATGATTTATTTCATACAATCGTACAACCAGGAGTTTACGATTTATCAGTTGTAGTCACTTCTGTACACGGCTGTATTTACAACGGATTTTTCGACGACCATGTTACCGTCACTGACAACCCAATTGCCAACTTCACAATTTCTAAAAATCCGATCACTTGGTTTGAAACAACCGTGCAAACCAATGACGTTTCAATCGGAAATATCGCTACATACGATTGGTCATCACCTGGGGCAACAAACATTGTCAATACTGGCTCCAGTGCTTTAATCACTTATCCAGAAGGAGTAGTTGGTAGCTACCCTATAAAACTTACCGTTACAACAGTAGACGGGTGTTCTGATTCAGTTACGATTGATATCGACGTTGTGGCTGATGTCATCTTCTATGCGCCTACTGCATTTACTCCAGACGACGACGAACACAACCAAGTGTGGGCTTTCTACTTAGAAGGTATCGATTACGAGAATTTCCATTTAGAAATCTACAACCGTTGGGGCGAAGTCATTTGGGAAACCTATGATACCAAGGGCTACTGGGATGGTTACTATAACGGCGTCAAAGTTCAACCGGGTACTTATTCTTGGAAGGCTTGGTTCAAAGACAAAGATACCGACGGTAAAACAGAAAAAACTGGCATGATTCATGTTATCCGGTAGGCCATGAAAAATTTGTTTCTTCCCTTATCACTAACCCTTGTTTTAACGCAAACTTCATGTGCTCAAAAACTCAAAGAGCTCACAAAAGACGTTCAAATCAAGGTTCCAACTCAAGTTCAGACCAACACCAAGCCAGTACTCAGCAACGACGAAGTCATTTCTGGCTTGCGTGAGGCCTTGCAAGTAGGAATCAAGAATGCGGTGAATCAAAGTGCCGTTTTAGATGGCTTTTTAGGGAACCCACAAATTCGCTTGCCTTTTCCTCCAGACGCCATTAAAGTGCGCGAAAAGGCCCTTCAGCTCGGCATGAATAGCCAAGTAGAGAAGTTCGAAACCACCCTTAATCGCGCAGCAGAAGAAGCAGCCAAGGAGGCCCTGCCTATCTTTACACAAGCCATTCTCAACATGAGCGTTCAAGATGGTTTTGCAATACTTAAAGGCGGAAACGGTGCGGCAACCAATTTTCTCAAAAACCAAACAAGCCAACAACTTTATAACGCATTCTTACCGAAAGTAAAGGAAGCAACAGCTAAGGTAAGTCTCACTGCCCACTGGACCCCACTCGTCAATAAATACAATGCGGCTGTTGCGCTTACAGGCGGTGAAAAAATCAATTCTGACCTCGATGCCTATGTTACCCAACTCGCTATCGAAGGCTTATTTAAGTTAGTACAGCAAGAAGAAGATAAAATCAGAGTGAATCCTGCAGCTCGTGTAACCGATTTGCTTGCAAAAGTCTTTGGCTCACTGTAATCATGCAATACCCTCCTACTGAGCTTGTCTTAAATGCGCAGGGTGCTGTGTATCATCTCGGACTTCTTCCAGCGCAATTAGCGCAAAAAATTATTTTGGTTGGGGATCAAGATAGGGTTGCCAAAATTTCGCGTTTTTTTGACCGTATTGAGCACCGCATTCAACACCGCGAGTTTGTAAGCCATACCGGTATTTACAAAGGAAAAAGCATCACCGTACTGTCTACCGGGATTGGTACAGACAACATCGACATCTGCATGGCTGAACTCGATGCACTTGTGAATATCGATTTGAACTCCAGAACAGAGAAAAAAGACAAGAAGCTATTAGATATCGTGAGAATAGGCACTTGCGGCATGCTGCAACCCGACATGCCTTTGCATACCTTTGTTCTATCTGAATTTGCTTTAGGCTTAGATAACATCGCGCATTTCTACCCTATTGAAAACAGTAACGAAGAAATGCTTTTACTCAGCGAGATCAACGATAATGTCGCATTTCCCCGGCACATTCATCCTTATCTCAGCAAGGCGAGCAACAAGCTTGTTGGCAAGCTAGATTCTCCTGAAGTAACAAAAGGAATTACCGTAACAAGTTCGGGTTTTTACGGGCCTCAAGGCCGCTCTTTGCGCTTACCGAGCCTCATGCCGCAAATTCACCTTGACTTAGGTCAATTTGAAAAAAATGGGCGTCGTTTTGTAAACTTTGAAATGGAAAGTTCGGCGATTTTTGCACTCGGCAAAGCACTAGGGCATGAGTGCACAAGTATTTGCCTAGGCGTTGCAAATAGGCCTCAAGAAATCTTCTCAACAGGAATTGATATCGCCATGGACGAGCTCATTCTTTACGTGCTCGAACGCATTTAGCTACTTCAAAAATTTATCGAGGGTGATGTGCAAATTGAGCCCGCGCAATTCAGCACCACTGGCAACAATAACGCCATTGCCATCTAGAAGAAAAGCATTCGGAATGGTGGCTACCTGATAATTGGCTGCAGCCAAACCTTGTGCATCCAAAACATGGTATTTCCAACTCAATTGATCTGCAACAATAGCTTGTTTCCAAGCTTCTTGATCGCGGTCTAGGGATACGCTAAAGACCTCAAAACCTTTAGCAGACTTGAATTCTTTGGAGTGATATTTTTGATAAGCCTCTACAACGTTCGGGCTTTCTTTACGACAAGGACCGCACCAAGATGCCCAGAAATCGACCAAAACCATTTTACCGCGCAAACTTGAAAGCTTCAGGGTTTTGCCTTTGGGAGAAAGCAACGCAATTTCTGGTGCAGTGGAGTCAGGAGGAGTTACAAGTGCCTCATCTTGACGAAAACAAAGTGCATAGCAAGCAAATGCCGCAACGAGCGCTATGAAGAGGATACTTGATTTTTTCATCCGATTCGTCTGATGTCAGCTCCGATGTTATTGAGGCGGTATTCGATGTCTTGATAGCCGCGGTCAATTTGTTCGATGTTGTGTATCACGCTCTTGCCTTTCGCTGAAAGCGCTGCAATAAGCAAAGATACGCCCGCGCGAATATCTGGGGAGGTCATTTCTATACCTCTGAGGTCGTGTTCGCGGTTCAGGCCAATGACCGTAGCACGGTGCGGATCGCAGAGAATAATTTGAGCACCCATATCGATGAGTTTGTCCACAAAGAAAAGGCGCGACTCAAACATTTTTTGATGAATAAGTACAGAACCCTTTGCTTGCGTTGCCACCACAAGAATAATGGAAAGTAAGTCTGGTGTAAACCCAGGCCATGGCGCATCGTAGATGGTCATGATGGAACCATCGATGAAAGTTTCGATTTCGTATTTTTCTTGAGCGGGAATATAGATATCGTCGCCGCGGCGCTCGAGCTTGATCCCTAAACGTCGGAAGACATTTGGAATTACGCCGAGGTTTTCCCAGGAAACGTCTTTGATTGTGATTTCTGATTGCGTCATGGCTGCTAGGCCAATGAAACTTCCAATTTCGATCATGTCGGGAAGAATGCGGTGGAAACATCCGTTCAGAGACTTTACCCCTTGAATTTTAAGCATATTTGACCCTATACCAGTGATTTGAGCACCCATGGCATTGAGCATTTTGCACAGCTGTTGGATATAGGGTTCACATGCAGCATTGTAAAAAGTAGTTTCACCCTCTGCCATGACTGCGGCCATCAGGATATTTGCGGTACCAGTAACAGATGCTTCGTCAAGGTGAATGTAGGTTCCTTTGAGATCGGCGCCTTCTACAGAATAGAAATGCTCACCGGCATCGTAGTTGAACTTGGCTCCTAAAAGCGCAAAACCTTCGAAGTGGGTGTCTAAGCGACGGCGACCAATTTTATCTCCACCTGGTTTCGGGATGAATCCGCGACCGTAACGCGCAAGCAATGGCCCGACAATCATAATTGAACCGCGCAACGAAGAAGCGCGCTTCTTGAAATCTTCGGTTTCGAGGTAAGCCAAATCGATTTCTTTGGCCTGGAAAATATAAGTGCCTTTTTCGACCTTTTCAACTTTGACTCCCATCGTTTGCAACAAAGCAATCAGTTTGTTGACATCTACGATATCTGGTACATTCGAAATGGTTACTTTTTCTGGTGTGAGCAAAGGAGCACACAAGACTTGTAAGGCTTCGTTTTTAGCCCCTTGGGGGATGATTTCGCCTTTTAATGGTTTGCCACCGTAAATTTCAAAAGAAGCCATGCTTTATTTTTTGATGAATTTTTTCTTTTTGTTTTTGTTGTTCTTTTGCTTGTTAAAGCGCTGATTTTTTTGTTGATTCTGACCGATACCCATTGTTTTAAGGAGCGTATTGGTATGGACTAAATCATCGGGGTTTTCGAGAATAAGTTCGCCTTTGGAGAGCTCTTTGAGCTGCTGTGCAATGACGTGGTTTTCGACGGTATCGTTGTTGTAGGCCAAAAATTGCTTCTTCATGAAGTTGGCCATAGTTGTCTTTAAGAATTCTTTTTCTTCTGGAACAGCGACTTCTTTTGACGCTTCTAAAATAGACTGCGTGTATTTGCCATAGTGACCGTAACGAATCTTACTCGACGGGTAAACCATGCGTTGCGGCTTTTCGCTGAGCACCTCTTGTTTTGGTCTTTCATATGGAGAATCGACATCGAGTTCAAAATTGGACATTACAAATAAGTGGGTCCAGAGTTTGTGTCGGTAGTCCTCGACGTCGCGCAAGTGCGGATTGAGTTGCCCCATGACTTCGATGATCGCCTGAGCCGCACGGTTGCGCTCGGAACGATCAGGTAATTGCATGGCGTGCGCAATCATGTTTTGGACGTTGCGACCATATTCTGGTAAAATCAGATGACCACGCGTGGTATTGTATTCCATGTTTAGTTTTCTAAGTGAGCGCCTAAGGCGTTGTCGTAAATGGCCTTGGCCTCGGTAATAAAACCGTAATGTTGCTCGTCGATTTGTAGTTTACCTTTGGTAACGTGCCCTAAAAGCGTCATGTTGACACCAGTGGCAACCATGTATTCTACAAAGGCTTCTTCTTGTTCTTCTGTGACCGACACAACAACACGGCCCTGCCCCTCTCCAAATAAGAAAGCATCTAAACGAATATCTGCATCGCTTACAATATCAAAGCCAAGGCCTCTTGGCATTGACATTTCAACAAGGCTCACGTATAAACCGCCATCAGAAATATCGTGTACGGCATTGACCAAACCTTCTGCGATGAGCCCTTTCACGGCTTGTTGCATCTGGAATTCTTTTTCGAGATCAAAATATGGAGCTGGCGAAGCTTTAACACCGTGATAAGTAGCTAAGTATTCGGAAGAAGCGATGTCTTCGGTGTAGTCACCTATGAGGAAAATAAGGTCGCCTTTTTGTTTGAAATCTAGGGTCATGACCTTCTCCTTGTCTGGTACGATGCCGATCATGCCAATGGTTGGCGTCGGGAACACAGGAACTTCTTTACCGTTCATGACGGTTTGATTGTAGAAAGACACGTTACCACCCGTTACAGGAGTTTCGAATTTCAAGCAAGCTGCGGACATGCCTTTGATGGCCCCCACAAACTGCCAATAGGATTCTGGGTTGTAAGGATTGCCAAAATTGAGGCAGTTTGTAATGGCGCTTGGGTTTCCGCCTGCACAGGTAATGTTACGCGCCGCTTCAGAAACGGCGATCATAGTTCCGACTTCAGGGTCTGCATTGACGTAGCGAGAATTGCAATCGACGGTCATGGCAAGTGCTTTGTTGGTGCCTTTGATATTGACAACACCTGCATCGGAAGGACGATTGGTAGTCATGTTGCGCGTACCAACCATGGAGTCGTATTGTTCGTAAACCCAACGTTTAGAAGCAATATTTGGCAAGCCAAGCATGGCATCTGCAACGGCTTTGAGGTCTTTGGGCTCTGCTACTTGAGAGATATCGAATTTCTTGAATTCCTGGTAATAAGCAGGTTCTGTGTAATCTCTTTTGTATTGTGGAGCGCCACCACCCAGAACAAGTGATTCTGCTGGCACATCGCCAACAAGCTCGCCGTTCATGTAGTAACGGATTCGGCCTGTATCCGTGACATGACCAATTTCTTCGGCATGGAGATCCCATTTTTCGAAGATGTCTTTGACGATTTGCTCTTTTCCTTTTTGAACAACCACGAGCATGCGTTCTTGAGATTCCGATAATAGAATTTCATATGGAAGCATATTTTCTTGACGCGTTGGGACGCGATCCAAGAAAATTTCCATACCGACATTGCCAGCGGCGCTCATTTCACAAGTGGAACAGGTGATACCTGCTGCACCCATATCTTGCATACCGACAATGGCGTCTGTTTGAGCGAGTTCCATGGTTGCTTCTAGGAGCAGTTTTTCCATGAACGGGTCACCAACTTGAACTGAAGGGAGGTCGTTAGCAGACTCTTCTGTAATATCTTTAGAAGCAAAAGCTGCGCCAGCGATTCCGTCTTTACCCGTTGCCGAACCTACAATGAAGACAGGGTTACCTGGGCCTTTTGCCGTTGCTGAGATGATTTTTTTGGTATCGATGATGCCCGCAGAGAAGGCATTGACAAGCGGATTGGTGTTGTAAGACTCGTCAAAAAAGACTTCGCCTCCAACAATTGGAATACCAAAAGCATTGCCGTAGTCACCGATTCCTTTTGTGACTCCTTTGACCAACCATTTGGTGCGCGCTTCTTCGATATTGCCAAAACGCAGCGAATTGAGCTGAGCAATAGGGCGAGCACCCATGGTAAAGATGTCGCGGTTGATACCACCCACGCCAGTTGCTGCACCTTGATAAGGCTCTAGTGCGCTTGGGTGATTGTGAGATTCAATTTTAAATACACAACCCAAGCCATCGCCGATATCGACCAAACCAGCGTTTTCTTCACCGGCTTTAACGAGCATATGCGGACCATCTTTTGGAAGCGTCTTGAGCCAAAGAATGGAGTTTTTATAAGAGCAGTGCTCACTCCACATGACGGAATAAACAGCTGTTTCGGTAAAATTAGGTGTGCGGCCAAGGATTTGTTTGACGTGTTCAAATTCGTCGGCGCGAAGGCCTAAATCGATGGCTTGCTCTAGCGTAGCTTCTTTTTGATGATTGGTTTCCATATAGTTTGAGAATTCAGGAACAAAAGTAACGATTAATCGGATAGCATCTTTCAATTTTTCGCCTTAAATTTGTCCCTTAAAACTTTGAAAAAATGAGTTACGACATCATTGTTGTGGGTAGCGGCCCGGGCGGATACGTCACTGCTATTCGCGCCTCACAGTTAGGCCTAAAAACTGCAATTGTAGAAAGAGAATCTTTAGGCGGTATCTGCCTCAACTGGGGTTGTATCCCGACCAAAGCCTTATTAAAAAGCGCCAACGTCTATGAATACCTGCAACACGCAGCAGACTACGGCATCAACGTCAAAGAAAGTAGCGCCGATTTCGACGCCATGATCAAACGCAGCCGAGATGTAGCGAGCGGCATGTCTAATGGCATCCAATTCTTAATGAAGAAAAATAAAATCGATGTCTTGAAAGGCAACGGTGTCTTGAAAGCGGGCAAATCAGTAGAAGTTACCGACGAAGCGGGCAACAAAACAACCTACACCGCCTCTAAAGGTGTCATTATCGCAACTGGCGCTCGTTCGCGCGAATTGCCAAACTTACCCCAAGACGGCACTAAAGTGATCGGCTACCGCCAAGCAATGACCTTACCAACGCAACCGAAGAAGTTAGTAGTTGTTGGTTCCGGAGCAATTGGCGTAGAGTTCGCTTACTTCTACAACGCGATCGGCACCGAAGTAACAATCGTCGAGTACATGTCTAATATCGTTCCTGTAGAAGACGAAGACGTTTCAAAACAACTTGAAAAATCTTTCAAGAAAGCGGGCATCAATATCCTCACCAACGCCTCAGTTGAGTCAGTAGACACCAGCGGAAAAGGCTGTGTGGTTCATGTCAAAACGGCTAAAGGCGAAGAAAAAATTGAGTGCGACGTCGTGCTTTCTGCGGCTGGGGTTGTCACCAACATCGAAAATATTGGCCTAGAAGAACTCGGAATTGTGGTAGATAAAGGCCGCATTTTAGTCAATGACTACTACCAAACCAATTTACCAGGTTATTACGCAATTGGCGATGTAGTTCCAGGGCCTGCCCTAGCTCACGTTGCATCTGCAGAAGGCATTATTTGCGTCGAAAAAATCGCTGGTCATCATCCAGAGCCGCTCAACTACGGTAACATCCCGGGTTGTACTTACTGCTCACCAGAAGTTGCCAGTGTCGGCATGACCGAAAAAGCAGCTAAAGAGGCTGGTTACGAAATCAAAGTGGGCAAATTCCCATTCTCTGCTTCAGGTAAAGCTAGCGCAGCCGGAGCCAAAGATGGTTTTGTAAAGCTGATCTTTGACGCTAAATACGGCGAGTTACTCGGCGGTCACATGATTGGCGCCAACGTAACCGAAATGGTAGCAGAACTTGTTGCCGTTCGCAAATTAGAAACCACAGGCGAAGAACTCATCAAAACAGTTCACCCGCACCCAACGATGTCTGAAGCCATCATGGAAGCTGCTGCAGCTGCCTACGGCGAAGTCATTCACTTGTAAGATTAAATTACGAAATAAAAAAAGCGCCTTTTGGGCGCTTTTTTTTGTGTCTATAGAACTATTTTGTATCGTATAGAGGTCTCCAGACTAAAGCCCCAAAGCTTCGTAAACAAAGTCGAAAGTAGAAAGAATGACGGGCTCGCCATTTACAACTGCAATGTTGTGTTCAAAATGCGCACTGGGCTGACGATCTGCAGTGACGATAGTCCATTTATCTTCTAAAGTTTCTACCTTTTCGGTTCCCATATTGATCATGGGCTCAATGGCGATAGTGAGGCCATTTTGGATCTTTTTTCCGCGGCCACGGCGACCGTAGTTCGGCACTTGTGGTTCTTCGTGGAGTTCTTTGCCTAAACCATGCCCCACGAGGTCTCTAACCACCCCATAACCATGAGCTTCGGCATGCTGCTGAATGGCCCAACCGATGTCTTCAATGCGGTTGGCGGTTGTGGCTTGTTCTATCCCTAGATAAAGGCATTCTTTGGTGACCTTGCACAATTGTTTTTTCTCAGCACTCACCTCACCTACTTCAAAAGTGTAAGCGTGATCGCCGTAGTAACCCTTGTGTAGTGACCCGCAGTCTACGGATACGATATCGCCATCTTGGATAGGCTTGTCAGTTGGCAAACCGTGTACTACTTGTTCGTTGACAGAAATCAAGAGCGTACTCGGACAGCCATAAAGGCCTTTGAAACCAGGAATCGCATTTTGCGTGCGGATGTAATCTTCAGCTAATTGGTCGAGAAAACGCGGCGTAACACCTGCTTTCATGTGTTTGGCAACCAAACCAAGCGTACGGCTTACGATTTGCGCAGCTTCGCGCATGATTTCGATTTCTTGAGGGGTTTTGTAACGAATCATGAATTTATCTAAGAGAGACATGCTGCAAAGTTACCAAGAAATTGCATGGTGTCAATGCCATCAGCGTAATCTGTCAGTTGAGGACATTGGGCCGAACCAAAAGGCATATAACTGTGTCCCACTACACATTGAATTTGTTGTTGGTTTGAAAGAAGAAAATCCGCAACCTCTTTTGGGTCATTATAGCGCTGATAATGCAGCATGCCCAGAGGAGAATGCAGGTCTTGGCTTTCTTTGAGTAATAGGAAATGATTGTCGAGGATTGGCACCTGATTCATGAGGTGAATAGCCTTGTTGTAGTCGTAGTTGTTGCCGTATTTTTTATGTTGAACAACATCGGCATAAGGTACAATGGCTTCGAAAAATCGATTGAGCTCAAAATCAGTGGGGATGATCAGCTGTGTGACATTCCGGCAACCTCTGCCATAATACTGAAAGATATCGCGGCCCAACTGCTGCAATTCTTGGGTTGTTTCAGTTCCGTCTAGCACTGCTACAGAAGTTCGATGCCCGCGCAGCAAATGCGGATAATTGGAAAAATATTGCTTAAAGTGCAACATACTGTTGTCTGATCCAGTGGCAATAACAGCTTCATAACCCGTTAATTTACCCTGCACAAAAGCGATGCGATCCTCGAGTTCAGGTTCGAGCATTACAAGCATTTTGGCCAAAGCAGGCAACAAACGGGCATCTTCGCTGCTCAGTTTAACGAGTGCCTTGTGACCAGCGCAGAGTACGCACAAGAAGTCATGAAAACCAACCAAAGGCAAGTTCCCGGGCAAAATGAGCGCTACTGTTTGAGGCTTATGCGCAAAAGAATAAGCCGTTAACCAAGTTGAAAGGCGCTCAGTAATTAGCCATGGGGAAATTTCTAGAAATGCCGTTTTGATATCTTCTGGCGTAAACCAGCCGTTGTGATGCTGTTCGCGCTCAATAAGATTAATGAGGTAATCCCACTCATCTGAGGTACAAGTTGAGGGACGAGGTTGGTCTTTTGCTAAGGCTTCGAGAAGGTCTCCGAGTAAAGCAAAAGCCGAGATGATTTGGCTTCTTTCCACGGTGCAAAAGTACGCTTTTCTATTTTTTTTGTGACCGAACGCACAAAAGATTCGCTCAGTCGTTGTTATATTTGCACAAAAATATTGACTTATGGCCATCATGATCACCGACGAATGCATTAACTGCGGAGCTTGCGAGCCCGAGTGTCCTAACAATGCCATTTACGAAGGAGGCGCAGAATGGAAATTTGCCGATGGCACAACGCTCAAAGGCCTCATTCAAACCCTCGACGGAGATGAAATCCAAGCAGATCATGCTTTTGAGCCGGTCAACATGGACGTCTACTACATTGCCCATGAAAAATGCACCGAATGTGTTGGTTTTCACGACGAACCTCAGTGCGCCGCAGTTTGCCCAGTAGATTGCTGTGTAGACGACCCAGATTACCGCGAATCCGAAGACGAACTACTCGCCAAGAAAAACTTCATGCACTTGTAAGGTGTTGAAGCACCTCATTTTAATTCTTTTTTTCTTTTACGCTTGTCCTGATTTTTTTGCTGACAACGGCAGAGTCGTTCATATTGCTTGGTCCGAAAACAGCGACGGCAGTATTCAGAATGCCCACTCACCTCAGTATGGCTTGTACGTTTTTGAGCAGCGCAATCAGTTTCTCAATTACAAAGATCCCAACAACCCTTTTTTTAAAATTCGTTATACCTGGCTGGGCGTAGACTGGACTATCGTTCATTTTTTCGCGCTTTTGCTTACCATTTTACTTCAAATACTAACCTTTCGACGCATCAATCGCCGAATGACCGAAAGCCGTTTTTTCAAAAGATGGTCATACCGCTTTCTGAAACTTTTCTTATGGTTAGCCGTGATTGGCGGAAACATTGTTGCGGTTTGGGCCATTGATTTTTACAATACTCAGATTCACTTTCGCTATCACCAACTCAGCGACTTTAAAAACGCCAGCACCACGCAACTTGACAACGCTCGAAACGACCGCACCTATTTCTTAGCCAAAGAAAGCACGCGTCTGCGTTGCCAACTCTTTAGAAACAACAATGGCAAATGGCACACCCAAAGAGCGCTTCCTGTGCTGCATTTCAAGGAAAATAAAAACGGCGAACTTTATTTTACCCGAGACAGCCGATACGTTAAACTAAATGCCAACACTAAGCTTATAAAGGCCACCACACAACTCATTGCGATTCATCGCAAAGGAGAAAATAGCAAGATGGAGCAGCAGCTCTTCCAAATTCAAAATAGAACGCTCGTGCCCTACGTCTTAAAAGCTGAACGTCCACAACGTATTCTATTATTTGTGAATGGGTACCGCCCAATTTCAACGAGCCAAGACCCCGCTAATGCCTTACAAGCCATCAACGACAAAGGACTCGAGCGCCCGCGTTCTAAAAACTTAATTTACAGCGCCGACAACTTCGGCTATTGGCCGCAAGAAGCCTTCATTGCCAAAATTGAAGAACGCTTTGAGCCCAACAGAACGCTATACGCCGATGGCCATCACAGTGTCGCCACCTCTAATCATCAGTCACTGATCCAATTTGCGAGTGGAGCCGCACTTTACCCTAAACCTTGTCATGGCGCGCACCATTGCTCTAGCACCAAAATTGCCAATCAGCAAGAAGTAAGAACTTATAGTTTGCTTTCTACCAAACCAAACTATGATGGTTTTTACACACGTTATTTGTCCGGAAAACAAGCAGGTCGTAATTTACTTCAAGAACTGACCAAAAATGGCAACAATCCACTCAATGACACGCTGTATGCCGTAAGTCATAGCATGGGCCATGCTTACTTTATGGGAATGGCCAGCGTTTTGAAAGGTAAAATTCAATTTGGTGCCTATCATGCTTTCTGCCCTGAAAACCCTAAAGGAAAAAGGCTGCAGAGCTACCTTTGGCCCGTTGTTTTTCAATATGGAACCAAACTTTACGGGCCACAAAGACACGCACCGTGTCAGCAAGATGGCGTAGCCCCACAATGGCGTATTACTGGCATAGAAGCCTATCAACAACTTGGTTTTCCCAAAAGCCTGAAGGCTCGCCTTGGTTATTTTAGCTCGCACTATGTGGGCTATTACACTTGGGTGTTTGACATCCCAAAAGGCAAACCTGGCTACATCGGGCTTCCTTAAAAAGGATCAAAAGCACTAAGAACAAGCTCTATTCTTGAAGCTCCAACCGAACCGTTGCTCCATTGAGCGTCGTGCATTGAGATACCAGCACGCGCCATCACAATTTGCCGCAGCGCCTCCTTGAGCCTGCCCTCTCCCGCCCCGTGAACAACCATAAATTTGGCTTGTCTGGCCTTTGCCTGTTGATTGCAAAATTGTTTAAATGCGCTCAGTTGGGCTAAAAAAACATCGTGCGCAGAGAGCTGACCTGGCAGTAATAATTCTTCTGCATGCAGGTCAATGCTTGGGATGCGTTTATCATGAGAACTTGTAGTTCTCTGCTTTGCTGAAGAAGACTTAGTGAGCTTGTCTTTGGCCGTAATTTTATTGGTGTGAATGGCTTGGCGTACCACGACTTCGTTTTTTAAATAACGATGCGTGAAACCATTTTCATCTTCGAGAAGGAGGTGTTCGGCTTCAATGGAACGAACTTTAAAAACTCCCGCTTCTCGCAAGACGCCCACTTCTTGCCCTACTGACCAAATCATCGGAATTGCAGTGCTTTAACAGGAGAAATGCGCGACACCACCCGACTTGGCAACAACAAAGCCAACATACAGGTTGTAAAAGTCAGTAAGTTAATGAACGCAAAGTTCCAGAAACTAAACGAAATAGGAACGGCATCTAGGTAGTACACCTCAGCATTGAGTTTGAAAAGTTCAAAGCGATACTGTAGCCAACACAAAAGAACTGCAATCGCATTGCCAATGAGCAAACCGCGTAGCAATAAATAGGCCGCTTGCCACAAGAAAATTCGGCGAATAGATCGATTGTTGGCCCCCAACGCTTTTAGTAAGCCAACAAAAGACGTCCGTACGACGATCAGCACCAAAACAGCAGAACCGACGTTTATAATACCGATGAGCAGCATCAGGACAATGATGATCAAGACATTGAAATCCAGAAAATGCAGCCATGAAAATAAATCAGCTTCCGTATCCTGAATGTTCGTCACTTGCAGTAAGTGCGCATTTACCGGTCGCATTTCAACGGCGTCTTTGAGCTGCTTCTCAATTTGCGCAAGCGCAGAGAAATCACGGACGCCAACTTCAAAACCCGATACAAACTGAGCGCCTGTGCCGAGGCCGTCAGTGAAAGCAAAGCGCAGAGGGCCTTTATTTGTCGCAAAAACTTGTTCCTGAAGGCCGTCTACCAAGCAAATGGGCGCTCCGTTTTCCAGCTTCAAATCATTGTATTGCAGATTCTTGGGCGCTTCTATGCGCAGTTGTGCGCTATCGATGAGCTCTACCTTACTAGATGAATTGCTGTAGCGATAGGCATAGACTTTAAGGGTGGTATCTTTTAAGGAAGTGAAGCGTTGTGCGGTGTAAACATCTTTACCGAGGCCCCAATCAAACAATAAATTAGCAGCGTCACCAGCAACTTCTACTGAAATTAAAAAAGTTGATTTACTGACTAAAACGGGGCGCAGCGCAATTTTAGTTCCGTAGTCGCTCATTTGTTGCACCAACGCGAGGTTGCCAAAAACGAGCTTTTGGTCGTATTCGATGAAGCCCGTATTGTAAATCCCGACAACCTTCAACTTTTTGAGCAGTGGCTGCTGTTTGATGTGATACGCTGAAACTTCGTCGTTCAACTTGATATTCAAGTTTTGAACGGTTGTTTGAGACAACAGCACTTCATTGGGCTGAGCCGGGTTGATCAGGCGCCCTTGCTGCAAATGTTCTTTGATGAAAGACCAGTCGTAATCTGACTCTACTCCTTTGAGCATCAGGCCAAGCATATCTTGGCGCTGTACCAATGAATCTTTGCCATTGGCAATTTGAATGGTGTCGTTAAAACGAGGAGATTGCAGTAAAACAGGCTTAAAAGCAACAGCTCGAATGGCATTTATTCCGGGAATTTGCTCGAGTTCGTTTAAAAAGGGAATGCGGCGATCGAGGGCCTCCGCTTCAAAAATATGTGAAGAACCCGCCTTCGAAATGAAAAGTGGAGCATTAAAACCCGTAATTTTGTCCTTGATTTTTTGCTGAAAACCGCGCACAATAGCTAGTGTCAAAGAATTGACTAAAATAGCCAGCGCGATGCTCACCACAGAAATCCGAAGCACCGGCCTAGAAACCCGAAGCCCGAGGTGCTTTTGACGAATCAGCCTAGAAGATATGAAGCGCTCGAACGACACAAATAGATTTTTACAAGTCCAAAAATACACAAAGGTTTTGGCATCTCTTGCGCTGCTCACTATTTTGCTTGCATCTTGCGGTCTTGTTCCTCAAAAATCGTTCAGCCCTAACCCAGTACATTTTGCAGAAACCATTGTCATAGAAGAAGATTCCAATTCCTTGGCTGCCTTTCCTGCGACACAAGCCCTTCAAAAGCCCAGTCTGGCCACACCGCAACTTGGCATAGACCGCTTGCATCTTTTTGTCGATTCACTAAAAGGAAAGCGCATTGCCGTTGTAGCCAACCAAACCTCCGTTGTCAATGGCATTCATTTAGTAGACACGCTACTTTCCCTGAACTTGAATGTCGTTAAGGTTTTTGCACCCGAACACGGTTTTAGAGGCGATGCCGATGCAGGGCAGCACATCGGACACAGCACCGACGACAAAACAGGCTTGCCGCTTGTGTCTCTTTACGGCTCCAACAAAAAACCTACCGACCAACAACTCGCCGATATCGACATCGTCATTTACGACATCCAAGACGTAGGCGTGCGTTTTTACACCTACATCTCAACCTTGCATTATGTCATGGAGGCCTGTGCTGAAAACGACAAACAATTAGTGGTGCTCGATCGTCCGAATCCAAATGGGCATTACGTCGATGGCCCAATTCTTGAACCTGCCTATAAATCTTTTGTCGGGATGCATCCAGTCCCGATTGTTTACGGCATGACCATCGGAGAATACGCCATGATGATCAACGGAGAAGGCTGGCTTCCGAACGCAAGACGCTGCCAACTCTGGGTCATTCCTTGTAAAAACTACAAACATAAACTCACCTACAGTTTACCTGTTGCTCCTTCACCAAACTTGCGCACAGACGCAGCAATTGCGCTGTATCCGAGTTTGTGTCTCTTTGAAGCAACCACAGTAAGTGTTGGCCGCGGCACCGACAAACCCTTTGAAGTTTACGGCCACCCACAATTTCCGAAAACTGATTTTCAATTCATGCCCATCCCTACAGTGGGAGCAAAAAACCCTTTGCACCTCAATAAAGTTTGTCAAGGCATTGAACTGAATCCAAATTCAACAAAAAGAAGTTATCAGCTCAATCTCAACTACCTCATAAATGCCAAAGAATTGCTTGGCGATAGCATCGCATTCATAGATCAACCCGCTTTTTTCAATAGGCTTGCTGGCACGGCAACACTCAAAGAACAACTCGAGAAAGGCTGGTCTGCGAAAGAAATCAGGGCAACCTGGAAACCAGGTCTGGACGCATTTTTAAAAACGCGCAGCAAGTATTTACTCTACGAGTAAAGCCCTCAATAACAAGAAATACAACTTAAAGTTTGGCGTCGAGCACTTGCTGAGCCATGTCTGCCATATAGGCATCAAGTTTCGCTTGCAAATCGGCATCGAAGGCGCTGATCATGCGCGCTGCTAGAATACCAGCGTTTTTGGCTCCATTGAGCGCTACTGTAGCGACCGGAATACCGTTTGGCATTTGTAAGATCGATAAAATGGAATCCCAGCCGTCTATCGAATTCGAGGATTTGATCGGAACGCCAATGACAGGCAAGGTAGTCATGGAGGCGGTCATGCCGGGCAAGTGAGCGGCACCACCTGCGCCCGCGATGATCACTTTGATCCCTCTGTTGGCCGCAGATTTTGCATAAGCAAACATTTTGTCTGGGGTGCGGTGGGCAGAAACCACCTCGGCCTCGACACTCACGCCGAATTGCTCCAAAATGATTTTAGCTTCTTGCATAATTGGCCAGTCGGACTTACTGCCCATGATAATACCTACTTGTATCATGAGTTCGTTGGATTTGATGGGTTTTCAATTGGATTTCCGGCGGTCACTTGCTGTTTGACTTGCTTGGGCATACTGCCGTAATGGATGGTGTTGTCGATATCGGTGGTCATTTGATCGAGTGGCGCCACCAAGGTTTCTTCGGTTTCTTTGAGGATGCTCTCGATGTTCAAATCTGCTTTCATCTCTTGACCTGACTTACGGATTTCTTGCTGTAAATCGTTGGAGGCATTGCGAATTTGATAGAGCGCCTGACCTAAAGTTTTGGCAATGCCTGGAACACTTTTAGAGCCAAAAAACAATAACACAACCAAGACAATGACAATGACTTCAGAGCCAGCGACATCGCTTAAAAAGAGTGGAATGCTATGCATGGTGCAAAGCTACAAAGAAAAGTATTAAGATTGCTGCATTTTGGCGATGATCGCAGCGGTTATAGCAGAAGGCATGAAGGGCAAGATCCCTTTGATGAGGAAAGTAAATTTGAAGTCTGAGATACAAATAACTTTACCTTTCTCCATGGCGTTGTAACCTTTGAGAGCCGTTTTGTAGGCACTTGCAGCGCCTTCGAACATTTGAGAACCACCAAAACCTGCTACTTGGGCAAATTCAGTCTCGACTGGGCCTGGGCAAAGTGCGGTAACGGTAACGCCAGTGCCTTTGAGCTCATGCGCCAAGCCTTGGGTGTGCGACACCACAAATGCTTTGGTGGCAAAATAAGTGTTCTGATATGGGCCCGGTAAAAAACCTGCAGTGCTGGCCGTTTGTAAAATCTTGCCTTTACCTCTGGCTTTCATGTCTTTGCCAAACAAATGGGTCAGTTTCAATAAGGCCATTACGTTGAGGCGCACCATTTCTACATCGGACTCGAGGTCGCGGTCTAGAAACGCTCCTTTACCACCAAAACCGGCGTTATTGAACAAATAGTCCACTTCCCAACCATTTTGCTTGACCTCGTCGTAGACTTCTTGAGATGAGCCCACCACGCTCAGGTCTTTTTGAATGAGGTGAACCGAAACATTATATTTTTGAACGAGTTCTGCTTTTAAGTTCTCGAGTAATTCCATTCTTCTCGCCACCAAAATGAGCGCACCGCCTTTTGAGGCGTGGATACGGGCGAGTTCTTTTCCGATTCCGGACGACGCGCCGGTGATGAGTGCTGTGTTTTTCATGATGAAGTAACGATTAAATCAGATTTATTGTTTAAAAATTAAGAACACCATTTGGAATTCTTCCGCTGTAACTTGAATAAACGGACTTTTTTCGTCTAGCATATCTTGAACGCGCATTAAATCGGGGAATTGTTGCACATCGAAATTGTAGAGAAACCATTTGTTGCCAATTTGTTGCAGCTCGATAAATTGATGCGTGGAGGTGATTTTATAGAGCGACCTCCCATTCTCGAGTTTTCTGAACTGCGGAAATTCCATTTTGATTGTATCTTCGTACAAAGTTAGTACAAAGCAGACATGCAGCACCTCCTACCCAACGATATTCTACTTCTCGAGAAAGCAAAAACTGACCTGAAAATCAATCGGGATCAACTCCGCAAATGGAACAAACAAAAACCAAAGGACCTCGATCAGCGCTTCCATGCTGCACATCAAAAAGAATTCGCCAAAAGAGATTGCTTAAAGTGTGCCAATTGCTGCAAAACAACCAGTCCTATTTTTAGACAGCCCGATATCCGCAGAATGGCCAAAGCCCTGCGCACGACGATTACGTATTGCAAAGCTCTCCTTGCTTTAATTTACTCCCAGACAACACCTGTGCGGTTTATGAAGACCGCCCACTCGCCTGCCGAGAATACCCACACACCGACCGTAAAAATATGTATCAAATCATGGATTTAACGGCCCAAAACACACTCATTTGCCCGGCAGTAGCAAGCATTGTAGATAAAATAGTGAATGGCTAAAGTTGCCGAAAAAAACCTAAATTTGCGCATCAATCAATAACACGTATGGAACAGGTTCAACCTTATATCCCACAACATAAAATTCGCATCGTTACGGCAGCTGCGCTCTTCGATGGCCACGATGCCGCCATTAACATCATGCGCCGTATCATTCAAGCCACCGGCTGCGAAGTGATCCACCTTGGTCATGACCGCTCTGTGGAAGAGGTAGTGAACTGCGCCATTCAAGAAGATGCTCAGGCCATTGCCATGACCTCCTACCAAGGTGGTCACATGGAATACTTCAAATACATGCACGATTTACTCCAGGAAAAAGGAGCGCCACACATCAAAATTTTTGGCGGCGGCGGCGGCACTATTTTACCTTCGGAAATCGAAGAATTGCACGGTTACGGCATTACGCGAATCTACCACCCTGACGACGGCCGTGCCATGGGCCTACAGGGCATGATCAACGACCTCATTCAAAAATGTGATTTTGCGGTTGGTGAAGCCAAAAAAGAGTCAAGCGAAAGTATTTTAGCGGCTGTAGCTCAAAAATCAATTCCAACGCTTGCACATTGTATTAGCGCTGCCGAAAACTTTCCCGAAGAAAACGCTGAACTATTGAATGCCTTGCGCACTGCAGGTGCACAAGCCGCGGTTCCGGTACTCGGCATTACCGGTACGGGGGGTGCGGGAAAATCATCTTTGGTAGATGAACTCGTGCGCCGTTTCTTGCTCGACTTCCCAGACAAACAACTCGCGGTAGTTTCTGTAGACCCTTCCAAAAGAAAAACAGGTGGCGCACTACTTGGCGACCGCATCCGCATGAACGCCATTAAGAGCCCACGCGTTTACATGCGTTCTTTGGCCACACGCCAGTCCAACCTCGCGCTTTCAAAGCACGTTGCCGAAGCGATTTCTATCCTAAAAGCAGCGAAATACGACCTCATCATCTTGGAAACCTCCGGAATTGGGCAGTCCGATACCGAGATCCTCGATCACTCCGATGTGTCTTTGTATGTCATGACGCCAGAATACGGCGCCGCGACCCAACTCGAGAAAATCGACATGCTTGACTTCGCCGACGTCATTGCACTTAATAAATTCGACAAACGCGGCGCCCTAGACGCCCTGCGCGATGTCCGCAAGCAATACCAGCGCAACCACAACTTGTGGGACAGCCCAGTAGACGACATGCCCGTATACGGCACCATTGCCTCGCAGTTCAACGACCCCGGCATGAACACACTCTACAAGGTAATCATGGATCATGTCGTCAAAAAAACGGGCGGCGACCTCCAATCTACCTTTGCCATCACGCGCGAGATGTCTGAGAAAATCTACGTGATTCCGCCAGAGCGCACGCGCTACCTTTCTGAAATTTCTGAAAACAACCGCGCCTACGACAAATGGGTAGAGGCTCAGGTTGCCGTTGCCACCAAATTGCACGGCCTACAAGTTTCTATTGACGCGATCAGCGCCTCCAGTTTAGAAGACAAAGACCGCTTGCTGAAAGGTTTGCAAGAAGCATTTGAACAAGAAAAACTCAACTTTGACCCCAAAAACTGGGAAATCCTACAAAACTGGGATGCCAAAAAACAGGCTTTCAAAAACCCGGAGTACCAGTTCAAGGTCCGCGACAAAATTTTAACGATCCAAACACACACAGAATCGCTATCTCATTTACAAATCCCAAAAGTAGCGACGCCAAACTACCTGAGTTGGGGCGATATCCTGCGTTGGGTTTTGCAAGAAAACGTACCTGGTGAGTTCCCGTACACGGCTGGTTTGTTCCCATTCAAGCGCGAAGGCGAAGACCCTACGCGCATGTTTGCAGGCGAAGGCGGCCCAGAGCGCACCAATAAGCGCTTTCATTACGTTTCGCTCGGGATGCCAGCCAAACGCTTGTCTACCGCTTTTGACTCCGTTACACTCTACGGCAACGACCCCGATTTGCGCCCGGATATCTACGGCAAAATTGGCAACTCAGGGGTTTCTATTTGCTGCCTAGACGACGCCAAAAAACTCTATTCAGGTTTTGACCTCAGCCATCCGGCAACGTCTGTATCCATGACCATCAACGGGCCTGCGCCTATGCTCTTGGCTTATTTCATGAATGCAGCCATTGATCAAAACTGTGAAAAATACATCAAAGCAAACGGCCTAGAAGCTGAAACTGAAGCCAAAATTGCCGCTATCTATAAAGCTAAAGGAACGGAGCGCCCTGCCTACCAAGGTGAGCTACCAGAAGGAAACGACGGTTTAGGCCTCATGCTATTAGGTGTTACCGGCGACCAAGTTTTACCCGCCGACGTATATGCGCAAATCAAAGCCGATACGCTCAAGCAAGTGCGCGGTACGGTTCAGGCAGACATCCTCAAAGAAGACCAAGCACAAAATACCTGCATTTTCTCTACAGAATTTGCACTCCGCCTCATGGGCGACGTCCAGGAGTACTTTATTGCCAACGGCGTGCGCAACTTTTATTCGGTCTCTATTTCTGGCTACCACATCGCCGAAGCAGGCGCCAACCCAATAAGCCAACTCGCCTTCACACTCGCTAACGGCTTCACTTACGTAGAATACTACCTGAGCCGCGGCATGGACATCAATGAATTCGGGCCCAACCTTTCGTTCTTTTTCTCGAATGGCATTGATCCTGAATACGCCGTCATTGGACGCGTGGCGCGCCGCTTGTGGGCCAAAGCATTGGCAAAAAAATACGGCGCAAATGCAAGAGCGCAAATGCTCAAGTACCACATCCAGACCTCTGGGCGCTCTCTGCACGCACAAGAAATCGACTTCAACGACATTCGCACCACGCTGCAAGCGCTTTACGCCATCTACGACAACTGCAACTCTTTGCACACCAACGCCTACGACGAAGCCATTACCACGCCAACCGAAGAGTCTGTGCGCAGGGCCATGGCCATTCAGCTGATCATCAACCGCGAACTCGGTTTGGCTAAAAACGAAAACCCGCTGCAAGGCGCGTTTATCATTGAAGAGCTCACCAATTTGGTCGAAGAGGCGGTGTTGTCTGAATTTGACCGTATTACCGAACGCGGCGGCGTTTTGGGCGCCATGGAAACCATGTACCAGCGCTCCAAAATTCAAGAAGAGTCTTTGTATTATGAAACGCTCAAGCACACTGGCGAATTCCCAATCATTGGCGTCAATACGTTCTTGAGCTCAAAAGGCTCCCCTACCGTATTGCCTAAGGAAGTCATTCGTGCAACCGAAGAAGAAAAAGCGTACCAGATCAGCATGCTCAGCAACTTACACCGCGCACAGCAAGATGCTGCGAGCGCAGGCATAGCCAAAGTGCAAGAAGCTGCCGTTCAAAACAAAAACATCTTCGCGGAGCTCATGGAAACGTGTAAAGTCGCTTCATTGGGGCAGGTTACCAACGCCTTGTTTGAGGTTGGCGGCCAGTACCGACGCAATATGTAAAATGACAGACGCACTATTTTCTTCCTTTGCCCAGCAAATTGCCAGCAAAAAGCAAAGTTTCTCCGCCCAACAGCGCGCGTTATTGACGGAGGTATTGGAAGAAAAATATAAAGACCTTTCGGTTTCAGAAAAGTTAAAAAGTAATTTACACCTTTTACAAGACCCGAATACCTTTACCACCACCACCGGGCATCAGCTTTGCCTCATGACAGGGCCACTGTATTTCATATACAAGATTTTGCACGTCATCAAATTAAGCACTGACTTAAAAGCACAATTTCCGGAGCAGCATTTTGTGCCGGTTTACTGGATGGCTTCCGAAGATCACGACTTCGAAGAAATCAAAAGCTTTCTGCTCTTCGGGCAAAAATGGACCTGGGAGAGCACCCAAAAAGGAGCTGTTGGCCGCTTTGGCACCTCTGATTTGCATCCACTGCTCAATAAATTGAAGGAAAAATTTGAAAATCATCCGGACAGCGAAATCCATCGTTTGCTTGATTTATTAAAGGCCCCGTCCTACTCGGATGGATTCTTCAAGTTTATACACGAACTATTTTCTCCATACGGACTCGTCATCATAGATGCCGACGACGCCCGCCTCAAAGAGAGCGCCTGGCCAATTTGGGAAAAAGATTTATTTACTGCTGATATTCATCAGGCGGTTCTTAAAAATACCCAAGAACTTCAACAAAAGAAGATACCAACGCCCATCGAAAGCAAAGAAACGAACTTGTTTGTATTAGAAAAGGAGAAAAGGGAAAGAATCGAGAAAACCGATGCGCTTCATTACCAAAAAGAAGACAGCCCGCAATTATCTCCGAATGTGGTGCTCAGACCACTCTACCAAGAATTGATTTTACCCAATTTGGCTTACATTGGTGGGCCCAGTGAAATCGCTTACTGGCAACAACTGCCACAAGCTTTTGCCTGTCTAGACCTCCCCTTTCCGCTCACTATTCAGCGTGCAGGCGGCGTCCTTCTTCAAGAAAAAGACCTTGAACTGATCGAGAAACTTGGTTTTGAAAAACAAGATTTTATTTTTGATAAAGCTGCACTTAAAAAACGCTACCTCGAACAAGTTGGAGATCAAGAACCCGATTATGGTCATTTGGATGACCTATGGAGTGGCTACAAACACGCTTTTCTAAAACTTGTAGACGGCGCATTACCCCAAGAAAAAAGAACGATCGAAGCCGAACTGACCCGCGTTCAAAAACAACTTGAAGCACTCGAGCAAAGATTTGAAAAAACACGCAAGGCCAAATTCGATAAAGCACTCAAGCAGATAGAGCAACTTTCGGAGAAAATCCAGCCCAAGAGCCAACTCCAAGAACGCAGCAGCAACATCCTGAACTTTTGCCCTGACGGCGAAGTTTCAGCCAGAATTACTGCAATCTACCAGCAACTGGACCCCTACAACCAAGAAAAACAATGGTTTGTGGTGTCGTAAACGAAAAATAACGACCTTTGTGTCAAATTGACAATATGGCTCAAAACGACATCCGCACCGTCCTTTCTCAACACCCTACCATCCCGGTCGTGACTTTCAATAGCACCAATGAAGTTGTACCTAAAATGGACGCACTCATTGCCCGCGGCATCTTTTGTATCGAAATTACACTGCGTACACCCGTTGCCTACGATTGCATCGCAATCGCTAAAAAATTGTACGGCGACCGCTGCGCAATTGGCATGGGCACTGTTGTGAAGGCCGAACAAATCGAAAAAGCGGTTGAACTCGGCATCGATTTTATGGTGAGCCCAGGCCTCAATGCCACGCTTGCGCCACTTTTTGAAAAAAGCAATATTGCGTTTATTCCGGGCGTTGCTACCCCCAGCGAAATCATCGAAGGCATCCAATTCGGTTGGGACACCTTTAAGTTTTTCCCGGCCAATTTATTTGGCGGCTTGGGTGCACTCAAAGCGTATGGCCAAGTGTTTCCGAACATCCAATTTTGCCCTACCGGTGGAATCACCGAAGAAACCTACCCCGAATACCTTGCCTTGCCTAATATTATATCGGTAGGTGGTTCTTGGATGTAAGCAACTGTTCCTCCTTGTTTTAGACTTATGTTATTTCTCCTTTTTCTTCTCCTTCTGATTGTTTCAGAATGGATTTTCTTGCTCGGCATCTGGAGCATTCCATCTGCAAGTATAGCTACACTCGGCTTCTTGCATTTGAGTGCCATGTTGGCCAGTATTGGCCTATTTATCTGGGGCTTTAGAAATCCCAAAATGCGCAGCAATTACAAACTGGGATTCTCGATATTTGGTTTTTTTGTGGCTATTGGCATACCCGCCATGATGTACCTCCTACCAGGTTTGGTATTTCTAACTTTTCAAATTGAAATGGCCCGAAATATAGGTTTTGCGCTTGCGAGCTTACATTTTGTTGCGATACTTTTCGGTATCTTTTACGGGCGTTGGGCCTGGAAAGTACACCGCGTTACACTAGCATCAGACAAGCTTCCCGAACAAATGGACGGAGTCAAATTCGTTCAAATTTCAGATGTGCACGTAGGTAGTTTTTTTAGTCAAACCCACAAGGTCCAAAAAGCCATTGACCTCATCAATACGCTCGACGCCGATTACTTTTTATTTACCGGAGACCTCGTCAATAACAAAGCTGATGAATTCAGAGGATGGGAAGCCCTGTTTTCTCAAATTCAAGCCAAAAAAGGCAAATACAGCATTTTAGGCAACCACGACTACGGCGATTACATTAGCTGGGACTACGACCACGAAAAAACCGCCAATCTTCAAGAGCTCATTCGAATGCACGAAGTAGTTGGCTGGACGCCACTTTTAAACAAAGCCGTCGAACTCGAACAAGGATTTTGGCTAATGGGCGTAGAAAACTGGGGCAAGGCGGGTTTTAGAAAGAGCGGCAAACTCGAAGAAACACTTGCTCAGACCAAAGACGGTTTTAAATTATTATTGAGTCACGACCCTAGTCATTTCGATGCGCAAGTGATCCATACCGACATTGACCTCACGCTCTCGGGCCACACCCACGGTATGCAATTCGGCATTGAGCGTTTTGGCCTGCGCTGGAGCCCTGTCAAATTGATGTATCCAAAATGGGCTGGCTTATATCAAGTAGGCAAACAATACCTCTATGTCAATCGAGGCTTTGGCTACCTTGGTTTCCCGGGCCGCGTGGGCATTTATCCGGAAATTACAGAATTTACGCTGCGACGTTCAAAAGCACAATAAAAATTTATTAAATTTGCAACCTCGTTATTTGACCACCCAAGTGGGGATTTTGGCTAAAATGTCAGAATCCCCATTTTTATAAGCTTCTACAAGCCCCGTCAAATAAGGAATTGCGGAAAATAGCAAATTAACCCTTGAAGTTCGATAACCGTCTTTTTTTCGATCATAGAAAATTCCTTCTGGAAACACCAATTTCTGTATTCTCTGCTTTCTGTTGAAATTTGCATTTTTCCATGTGGACGGTAGTTTCAGCGCCAAGTCAAGACATATTTCAGCTGATTTTTGAAGGTTCGATAACTGATTTTGACTTGAGTCCAATTCTGATTCTATTTGGCGGATTTTTTCACGGTATTTATCACGGTATTTGAAGTAAAGTACTTGATCAATATCACCGTTAAAAAATCGCTCTTCAGCCCCTTCTAATTTTTGTTTTAATTGGGCAAGTTCTACTTGTAAGGCTTTTTTATCTTCTGATCGAACTTCGGTTCGTTCGCTCAATAAATGAAGTAGCATCTTATTGAAAACGGGTTTCAGTGCTTTGTCGAATGTGAAACGACTCAATAATTCTTCGAATTTCAGATGCAAGACCTTCTGGCTGCGATTATTCGCACAACCTTTTAAATTACACTTGTAATAGTATAATCCCTTTCGCTTGACTAAATAACCTGTCATACTTGTTCCGCAACATTCGCATTTTACAAATTGCTTCATTGGCAATGCTTCCACCTCATTTTCAATTCTATAGCCATTACCAAACTTTTCTAAATTCTGATGAACTTTTATAAACATGCTTTTAGAAATTAGTGGAGGATGTTTCCCTTCGATCATTTCACCAGGAACCATTTTGGAAACAATAAAACCACAATAGTATGGATTTATAAAGAAATGAGACAAGCGCTTTGGCGGAATGTTCCATCCGCGTGCATTCAATCTTTTGGCTATTTCTACCAAACTTAAATCGTCATTGGCTTTCCATTCAAAGGCTTTTTTTAGCAATTTACCTTTGTCATTTATAACCATCGAGTGCTGGTCAGCAGTTTTCCCTTGGTTTATATTGGTATAGCCTGTTGGCGGCATAAACGGCCAATAACCTTGCTTTAATTTTTCGATCATTCCTGTCATGGACTTATCCCTGCGCAACTGGTTGTCAAATTCACTAAATAGATGATAAATACCCTCCATAAAATTTCCTGATGGGTCGTTGTGGTCAATCGATTGGGTAACAGATACGACTTTAACACCTCTCTGTTTTAATTCATGAGAAATAAAAGCACCACTTGGACCGCTTCTGCTAAAGCGATCATAAGAGTAGACAATCACATACCCTATTGATTTCTTGCGTTTGACGTAACTTAACATTTTTTGAAACTCCTTTCGCTCGTCATCTTTGGCGCTTTCGTAAGTGCCACCAAAATACTCAACTATTTCCAAGCCTTTCTCCTCAGCATATTTCTTACAATACTTCAATTGGGTTTCAAGACTTGCGTTATTGTCTGCTTGTTCTTTTGTGCTTACACGTGTATAAATTACTGCCTGTGTCTTTGCAACCTGAAGTAATTCCGTTCCTTTTTTAAAACGGTTAAATCTCTTGTCCATTTGCATGTTGTTCAATTACTATTAAACAAAGTTCTTCCATCTGTTCTAGAAGCAGTTGAGCAATTTCTTCCGTTGCTTGAGCTCCAATGATTTCTAGAATGTCCTTTTTTGTTGGTTTATCAAATTTTTGTTTTTTATTTTCCAATTTATTTCACCCATGTGTTTCCTGTCCGTTTTTCGGTTATCGGAAACGGGTAATTATTTGCCCATTTATTTGGTGCTTTTATTCAATTTTTTCAAAATGACATTTTCAAAATTTGTGATTTTACCTTTCTGAGTAGTAACACTGATCTTTTGATACCCATTCTTTGCTATTACGTCAAGAAATCGCTGTTCCATGGTGATTTTTGATTGCTCTTCAACTTCTAAAAGATTAGGCGAGCCCTCCGAAAATCTAATTCGAATAGATTTCACATCATTTCTGCGTATCATCTCCAAAATTTCTTTTTCTGCATTTGATAAATAATACAATTTTTCGAGTGGTGTATCAGCAACCCAGTCTCTCATTAACGTTTGTATAGCCTCTGATATACTAATACAGAAGTGTGGTTTCGAGACCAACTTTCTAAAATCCTCTTCATTTGAGAATAGTTCTAGATAACGAGAATGCTCGTATAAAAAATATTCGCCATCTGGATTCACCATACATTGAATAGACTTTCTAAATACGATTGTAGCTAATACCGTTGCCAAGAAAAATGAAGTTTCCACATTTTTTAATTCTTTCAAAAATTGTTCAGTACTGAACGGGCTGTTGTATTTAAGCTTTATTTCACCTATTATACTAGAAATAGCAGCAGAATCTAGTTTATTCAGATCAATATTTGGTTCTAATAATATTTCCTTGAGACTTTTTATTTGTTGTAGACTAATTCCTAAGGATCGCATTTGTTGAATTAATTTGATCCAAACACTTTGTACTAGATCGTACTTTCTGCGCATTCCAGGGCCCTTGACAAGTGGTAAGACCCCTTGTTTATCCCAATATGTTGCATCTCTAGGAGCAATTTTTAAATCGCTTATGGTGTACCTTGGCAATTCTATTTCATCCATCAAATATGGAAACTCGCCAGTGAATAATGAATCTGTCAGAATTTGAATTTCATCTGAACTTAAAGAATAGGAATGACTGTATTTATTTAACATATATGTAAATATATACACTTTTGTAATATTGTCAAGGTTTTTGAAAATAAAAAACCAATGTCTTCTTATAGACATTGGTTTAAATAAGTTTATAAATCAAATAGATTTTTTTCTTAATTCCTTCCTATAGGTTGATACAATCCATTCTCAATGCAAAGGCGCGCGAAGTCTGCTGGTGTTTTGGCGTTGAGGGCTTTGAAAAGTTTGGAGCGAATGGCGTCAATACTTTTCTTAGTAATTCCCAGTCGTTTTGCGATTTCCTCACTTTTACTACCTGAGCAAATAAGTTTTATCACAATCATTTCACGCTCTGACAAATTAAAATTGATTATCGCTTGTTCCTTTTTTTTGTTTTTCTCATACTGAATAAATGAAACATCAGAAACAATGCTTGTGGAATGAAACCCTTTATCTGTTACGTTATATAGTGCATCAACCATGTCTTGGACGCTACAATCCTTTTTCAAGTAGCTTTTAGCCCCCATTTGGATGAGCTCAGCAACAATATGCACATTTGAATGCATACTAAATATAATGACCTTAATTTCAGGGTTTGACAGTGACAGTTTCTTTAGAATTTCTTTGCCATCCATTTCCGGCATATCTAAATCCACTAGCGCAATATTGATCTTTTTCTTTTTGAGTAATTCGAAGAATTCGACACCATTACTTGCATCAAACACCACTTGAATATCAAAAGCCTCATTCAAGGATTTAATCAAGGACTCTCGCAAAAGAGTATGATCCTCTACAATAGCAATTTTGATGCGATTCTTTTCCTTCGGGATATCATCAATTTGCCTGCTTGTTGTCATCATTGTATGGAATTTTCAAAATTACCGAACCACCTCTTTCATAGCGATCAAAAGTAATTTGACCGCCAATTAGACCTAAACGATGTGCCAGTGATGAAAGACCAATACCTTGGTTCTTTGCCAGTAAATACTCGAAGTCATCCTGATCAATGGCGACACCATCGTGCTTCAAGGTTAAAACTAAATATTCTTGCTTGATTTCCAAATCACCATCGATGAAATTTGGCTTAGCATGCTTGATTGTATTATTGACGAGCTCTGTTACAATATAATAAGCCTGTATCTCAATACGCTGCTCAAGTTTAAGCCCACTTTTCACATGGCTTAAAATCAGACAAGGCTTACCAATACTTTTCTCTGCCTGTTCAAACATACGCTCTAAAGAACGCCACAAACCAAACTTCAATAAATAGTGAGGCAACATCCCATTCGTAATCGCCCTCAGTTTGGTTACAGATTGGTCTATCATCTCTGCTACCTCCAATAAATCCGAAAAGCCCCTACGTCGTCATGCAAATTTCTTGCAATCTCAGCGCGCTCATCTTCCTGGGCTTTCACCACTGCATTGATCAGCTCGAGCTCTTTTTCTTGCATTGCCCGCTCATGCGCTGCCTCAAGCCTCTTGCGTTTCTTGTACGAAGTAAACAACACGAACACCATACCGGCAGACAACCCGCTGGTGAATAAAACTGAAAGAATCAGTTGAATTAAGCTTCTTTCAATTTCCATAATGAGTATGTTATTCCAAAGTTTTGGATTATATCCAGTAGACAATAAAATAGAACAAGAAAAAATGCGTAACCTGATGTTTCTTGCCTAATTTCTGTTTCATAAATACTAAGAATCAGGGCACTTGAATTGGAAACAAAAAAGATAATATAAAGAATCAATTTAAAATTATCTTGAGTTGAAAAAACTACTCTACTAAAACATTTCAAAATCAAACGAAGTGAAAAATAAGAAATGAATACATTGGAAAAAATGGTAAATAACTCATTGTTTTGAAGCCAAAGTTTACATATCAATGATTCATAAATAAAGACTAAAGTTCCTAGAAAATAAATAAACTTAATTTGACCTTCTAGTAATTTATCGCGCTTAAAAAATTCTAGTAACAAAATGAATCTCACAAACATCCAAATGTGGAAAACAGGAAAGACATTAATATGCGACCAGAAAAAAATCAGACTTAAAATTTGGCTTGATAAACTCAAAATAATAAGCAGAAATAAAACATTAAATTCTACAACTACTATTTTCTTTTTCTGTATTAAAAATATTAAAGCCGGAATATGACTAAGAATTTTTATTGTATCTAAAAAGTCAAAATAATTCATTAAGAATTTAGTTTATTTTTCGTCGAACAATAAGGAGGGCATCTAAAACTCTTATCCAAAATCAACCCATTCTCCATATCATTCTCATCACTATCTGCACCGACCAGAACTAAAACTTTTTTACCTTCATCATTGATTGCATAGTAAAAACGAATTCCAACACAACCCTCTTGATTCAACAATTCGAGTAACTTTTCTTTACCTTGGAATTCGGCAATCACATCCCCAGGTTGTATCGTATTTCGATAGTTAGCTGTCCAGCGAGATGCGTCATTCAAAGTTACAAATTCCCCTTCGTTTCCGTTAAAAGACATAATGTTAAGTTTAATTGGTTAGTGACCAAAAATAGAAATTATCTAGCGGGTATTTTTCGACTCAATTATATAGTAATACTAGTATCACATTGACTTACAGGGCACATCAGTTATTTTGATTGTTGCTTCAAATTAGTACAAGTACTAATTTAAATAGTATTTATACCCTAATGCAATTCGGGTAAAGCTACTAGTATTTCTAGTACCTTTTCTCAAACCAATCGTATGAGCAAGCAAAAAAAATCATGCGAACACAAAAGACTAAATTTTACAATGAGGCTCGTTATTTTGAGCTGTATGAACAAATGCTTGCTTCCATGCAAGGTGGTAGACACAATAGAACCGATGGGCAGCGGATTTCAAAAGGAACGCTGAAGAACTATACTGCTTTGCTGAATCATTTGCGGGCTTTTGCTCAGACCAAAAAAATAGAGTTGCGTTTGTACAATGACCTTAACTTGACACTTAGAGAAAGAGCAGCAGCCAACAATTACCACGCTCGGCTTTACAAACACTTTACCACCTATCTTTATGGAAAAGGGATGTTTGATAATTACATTGGCTTACTCATTAGAAACTGGCGTGCGTTTTACAATTACTTGAACAAAGATTTGCACATGTATGTGGGCAATTATCATTTACAATTCTTTGTGCCCAAGGATGAGATACCGGTAGTTGCGCTTTCCAAACATCAGTTGTTTGCTCTCATGCATGATCCGGAAATTGATCAAAAAATCAAAGCGTCCAAACTAGAAGACATCAGTGACATTTTTGTATTTGGCTGCACCGTAGCCCTTCGCTATTCTGACTTAAAACAATTAACCAAACGACATCTTCAAAAGAAAAACGACCACTATTACCTCGACGTGCGAGCCTCCAAAACCCAGATTGAAACCCGAATGCGCCTTCCCTCCTACTGCACAGCAATTATAGAAAAACATGCCCTAAAAAGCCCTTACCTCCTGCCCCAAATCACGCTTCAGCACTTCAATCGACGGTTAAAAGAATTAGCCAACCTCCTACCCGAAAACATCCATCTAGATAAAGTCCGGGAGCGCAAAGGCAAAATTATTGTGAGACAAAAAGACGCCAAAACCAAACGCAAACTTAAACTTTCCGATCACGTCAGCTCCCATACCATGCGCCGCACCGCCATTTCCATCATGCTCGAATCCGGAATGGACGAAATGCTCGTTCGCCGCATCTCTGGCCACGCCCCCAATAGCAAAGAATTCTACAGATATGTACGATTAGCACAACACCGCTTGGATGCTGAAACTACTAGGGTATTTAGTTTTGAGGATATGAAGGGTTAATTCCCGCAGAATTCCTTATAATTCCTAATAATTACTCAGGAATTCCTTGATTTTACAATTGATTCCTGAGTAATTACCATAAAATTCCTGATGTTCCGTGTGAATTACTACGTAATTCCTTGATTTTATTTTGGACTTGCCTACTCTATTTCAAAACGTTTCAGTTTTGGAGAAAGCTTACCGTTCCAAACGGGTAAAAAGGTCTATCCAATTTACTGTAGTAATTGTTATGAAATAGGCTTTTCCGGGAATCGTTGCTTTGTATTTCTTCGTCTTACTGTTAAATATATGAAAAAAGAGTGATTGGAAAACAAGTTTGCGGTTCGATGAAAAGTATCTTCACGGATTGCAAATCCGCGCCAAATGGTTATTCTAATTTTCTAAAACTAGCGCTTCTATTTCTTCTTATTAAATCCATTCCATTTTTATCAATATAGATTATTGTATTAACAACAGTATCTTTTCCCTGATTTGCATATTCGATTAATTCTACCATTGAGTGTAACTCGCCGTCCTTCATAAAATCGAAAGCATTACTTTTTGTTTTATAATATTCTAACGAGTCGTAAAACACGAAATCAATAGGGTTTCTTTCATCGATTTTTCCTTTGTAGAAGTATTTTATTTCGTCCTCTTTTATATCAATGACATACTCATCATCAGTTGTTAAAATCCACTTGCCAATTAGAAGTTCCTTGACTTCGTTATTTGACTTATTTTTCATTATTTTAGTCGTAAAGGAACAATTACAAAAGCTATTCAATACAACGAATACAATCAATACTCTCATTTTATTACGGAATTTACTTTGTCAAATAAGGCACTTCTTTTAGTAAATGATTGCTTGTCATAGAAATTAACTTTTTTACTAACGTCATTGATATTAAAATTAGACATTCCGAACAAACCATTTGTTTTGAAGAAAATTAGCGCGCTTCTCACAGCTATTTGGTGATCCGTTGATAACAAAGTAGGATTTTTTGTAAAGTCATAATTTGTTCCATACATTTCGTTATAGCTATCACTTGCGTTTTTATAATTACCCTCCCAAGTTGTATGAATTAATCCTCTACCCCTATAATCAATTCCATTTCCACTACCACCATATAGCAAAACGGCTAACTTGTTAGCATCTGTCCTTACTTCATTGAGATATTCGTCCGAATACTTATCAAGTCTATTGAAATTTGCTCTAAGTCCTGCTAAACTATAATTTAAGTTCTCGGTTAATTTTGTAAAACCAGCCGTTTCAAACCCTGTTTGTGCTATAAAAGAATTAAGCTCTGTTTGCGAAGCTATTCCATAGGTACTACTTTCAAGATTGAGGGTAGTTTCCATAGTTTTTAACAACCCACTATTTCCCTTTGGAAAAAGAGTCGTTAATTCATTTTGAGTTACTCCAATTTTTGTAGGGTTCCAAGTATCATTATTCCAAGTCCATCTTTGGTTTTCTGTCCCCTCAACAGCATTGCCTTCTTCATCTAATTGTGGAGCAATAGCACCTTGCCCACCATAAGAACCTGATTCGGTAGGCTCTAATCCTTCTAACTCAATCATGTCAATAACCCTATTGCCACTAAATTGATATGATGAATAGTAGGGGTATTTTGCAGCTAAAGGGTCAACAGCAAAGAAACGTCCTACTCTTAGATTATACCCTCTGTATGTATAGTCAACATAATTGCCCTCTCCGTAAATCTCATCTTTTTTCTCTTTACCTTGAAACCCAAACCTATACCCACCACTCATCGTTCTACCATCCAATTCCACACCAAATGGACTGTAATCGGAGCAGGTTCGAATACCGACACAAGGGGAAGGTTGGGAGGTAAATTTTATTTTTCAAAGTGGCATTATACCTTACGAGATTAAGTCGAATTTAACTGCTGGAAAAATCTATTTATTTTTGTTTCGAATTATTTGGGGGAGGTCAGTTACATTTTCATTGAAGTTCGATTTAATATTCATGCCTAACTTTTGATTTATTTGTATCTCTTCTTGTTTTTGAATTAATTATTTCCAGACGACCTCCTTAATTTGGAAACTAATAAATTCAGTTAATCTGTGGATAGTACCTTAATTTTCCAAATTTTATTTTTATCTTTTAATAATATCATTGTATAATCTATGCAAGTATATAATTTATCGTCTTGTACCCATCCTTTTTTATTTCCGCAAATCGTAGATATTTTTGATAAGCCAGGTTCTGAGTGGTCAGTGATTTCGACTATGTCATAACTCAATGATTCCAATAATTTATGATTTGAGTCATCGTAAAGGGGTACGGCAGAGTCTGTAATAACGGCTAAATTGAACCATTCTTTTTTCACTCCATAATAGAAGCGTTCATTTTTAAGATACGGAAAAATAAAAGCATTTTGATTTTGGTATTTATAGTTATCGCCACCTAAAGTTAACATACGTTGTAAAATCTCCCACAATAATTCTTGGTTGTTTATATCCCTCCAATATTCTTTAAATTTACTTTTCCCATAAATAGCTTCACCATAGCTGACTGTTACATCTTGGGCTACAACATTTACTAATTTCTTAAAATTTTTTTCTTTCACAATCTCTTGCAGTTGAAACATAAATCCAACTAATCCCTCAGTATAATTTAAACTATCCTTATTCTTATGTGGTCGGATTTTGCAACCCAAATCAGCATGAATTGTATTGAAGCATATGGCATTTTTTTTGTATTTAGCAGGTGCTATTGAAAAACAAAAAAGTAATAATAGGTATTTAGTATTTTTTTGTAGAACTTTCTGCATAAATCGAGGTAAAGCGGTTAGTATTAATGCCAACTTGATGGAAGACCAATTGATTTCATCATTTTATCAACCCATTTTTCAGAAGGAGGATTCGTGACGTCAGGCTTATAAACTGATGTCGTAACAGTCCCTTTATTATCACTTGCGTCACCATGAATATGATGATGATGTGCATTTATTGCAATGGTTCCTTCAATAGCCGGAGTTTTGGAACCTGCCGAATCTTGGGTATAAAATATTGTATAACCAAATTTTCTCATGTTGTTTACTAGAACCGCGCTAGCATTTTTATCAAAATTATCGGATGATGTATGCAATTGTCCTTCGATATGATTTTTACCCATATATTGCAAATCAGTTCTATCTCCTAGCGAACCATGACCACTATGTCCCCCATTTAATCCATTTAACTGATTTATATAAGTTTTCTTTCCCGTAGATTTTTTTGTTTCAAATGCTGCAGCAAGAAGGGATCCGGTTAAATTTGCATCTAAATATGTATTTCCTGACTGAATGGGTTTTATCTTAATAAAGTCAGTATTTATACCTTTCAAATCAACCATATCTTTGGTTACTGAAATCCCATTATGTGATATATTGACATTTTTTACAACCGAGTACGTACCTAGAACTTTAGTTTTTCCGTTACTTTCATGATAAATATAAGTATTGGTAGCATCATTTGTCACTTCTTTACTGATTTTACCATTACTATAAATATGTATATTGTCTGTCGTAGAAAAACCAATTACATCAGAGAAATAAATAGGATTACCATCCATCGCACAATAAGCACTCTGCCAAGGTTGAATCACAGGATCCACACTCAACCACCTTCCCAATCTCGGATCTAACTGCCTGAACTCAGTAGTGTAGCTATTTCCGTTGCCTTTTATTTCATTATCGGCTTCGTAACCTTGGTACCCAAACCTATACCCACCACTCACCGTTCTACCATCCAATTCCACACCAAACGGGCTGTAATCGGAGCAGGTTCGAATACCGACACGATGTGAATGTGAATGCATTTAAATAGTTTAAAGTTAGATGGTTAACTGCTTTCTTTTTTGGGCCAATTTATACCTAAAAAGCGTAAAATCAAGTCAAATTTAGTTGTAAAAAAATGTGTAAAAATTGAGTTTTTGACTCGGTTAGTTACTTTAAAAATAAGATTTTATTGAATTCTACTGGTGTTTCAGAAGAATAATTGGCTTTTGCAATTTTGGAGAGCGCGGTATATATACTAATTATTTTAGTATTTATACCGCCCCAACAAGCTGTTTTTTGGATAAAAAGAAGACTTGAAAAACGCTGCTCAAGTCAACAAAAATAAGGGTTGAAGGTTCGGAAATCCTTTTTTTGACTCATTCAAACAGCCTGAAAATCGAGAAATGTGCTAAAAATAGCGCCGTAACTTGCTGAGAGTTAAAGCAACATTTTGAATCATTACCAATATTTACTTTTCTCGATTTTACTTTGTTTTTCTGCGGCTGCTCAGAGCAGTCCGACTATAAAAGCGGTAAATCCAGATAGTTTATTGGTTGCTTTTCTTCAATGTTCAGATTCACTTATTAATAACCGTGCCAACAATTTGAATCCAATCAATGATTCATTATTTAGGTCTGCTAAGATCAAAGATGCTTTAAAAGCGCTACCTAGCGCTATTCAAGGCAGGGTATCGGCAACTGAAGAATTTGGTTTGCTCACGGCTTATGTGCAGCCAAATTCCACTGCGCCGTTGCATGTTTTTAGAACTGAAGGCGATTTGAAGTTGCCGATTTTCAATATGCCGCTACAGTTGAACTACCGCTATTCTACTTTTCAAAACCCTATTGGTGTCAATAATTATGTGCGTTTGCATTTTGACCCTTCTATGGGCAAGCAACTTGCCTTATCTCAGAAGAATGAAGCGCTGCAACAGCTCGATAAACTGCACAGTTCTTTGGATAAACAGCAATCACAACTTCAAGGTAAACTTGGCATGGCCGAGGTTTACCTGCTGCAGCAAAAAGAACAGTTGTTGAATAGCACGAAACTCAAAGAGACCTTGAATGCACGCATTGCTGAACTTGAGACCAAAATTCAAAATGAACAATCAGATAGCCTACGACAAGAATTAGCTCTAAAAAAGGATAGCCTAGAACGCCAAAGAGAAAATGCAGAACAGCAGCTTAATAAAGCCACAGAGAATCTTGAAAAACTTCAGGCAATCTATGACAAATTAATGAACCTGTATCAGACCTTCTTGGCCGCTAAAGAACAGATTGATGAAAAGAAAAAGACGCTCCAGAACCTCAATCCAGGCGAATTAGGTAAAACACAACTTAGTAAAATGGATTTAGGCTTGTGCTACCCTTCGTTTAGTGGTTTGTCTACGAACCTCATGCCTATGAAGGGTTTTGAAACCGAATTCACTAAAGGTTTGTGGTATTACTCAGTAGCTGGCGGCATTACTCTAAATAACCTCATGGTGAGCACGAATGTGATTGACAATAAGCTCATCAATGCGCAGAATTTCTTCAATCAGTTCGATTACCAAAACCTCACAGACCAGAATTGGATAGGCATGGTCAAGACTGGTTATGGTGTTAAGGATGGAACACATGCTTTTATTGGTTTTAGGTATGTTACCGATGCGGTAAAAATGGAATCTTTAGATTCTATAAAAGCACCTGGTGCAGGGCTCGAACTAGACCTTCAATGGCAACCAAAATGGCGTCCGAACATGAAGTTTGGACTTATTTATGGAAAAACTTCTGTTCAAACGACGGCTGCAGACAGCACTACTAGAAATGCTTTCTCCACACTATTTTCTGGTCTTCGATCCAATGCAGCTTTGCTGACTTACACCCAAAAAATTCCAGATCTGAAATCAGAAGTGAAGCTGGGTGCTCGTTGGATAGACCCTTTTGCAGATAACCGCAGTTTTGGCATTGTTCAGGCCAATAATTTCAGAATTGAACTCAAAACCAATACTAAATTGGGTTCTAACATGAGCATAGGCTTGACTGCTAGAAAAGATCAAAACAAT
>JBEEOT010000014.1:0-86224 GCA_041191505.1 Bacteroidota bacterium | reverse complement strand
GTCAGGTGTCAGCATGCAGAGGCTTGTAGTGTTCCTCTTAAATCAAATGCTACGAACAATAAATGACAACACGTCATACGCACTTGCTGCTTAATTAACTGAATGTTAGTTGGCTTAATCCGGCTGAAGTATAGTAGGCCAGACAAGTACTTCTGATGAACTGCCACCCTTTCGGTTCATCGCTTAGAAGTTCATCCCATAGGGTTAGTGTTGCCGATGGTTTTACCGCAACATGAAACTAAAAAACCTAAGTCTGCGCGTTGGGTGTTCTTGTCCGGCCGCATATCGAAAACCAACCACGAACTAAGCATGTAGAAAGCTTGAAAACTCGTCGTTTGGACGAGGGTTCGAACCCCTCCGACTCCACAAAAGCCCTTCAATGAAGGGCTTTTTTTTTTGAGGAAACAATTGAGGACTTGTACTTAAATTTGTGAAGACAAAAAAAGTCATAAGCGTATAGAAAACAGGACTTTGCCGTGGAACTGTTTATAATGTGCTAAATGGTTGTTCAAATAATGGCAAAATAATGTCAGAAATTGTAAAAATCTTAGAGAACAAATTGCAAATAATATCTAAACTTCAAAAAATATTGAGTCAAAACAAATAACCTAGACATTGATTTTAACAATGACTAATTGTCTTGAAGACAAATATTATTTATTTCTAAACTTAATCTCAGACCACTAACAAATCAATAGCAACTTTACTTAACTCTGGCTTTAAATCTACGATACTACTTATTTCATTTATTGGATAATTTTTTCCAGATATTTCTATTGATTTTTTATTGCCGTCAACAAATATTTTACATATTGTCTTGCGGATATTGTCATCTATAATCACATTAAAACTAGATTTTTGATCACGATAAGAAATACGTTCTGAATGTTTTTTTAGTTCTTTAACTTGAACTAAAATTGTCTTTACTACATGATAAATATTTAATTCCTCAGCTGTTGTAATTGTGACTCCGCCAACTTTTATTTCCTTTTGAATCACCTTATCTAAAGCCCTTTGTATAGTTTTTGAATTTATTAAACCAGTTAATGTGTTCCTCATTCTATCTTTCATTTGCTTCCCTCCCATTCTCTGGTGTATTGCTTTTAGGAATGCATCTGAAGGTTCAAAAAGTTCATCAACTAATGCATTCTCAAATGCATCATTAAAGTACTTCTCAAAAGCAGCTTCATAGGTTTTCTTATATTGAAATTCATTTCTAGAATAAGATAAAAGAATTTCTAAATCCGCTTCCGAATAATCCTCTAGATTGAACGTGTAATAAGGTTCATAATTCAAATATCTACTATTATCATCTTTCGGAGCATAAAAATTCCAAATAATGCCATCGGTTAACACACCTATTCTTGTAGTCGGAAGACTCTCGAAATACTGATTCAATTGGTCAAATAAAGTACTTTTTAACAATTTTTCTCCTAGTCTTTTGCATTCAACTAGAATTTCAATTTTATTACTTATTGTTTTTAACCCAATATCTGCTCTTTCATTACCTTTTCTACTTGCTCCATACTCAGACTCCATATTATCCCAACTGTAACCAAGTGACATTAAAATTGGCTCAATAATTCTTTTCCTTGTATTATCCTCATTGAGCTTCTCAGCTTTATATTTTGAGACTTCTATTTTTTCTAAATCAGCTTTTAATGAGTTGATGTGTTTTTTGGTAATTGCCATTTTGGTACTTTTATTTTTTGCTCAAATATATTTAAATGTGTTCAAACATAATTGTTAATTTGGTATTTTAAAGAAACTATTTTAAGGCTTCTTCCTTGACATAATTAACCGTAATTAAATGAATTCATGAGTCTCGTTAATTCTTTCATCAATCAAATCGGTCGCGAATTAGGTCGTGACGCCTATCGTTCAGTTATCTCAGGGGCATCAAGAGGTGCTAGAAAACAACAAATTGTCAATTCAGATGAACCTATATACAATCAAGTAATCAATTTTGAATTACTTGCAAATGATGAAAAAACTTACAAGCATTTGACAAATTTGGTCGAAAAAGCTGAGAACACAGATCCCGAAGATTTTGAATGGCAAGAACTTTTTTATGAATTAGATAACAAGATAGATTTTTGCAAAGCACATCTTTCAGAAGAATATTTGCCGCAACTTGAAAAATTAGATCAAATCAATGCTGAAAATTATAAATGGATAAAGGGTAAGCACTTAAAGTATATTGATACAGTTATTTCCCATTTTGACACAATCGAAACTAAATTGTCTCAAAAAAATATAGGTCTAGCATACCTCCTAACCTTAATTGGCCTTCGCGCTAGCTATTTAGGAGAGCAACTCATTTATACGGTTATAAATGTCTTGTATGTTTTCTTACTCGGCTTCACATTTTTTAATGGCTTAATGACATACAATGATCCAAAAGCATTTAATGGGAATCTACCGACGGATACTGAAAAAGAGATTGCAACTATCGAATCAACTGGACTAATGCTCATGGGAATTGCCCTGTTTTTCTACTTATTGTACTTTCGACTTGGTGCTTATAAGATTTCTAAGTACAAAAAAGAGATTCAGAAAAATATTGAATCCAAACACAAATTTGAAGCCTACAAAGCAGAATTACTACAGTAGTCTATTTGTATTTATCCTTTACAAAAACAGAGGCTATATAGGCTGTTAGTGTTCCAATCAAGCCAATGCCAAAAACCATAAGTATCATGGCAATGATGCGTCCTTCTGTTGTAATTGGATAAACGTCACCGTAACCTGCACTCATTAAAGTGGTGTAAGACCACCAAATTGCATCCTCTGCAGTTTTAATATTGCCATTTGCATCTGTTTCTACTTCCAGTATGGCAATTGCAGAAAAAATTATAAGTAAAACTGAAATAGAAACCACTGATGTCAAAGCTCCCTCCGCCTTATTTTTAAATATATGATTTAAGAGTTGTTTTGTCGATTTAAAGGCCCTAACAACTCGAAAGAGACGAATCAATCTTAAAACTCTTCCAGCACGAAGAAAATCTACCATCGGGATACTTGAAAGCAAGTCTATCCAACCCCATTTCATGAATAGAATTTTATTCTCTGAAAGCCGAAATCTATAGAGAAATTCAAAAAAGAAGAAGGCACAAATAGCATAATCGAAATAATTCAACAATCTAGTTGTCTCTTCTGGTAAATCCCAAAACGTACCAACAACGAGTGCTCCTAACACATATAAAGTCAATAATATGACAATGAAATCTAAAAGGCCGAGTTTATTTTGGTTATTCATCAAGCATTTTTTTGTTCTATAGAGTCTAAAGATAATTGTTAACTTGGTCTAAAAAAGTATCATGACACAAAGATTCTTTACGCTCATAGTATTTTTTACTATCAACTTTATTGTTTTTGCTCAAAATTTCGATAAAAATCAAACATCATTCGACTGGGAAATAAGAACAAAAAGTAATCAAATTGTCTATGCTGAATTGGTCCTTTATAAAACACCTAGTGATGTTATTTTTACAATTGAAGGTCAAGAAGGCTACTTTAAAATTACACTAGATTCAATTGAAAAGGCAGAAAAGTACGGCAAGGAAATAAAATCCACTGAATTCACTTCTTTTTTGAGCAAGTTTGTAAATAAATCACAAACGGGAATAACACTACAAATTATTGGTGGTTTAGGCTCAATCATTTTACCCCTTGCAGATGTACCTTTAGCAGTTTTGGCTGTTCCACCGGTTGTTACTGTAACAGGATTTGTTATTTGGGTGAGTTCTTACAAAGCGCTTAAGCAGTATACAATCATTCAACAGGCGAAATATTATCAATAATTCTTAATTTGGTTTTATTCAATGAAATTCGACCCTATCAAAAAGGAACTGCGAACTGATACAGAGATTTTACATAGTAAGTAGTTTTCAATTCTCATTTTAAAATTAAAATAGTCCTCTTAGAATTTGTAGACGTAAAACCATTTAAGTCCTATATAGATGAATAAAATAAATCTCAATCTTGCTTACAAGGCAATTATTTTAATAATTCTTTTTTCAATCCTGGCTCTGTTAATAATTCAAAGCAATGAAAATACAGATCCAGTAAATAAAGAATCTTCTCAAATAGGTAGATACAAAGAAGTTCGAATTCCAATTTATAATTTGAACGGTGAAAAAATTTCTGAGGATGTGAAAATTCTTGACACAGAAACAGGTTTATATATTGAATAAAAACAACTTTTTTTGTCTCAACAAAGTCTCAACCAACTTGAATTTATAAACTTGTATTATAATTTCCCCCTCCGACTCGACAAAAAAGCCCTCTTTTGGAGGGCTTTTTTTTACTTGGCAATCATTTACCCTTCGCTTATTTGACATCAAAGGCTTACCTCAACACATTCAAATGACCCGTCAAGACTTTTGGCTCATTGCTGGATTTGAGATTGAAATTGATACGCCAGGTATAGATGCCGTCTGGTGCAACGCCATTGTCGTAAGGATACGTGCCATCCCAGCCTTCTTGGAGGTCATGCGATTCAAAGATGAGCTCTCCCCAACGATTGAAAATCTGTAACTGATAACTTTGCGGGTCGAGGCCTGAAGAAAACACAGGTAAAAATACTTGATTGAATTGGTCTCCGTCAGGGGTAAATGAGTTGGGCACATAATAAACAATCCCTTCTTCGTAGGCGATAGTGAGGCTGTACGATGATGTGCAACCAAATGCAGAGGTGCTCACTAATGTTACTTCATAAGTAGATCCATTTGCAGCGTAAAGATGTGCTGGGTTGGCTACTGTTGCGCTGGTGTTATCGCCAAAATCCCAGTAATAACTCGCTGCGCCAGATGATAAATTAAAGAATTGAACTGTTGCGTTATCCTGATTGATCAGACTTGGATTGGCATTGAAAAGCGTAAGCGGATCATTTTCGATACAAATCAGTTGACTTGAGGTTATGCTAGCAGAACACCCATTAATTGAAGTAGTGAGCGTGACATCAAAACACCCCGGTTGATTGAACACATAACTAGGGTTGCAGCCAGTTAGAGTTTGTCCGTTACTCAGACTCCAGATGCAGCTATTCGGATCGCCATTAGAGGTGCTGGTGAACTGTACCGCAAGTGGCGCGCAGCCATTGAGCGTATCTGCAATGAAAGAAACATTTGGAATGGGGTCTACAACAACGAGCGTGCTGTCTGTATTTGAACAGCCGTTGAGTGTGTAAATGACGCTATAGGTAGTAGCAATAAGTGGTGACACTACAATGGAGGCAGTTGTTTGTCCGGTTGGCAACCATTGGTAAGCGCCTCCAGGCAAATCCACACTTGCGCTCAAGGTGCCACTCGTGCCACTGCATAAAGTAAGCGCATTCAAACTCACATTTGGAACCGGCTCAACGGTCAATTGAATGGTATTAGAGAGCAGATTGGCACAATTGGCGTCTTGCAGGTTGCTTAAGGCGTATGTACCAGGTGTTTGGCCTAATGTAAAAGTTGGATTTGAGGTAGTAACCGGGGCTTGAGCCACACCATTTAAGGTATAACTCAGGGTCCAGGGTGCGGTTCCGCTAAAGTTCACCACAACAGGATCAATGGACTGCCCTTGACAAAAAGTGCCGGCGCCAGAAAGCATTGCAGTTGGAATAGGCGCATTGACTTGCGTTATCTGAATAGAAGTTGTTGGCGAAGTGCACTGCCCCAACTGAACTGTTAATGTGATCGTTCCGGGGCTCGAAACAACGATGCTATTCGAAGTAGCGTTTGTACTCCAGAGATTCCCCGTCGGATAATTTGAACTTAAGGTGACGCTAGCTCCAGTGCAAAGTGCTGTTGGGCCGCTCGCACTAATAACAGGTGCGGGCAGCGCTGGCAAAACGCTAACCGTTATGTTTTGTGTATTCGTGCAAGTTGGCGTAGCAAGTGAAATCTGGTAAGTTACATTCTGATTGAGAGCAGTGTTATTGACAAGCATATCTTGAATGGAGGCTCCAGAAGTTGAAATAGTCGTTTCGCCAGTCACAGCTGAATTGTTTTGTGCTTGCCAAGTAAAAGAAGCCGGTACCGAACTTGTAAGGTTGATGTTCGGACTTTGCCCGTTACAGATGGTATAAGAAAGCGGCGAAGTAAGTGTTGGAATGGCAGCAATTGTGATGTTGATGGTATCGCTGAGCGTTTGGCAGCCGTTTGAAACACTCACCCAGTATGTGCCAGACTGACTCACGTTTAAGGTACTATTTGTAGTTTGATTACTCCATAAATAAGTGAGCGAAGCAGTTGTAGAACTTACAACAGGGGTCAGGGTAAAGTTACTAGAGGCACCTAAGCAAATGGTGGTATCGTTGGGTAGTTGCACACTTAAGTTAGAGACTGTAAATACAGGGACGATCGTATCTACTACAATACAACAAGTGAGCGGATTGAGCACGGACACGAAGAGCGTGTCATTATTTGTTGCAGTCACCGTAGCGCCCATTGCCCCATTTGACCACACAAAAGTTGGATTGGCAATCGTTGGGACGCTTGCCGTTATAATGGAAGAAGCACAAGATGAATTCTGACTGAAAGTTACAGTGGCCGTGCAGGGTGATACATAATTCAAAAGCGCAGGCGCAGGATTCAAACCAAATGAGACTTGATCAGCAGGCAAATTGGTATTTAAGACGTTGGAATACGGCGGATGAGTTGTCGTAGAAACATTGACAGATGCGACATTGAAACACCCGAGCGCGTCGTCTAGGTTATCGTTTAAAACGAGCTGAATGATGTCCCGACTGTTGGCATTGGTTGTAAAGAAAGATCCTGGGATGTAGTGCTTTCCATTTTTATAAACATTAGAACCTGTTGTGGTAAGTGGGCCGCAAGTATGCCCTAAATTACCCGTTCCAAAACTCACTAATTTCGATGCTTGAACTACGCCCGATTTATTGGTCTTGATTACAAATAACTTCGAGTTGCTTTGATTATAGTTGCCAAAACCATAGAATACATAGGCATTGGAAGTCACGGTAAGGCCCCTACCTACCTCAGATGCAACGCTACTTACATCGTATTCTTTACACCAAGAAACATTTCCAAATAAATCGGTTTTAACCAAGCCAACTTTAAAGTCTGTACAACTGCTGCTTCCACAAATGTCGTCGCCGTGCTGTAAAATCACCAATGAATCTGGGCCATCATATTCGATACACGCGCCATAAAAGCGGGCATCGGGCGCTGTTGCAGGGTTGAATTCCAAGTATTTTGTTAAAAAAACGACACCTTGGTCGCTTACACCAATTAGCAAAGTGCGCATGTTTGTTGCCGTCGCATTCACATAAGACCTACCCGTAATGAACATTTTACCATTGACCATATCAGAGGCAGAGGTAAAGTCGTCGAGGTAATCGATGCCATAGCCTGGAAAAGTAAGGCCAATGGATGGGGTTTCCCAAATTGTTGCACCTGTTGCACTCGAAATAGCCATCACTTTTCCGCCGTAACCATTGGCATTGTTTGTTTGCGAGCCCGTCACAAAATACTTGCCATTGGCGTATTTCATGGTAGACAAATAGGTTTTACTGGTGGCCTCAGACTTTACCCAATAAAGGGCTCCGGTAGTGGCATTCAATTTAAAAATGAGGGCTCCTTTGATGCTCGCCCCAGTTTTGAGCCACCCACAGCCAAAAATTGTATCTCCTATGATATCTATATAAGAAACATCAGAGGAGAAACCAACTGCTACCGTATTGAGCTTCTGACTCCAAACAAGATTGTTATTCACATCTCTTTTCAAGACCCAAGGCTCGTTGTTATTAGTTGCCCCGATGAAAACATTTCCCGCGTTGTCGGCGCACATAGCCATGGAATACTCGTTGTCAGCGGCAGTCCCGATGAGTGAAGAAGATTGCGCATTAACACCAATGATAATGCTGCACAAGAAAAATAAAATAAGCGCTTTTTTCATAGCGGAAGAGGCATACTGAGTTTGAAGAGTCACACAAAATTAAGCATAACTCACTCAGAAACGCACAATTACACCAATTAAAGGGGAAATTATTTGACTAATGTAATTTTCTTTACAAATTGAACACTCTTGTTTTGGCCGCAAAGTAAATAAATACCTGGTTTCAATTGAGACAAATCTATAGAAGTCGAGACTGCTAAATCTTGATTAAAAATGAATTGCCCATCTAATGAATAAATTTTTACATACCCCTGTTCTAGGCTACTGATAGTGAAGATTCCGCTACTTGGGTTCGGATAAACCACAACCTCTTGCTGCGCTAATTCTTCTTGACCAACAAAACCATTGATATTAAAGGAGGTGTTGGTGATGATGGCAGGGTTGAAATCGAAATAAATATAGGCGGTGTTTTCGATAACCGAATTCAATGGCAAATTTGGATTTTCTTTGATTGAATAAGTGACATAACCCTGACTTGCGTCTAAATTAGTGCTTGAAGGTTGCAATTGAATGCCACTGAAACGAAAGACAATTTCTCTGGTACCCAGATCAATGGTATAGCTCACTGGGTGTTTCGAGTTAATAAGTTCAAAAGTCGATAAATCGAGTTGTGGGGAAATGGTATCGCGGATCACAACATTCAATGCCGGGTAATTGCCATCATTTTGAAATCGAACGGTATAACCCAGCGTTTCTTGCTCGAAAGACTGAAGATTGGTAGGCAAGTGACATTGTTTGTCATTGGGGTCATATGAATTCAGAACAGTTGTACTAAAATTGGCCTGATTGAACTGTAAATCTTGCTCGGTTTGAGCCTCAACACTCACTGAAAAGTTGAAAACAGTGCCAGCTGGTGTGTTCCCTGCAAAAGTGCAAGGAAACGAATAGCTCATACAACCCGACAAATAAGCTTCTAAAATAGTAACGGTATCATTCTGAAAAGTGGCTGAAGACATATTACTCAAATCCGGAACAACGCCTGTCGGCAAAACGATTTGAATAACACTATTGGCGTAATTTCCGCAAGACACATTGCATACCTGTACACTTACATTGCCACTTTGAACAGGTGCTAAAAATTGAAAAGCTGCTGCTGAACTCACCTCCAAATCGGGAACAACACCACTACCAAGGCAAGCTAAAGTCATGTTCATCGGGACGCCCAACGCTTGTCCGGTTGGCCCAAAAGAAGAAATGACAAAATCTGGAGAAGTTTGCGTGTAACCATGGCTTTGCAGCCAACTGCTGCTCACCCCAACGGTATAGGGTGCATTATTCACATCTAATTCTGTATAGTAAGGGTTCCCAAAAGAATTCTGCGGATAAATCGTCGTGACCACACCTGCGTTATCCGTGACATCATAAGGCACATTTTGTAAAAAGTTACCACTCGGATTTAGCATTGAAATGACATTGAAGTAACCACAAGCGCTCGTATTGGCAATAACCCATTCAATAGTAGAACTACCCGCGAGTTGCCCGCCGGCAGTTCCGCTCGTTAGTGTTACAAGCGCATTGTAAATTCCAGCCTGTATGTAGTCGTGTTCAAAGATGTAACAATTCTGACTATTCGGTGCCGAAAACACGATTTGCGAATCGGTAGCGCCATCGGCCCAGTCTACCGTAATTTCTGCCCCCGACTCAGGCAAAGCACCCGTTGTGGTACACACCGACATATTGGAATGGCAACCAATTCCAGGTATAGAATTATAAAGCAAATTAATCGCATTGACTTGCGCGTATAGCGCATTTGCACTGATAATCAAGGTGCTAAGGAATAGTAAGGTAGTTTTCAAAATAAGAGACGTAAAATGATTCCCTTCACTGACGTTGGCGTTTGAAAATTGGTTGCATAAGCCCTATTTTTAGGTCAAACGCTTCACAATCTCTCTATGCTCAGGGTAGACAGACATCAATGTGTCGCGCGCGAAGAGTTCGAAATCGCGGAAATCGAAGCCGGGGGCAACGGCGCAGGAAACCAAGGAGAAGCTGTCTTTTTCTAGAACGATGCTGCCGAAAATGGTGTCTTTTGGAATCCAGAGAAAGGGTTGCTGGCCTTTTGATAAATCGAGCCCGAGGTGGTGTTGCACGTGGCCTCAGAAAGTGTATGCACAATTAAGGGGCTACCCGCATGAAAATACCAAAGTTCGTCGCTTTTGATGCGGTGAAATCTGGACACATTCTCTGAAGTCAATAAGAAATAGATGGAAGTCAGTAGGTTGCGCTCCTCGCCTTCTAAAGAGCGTTCAGAGCGATAGGTTTCTTTGTAGAATCCGCCTTCGGGATGTGGCAAAAGACCTAAAGCATCGATGAGTTGTTGCTGAGATGACATGCTCAAAAGTAAGCAATCTTACAAATCGAGGTATTTCAAGAATTCATTTTTGGTTTGCTCTTGCTCAAATTTGCCGCAATAGTGCGCAGTTACGGTGCTGCTATTCACATCTTTTACACCTCTGGAAGAAACACAGAGGTGTGTGGCGTCAATGATTACTGCTACATCTTCTGTTTCCAATACTTTTTTGAGTGCATTGGTGATTTGCATGGTGAGGCGTTCTTGTACCTGCGGGCGCTTGGCAAAATGTTGAACCACCCGATTAATTTTAGATAGGCCGATTACTTTTCCTGAAGAGATATAGGCAACGTGCGCTTTTCCGATGATCGGAACAAAATGATGCTCGCAATTAGAATAGAACAAGATGTTCTTCTCTACAAGCATTTGGTTGTACTGATATTTGTTTTCGAAAAGTTTGATATCGGGAAAATTACCAGGGTTCAGGCCACTGAAAATTTCTTTGACGTACATTTTAGCAACGCGCTTAGGCGTACCACTAAGGCTGTCGTCTGCACGATCCAAACCTAGGATGTCCATAATCTGGCCGAAATGCTGCGCAATTTGTTCAATTTTTTCGTCGTCTGAAAGCGCAAATGCATCTGCTCTGAGCGGTGTTTCTACGGAGGTACTGACGTGTTCGTCGCCCATTTCGTCGATGAGAACGTCAATCATGTCGTTGTTTACCTTGATACCGTTTTGTTTCATGTTTTTGTTTTTCTTTTAAACAAAATCAAAGCACAAAAGTTCAAATCTTCACAAAAAAAATCAAATCGACTCATTTTAAAGTACGCAGAAGCAACTTTTCGTGTATTTATTCCGTTCTTTGCGCGTACAAAAATTTAACACGTGAAAAAATCTACCCTTCTTGTGGCTTTGGCCCTCTCATTCAATTCTTTTGCTCAGTCCGTAAAAAGTGAGCAAATTACTTACACCTATGTCAAACTTCCGAGCAATCCTGTTCAGCCAAAGCCAACAAACTACACCGCTAGTGTAACGGCAGCTTATGATGCAGAAAACCAAAAGCTCATGGCGCAATACGAAGCCGATAAAGCACAAGCCGAGGCAGATTACCAGCGCGACTTAGCCGACTTCCCAAACAAACAAAAAGCGGCCGACGACAAATTTGAGCGCGAAATGAAAGCTTGGAACGAGAAATCTACGGCTTCTAAAATCATCGAAAAACAAGTCCTCAACGAGAACAACAAGCCTGTCAAAGACTACGTTCCACAACCATACCGCAAAACCATTTCGATGCCGGTTATGAAAACGTCTTATGACTACAACTCTTTAGCCTCTACCTACCTCTTCATTGATGGTTTACAAAAAGGTGCTGCTAACGCACTCAACTACACCGTTACGCTTCAAGGATTTGAGTCTACGCCTGCCAAAATTGTTACGGAAGTCAAAGACGAAGTTTCCCGTAAAGACGGCGTAAGCACTACTACCAAGGTTACTTACTATCACATCGAGTTCACTTATCGTCACCCGATGAGTTTCCGCGTTACCAACGCCATTAACCAAGAAATTTATGCAGCTGCGCCTGCTGAATTCACGGAATTCAAACTCTACAAAGGAGCTGCCTCTAAAACACAGCCTTCAATGGATGTAAGTGCCGTTCTCAAGCAAATGGAAGACAAATGCTTACAAGACAACCTCAAAGCGATCAACCACATGGTCAATGACCGCATTGGTTACGAGCGCACCGAAGAAACCTTCGAACTTAATTTCGTTAAATCGAAAAATGAGTCACACAACGACTTACTCGATGCTTTCAACGCAGCTAACCTGGGCTTCAAAATGCTCGGCACCAACGAAGCGCAAGGCGCCATGAAACTCAACGAAGCCATCACTATCTGGAACAAAGCACTTGAAGAATCTGATATCGATAACAAAAAGGCACGTATTGATAAAGACATTACCATTGCCATTTACTTCAATTTGTTAGAAGCCTATTTTGCTCTTCGCAACACAGCAGCAGCCGATGAAATCCTTAAAACAATGGGACGCATGGACATCTCTAACCGCGACAAAAAACAACGCGAGGCTTATGAGCAGGCTTACATCGATCTTAAATTGCGCATGGCAGCCAATGGATTGTAAGATAGCTTATCTTCGTCTGTAATGAAGCAACTGCTATTTTTTCTGTGTATTCACTTTGGTCTTCAGGCCCAGCTTTACAAAGACCCAAACCAAAGCACCAATGCCCGTGTAGCCGACCTCCTGAGCCGCATGAGCCCCACAGAAAAAGCTTGGCAGCTGTTTATGGTTCCTTCAGATTTTAACACCACTAAATGCCGTTTTACCGACGGCATTTTTGGTATACAGCTGTTTGCAAGCGCCAACGCAGACCCGCAGCAACAAATTCTCAATTATACCGGAGCACAAACAAACTTAGAACTCATTGCAAGGGCCAATGAAATCCAAAGATATTTCATCGAAAATACGCGCTTAGGCATTCCGATCATCTTCTTTGACGAGGGCCTGCACGGTTTGGTACGCGCTCAGGCCACGAGCTTTCCGCAAGCCATTGCTTTGGCGGCGAGTTTTGACCCAAGCCTCGTGAGTAGCGCAGCAGCGCACATTGCGCGCGAAGCGCGCCTGATTGGCGTTCGGCAAGTCTTGAGCCCTGTGCTCAACCTGGCCACTGACGTGCGTTGGGGCCGCACCGAAGAAACCTTTGGCGAAGACCCTTACCTTGCCAGTCTAATGGGCGTCGCCTTTGTGCGGCCCATAGAAAGTGCTGGCGTGGTGTGTACGCCCAAACATTTTATAGCCAACGTTGGCGCAGGTGGCCGCGACTCCTACCCGATTGGCCTTAGTGAACGGGCGCTATACATGAGTCATTACCGTCCTTTTCTAGCTGCTTTCAACGAAGGTAAAGCGCGGTCTGTTATGACAGCATATAACTCACTAAACGGCTATTCGTCATCGAGTTCAGCTACATTACTTCAACAAACACTCAAATCAGATTGGGGCTTCAATGGCTTTGTTATTTCAGATGCCAATGCAGTGGGAGGCGCACTGGTATTACACCGGACAGCCCAAGATTATGGCGAAAGCGGCCTTCATGCCTTAAAAGGCGGCTTAGACGTTATTTTCCAGACCGATTGCGCCCATTTTAACCTCTTTGCACCCGGCTACTTTTCAGAAGCACTTGAGCAGCGGCAAATAGACTCTGCAGTTGCACGTGTTTTGCGCGTCAAGTTTGAACTCGGGTTATTTGAACTACCTTACTTGGAACTTCCCAAAGCAAAGGAAGTTCAAAAATTATTGCAAGAGGGTTTTGAACTCGCTCAAACTTGTGCCGAACAATCTATTGTCCTGTTGAAAAATGAACCCGATGAAAAAGGGAACCCCATTTTGCCACTTGCCAAAGACAGCAGAATATTACTCTTGGGTGCCGCGGCAGCAGAGGTCAAACTTGGTGGCTATAGCGGCAAGGGTTTTCAAAACGTAAGTATCAAAGAAGGTTTGGAAGAGGCTTTTGGACTCAACAATCTCCGTTATTATGCATTACCTGAAAAACCATGGGCATCCAACGAAATGATACTCGAAACAAAAAATAAATGGTTTGAGATTCCCAATGGATTCAATGCCAATTATTTCAATAACCCTGCGCTGTCAGGCGCACCGGTACTCAGCAGAATTGAAAATCAAATAGACCACCACTGGACCCTCTATGGCCCTAGTGAGCTCACTGGAAACGGTTTTTACGCTGCACGTTGGGAAGCCCAAATGACTGGGAAGCAAAACACCAATATCGAACTCGGTTTAGCTGGCAATGATGGGTTTCGTTTGTACCTCAACGACACCCTCCGCATAGACCAATGGGAAAAACAAGGATTTCACCAAAGAAAAATCGCTATCGACATCAAAGAAGGGCAACTGTATCAGCTGCGTATAGAGTTCAGAGAACCACAAGGCAATGGTCGGATCAAACTCTTCATTGAGGAACCGAGTAGTATTGACAGCCAGACTTATCTTGAGATTGAAAAGGTGTTGGACAGCGATGTTGCGGTTATTGTGGCAGACTACCCAGAAGGTGAATTCCAAGACCGTTCCTCTTTGGCCTTGGCACCAGCGCAAGTAACGCTAATTAAAGAAATTAAGGCCTGCGGCATACCGGTAGTGGTGGTGCTCGTAGGCGGCAGCGCCGTTACCATGCAAGATTGGCAAGACGACGCCACGGCCATCCTTTACAATTGGTATAGTGGAGAGGCTGGAGGCTTAGCACTCGCAAATATACTCACAGGTAAAGTAAATCCGTCTGGAAAACTACCGTTTACAATTCCGCAAAACGAAGGTCAGCTACCGTTGAGCTATTGGCACGAGGCCACTGGCCGCGGCGACGACTACGTCAATGGCAGCGGAGAACCCCTCTACCCTTTTGGCTATGGACAGAGTTATACACAATTCGAGTATAGCCTTTTGAAAATGGAGCAAAACAACTTCTCCTTGAATAGCGGCAAAGACACGATGGTCTTTTCTTTTCTCATTGAAAACTCAGGTCAGTACGACGGCGCTGAGGCCATTCAGTTTTACATTAAACCCAAATATAGTAAAGAAACCTTGCCAGTTCAATACCTCATCGATACCGAAAAAGTGCAAATAAAAAAAGGCGAAACAATGGCTTTCATTTCCTATAAAATTCCGCTGTCTAAGCTAGGTATTCCAACAGGCCCTGGCTCAGATGCCTACCCCTCTTCTTTTTATTTACAAATTGGCAGCTCATCGAAAGACATTCGCTTGCAATCTCCCCTCCTTCAAATTCAACATTAATGCGTCTTTTTATCCTTTCTTTTTCACTCCTACTATCCAATTTAATGCTGGGCCAAGACACCCTTCGCACGCTTTTTATCGGCAATAGCTATATGGGAGTCAATAACTTACCGCAGATGGTGCAAGACCTGAGTAGCTCGCTCGGTGATGTACTCATATACGACAGCAACACGCCCGGCGGTCAAACCTTTCAGATGCAGGCCAACAACGCTGTCAATTACCAAAAAATGGCGGCGCAAGAATGGGATTATGTCATTTTACAAGGGCAAAGTCAGGAACCGAGCTTCCCATATGACCAAGTCAATACGCAAAGCCTACCCTATGCCCTTCAACTGGCCGACAGTGCAAAAGCGATTCAACCTTGTAGCCAAGTTAATTTCTTTATGACCTGGGGACGCCAAGACGGAGATCCGCAATGGGATTCCATCAATACTTTCGACAAAATGAATGGGCGCTTACGCGATGCCTATTTGCGTATTGCAGACTCAGCTAATGCTGCAGTTTCTCCGGTCGGAGTTGCCTGGAAATACGTTCGCGACAACTACCCAGTGATCAATTTATACCAACAAGACGGCTCCCACCCGAGTTTAACGGGTTCTTATCTGACAGCCTGTGTATTTTATTCGGCGCTTTATCACAAACCAAGTAATGGCAGTGCTTACAACCCAGGTATTGATCATGCCGACGCTTTGCTGATCCAGCAAATTGCCAGCACAATAGTGTTGGATAGCTTGCCCACCTGGAAGTTAGTACATCCGGACAGCACACTACAAGCGTCGGCGTCTTACTCCAGTATTCCTGGTGCCAGCCTTTTGAGTTTTTCAGCTACAGCTAATCAAGATGCCAATTTTACATGGTATTTCCCGGATATGACCATAGAAACCGGCGCCATTATTGGTTTCGAATACAACCTCAGCACGTATCAAGTGATGCTTGTCGCTAATGGGCTCTGTGATACCGATACGTTACTGATCGACGTCAATGTTGCAGGTGCAGGCCTAAACAATGTGAGCCTTTTACAATGGAGAGCCGTAGGCCCGCAACAAATTGAAGTCTACGACTCAGAACTTGGTGAGATCAGCGCTTTTGACTTACTAGGAAGAGCACTGCAATGCACCGTAGAAACAATTCCAACCGGTGTGCGCATTAGCTACCCTGCCAACACCACTTTTTTAAAGATACAAACTCATGCACAAACCACTACTTTGCGGGTTCCGCTGCTGCTAGTTGAGTAATTTGTTGCGCGAAAAGTAGTTTTCTTCGGTGATGACAATCGGGTTTGGATTGTACCACTTCACAAAATAACCAAAATCAGTGGCGTTGTCTTTGCGCCATTTCTCAAATTGGTCGTTAGGCGCTTGGTTAAAAACCCAGTATGTATAAGCATCTGCAAAGCCTAAATCTTCTATTTGCTGCCAAAAGCTGAATAATTGAACCGGAAACTGCTTAGCGCTTTCGCTCTCCATCCAGCTCTTCAAAAATGCCTTTCTAATTTGTAATAAAGAAGCGACATTGATACTTGCTTTTTTATTACTGAGTTGATATTCCGTTGCGGCAAGCGCCATTTTTGATTCAAATGCCATGGTAAATGGCGCCATGTTTTGAGCAAAACTTGTCCCGACACCGTCTTTTCCAAATAAGAAAGCTTTTTGATAAGTTTGATACAGAACAGCACTCATTTCTCTGGTGCGCTGTGAATTGCGCTCTAGGTTCATGAATATTTCACCATAAATAACACCCCAGATTTCATTTTCAGAATTGCAATAAATACGAGCCAAACGGTAGTAATTTGATGGGAATTCAGGTGCCATCTGGATTCCTTTCTCGTAGTACGGAATCGCTTTTTCTGTTTCTCCTTTGATCAGAAAGATATTGCCTGACTCCACATACAACCTGCCGCTGTGCGGAAAGCGCTCCATGCCTTTTGCGTAAGTAGCCAAAGCTTCTTCTGGATTACCCATAATATCTTGGCTATTGCCAATCATTTGCCAAAGCTGATCGGTGGCCTGAGGATGTTCTGTTTGGGTTTGCATGATCTCTACAGCCTTCGCGTAATCTTTTTGCATGTAATAACTATAGGCATACTCATACCAAGCATCGTAATTACTTGAATCTTGTTTCAAAACCCCCTCTAAAATGACACGACTTTGCGAAAAATTGCCGGCATCCATTTCTTTAATGGCTTCATTGATTTCTTTACTAGCAGGGTTTTCTTGTGCAACAACCTGTAAAAAGCTTACGCTAAGTAAGAGGGTAAAAATGATTTTCATACGATAATTTAAGAGGGTTGATAGGTAAATGAATGAAAAGACCGAAGCTTCACTTTTTGCGAAGAAGTGGTGCGCCAAAATACACGTCTTGCACCACAAAGATGCGCGATTTTAGCCAAAAAACTCCGAAAAGGGTAAATTTTACCTAATTGATATCCCATAGAAAGATAGGCAATACCGTTTTTTGTCTCGAGAAGAACATAGTTATGGTAATAAGTAGGCAAAGAAGATAATACCGCCTGACTGTAATGCTGTGTATTCAATATTGGCCAAGTCTCTGTATATCTTTTATGCCGCTTGAGTTGCCTTTTAACCTGCCCCCATTTGGCATAATAATACTTTTTACTCTTGTGGTCTAGCGCAAAAAAAGTGTCGGTTTGTGCAAAAATCTGACAAATATCGCTGTACATAGGGCCTTGATATGCAAAGCGCTGATCGCCGTCTATGGCCGCCTCTGCGGGCGCACCTTCTTCGTCGTACCAGCGAAATGCGCACTTGAAAAAAGCCTCGCATACATGTGGTTGGTATATGATTTGGAAAGCCCTCCCAGACGAAGGCGCCTCGTTGATGACAAACAATTGTTTGAAACTCTCCAATGGGCTCAGGCTCCAAAACTGCATGTATTTGTGGTCTACAGCAGCTGAGTCGGGAAGCACTAAGCTATAGGTGGTGTCTAGTGTCCACTTCATGGTTTGGGCACGCTCATAGGCATATACTTCAAACAAACCCATGCCGAGTTGCGGATGCCCAGGCACCAAAATACTATTGTTTAACAAAGATTCATTTTTGATTTCTAATTCAAGTACCGTGTATTGATCTGACAGCGTTGGTACTTGCTTCAATGTCAATCTGAGTTCCACAGGAAGCAGATCTGCACGCAACAAACCTACCGAAAAAAAGAATAAAAAGAGGGTTATCAATCGTTCCACATGTAATGTTTAGGAGTGAGCACTTGTTCGAGGTTCAATTCTTCTTTGGTATACCGACGATTAAATATTTCAATTTCCATATCTGGATAGATAATCAGTGTGAGAGAACTCGTCGCATATGCACTTAAATCCATCCAAATCAGGTTGCCTTTGCGGCGCAAATTGATGCGTAGAAAATGATTGTATTCGCGAAGGTAGTTGTATTCCGTTTGCGGCAGCGGTTCAAATTGTTCGGGAATGAACTGATAAGCCAACTCAACTAGGGCCGCGATCTCTTTCTTGGAAAACTGGAGGGAGTCTATGCGTTGTATTTTGATGAGGCGCTCCAAGCCCTGTTTAGTTTCTAAAGTCAGACTTGGCAGGTCTTTTCTTTTATTGACCGATGCATATTTTGGATGAGGAATACCCTTTTCATAGTAGCGTTCAAAAATCAAGCTCCCTGCTGCATCGTATTCGCGGCACCACCCATCTCTAAGGCCTGCTGTATACCTGTAATCAAGCAATAGCTTTCCAGTAGAATCTAATTCTTGGTACGGGCCATGCAAGCTATCAGAAATGGTATGTAACGCGCGTGTTTTAATGCCGTTTGACGCATAAAATTCTTTATAGCATTCTTTGTTTTTGTAAAGCACCGTGTTTTGGAGCTGGCCATTTGGGTAATACTGTTCTATTGACTGACTAAAAAAACCATCTTTGCGCGTTTGAGCAATGAAAACACTTTCAGGTACTAACTTGGGATACCAACGGCGGTTTTCGCGATAGGTATCGGAGCCGTTTTCTTTATAAATTTCCAAACGCTGAAGATCGCCATTGGCATAAAATTGAACCATGGTGGTGTCCTGTCCTTTTCGGTAGTCTCTTTTCCAGTTGAGTTGTCCGTTGTCATACCACCAAGTTTCAACTCCTCGGGTGCGTTCCAACATATACATATCGACATCATGCGTCTTTACCCCCTGAGGAGTCCACTCGCGCAAATAACCTGTACCGCTCACGTCAAGCACTTGCTCTAGCGTGAGCTGACCGTTGTCGGCCCATTCTTTTTTATTGGGCTCAAAAGGATGTGCTGTATTGAGGTCAAATACATATTCATATGAAGGTTTGCCATTTGCATGCCAGCCCTTCCACAAGCCCACTCGAATGCCATTTTCATATTTACCCTCACTTTGCTTCAAACCATTCAAATGGAAACTCTTGTAAGGACCATTTAACGCACCGTCCTTGTAGTTGGCTTTCACTTTTACTTTCCCATTCTCATAGAACTCAGTACTTGGACCGTTAAGCGAACTATTTTCATGGTTTCCATTGCCAATAAATTGATGGTGCCGAACTTGAATAAGTGCACCAGAAAATGGATCATATATTTTTTCTTCACCAATGGGCACCATCAAGTAGGTATAGCCATCGTCATCAACGGTATGCGGCGGATGCATGCTTTTGTCCGACTCATTGAGCTCGCTGTAGCGGATCCAGGCATAGGTATGCTCAAAGCGTTTGTGCCCTGTGAGGCCATATTCAATGGATTTCATGCAACGGCGCCCACTCTTATCCAGATAAATGATATTGTGTGTTTGCAACGGCCCGTTTTCATAATATACTTTTTGGTCAATGAGCAGTGAATCTCCGTCCCAGAGGGAAAACTTACTCAGAACCCGCGGCTTCCCTTCAAGTGTATTACAAGTTTCTTCCACTAAACGCCCTTTTACAAAAACCCTGCGCTCATAGATTTTACCCAAATGCAAGGTCTGACATACGCCATCGCGTGGGGTTTGCAGGTCGTCTAGGTAAAAAGTGGAGAAAAGATAATTGCCGCCTTTTTTATTTTGCGGCTTGAATTCACAAAACTCTTGCGCGTGCAAAAAGGAAGCTAAAAAAAGTAAACTAAAAAAATAGGAATTCTTCAAATTCATGCGCAATGTCTTGATGACGCATAAATTTCGGAATTATAACAGAATTTAATGGAATCAGGCCTCATTTTCTTGAAACAAGAAGTTAAAGATCTTAATACACAAACTAGCACTATTTCGTGGCAAGCACCTGCAAGGTTGCCGATGCTCCGTTATGATAAGTGCCTTCATGAACTTCTCGATACACTTTTTCAATATGAAATTGATCAAATTGCTTACCTAGTAATTCTTCCAGCTCTGCTTTATTGTATAATAAATCAGGTTGCTGCGGACCACCAGTACCAAAACGAAGCTGCTCTTGATCGTAAACTTCTATAATGAGCTTGCCTCCAGGCTTCAGCGATGCGTAAATTTGTGTCCAGATGTGCTGTTTAACTTTACTTGGAAAGTGTGCAAAGATGCCAACAATGAGGTCCCAAGAATTTCCTTCTAACTTGACTTCCCCGAGGTCAGCACAAACACAAGTAACATTTACCCCATTTTGCGCAGCCAATTGCCTGGTTTTCTTTAATCCTTCCTCTGAATAATCTATGCAGGTAACATCATTTCCAAGCGCTGCCAAATAAACACCATTGCGGCCCTCGCCTTCTGCCAAGCACAAAACTTTTAAATCGGATCCAATTTGTTGCGCTTTTAAAAAATCATTGGGTGTAGTTCCATAGGCATACGGAGCTTCGTTATAGCGTTCGTTCCAAAATTCTTTCATTGAATCGTAATTTGTTTGGAGAGGGTTTGTTGGTCGTCGATGATGAATTGTAGCGTATATGCACCAGCTTTTAATTGGAGTTCTTTCAAATCGAGCTTTTTTGAGGCATTTTTGACTTTTTCATAATAAACATCATGCACTAATTTCCCGCTTCCATCCAGGACGAAAAGTTCAACATTGTGTTTGGCGCTCAAATTAAAATCTATCGTAAGCTCCTTCACGGCCGGATTCGGAAAAACATTTATTTCAATGCCAACAACAGGTAGCACAACAGGGACACTGTTATTGGAACTGCGCTGCAACCAAACTTCATAGATCACCGCATTGGCATCCGTTGCATTGGTGTTATTCTGAGTAAAAGGATTCAGGCTTCCACTTTTGATGCCACCAACCACATGGCCAACCAAGACTGAATCTCCACTTAGCGCTGAAACATCTATAATTTCGGAAGCATAATGCGGCACTTGTTCTAAATGAATAAACTCGGCGCTAGCACCAAGTAACGCAGGCATTTGCGCAGACAAAACATATTCTTGATACATGCCATCGGCCCCCTGCGTCAGGCGGCTAATGGTACGCACAAACGGCACATTAGGGTCATTGAGTAGCGTTCCATTTTGGTAATAATACTGACTGATGCCGCCTAAGAATATATGATGCATGTTTTGCGTGGCGCTGTCGTACAAACTGAACTTACTCGAATGGTAATTGCTCAAGTACTGACTAAATCCATTGACCGGCGCATGGCCACTGCTTTTGATTTCGACAGGATACAAAAAAGGCAAGTCTGCATTGATTTGAAAAACACCTGATGATATAAGGTAAGCGATTTCACCACTTGGGTAAACATGCGGGAGCAAATTGTAATCCCTGCGATGTAAATTGACCTGATCTGTAACCAATTGGTAATTGAGCACTGCTAGACTTTGCCCCGGAGTACTTAATTCAAACTTTTTAAGGCCATCGACATAGGTCTGAATAAAGGTTGGATTATTCATGGGGTTGTAGCGGCCATCAAAACGGTGCCCGCCGACTAAATAGTACTGCGCACCTATTTTACCGATGTTACCTCCTGTAACTGCAAATCTTTCGTCTTGAATTTGTTCGAAATATGGTGTGATGGTTGTATTGGCGATGACTGCGTCAATCAAACCATCTAAATCAATTCTGCTGAGATAAGGAAAGGTAATGTGGTCATTGGCAGTAGCGCTGAAGGCATAGCCACCGGCTATAAGCAAAAAATTCCCATCCTGAAAAAAATTCATATTCGTGCTCTGCAATTGTTCTTGCAAGGAAACACTCAATTCTGTTAAAGACCTAGACCAATATTGCTTGGTTTGCAAATCCAGTACTTGTAAGGTTTGATTGTTGAGGCTCGCCGGAAAAGCATTAAAAGGTTGGCGGGCATGGATCCCGTCTGGCCTACCGCCAATCAAAAGTACTTTTCCGTCGCGTTGGCCATAAACAAATGAATGCAAGCCGTTGAAACCTGCAATGGAATCTGCTTTCAGGACAACTTCAAAAGGAAAATTACTGGTTTGGGCAGATGTCTTTTGTGCAAATATCAAGAAGCCCCCTATGAGAATTAATGGAATTATTTTAAATTTTAAATAATTCATAAACAACTAATTAAAATAATCTATTTAAACTTTTACTCAATGTGAAACGACGCTTGGAAATGCAAGTTCTTTGATAATGATATAAATGCCCATAACCAACACAAACCAACCAAAGCCTTTTTTAAGGGCAGCGCCATCAACTTTCTTAGAGAGCTGATTCCCTATAAAAATTCCGACAACAGCTAGCACAGTTACCGCAGACAAAAGCATCCAATCCATTTTATCCGCATTATCCATGACATCCCCAGTAAAACCGATCAGAGATTTAGCGGCAATGATCAGTAAACTAGTGCCAACAGCTTGTTTCATAGGCAACTTACTGAGCATCACCAAAGCAGGAATGATCAAGAACCCTCCGCCGGCCCCCACCAAACCAGTCAAGACACCCACCACACTTCCTTCTAATAAAATCATGGGGTAATTGAATACGCGCGGCTCATCCGTTGCCTGCTCTTCTTTTTTCTGATCTCTAATCATTGAAACAGAAGCAGCAACCATGAGTACTGCAAATAAAATCATCATGGCAAGTGCTTTGGTCACTGAAACACCCGCAATTTCAAAAAGTGTTGCCGGGATTGCCGGAACAAATACCTTTCGAGTCAAGAAAACAGCAATAATGGAAGGAATACCAAATACAAGAGCTGTTTTTAAATCAATCATGCCTGCTTTGTATTTAGGATAAGCACCCACCAAACTACTCAGACCCACAATGAAAAGGGAATAAGCCGTGGCAAGAACGGGGTCAACATGAAAAAGGTATACAAGTACGGGAACCGTTAAAATAGAACCTCCACCGCCAATTAGGCCAAGAGAAATGCCAATTAATATACTGGCAAGCAAACCAAATATGGGAAGTAGATCGAAGGTCATGTTCAAAAATTAAAAGTTATAATTCAGTACAAAATTGGTCAATACCATATTGACCTTATTGAATTGATATTTTGGGTTATTGTATATTTCACCAATACCGTATTTGCAAACAAGTAATAATTGGCCCTCAAGACCTTGCATCAGTTGACTTAACTGAAATCGCACATCTAAATTGGCTTGTAAATAACTTGGCAAGCCATATTTATTTAGCGCGAAGTCTTTTACATCTGGCAATTGAAAATACCCGATCGAAAAACCCGACTTTTTAAAAATTGAAGCTGCACCTTGATTTTCTATCTTCAGAACAAAAGCATGTACATCACCGAATCCCTCATTTCGTTCGCGCGGCATAAATGTAAAGAAGGGATCTCTGCCCCATTCTCTCGGAAACAAATAACGACCTTCGGCAGTAATGCGGTTGTAATTCACAGAGTAATGCCATTTTGCAAATTCAAATCGTGAACGAAAACCAAAGGTCATCGATTTGGAGCCTTTGGTAATGTAGGTCATCGATTGATCCTCGTTACCACCTTCTCCAAGCGCCCATTGTCTCATCATTTGTGCACTATTAGACCAAACGAACTTACTCGACTTTTGAGCATGTTGGATTTGATGAAAAGTACTATTAAATAAACCTGGCAAATGGTAATCCCAGGCCTGATATTCTAGATTAGTGGTTGGCTTACAGATAATTGATGCAACTCCGATATAAGGTATTTTGATATGACCTCTAAAATGTGCGGGAGCACCAATTACGTCAACACCTTGACCATAAATACCAATTGACTCAGCGCCATGGTACCATTTTGAAGTTCCTCTTGGCGACACACCGCTTAATATACCGAGCTGCAGTTTAACTTTCTTTATAAAACTTTGCTCAAACCATACGCCAGCAACGGCAGTAGGTCGCATGCGTCCGTCTTGTTGATTGATCAGTGGCGTATTGATAAATTGTCTACCCGCTTGAATCCAACCATCCTTAAATTGATATTTTACATATAGCTCTTCAAGTCTAGAAAATTCTTTCTGACTAGACGGAGCCGTGTGATCAAACAAACCTATTTCATAGCGGTTAAACCCTCCTGAGGCAGGGTCTGGTAGCTGCAAATTACTTGATCCAATATTGAAATGCGTGTATCCACCCAATCCAAATTGTACTCCATGAAATAAATTTGATTGATACCGTAAACCAACACCAATTGCATTTGCAAAATAATCAGTTAATGCACCTTCATTGGTTGTCTGACTGAAGAAGTAACGCATATTGAAACTTGTTTTACCCCTGAGAATGGCATTTCTAAAACTCATTGAATCTGCTGCTGATTTAGATTGAGCAGAAAGATTAAAATGAACTAGAGCCACCAACAAAAAGACTAAAGAAATCTTTTTTTTGTAATTCAGATGAATCGAAAAAACTGGTTTTGTATCATCAAAAATAAATTTACAAATGCTCATCATTTAGGTTTTTTCATTGCCGTAAAAGGACCATATTTATGTTGCTGCTCAGAAAAAGCATCGACATAAGGACCAAACGGATGGTCTATTGGTTTTTTAGATATATCTGGCCAATCTTTAGGTACTGCTTTGTGTGGCCTTGGCTTACTTTCGATGTAGGCAGCAACATCCCAGGCGTCTTCATCAGATAACTCTGGCGCATCATGACTTACACCAAGTGGCATATTATACTTCACGTATTTAGCCATATTTGAAATGCGACTCAAGCCTGCAGCGTCATTAAAGCTACGCTTACCCCAAAGCGGCGGATACACATAAGACTGACCTATGCCGTCAATGATACCCTGCCCATTAGTTTGGTGGCAACTCGCACAACGCAATTCATATACTTGCCTGCCGCGCTCTGGGCTTGCTGCTCTTGTAAGAAACGGTAGTTCTTTTAAACCAGAACCTGCTGCTTTCTCACCTTTTTTCACATTTTCACCTAAAAATTTCATATAGGCTACCATAGCGCGCATTTCCTTGCTGTTTTCCTTTAGCGGCTTACCATTCAAACTGCGCTCAAAACAATCATTGATGCGCTTTTCAATACTTTCCATTTTGCCGCTACGAGCGCGCAATTTGGGATAGGTTGAAGCTACTGAGCCATAGTTATTACCGAAAGGTTTAGTTCCGGCCACTAAATGACAATTTTGACAATTCATGCCATTTGTTTGCTGCGCAACCCTTCCCTTAGGCCCCAAGTAATAAGCCGTTTGAATGATTAAATTTCTACCATAAAGAACCTCAGCTGACTTGAGGTCATTTGGAATGGAAAAGACATCTTTTGGCTGCCAAAACGCACTGATAGCTACGGTCTGAATTTCATCAGATTCAAGTTGATCAGTATCGGTAATGTTTGCCGAGCAAGAAACCAATACCAGCGAAATAAATACAAAAGAATAGGTATATAATTTCATCAGCACCACTTCAATTAATGAGGGAGTTTACTTTGAAAGACACCATAAAGATAAGTGCCAACTGACGCAAAGAAAACCACAACGATAAAACTCAAGTAACCATAACCAATATTAACAACCATGGGACCAGGACATGCACCACTCAAGGCCCATCCCAGACCAAAAATTGTCCCGCCTAGCAAATAGCGCCAAAAACCTTTTTCTTTTGGTGTAAATACGATTTTAGACTTGGAATAATCTTTCCAATGATTCTTTTTGATAAGTGCCGTACCAATAATACCCAAAACAACGGCAGTACCAATGATGCCATACATATGAAAACTTTGGAAGCGAAACATTTCTTGGATACGGTACCAACTCAAGGCCTGAGATTTGGCCATTACAATGCCGAACAATACACCGACTAATAAAAACTTGATGAATTTCATGGCTTAAAAAATCAATGGAAAAATGATGTGCGTCATGAGCAAACCTCCAATAAAGAAACCAACAACGGCGATAAGTGAAGGGAGCTGCAAATTAGAAATACCTGAAATAGCGTGCCCAGAGGTACAGCCACCCGCATAACGAGAGCCAAAACCCACAAGTAAACCACCTATAGCTAGCACTGCAAATCCTTTGAGGGTGAAAATAGCTCCCCAACTGAATAACTCCAGCGGCTGCACTTCCTTGGCCTTTGCAAAACCAAGTTCGGCTAAATCTTTTGCTGTACTTTCTGCAATTTGAAAACTAGAGCCGTCATTTAACAATGTATTTGCAAGATAGCCACCAATTATCGCGCCTATCAAAAAAACAAGATTCCAAGATTGCGTTTTCCAATCAAAATCAAAAAATTTGACACGTTTACCTGCACCTGCCAAGGTACAAATGGTTCGCAGATTAGAGGAAAAACCGAAGGACTTACCGAAGAACAGCATTAAGAACATGACCGCAGAAATGATGATTCCAGAGAACCACCAAGGCCAAGGTTGCATTAAGAAATTGAGCATGGGTTTGGGTTTAAATTAAATTTTATGGACTTTACTTTGGCAAATGAAATCTGTTTTTGGAACAGCTGTTTTAGAGATAGCTCCAAAACCGCCATCTACTTCAGTGAAATTGCGGTAACCCCGAGCCTGTAAAATTGATGCTGCAATCATGCTTCGGTATCCACCTGCGCAATGCATAAAAAAGTGTTGATCTGGCTGAATATCTTTGGTCCAGTCGTTGATGTAAGCAAGTGGTTTGCTGTAAGCATCCTCGACGTGCTCCGCTTCATACTCGCTTTCTTTGCGTACGTCGATCACCATAGACTCACCTGCCTTGAATTGTGAAGCAAATTCATCAGCAGTAATGCGTGTTACTTGATCTACTTCTTTTCCGGCTTCTTGCCAAGCTGCAAAACCACCTTCTAAGTACCCTAATACTTTATCAAAACCCACACGACTCAAACGTGTAATCACTTCTTCTTCCATACCCACTTCTGTGATAAGTAGAATTTCTTGCTTGACATCGCCAATAAGTGCGCCAACCCACGGTGCGAAATCACCGCGAATACCAATATTGATGGCTTGAGGTATAAACCCTTTATGAAAATCTGCAGCTGGGCGCGTATCTAAAATAAGGGCATTAGTTGCCTCGACAATAGTTTCGAATGCAGCTGGGCTCAAGGGAGTCATTGCCTTTTCTTTAACCGCTTCAAAACTGTCATAACCTTTTTTATTCATGGCTACATTATGGCCAAAATAAGCTGGTGGAGGAAGTAATCCTTCTGTTACAGCTGCAATAAAAGCTTCTTTATTGGGTTGATTGAGCGCATAATTCATTTGCTTTTGATTACCGAGCGTATCAACCGTTTCTTTCATCATGTTTTTACCACAAGCTGAACCAGCACCATGTGCAGGATAAACAGTGACCTCATCTCCCAAAGGCATGATTTTCGTCATTAAAGAATCGTATAGCAAACCTGCTAATTGAGCTTGGGTCATGTCGGCAGCTTTTTGAGCCAGGTCTGGGCGTCCAACATCTCCTAAAAATAGGGTGTCTCCGGAAAAGATAGCTTCATCTTCCCCCTCCTCATTGATCAATAAAAATGTACTGCTCTCCATGGTATGTCCTGGCGTATGCAACACTTTAATTTTCACTTTTCCAATTTCAAAAACCTGTCCGTCTTCAGCAATGATAGCCTCAAATTCAGTTTTGGCAGTAGGCCCGTATACAATTGGGGCGCCTGTTTGCTTGCTTAAGTCGAGGTGACCAGAAACGAAGTCAGCATGAAAATGAGTTTCAAAAATATATTTAAGTTTAACGCCATCAGCTGCAATTCGGTCCATGTAGGGCTGAATTTCTCTTAGCGGATCGATGATAAATGCTTCGTTGTTACTCACAACATAGTAGGCGCCTTGGGCTAAACAGCCTGTGTAAATTTGTTCGATTTTCATTTTTGATGGGTTTATAGGTATCAAATGTATCAATTCAAAGTGCAAAACTATGTAACAAGTGTTACAAACAGTCAAAATTGAGTAAGCTACCTCACCTCTTCGAAGGATACTTCTTCGATACTACTTTGTTTGACATTGTTTTTCTTGGGTAGATTCGGCGCACACTGCCCCCCAAAACAACCTACATTAAAAATCGCCATAAGCGAAATTATAGCTCCCATTAAAAGTACGACAAAATCTAATTGGACGATTCCTCCAATTAACAAATAAGCACCTATGACGTAGCGTAATAATCTTAAATAATCAATTTTCATTTGTTTTTGATTTAGTATATAAATAAAAAAGTAGGCCGGTGATGACCTACTTTTAATAGTGACTATATTTTGTCTACAGTAGTGTGCTTGGGCAAACATATGCAGTCTTAGGTGTAGCTGTTTTTGCAATGGCAGCCATACCACCAATTACATCTACAAAATTGTGTATCCCACGGCTTTTCAAAATACTTGCAGCAATCATACTTCGGTAGCCACCTGCACAATGCAAGATGAAATCCTCATTTTCGGGAAATTTGGCCAAATGTTGATTGATTTCATTGAGGGGAACATTGACCACATCAACAACATGCTCCGCTTCAAATTCACTGCGTTTGCGCACATCGAAAGTAGGGATCTTTTTATTGAACTTTTCCGCAAATTCATCGGCAGTAATGCGATTCACCGTATCGATTTCGCAACCTTCTGACTTCCATGCATCAAAGCCACCATCTAAATAACCTACGGCATGATCATACCCTACTCGGGCCAAGCGAATAATGGCTTCTTCTTCCCGACCAGCCTCGGTGATCAACAAGATTTCTTGTTGGATATCGGTGATCATTTCACCTACCCACATGGCAAAATTTCCGTCGAGCCCTATGTTGATGGAGCCAGGAACAAAACCAAGTGCAAAATCCTCGGGCGCACGGGTATCTAAAACAATTGCTTCTGTTTCGTTGGCGACCAATTCAAATTCACTTGGGGAGAGAGACTTCTGCGCACGCGCCATAACAGTATCCAAAGAATCATAACCCTGGATGTTCATTAACACATTTTTAGGAAAGTATCCCGGAGGCGCCGTCAGACCGGTTAGAAGTTCTTCTATAAATTCTTCTTTGGTCATGTCTGCACGCAGTGCGTAATTTGTCTTTTTCTGGTTCCCTAAGGTGTCTGTCGTCTCTTTGCTCATTTTTTTACCACATGCTGAACCTGCCCCATGATTGGGATACACAATTAAGTCATCTGCCAATGGCATGATTTTATGCCGCAAAGAATCGAATAAATGGGCAGCTAATTTGCGTTCTGTTAAATCGGCAATGACATGCTGAGCAAGATCTGGCCTGCCTACATCGCCAATGAACAAAGTATCTCCGGTAATAATTCCGTGTTGCTTCCCATTTTCGTCGATAAGCAAATAAGTTGTGCTTTCCATGGTGTGACCTGGTGTGTGCAATACCTTTACAGTGTAGGCTCCCACCTTAAATTCTTGATGGTCTTGCGCAACTAACGCATCAAAACCTGGCTTTGCCGTAGGGCCATAAACAATTGTGGCGCCTGTCTGTTTGGCTAAATCGAGATGGCCTGAAACGAAATCTGCATGAAAATGCGTTTCAAATACAAATTTGATTTGTGCTTGATCTGCCTGCGCTCGATCGATGTAAGGCTGAACCTCTCTCAAGGGGTCAAAAATGGCAGCTTCCCCGTTGCTCTCAAGATAGTATGCAGCATGTGCAATACATCCGGTGTAAATTTGTTGAACTTTCATAGTGTATGATTTGATACAGCAAATTTATATGCAGCTCATGAGCTAGTGTGTGACACGAGTTACTTTAAAAACTAACATTCGTCAGTTCTTTGAAACCCATAACAAACTCATTTGCAATACAAATACGATCAGTGCAAATACCAAACCCCGTTGGCCCGCCTTCAGCAAACGAAATACATCTACTTTCAGGCCAATAGCCGCCATTGCAATTGTAAGAATGATTTTCCCAATGGTTTCGCTACCCTTTACAAGGAACGATGGCAAGGGATAAAAACTCACAAATAAGGATATGCCAATAAACACAATGAGGTACCATGGCAATTGAAAGCGAAATTTCTGCTCATTAGACTTTCTAGATTCGAGCCAAACCATAAACAATAAGGCTGGTGATAAAAGTGCCACCCTGGCCATTTTATATACTAAAGCCAATTGCCCCACTTCTTCTGAAACTGAAAAACCAGCACCAGCTACGTTGCCTACAGAATGTAAAGACGCGCCAATTAAGAAGGCAACCTGCTGCTCCAAAAGGGGGTAAAATTGAAAGAAAAGCGGCAACAAAACCATACCCAAAGAACCCAACAAGTTTACTGCGGCTAAGGAAATGGCGACATCTTCTTTATCTGCTTTGATTTTGGGGGCCAATGCAGCAATCGCTGAAGAACCACAAATGGCTGTTCCGAAACCCACTAACAAACCGGTTTTACCAGGGCAAGCCAACACTTTTGACAAATAAAAAGCGGCCAGTAAAACAACCAGAATAACGATAAGAATTATAACAAAATCCTTGGCGCCAATCGCCCCAATTGCCTTGTAATCAATGCTAAAAGCGAGTAACACCACAGACCATTCCAACATTTTTGCGGAACTTAAAGAAATGCCGGCATCAAGCCTCGCTTTTTTAATAACCTGAGGAGCCAAAAACATTCCTATTAAAAGGGCCAATAAGTAGGAATTGAGAAACGAGGGTGTAAAACCCGATAAAAAAATGGCTGTAAATCCAAGACTTACAGCCAATACTATTCCAGGTATTTTAGAGCCCATACAACAAGTTTTTCTACTATGGTTTAGCGATAATTTTACCACCCCAAGAAGAAATGCCACCTTGCATATTGATCACATTTTTAAAGCCGCTATCCACCATAACCTGACTAGCTCCGGCACTTCGCCCGCCGCTTCGACAATAAACAATATAGGTTTTTGATTTATCCAACTTGGCCAATTGCTGCTTGAAAGTCGGGCTATTGTAATCAATAAATAAATCTGCACCTGAAATTACACCTTGCTGCCATTCGGCTGGGGTGCGCACGTCTATCACAATTGCTTTTTGCTCATCTTTTATCTTAGAGAGTTCTGCTATAGGTGCATTTTTATAAGCAGATTGTGCAGAAGATGTACAAGACCATAATGTCAAAGTAAGTAAAGCAATAATTGAGAATACTTTCATTATTTTCATCGGTTAATTTTTACAAAGATGGCGTTATTCTCTGAACAGCAGTGTAACTAGCGTTACAAAGAAAAAAAAGCCACTTTCGTGGCTTTTGAACTGTTTGTTTAGGAAATGAGCTAGTCTTTGCCCAACATTTCGTTTTTCAAGCTTTCTTGAACCGGAGGTGTTCCAAACCAAATGCCGAAGAGTGCTTTCTTGAAATCCAAGCCTGGTATGGTACCTTTGACATCTCCATTTTTGGTAACGCGAACACCCTTTCCAGGGATGTAGTCTAGGTTGATTTTGTCGCCTTCTTTGATCGGCTCGCTGAAGAAACCTACGAATTTTTTAATTTCTTCTTTGCTTGCGTTGCCATGTTTTGAGGTTGCAAAACCAGCATTGACAGACTCGATGAAACGCTCACGGGTAACGCTACTAGACACGATTTTAATATGGATAGCCATTTCGGTGTCGTCGTAGATTACTTTTTTAGCGTCTTCTGTCTTTTTTGGAAGATAAAGGCCCGCCACATAGAGGTCCATAAAGTATTTTTCTCGCAAGCCAGCTCCGTTGATCACAAGGTTTTCACCATCGAGTTTGAGCTCTGTATTGAAACTCACACCGTGAAACTTTTTAGTTTGTGCTAAAGATGGAATAGCGACACCAATAGTGAGCGCAAAAAACAGCATTAATTTTTTCATGGTTAAATATTAATAAGATTAATGCAGTGAAAATACAAAAGAAATAGCTAATCTCCCCAAAAATCTGGATTTTCATTTTCGTCGATGAGTTTTTGCCAATTGTAGTTAGGGTCATCAGCGTCAAATAAAATGGCTTTGTATTCGCCTTCTGAGATTTCGTAACGCAATACTTCTTCTCCGGTGTAGGCCTCAATCGCATCTAGAAGCGGTAGTTCATCTTTACTGCAAAAAGAGAGTGCCTGCCCCAGCGCATTGCCCCTACCTGTTCGGCCACAGCGGTGAACGTAATTTTCGGGGTTGTCGGGTAAGTCATAATTAATGACGTACTCCATGTTGGGAATATCGATGCCGCGTGCAGCAACATCTGTGGTGATCAAGACCTGATTTTTTCCTTCTCGAAAACGCTCCAAAAGGGCAAAACGCTCATTTTGAGGAACACCACCGTGCAGAGCCTCGGCATGCACGCCAACGCGCTCCATGGCTTTAACGATTCTTTCGACACGCACTTTTGTTCTTGCAAACACTAAAAAACGCGCCTCAGGGTATTCACCGATCATGTTTTCTAAGAAAAAGCGTTTATCGTCCATTTCAATAAAGGCAACGGCATGCTGCACGTTTTTGGACACCGGATTTTGTGGAGACAGCTGAATGCGTATCGCAGAGCGAACGACGTCATAGGCTAAGGACTTGATTTTTTTGTCAATAGTTGCCGTAAAAAATAGCGTCTGATGTTTAGTCGGTATTTTTTTAATGATGTCTTGGATGTCTTTATTGAAACCGAGATCGAGCATGAGGTCGGCTTCGTCGAGCACCAGAGTGTGGACGCCAGAAACATCTAAATGACCTTGCGAAATGAGATCGAACATGCGGCCTGGCGTAGCAATAAGCACCTCAGCACCTACTTTTAATTGCTTGATCTGCGCATCTTGCTCTACGCCACCGTAAAGACCGATGACCTTCACTTTGGTTTGGGCGCCGATTTGCTCAAATACGCCTGTAATTTGTTGAGCGAGCTCGCGGGTAGGAACCAAAACAATACAGCGAATCTGTATGGAGTTACTTGCTTGTTTCTTGTATTTGAGAAGTTTATGGAGCACTGGAATGACAAAAGCCGCGGTCTTTCCTGTTCCTGTTTGTGCCACGGCCATTACGTCTTCGCCATCCAAAATGTGTTTTATGGCACGGTATTGGATATCGGTTGGGCGTCTGAAACCGAGTACCTCGAGTTGGTCTTTGATTTTTTGATCAATATGGTAATCTTCGAATTTCATGGCAACAAAGATACGACTAATAATAAAGACCTTACTTTTACGTTTTTGAAATCAAAAAAATCACCTATGAAAATCAAATTACTCTTCACCTTTATGCTGGCCAGCATGGTAAGCTTAGCGAACGAACCCGTCAACGTGAAGGGCTCACTAACGGGTGTAACCGTTTATATGCAAGGAGCCCAACTCCAACACAAGGCCAACTACACCATTAAAGCAGGTGTCAGCGAAGTTATTGTCGAAGGTATTTCACCTCAAATTTCACCGAGCACCATTCAGGTAAAAGCTACTGGTGCCGTCGTGATCCTCGATTCAAAATATGAATTTTATTACCCCCAGCCTTCTATAAATGTAAACGCAGGCGAATTGCCTCCAAAAATCAAAGCTGCAATTAAAGCGCTCGAAGACTCCGTCAGATTGGTCAATTTTGAGCTCCGCGACATCAACGACGAAATTGAAGTGCTGGTAGCTGCGCGCAAAATCATTATTTCCAATGGCGCCGTTAAGGGCCAAGGCAAGGTCAATGACAGCATCCAACTCTTGAAATCTACCGTAGATTACTACACCACCAAAGTTTCTGAACTCAACAAGAAAATCAGTGCCTTAGACCGTCAAAAAGTCAAAAAAACTGACCTCATTTCATCCCTAGATACCAGACTAAATGACCTGCGCAACTATGCCGAGCAAAACAACCCAACTCCAGAAATCAAAGGTATACCGCGCATCGTTGTAACACTTATGGCTAAAGAAGCCGCAACCGGCAGAATAGACCTCACCTACTTGGCTTCAAATGCCGGCTGGACGCCCCTTTATGACATCCGCAGCGAGGCGGCTTCAGGAAAAATCAGTCTCACTTACAAAGCACAAGTGCGTCAACAAACCGGCCTAGATTGGAACGACGTCAAGCTCAGCATCTCGACCAACAACCCCTACGCCAATAAAACCAAACCAGAACTCAGCCCATGGTATATCGACTATCAAGAATACCGCAGAGACCTTTTAGAAAAAGCCAAGCAACGATCTGCTGTTTATGAAAACGATGATGTTGCACCTTCTGTAAATACCTCCGCCATGAATATGGGTTTTATGTACTCAACAAATGGCGCTACGTTTGAACCTGCAGCACTGGGTGCAGAAGCTTTCACTACAATTGTACAACAACTCATTTCGGCTGAGTTCAAAATCGACCTCAACTACAGCATAGCCTCCGATAATCAAGTGCGCATGGTATTGGTCAAGCAATCAGAGCTCAATACGAGCTTCAGTTACTACGCGGTGCCGAAGTTAGATCCAGGGGTTTACCTCGTTGCGCAAATGACCAAACTCGATGAACTACAGTTGGTTCCGGCAAAAGCCAATATTTTCTTTGACGGCACCTACATTGGCGAAACCTACCTCGACCCTACCACCATGAACGATACGCTCAATTTGTCATTGGGTAAAGATCCGAATATCATCGTGAAGCGCACCTTGCTCAAAGACCAAAGCAAAGAGCGCATTATTCAAGACAAAAAGGAACGCAATTTTGCATATAACATCGAAGTGCGCAACCTAAAGTCTTCAGATGTTGAACTGATCATTCAAGACCAAGTTCCGCTTACCACCAACCCTGAGATCACCATTGAGAAATCAAACTTAGGAAAAGGATCATTAGATGAAAAAACGGGTCTCATCGAATGGAAACTGAAGCTCAAAACCAAAGAAAACGTCAATTTCGATTACGACTTTAAGGTGCGTCACCCTAAAGATAAAATTGTTCAGATCTAAGAAAAATCTCGTAAAAATGAAGGTAAATACCGTCGTTACTCACTGATGTAGCGGCGGTATTCCATTTTACTGCTGTCAAAGGTAAGTTTCATGGCTAACGAACCGGCATTATCGCGGTCCGTGAGGCGGTCAGATAAAAACTTAGCAGCCTCCAAGCGGTTCTCATCGAAGGTAAATAAATCCAGTAATTGTCCAGCCTGAGCAGTACTCAAACAAGTTTTGTTCATCGCCAACTTGAGCGCTTCCAAACGGTCTTCTTCAAAAGACTGATCCTGCAATTCTGCTTTAAATGCCTCCAAACGATTCATGGTCTGGGTGCAGTTCACAAAGTGTCCTTGTTGCTGATTTTGAATGACTTGTTGTTGTTGTTGTTGTTGTAAGACTTGGGTATTTGTTTGGCCTTGAACCGTTTGATTTGCACCACTTTGATTGATGTTGATATTGGAATTCAAACCCACTCCAGAAGTTGTGCTTGCGCTCGAAGTACTCACTGTTGAGCTCGAAGATGTGGTTGTTGTAGTCGTTGTTTCGCTGACGGTTGTTCCGGCTCCAAGACCTGTTCCAGAAGCATTGGCATTGAGATTCAAATTGACTCCACCAACCGACAAATTCATGTTGAGATTGACATTTTCATTCGGATTAGCGTTGTTGTTCATATTTGTGACCGTCGTATTCGTCGTCGTTTCTTGAACATTCATGTTCATATTGACACCCGTTGCATTTCCGGTTCCTGTTGTTTGAGTCGTAGTGCTTGTTTGAACTGGAAGGGTCTGTGTAATTTGAGTTGCTGCTGCTGCGTTTTGATTAGAAATTGAATTGACAACAACCGCATCTGAATAAACCGCTGCATCGCTCGGACGATACACGACTGCTTCTTGAATGACACCATGAGTGGGTTCTTGGCCAATCATTTGTAATTTTCCTTTCCCTTTTTTGAAAATGATGCGGGCTGTGATATCATAGGGCGCATCGATCATGAAATTTTTGTCGATATCTGGTGTTTTTCCGTCGTCAAAAATCACTTTGACGGCATAGCTGCCATTTTTGATTTGGGAAACTTGAACGTTCGTTTCCGGCTTAGAATTCTGACGAATACCATTCAAAACCACATAAAACTGCTGGCCGTTGTTATTGAAAATACTGAGGTTGCTTTGTGCAAACACAGCTGAACCGAGCAAAGCAAACAATAAAAAGAAAGATGTTTTCATGAAAAGCAATTTTTTGTCAAAGAAAACGAAAAATTTGGAAGCAGACAAAAACGCAGACCCGCGCTTTTTTCTAACTTCGTAGGCATGAACTATGTGATTGTCGATGTAGAAACAACAGGTGGCCACACCAAAGACTCTAAAATTACGGAGTTAGCCATGTACAAGCACGACGGCCAACAAGTCATTGATCACTTCCAAAGTTTGGTCAACCCTGAACAAGCGATTCCAGAATTTATTGTCAGACTTACCGGCATTACCGACAAAATGGTGGCCGATGCCCCTAAATTTTATGAACTCGCCAAGCAAATCTTGGAATTTTGCGAAGGCTGTGTGTTTGTGGCGCACAACGTCGCCTTTGACTACGGCATGTTCAAAAGTGAATACAAACGCCTTGGTTATGAATTCAGAATGCCTCAGCTTTGCACGGTCCGGGCGGCTAGAATTGTTTTACCAGGTCATGCCTCGTACAGCTTGGGCAAAATTTGTTCAGATTTAGGAATACCTAATGCCGCCAGACACCGCGCAGATGGCGACGCCAAAGCAACAGCAGCGCTTTTTACAATACTGATTCAAAAAGATAAAAATCAGCTTCGAACCTTTATACAAGATGTGCTGAACCCCAAGTCTGTGCACCCCAATCTAAGCTTAGAGAGCATAGAAGAACTACCCAACAAAACAGGTGTATACAAACTATACAACGAATTCAATCAGCTGATCTACATAGGGAAAAGCATTCATATCAAAAAGCGCATTGAGCAACACCTGCGCAACAATAAAACGGCCAAAGGCTTACAAATGATCCAGGATATTTGCCGTGTAGAATATGAACTCACAGGCTCTGAACTCATTGCCATGCTTTTGGAATCCAATCTCATCAAAGAACACAAGCCAATTTACAATCGCAAATTGCGCAAGAGTTTGTTTCCGTATGGGCTCTATGACCAGCTCGATTTCGATGGCTATTTGCGTCTCAAAATAGAGAGCACTGCCAAAAAAGACGAGGAGCCACTCATCCAGTTTACCTCAAAAAAAGAAGGGCAGTCTTACCTAGAACACATCGCCAATCAACTAGAGCTCTGTCAAAAACTTTGTTACCTCTACCCCACGCAAGGCGCCTGTTTTCATTTTACCATTGCGCAATGCAAAGGAGCCTGCGTGCAAGAAGAAGATCCAGCAGCCTACAACTCGCGCGTTCAACAATATATTGATCAGCTTCAATTCAATGGCGACACCTTCTTTTTGGTAGATAAAGGGCGCAACAAAGGAGAAAAAAGTTTGGTTTGGATAGAAAATGGCATCTACAGAGGCTATGGCTATGCACCCTTTCATTTTCATGGGAAAGAACCACTGCACTGGACGCGATATATCAATGTTGAAAAAGAAAACCGCGACAACAAAACCATCGTGCATCAGTTCATGCGCAAACCAACTAGCCAAAAGCGCATAGATCTAAGCCCCCTCAAAAAATGAGCACCAGCAATACCGCAAAACTCACCATTTTAGGTTCAGGCACCTCCCAAGGTGTGCCGGTTATTGCGTGTCAGTGTCCAACTTGTTTGTCTACAGACCCAAAAGATCAGCGGCTCAGGGCGAGCGTACTCATTGAGCTTCCCGACCTCACCATTTGCATAGACGCCGGGCCTGATTTTCGAGGGCAAATGCTGCGAGCAGAAGTGCTGCACCTAGACGCCATACTACTGACCCACGAACACAAAGACCACATTGCTGGCCTCGATGACATTCGCGCCTTTAATTTCAAGCGCCAAGATTACTTCCCGGTTTACTGCACGCCTAAAGTAGAAACAGCACTCAAGCGCGAATTTTATTATGCTTTTGAGGCCAAACCCTACCCTGGTGTGCCAAGATTTGCAATTCACCACATCAATAAGGGTAGTGTTCAAATTGGCCCATATGCTTTTGAGGCCATAGAAGTATGGCACCATCAAATGCAAGTGCTCGGTTTTCGCTTAGGCAATTTGGCGTACATCACTGATGCCAAAACAATAAGCCCCGAAGAAAAGACTCGCCTACTTGGCCTTGACACACTTATCGTTAATGCCTTGCATGAATTTCCGCATCCATCGCATTTCAATTTGGCAGAGGCCTTGGAACTGATCCAAGAAATCAAACCCAAAAAAAGCTATCTCACCCACATTTCACACCTCTTTGGACCTCATACTGATGTAAGTGCCAAGCTTCCAGAAAATGTATTTTTGGCTTATGACGGCTTACAACTTCAATTCGATTATTCCGTTTAATTTTGCAGTATGTCTAGGCAAGATTTAATAGATATCGAAGCACTCATCAAAAGTAAAAATCCACGTTTACTCAAGTGGTTGCCTCGCTTTGTCTTGTCTTTTCTGAAAAGAAAACTGCACCAAGATGAAATCAATGATTTCTTAAGAGCCAATGGTCATTTAAAAGACCATGAGTTTTGCGAAGCCATCATCCATTATTTTCAGATAGATATCGATATTCAAGGTCTAGAGCATATCCCAACAACTGGCGGGGCCATTTTAGCTCTCAATCATCCGTTGGGCGGCATGGACGGCATTGCACTCATTCATGCATTGCGCCATAAGCGCCCCGATGTTGCTTTAATTGTCAATGACTTACTATTGAACATCTCACAATTAGCTAATCTGTTTGTGGGTGTCAATAAATTTGGTCGCAATAGCGGTGGTGTGCGTCAAAATATACGCAGCGCATTTGAAAAAGAACAGGTCATTATTATTTTTCCCGCAGGGATGGTTACCAGAATTCATTATGGCCAAATCATGGAGCCCGAATGGAAAAAGACCTTTGTGAGTTACGCCAGAGAACTCAACAGACCGATTATTCCGATATACATTGAAGGGCGCTTGTCCAAAGCATTTTATCGCGTCAATCGATGGAGAAAACGCATTGGCATAAAAGCGAACATAGAAATGTTTTTATTAGCAGACGAAATGTACAAGCAAAAGAATGGCAAAATATCCTTTGTGATCGGCGCACCACTTACCAACGAGCTCATCCCAAAAGAACTCGACGACTACGCCGCTGCGAATTGGGTAAAAGACCATGTTTACAGCCTAAAACCAAGTCATGAAAAAGTTAATTGATCCGATAGAAAGAGCTGTATTGCGCGAAGAATTGAACGCTGCGCGCTTTTTGCGAACTACCCGCAAGGGAGGCAATGAAATTTACAGAGTCAATGCATCCAATTCACCTGCCGTATTGCAAGAAATTGGCCGTTTGCGCGAGCTCACCTTTCGCGCTGCGGGTGGTGGCACCGGTGAGGCCCTCGACCTCGATGAGCACGATTTCGGCCCCTTCGCCTACGAACAACTGATTGTTTGGTCTGTCGAGGATCAAGAAATCATTGGGGGTTACCGCTATAAAGTTTGTGCTGAAGCCAAAGACGAGCAAAATGCTTTTCATTTATCTACGGTTCATTATTTTGAATTCGCCGAGGCCTTCAAAACAACTTATCTACCTTATACAATTGAACTGGGCAGAAGCTGGGTGCAACCCAATTTCCAACCTCAAAATAATCCTAAAAAAGGGCTTTTCGCACTAGATAACATTTGGGATGGTCTTGGCGCTCTCATTCGCTTTTATCCAGAAATCAAGTATTTCTTTGGAAAAGTAACCATGTACCCTGACTACGACCGAGAAAGCCGCGACTTCCTATTGCAGTTCTTGCACTATTTCTTTCCAGATCAAGATCAATTATTGCGCGCCTTCTACCCCCTTGACTTCAAGAGCAGTAGCAATTACATTCCGCTTATCGATGGCCTTGAGTTCAAAGAAGCCTTTAAAATTCTCAATCAGTTCGTAAGGGATCGCGGCACGTTTATACCGCCACTCATGAATATTTACATGAACCTCTCACCTACCATGCGCACCTTTGACACCGCCGTAAATGCAGATTTCGGAGACGTCGAAGAAACAGGAATTTTAGTCACAATTGCCGATATCTATCCTGAAAAGAAAGAACGACACCTCGAATTTTAAGAGGCCTACAACCAATCGAGCTCAACTCGCCCCATTTTCTTCTTGATTTTGGCCTTTATGCGCGTAATAAGCACGTCTACGTATTGCAGTTCAAGTCTGCGTTCAATTTCCTTAGAACTGCGCTTGTATTCGTATTTCATTTTTAAAATCAGGGCTTCTTTTTTAGTAACACAACCCAACGCTTGTAAATAAAGCGTTTGAAGTTCAATCTCTGGTAAATGATTGGACTCAGATGCGACCAGTACATGATGCACGGTAGTTTGCTTCCACACACTATTCTTTTGCGCTTTGTCTTTGCGAAGTTGCGAGATACAATAATGTACCAGGACCGTGCGCAACCACGCTTTTGAATCGAAAAGGTGTGCGTTTTCGGTTTGTTTTTGGGCAAACAACGCATACAAATGAAGTGCAAAATCTTGCAATACATCTTGTTGTTGAGCGCCATCAAAATAGCGCGCAATAATGTGCTTGAAAAACCGTTGCTGAGCAACATAGAGGCTTTCAAATTGCTGGTGTTGGATACTTGTAGGCTTCATGTGTTTGCGACATGCAATTATTGTTCCAAAGTTCAAGACGCCAATTTTTATTGTATTTTCACAATCTGAATGAACGTACTGCGTTAATAGCCTATGAAATACATTTGCGTCTTCTTTTTCGGCCTGATTTTCAGTGCGCAAGCCCAATACACATGGGGCACACATGCTTTCACTTACTTAAATCAACTCGACAACGCTAAAAATGCAGGCGTGGGCGGGCAACTTTACGCATTACAAGACAAAGAGATCGGATTGAGCCTAGACCAACCCGCATTGCTCGATGCAAGCATGCAACAACAATACCACACATCTGTAGGTATTTTACCCAGTGGCGTGCATTACGGCACCCTTGTGAGTGCCTTCAAAACCAAATGGGGTGTTTTTGCGCCGTACTTGCGCTACATGAATTACGGTTCTTTTAATCAGACCAACACAGAAGGTCAAGTTACCGGCACATTCAATGCGCTCGACTACAATCTAGGCACAAGTTATGCTTATGCACCCAACCCCTATTTTCGCTTGGGCGCTCAACTTAATCTACTTGGCTCCAATCTCGAACGATTTAGTGCTTTTGGTGTTTCAAGTAATTTTTCAGCCTTGCTGATTCATCCTAAACAACTTTTTGTGGCCACACTTGGCCTTAGAAATGCAGGTTTTGTTTTCAAAGACTATACCCCGCAAGCCAATTCCAAATTGCCCCTAGATATCTACGCAGGAGTTAGTTACCGCTTAGCGCATGCCCCTTTCCGTTTTCATTTGGTGGGGCACTCTCTTAACAGCGCTCAAAATATTTGGCTAGACCCCAATGCCAAAGAAAGCATTGATCCGCTAACCGGCGACACCATCCCCATTTACACACCTAATTTTGGCGAAAAAATTGCCAATCACCTGCATTTTCAACTAGAATTGATTCCAAAAGGTGCCATTCAACTGAGAATGGGATTTGATTACAACAGGCGTCAACAGCTTAAGTTGACCGACTTTCCTGGCCTTGCTGGCTTCTCATTTGGTACGCGCCTGCACATCAAGCGCTTTGACCTCGATTACGCCATCCAATTCTATTCTAAGGCGGGTAGCATTCAAACAATTGGCCTGAGCACCGATTTGAATCGGCTCAAAAAGAAAATTTAAAGGCTTCGGTCGTGGTAAGGTCCAGCTAGTTTTTTGTAGTCCACATGATAACTGCCGTCTGTTTGACGGATCGTCAATTCCTTCACAACACAATTCTTGACCTGCCTCTGAAAACACAGCACCCCAAATTTATTGAGCTTATTTGGACTCGCATGAAACTGAATTTTAGCGCCAAGTTGCCAAGCGTTGCGCTTGAAAAACGACTGCACCTCCTCAGCTAGACCAGCTGGCAGGATGAGCCAGATTTGACCATCTTCTTTACAACGTTGCATCATGTCGTTGAACAACTCAAAAAATGCTTGTCTAGTGATGTGTTTGGCATCTTGACCAGCAGCATCTGAAGAAGGAAGGCTATCTAAAAAGTAGGGCGGATTAGAAACGATGACGTCGTATTTGATGTCTTTTGGCAAGGCAGCTAAAGCACAGTGCAGTGTAGTTAAGCGCTGTGCAAATTTTGAATCAGAGAAATTCATTTGAGCATCTGCAAAAGCTCCAGGATTTGGATCTATGCCTGTGATGTATGCATCTGGAAAGCGAGAGGCCAACAGCAAGGCAATAACGCCGCTACCGGTTCCAACATCTAAAACAGACGGATTTGCACGTTCGATTTTGACGCTCGCACCAAGTAAGATGGCATCCGTATTTACCTTCAAAGGACTCTGCGCATGGCAGACTTTAAAATCCTTGAAAGCAAAAATGGCCATTAATAAGCTTTCGCGAAAACCACTCTTCCGGCAGATGGTTTGCCAGTAACCATACAAAGACCCGGCTCTGGTGCTTGATCAAAAGGAATGCAGCGAATTGTAGCTTTGGTTTCTTGCTTGATGAGTTCTTCCGTTTCTGGAGTGCCGTCCCAGTGCGCTAAGAAAAATCCGCCTTTTTCTATCTCAATTTTGAACTGCTCGTATGAGTCAATGCTGTGCGTGTTGGCTGCTCTGAAATCTTTGGCGCGCTGCAATAAATTATTTTGAATGTCTTGAAGGAGCGTTGCAATGGCCGGCACCAGGTTTTCAAAATCAAGGGTTTCTTTGGTTTTGGTATCTCGACGAGCAACTTCGATTTTGCCGTTTTCAAGGTCACGTGGGCCCATGGCCAAACGTACTGGGACGCCTTTAGTTTCGTATTCAGCGAATTTCCAGCCCGGACGGCGGTTGTCGTCGTCGTCGTATTTAAAGCGAATACCTTGCGCCTTGAGCGCGATGGCGAGTTGCTTGAATTTGGCGGTGATTTGCTCGCGTTCTTCTTCTGTACGATAGATTGGAACGGCAACAACTTGGGTTGGCGCCAAAGCAGGCGGTACCACAAGACCTTCGTCATCGGAATGCGTCATGATAAGTGCCCCCATTAAACGGGTAGAAACACCCCATGAAGTTGCCCAAACGTAGTCTAGCTTACCTTCTTTGTCGGCAAATTTAACTTCAAATGCTTTGGCAAAATTCTGACCTAAGAAATGGCTCGTTCCGGCCTGCAGCGCTTTGCCATCTTGCATGAGCGCTTCTATACAAAGCGTGTCTTCGGCACCTGCGAAGCGTTCGCTTGCCGTTTTGCGACCCTTGAGCACTGGCATTGCCATGTAGTTTTCAGCAAAATCAGCGTAGACGTCGAGCATTTGTTCTGCTTCGGCGATGGCTTCTGTTTTGCTGGCATGAGCGGTGTGGCCTTCTTGCCAAAGGAATTCTGCCGTGCGCAAAAACAAACGCGTACGCATCTCCCAACGCACTACATTGGCCCATTGGTTGATGAGAATCGGGAGGTCGCGGTATGATTGGATCCAGTTTTTATAGGAGTTCCAGATAATGGTCTCAGATGTGGGGCGCACAATGAGTTCTTCTTGTAGTTTTGCATCCGGATCTACGATGACACCACTCCCATCTTCGGCATTTTTGAGGCGATAGTGCGTGACTACTGCACATTCTTTTGCAAAGCCGTCTACGTGGGCCGCTTCTTTACTCAGGTAGCTCTTCGGAATAAATAGCGGAAAATAGGCATTCGAGTGACCTGTTTCTTTGAACTTCGCATCTAGCACATCGCGCATGTTTTCCCAGATGGCGTATCCGTAGGGCTTAATGACCATGCAGCCGCGCACATCGGAGTGCTCAGCGAGGTCAGCTTTGTATACGAGGTCGTTGTACCAGGTTGCGTAATCTTCTTGACGGGTAACTTTTTTTTCTGCCATAGGATGCTTTCTTTGAAAGCGCAAAGATAAGCAATTCTGTGGTAAGCTTTACTTGATGGTTTGACGCGCGCAATGGTTTTCGATCAGGCTGTTCATGTAGAATTGGTATAATGCAGACATTTGCCTCGACATCTGATACTGTGCGCTGGTGTACTTGCGCTTCACAAATGGAGTCCAGGCGACCGGAACGAGATTGGATCCGTTGCGAATAAAAGAAATCAAATTACCGTTATCGTAAACCATTTTTTGACGTTGTTTGGGATCATAGCAAGATGAACCCAATTGAAAAGCGGATTTCTTGAAGCCCAACAAATCTAACACTGTTGGCATGATATCTATTTGCTGAAAAACAAGGTTTTTTACTGGTTTGGGGAGTTTTCTTGATGGATGATAAAATGCAATTGGAATGCGATAGCGCCAATCTAGTGTTTGAAACTGTTGCTGACAAGTAGGCCCGACATGATCTGCGGTAATTACAAACAAGGTGTTTTTGAACCAATCTTCGTTTTGAAAACGTTTAAAGAATTGCCGCAAAGACAAATCGGTGTAGGCAATTGACCTGCAAAGCGGTTCTGGACCTGCTTTCAAACGCTTTTCATATTGTGCAGGGACTTTGTATGGATGATGCGAACTTAAAGTAAATAATGCACTAAAAAAGGGCTGCTTTGCGCGTCCTAATTCACGACCAAAAAACGGCAGCATTTGGTGATCCCAAACCCCCCAATTGCCATCAAAATGGCTTTGCTGAGGATAAGATTCTAATCCCACATAAGATGTTACCCCAATTGCTTTGGTAAAACTTTTAAAATTCATAGAGCCTTCCTTGGCGCCATGATAAAAAGAGGTTGCGTAGCCTTGTTCTTTCAGTAATTCAGGCAAACTATTGAGTTGATTGCTACAAAACGGCGATAAAATATAAGATTCTGGCAACCATGATGGCATGCTAGCCAAAATAGCAGGCACTGCATCCATGGAAGTACGGCCATTGGAAATCGCATGTTCAAAGTATAGACTTTCTTGAAGCAGTGAATCTAAAAAAGGCGTGTATGACGCAGGGGCATTTGGCCCTGCGTAGTTGCTACCGAAACTCTCTAGAATGATGATAACAACATTTGTTTTGGCGGGCAATGGTTCGCCAACAATACCCTGACTTACTTTGGGTAAAAGCTCCTCTAATTCTTTTTCACTATGGTAAGAGAGCAAGTCAAAAGAACCATCATCGGTTGTCTTGATGACCGTGAAGGTCGTATTCAAAACAATTGGCGCTTGTTCGAGACTGCTTAACGCAGTTGCGTCAATGATGCCAATTGGCCTCAGTTGAAAACCTCCGCGCGCCAATAAAACAACCATGAGCAGCATTGCAAAAAAGCGCAGCCAAATCGTTTGCTTCTTTTTTGAAGAAAGAGGGAGCTCCAGACCAATAATAAGCAAGCAGACCGGAATAAAAAGCAACAAGAATAGCAATGGCAACCACCAAAATTCAGCCAGAAACTCACCTGCCAATGAACCGGACTCGGTGCCGGTTAATACGTGAAGAAAATAACTGAAACCAGATCTTTTTTGGGTGTATGAATAGTAGGCGATGTCCCAGGTATTTAGAACCAATACAAGAAGGCTCAACAGAACAAGGTAGCTTTTAGAGAGAAAAAGAACGATAGCCCTACCCTTACCTTTGAGCTCATTTGTCAAGGGATTGATAAATAGAAAAACAGGCAAGCCGAGTAGTGCGAGTGTAATGGTGTCGAAGTAAACACCTATTAGAAATAAACTTGGCTTGATGTCTTCAAAAAAAGAATTGTTCTGCCAAGCAAAAGATATACGCAGTAAGCTTAGCCCCAAAAGCAAGGCTAAAAAAACGCTGAATACCGTTCTGTTTTTAAACAAACTCAATAAGACAAAAGTTGGTCAATTGTAGGCAACAAGCGGCATTGAGCCAAGAATTGCTGCTCGAGGTCTGCGGCAAAAGGAACAGGTGTGTCGAGTGAAGCCACCCGCAACACTGGCGCATCTAGGTGCTCAAAACAATGTTCGTTGATCAGGGCTGAGATTTCACCACCAATACCAGAGGTGAGTGTGTCTTCGTGGAGCACCAACACTCGACCTGTTTTGCAGACAGCAGCAATAATAGCCTCTAAATCTAGTGGTAACAAGGTGCGTAAATCCAAAATCTCAAAAGTGAATTCAGGTCTTTGGGCAGCGGCTTCGAGCGCCCAATGGACGCCTAAACCATAAGTAATGATAGTGAGATCCTGACCGTGTTGAACGCTTGCTGCTTTTCCGATTGGAGTGTTGTAGTAACCAGCTGGAACAGATCCTTTTAAGCTTCGGTATAAAAACTTATGCTCGAAGAAGATGACAGGATTGGGATCTTCAAAAGCAGCCAACAACAAGCCTTTCGCATCGTGCGGATTAGAAGGGTAAACTACTTTCAAGCCAGGGGTTTTGACAAACCATGCTTCGTTACTTTGAGAATGAAAAGGACCTGCTGCCGTTCCTGCGCCAGTGGGCATGCGCACCACGACATCGGCATTTTGGCCCCAACGCCAATGCAACTTGGCCAAATTATTGACAATTTGATTGAAACCAACGCTCACAAAATCGGCAAACTGCATTTCAACCATTGCTTTCATTCCTGAAATACTCAGGCCCAAACCTGCGCCAATAATGGCAGATTCACATAGCGGCGTATTGCGAACGCGGTCTTTGCCAAATTCATCGACAAAACCTTCGGTTACCTTGAAAGCCCCTCCGTATTCGGCGATATCTTGGCCCATCAAAACGAGCTCAGGATGTTTGTGCATGGCCACGCGCAAACCATCTTGAATGGCGTCTATGAAGCGGATTTCTGCAAAAGGCTCAGTGGGTTCAATTACCTCGTGATGATGAGGCGCATAAACATCTGTCAATTCTTGCTCGTAGCTCGGAATGATTTTTGGCGCTGCATTAGCTAAATCAAAGGCCTCTTGTATTTCTTCTTTGAACTGAATTTTAATTTCGTCAACCGCTTGTTGATTCAAAACGCCATTTTTAAGTAAATAGGCTTCAAAATTGGTCACTGGATCTTTAGGTTCCCAAGCTTCCTGTAAGCCTTCAGGATAATACTTTGTTCCAGAGGCTTCTTCGTGGCCACGCATTCTGAAGGTCATGAGCTCGAGAATGAACGGGCGCGGATTGGTTTGGATTTGGGCTCGTATTTGACGTACGGCCTCAATTACGGCAAGAATGTTATTGCCGTCTACTTGAATAGCATCCATGCCATAACCGATTCCTTTGTCGATGAATTGCTTGCAGCGAAATTGTTCTGAGGAGGGTGTGCTGAGGCCCCAACGGTTGTTTTCAATGGCAAAAATAACGGGCAACTGCCAAACTGCCGCCACATTGAGGGCTTCGTGAAAATCTCCTTCGGAGGCGCCGCCATCACCGGTAAAAACAAGTGTAGTGTCTTGGGTTTGACGGATTTTAGACGATAGAGCGATGCCATCTGCGATGCCAAGCTGCGGCCCCAAATGGGAAATCATGCCAACTAATTTGTGGTCTTGGGTTCCAAAATGGAAGCTGCGGTCTCGACCTTTTGTATAGCCATCTGCCTTTCCTTGGAATTGTGCAAACAAACGCTGCAAAGGAATTTGACGCGTTGTAAACACGCCTAAATTGCGGTGCATTGGCAAGATATATTCGTGCGTTTCCATAGCGTAAGCACAACCCACCGAGACCGCTTCTTGGCCCCAACCTGAAAACCATTTGGTAATTTTCCCTTGTCTGAGAAGAATGAGCATTTTTTCTTCGATCAGACGAGGTAGTAAGAGTTTTTTGTAAATTTCTTTCAGCTCTTCTTGTGAAAAAGAATGCTGTTGATAGTCGATTGGATGTTGATCTGGCATTTTAAAATTATACTTTTAATCCGCGAACGATGCGTTCTTTGCGCTTGGTGCGCTCTAGTTTTTTCTTGACTACTAATAAATGAGCTGCACGCGGCGCACCTCTGGTGAGGTCAACTTTGTATTCGTTGCCCCCATATTTAATGCGCGCACCACCTTGAGCAGACCAATCGGCGTCAAAATAGTAGCGTCGGACACTAGCCCCGTCTGTTTTTGTAGCAAAAGGAATGTAACGCTGATCACCGGTTTCAAAGCGCACTAATAGTTGACCTGAATCGCCAAAACCCTCAAAAATACAACGCGTTCCGGCCGGAATCACAACAGATTCTGACTGAGAATTGGAGCTGGAGACTAGCGCACCATTTTGAGTGGTGAGTTCGCTCGATTGTTTATTGACTTGATTGAGAATTATGGTGTGCGAAGTATAAAATTGCACCTGGCGTAGTTTTTCTTCTGCATCTAAACTGAATTCGTCTCGGATGGCTGTTGTATAAGGAATTTTGGTTCCGCAAGAAGCCGTAAGTAAGGCAAGCAGGATGAAAAGTGTGAATTGTTTCATTGTTGTTAAATTTGTTCAAAATTAAATAAAAAGATGCGTGCTCTGACAAAACTACCCGGCTATCTTTTGGTGCTCTTGCTACTTCAACTGTTTGCCTGCTCGCAGGATGGCTCCAAAAAACCGGTTTCGCTCGATCAAATCCGTCCGAAGTCCTCTAAAAAGAGACCGAGCCAGCCCCAAAGTCAAACTGCAGACACATCGCAAGCACTAAGCAATTTTTATACCAATGATTCGGCTTCATTGCAAATTGCCTCTCAGGTTATTCCTAAAGAAGCAACCCTGTTTTTCTTGGACCGATTTAGCCGATCCCACGAAAGTTTTCAACTCAAAGACTCCAGCGGGCAAGAATTTACTTACACAGCCTGGAATTTTTCAGACAGCAACTCTTGTTATGAAGCGTTTTATAACTGGCTCGACCAGGCTGGCCCTCAAAAATCAAGTGTAGCACTAGGCAAAGGCAATATCTCGAATGGCGCCCACACACTATTCATTGTTGCCGACCGACAAATCATTACGGTAATAAGCGAACAGCCCCTTCGAATCAAGAATTGGTTGCTATGGTACAGCGGTACGGCCCAATTTAAAACGATGAAATACGTCATACATGCGCGGCCAAGAAAGAAAACGCAATGGCTACAGTACAAAAATGCTAAACTGATCAATTTATGAATTTAGTGAACCGCGGCTTTATTTTCATCAAGCCAAAACCGTCTTTTGTTGAATGGGCCTTGCAAATTGACCCTGATTTATTGATGGACGAGCATGCCGAAGGCAGTGTTTACCTGATCGAAGAAGAATTTTGGGACGACGAGCTTTTGCTCAAAAATTACGCTAAGAAGATGGCAAACCATGAGTTCAGTTGCATTACGGAAGATGTCAACAAATGGGTAAACTGGACAACAATCGAAGAGTTTGAAGCGCTATTTCATATCGAAATCGGTTGCTCATGTATTGATCTACGCAAAGAGCCGCTCAATAAAGAGGCACTAGATTAAACTCACAAACGATCGATCAGGTTTGAATTGAGGTAAGCGGGGTCAAATGTCACTTCTTCTCCGAGCCAACTCGGTTTTTCGAAAGATTGCGCTTCGTCTTCAAGTTCTAATTCGGCAACTAGCAAACCTTCCAAAGCGCCGTGAAACTCATCGAGTTCCCAGGTGTCAGAACCGTGCTGAATATAATAACGAGTTTTGTGCAAACATGGCAATTGCGCCTCATTGACCATCTCATTCGCTTCGTCTTGCGGAATTTCATATTCAAATTCGCTTCTTGTTAACCCTTTTCCGAGTTTGATGGTAAAGAAGGCCATATTATCGGTGACGCGAATGCGAACCGACCGATCAGAACCTCTCAGCAAATAAGCTTGTTTCAACTCGCGCTTGCCTATACATTTAGCGGTTTTCCAAGCATCATTAGCCACCAAAAACTTACGTTCTATTTCTTTCAAGGTTCAAAATTTTAAATTAAATTTACGGCGCATGCAACCAAAAATGACTTGCTTGCGTCAACGTACAAAACTAAACTTTCTCTATGAAACTCCGCACTACATTTTTCTGCATGCTTTTTGGAAGCAGCGCACTCTTTGCTCAAAAATCTGTCGAGCAGTCTGGCATTAAAATCACAACCGCACCTTTGCACTGCGACGTTCCATCAGAAGGTTATCAGGCAGATTTAATTGCACTCACCATTACCAACACTACAAACGAAGTCAAGACGGTTTCTTACAGCTTTGAACTTTATTACGACGAAAACTGTGCTACTTGCGGTCATGAGGAGTACTTATACACGCAAACACTACAGCCTCAGCAAACACTTAAAGGAGTGTGCCTAGACCGAAACAATTTTGGGCTCACCATTTTTGACCACATGCCTGAGCACCTTACTAAAACCAAACTCACTGACTTCAACATCCTTCACGTTACAGTTCAGTAATTTGTAAATCCATCTTTTACTACTACACATGAAATTAAAGCAAATCACTGCATTGGTATTACTTGCATTTGGTTTTTCTCAAAAAATCACTGCGCAATGTACCGTTCAAGCTATTGCCCAAGACACCATCGTTCCTTGTAATGGCTCAACAACGCTAAGCGTTAATGGCTCCGGAACCAGCGTTTTGGCCTTCGGTGAAACCTTCAATGCAGGGCAACCTGTGGGCTGGGACTTCTCCCAAGTTGTTACGATTGCCAACAACACTTGCGGTGTTCCTTCTCTAGACGGCTCCGATTTCATGTGGATGGGCAACCAATCTGTTGCACCACGTGTAATGGCTACGGTTCCACTAGATGTTTCTTCAGGAGGCACCGTTTGTTTTGAAATGCGTTACGCCATCCAAGCACAGGCCTCCCCTTGCGAAGGGCCCGATTTAGCAAGCGAAGGCGTTTATTTACAATATTCCACAGACATGGGTGCCACTTGGACCACCATGAACTACTGGAGCCCCAACGGTGGCTACGACTCTTACATGACCTCATGGAATCAATATTGTGAAAACATTCCTCTTGCTGCACAGACATCCTCCACAAAATTCCGTTGGACGCAATTGGCGGTTTCAGGTGCACCATACGACCATTGGGGCCTAGACAACATTTCTATTTCGGCATCGATACCGAACTATACCATTACTTGGCTTCACGACAACTACTCCTACCCCACTGGGGTCTATACAGGTAACAACCCAACACCTGTATCACCAACAGGAACAACAAGCTACGTTGTCATGATGACCGACAGCACCAACATTTGTTACGACACCATCACGCTTTTCATTTCCTACCCTCAAATAGACAACATCCTTGAAAACGACCCAACTTGCGGTAGCAGCAATGGGAGTTTGGTAGCAAGTGCATCTGGTGGAGCTGGCGGCTATACCTACAGTATTGACAACGGCCTTAACTTTCAAGCGAGCAGCACTTTCTCTGGCTTAAATGCCAACAACTACACGGTTATTCTCGTTGATCAAAATAACTGTTCTGATACACTTCAAGCAGCACTTTCAGGAGTGGATTCTGTTGAAATTAGCAATATGGTGGTCACGACCACCACCTGTGGGCTGGACAACGGCGTTATTGACCTTACTATTAACGGCGGCACACCTGCTTACCAATACAGCATTTCAAATGGCGCAACGTTCTCCGCTAGCCCAATTTTCAACAATCTTGTACCAGGTTTCTATCAAATTTATGTAGAAGACGTCAATGGCTGCTTTGATACCACAAGCACTACCATCTACCCATCGACTAATCCACTTTTAGGACAAACAACAAGCACATTAGAGTTTTGTAGCTTACAAGATGGCACCATCAATACAAGTTCAACTTTAGGAATCACGCCTTATATTTTTGTATTGCATCAAGGCCCAACCCTTGTGGGAACTAGCCTTACAGGAGCGTTTAACAACCTCAACTCAGGGTCTTATTGGGTTACTGTCATTGACCAAATTGGTTGCGCAGACAGCACACTCATTGTAGTAGATAGCATCCCTGCACCTATCTCCCCAATGGTTGATACCATTCTCTGCAACCTCACATTACAAGTAAATGGTGTGCTATCCTACACCGGAAGCAATTGGTCTGCTAATTCTGCCGACATTTCTTTTAGCAACCCTAGTGGTCAAAACCCGCTCATTACCGCTGACACATCAGGTATTTATTTGATCAACCTTCAAGATACCGTTTGTAATTTCAACGAAACTTTCAGCCTCACTTTTGTTGCAGATCCATTCACCTCCATCATTGACACTACGCTTTGCATCGGTGAAACAGCAACACTCACCGCTGTTCAACAACCTCAAAACGTGAGTTACCTCTGGAGCACTGGCGCCACAACACCAACAATTCAAGTGACGCAACCTGGCGACTACCTCGTCTCTACTACCAACATGTGCGGCACCGTCATAGACACAGCCTCTATCGCTTTCTATTTCTGCGACATCGAATTTCCTAACGTATTCACACCAAACAACGATGGCGACAACGACTACTTTCAAATGTTGTTTTACGGCGGCCTAAGCACCTTTGAATGCATCATCGTTAATCGCTGGGGCAATACCATCCGTACTTTTGATTACCCTGCTTTTCAATGGGATGGCACCGACGAGAACGGCGACAAACTCGAAGAAGGCGTTTACTTCTATATTGCACACACCGTGACCAACGCTGGCGATGAAATTCAAAAGCAGGGGCTCGTTCACCTCGTGAGAGAATAGCATTAATTGCTATCTTTGTGTGTGCTTGAACTCAAAAAAAATACACCGAGATGGGTAATTGTCTTTTTTGACCTACTCATTCATCTTTTTGCCTTATTTTTTGCTTATCTAATCCGCTTTGACCTCAAGGCGGATTTTTCTTTGATTCAAACTGAATGGGCCATATTATCTCAATCCATTTGGTTTTTTATTGTGGTCAAATTATTGGTTTTTGCTGCGTTTCAAATCCATCAAGGCATTGTAAGACACACCTCAACTGCAGATTTCAAACGCATTTTTGTAGCTGAGATCAGCAGCTCTCTTCTTTTCATTTTGGGCAGCATGGTGCGGTTCTACCAACTAGATGGCTATTACCTTTTTCCTAATTCTGTGCTCGTCATGGAATTTATATTTAGCACCGCATTTGTGATCTCAGGGCGTTTTGTGATCAAGCTTCTTTACCTTGAATATACCCGAGATAAAGGACAAGAAGAAGCCATTCTCATATTTGGCGCAGGTATCTCTGGCCAACTTACCAAACGTCTTATTGAAAATGACACTGCCAATTTACAACACGTCATTGGCTTTATTGATGATGCGGTATCCTTGCAAGGCAAGCGCATTGAAGGTGCTAAAGTTTATCCGCTCAGCGCATTGTCTAAGCTCAAAGAAAAACACCAAGTCACAACACTCATTATTGCTGTCCAAAACTTAGAGCGCACCAAGCTTTCAGAACTCGCAGACCTCGCCTTGGACCTCGGGTTACAAATCAAAAGAGTGCCCGAAGCACGGGCGTGGGTCAATGGCGCTTTTGAAGTGCGCCAGCTAAAGAAAATAGACATCAATAGTTTACTTGGAAGAGCAGTAATCACGCTCGATAATCCAAAACTGAAAGAGCGTTTTGCTCATAAAACGGTACTTGTAACAGGGGCTGCCGGTAGTATCGGTAGTGGTTTGGCCACTGCCATTTTGCAACAAGAAGTAACGAAGTTGATCCTGCTCGATCAAGCTGAGTCTGCACTTTTTGAGCTCGAAAACAATTTCAAAATGCTCGCAAACCAAAGTGTCATTGAATACGTTATTGGCGACATCTGCGACGAGCCTCGCATGCATAAACTTTTTGAACTGTATGAGCCTCAAATTATTTTTCATGCGGCGGCCTACAAACACGTCCCCTTAATGGAAGCCAACCCAGCCGAGGCCATTCGCAATAATATTGGTGGCACACAAATCATCGCGCAACTTGCCGCCAAGTTTATGGCAGAACAGTTCGTCATGATTTCCACTGATAAAGCGGTCAACCCAACAAATGTCATGGGGGCTTCCAAACGAATTGCTGAAATGTTGGTTTCAGATTTAGACGCCAAACACCAAACCGCCTACATTACCACGCGTTTTGGCAACGTTTTGGGCTCGAACGGCTCTGTAATTCCACTTTTTGAAAAACAAATCGCCAACGGCGGGCCAATTACCCTCACTGATGAACGCATTACGCGCTTCTTTATGACCATCCCCGAAGCCTGCCAGCTCGTTTTAGAAGCTGCTACAATGGGAAAAGGTGGCGAAATCTTTGTCTTTGACATGGGGTCACCGATCAAAATACTCGATTTAGCCAAAAAAATGATACAGTTATCTGGCTTACGCCCTTATGCAGATATCGACATCAAAGTGAGTGGCTTGCGCCCCGGAGAGAAACTTTACGAAGAAGTTCTTGCCAATGCCGAAAATACCATCCCTACTTATCATCCTCAAATATTAATTGCCAAGACAAGAGCCAATAGCCAAGAACAACTCGAGCTCATCGGCAACTTACTTTCTACTTCTCAGACCCAAGACAACGAAGCGAGCGTTCGGCTCATGAAACAAATCGTACCGGAATACATCTCCAACAACTCTTTATTTCAAAAACTAGATTCATGATTACTCCAGCGCAAATTCAAGTAAGACTTACCGATATCGATATACTAGGACATGTCAACAATTCAATATACTTGAACTATTTTGAAATGACCCGCATTCACTACTTCAATCAACTCGTTGGCCCCAATTGGGACTGGATGGAGCACGGTGTGGTATTGGTTCAAAATGAAGTACACTACCACCTGCCCGTATTTTTATATGACCAGCCTGAAATTCATATGTTTTGTAACAAAATTGGCAACAAGAGTTTCACGCTTAGCTATGAACTTTACGTAAGAGGCGAACTCAGAACCACAGGTAGCAGCACACTCGTCGGATTCAACTCCAATCAAAAAACAAGTATCGAAATTCCTGAAAAAATGCGCTCTTCCTTACTTCTATTACCACAAAAACAGCAATAACAGATGCGCGGGGCCTATTTCATACTTTTTTGCCTGATTGGCTTGGTCCAAAATTGTTGGTGCCAAATTCCGGAGCCTTGTATGGCTACAAGGAAAACCTGCCCTATTAACACCGTTAAATTTTGTCATGAATGCATTGCCTTCGATGACGCCAACAATATTTATTTACTTCGAAAGGATTACGCAACACCTTACTCTGGCACCTGCGTGAGCTGTTACTCCAACATGATTATCGAAGAAAAATTAAATTTTTTGGAAGGAAAAAGACAAGGTACCGATACCTCTTATTACAAAAGTGGCTGTTTACAGTCAATACAAAGCTATCAAATTGGACTTGAAAACGGACCAACCTATGTGTTTTACGATTCCACCAACCGCGTGCAATTCGAAATTTGGTACCAAGCAGGGCAATTACATGGGCCCTCTATTCAATTTAGTAGTGGTGAGTTGGCAGATACCCTCATGTATAAACACTACAAAAATGGAAAGCTCGATGGCCCGCAGCGCACTTATTTTCCGAATGGCAAAATCAGAAAAATCAGCAATTACAAAGAAGGACTAGCCGAAGGCGCTCAAATCACTTTTAATATGAGAGGCCAGAAAGAAAGTGAAATTTATTTCAAAGCCGGAAAGAAAACAGGCACCTGGAATTACTACTTTGACAGCGGCAAAACGGCGAGAACAGAAACATGGAAAGACGGCAAGAAAAATGGTGTTTTTATCAGCTATGACGAACTTGGCAAAGTACTGAGCACCGAAAAATATGCTGCAGATCTGCCCGTTGGTCTTCATCAGACTTTTTATGTCGACGGCAAACTCAATTATAGCTGCACTTACACAAGTAAAGGTGAAAAGGTAGAAGAATACGTCTTCGATGAATACGGCGTTAAAAAACAATTATACCCTGTTGTCAATGAAAAGGAGTAAGCGAACCAAGCAGCATCGATAAACCCATTGCAAAGAGGGCTATTCCGACAATAAGCGACATTCTTGAGTGATTGACCTTTTGAATGTACTTTTTACCAACCAAAGTACCCGCCAAAGCAGCTGGCACGGACAAAAACATATATGAGGTTGGGTAAAAATCATCAAACCACGAGCCTGAAAAATACACACTCACCCTAGTGAGGTCTACCAATAGTGAAATAAGCGCGGTGGTAGCTACAAAAACTATAGGTTCCATTTTGAGTTTTGACAGAAACAAGGCCCTAAGTGCGCCTTGATGACCAGAAAAGCCACCAAAAAAACCGCTCAAAACACCTCCAAAGCGAAGTAACCATGGCCCTTTGAAAGGTAACTGGAAGTTAAAAAACTCTAAACAAGCAAAGCACATAAAAATGACTCCAAAAATAGGCTTCAAATTGATGGTTGTCGAGTCATTGAATAAGTTCAATAGAAAGGCCCCTAATAAGGCAAAAAAGAGAGCTGGAATGCCAAAATTTCGAAATAATTGCCAATTGATGGACCTCGATGTAAGCGCAACCTTTAAGATATTATTACAAAGGTGAACGATGCCTGCCATCAAAACAGCCAAAGGTGCATCAAAATAAATCATAAACACGGGGACTAAAATCGTATTCAAACCAAACCCCGTGAAAAAGGTTGCTAGTGCTCCTAGAAAAGGAGCAATAATCAAAAGAAGCAAAGTAAATAGCATGAGTACAAAATCCATAGGTTCTTGTATTTTTGTTAAAAGTACAAATATGATTGATTTACGCAGCGATACCGTTACCCAACCAAGTCAAGAAATGCGCCACGCCATGGCAAATGCAGCGGTTGGCGACGACGTTTTCAAGGAAGACCCCACTGTGCGCGAACTCGAAGCATATGGCGCAGCACTTTTCGGCAAAGAAGCTGCCCTCTTTTGCAGTTCCGGAACGCAGACCAATCAGATTGCCATTAATGTGCATGTACAACCCGGCGGCGAGGTCATTTGCCATGAAGAAAGCCACATCTATAAATACGAAGGCGGCGGCATTGCCAAAAATTCGGGCGCATCGGTACGGCTTTTGCCCGGTGACCGCGGTCGCATCAGCGCTGCTGAAATTGCAAAATGGATCAATCCAGCGCAAGATGTGCATTTCCCGCTGACGCAACTGGTTTCTTTGGAAGATACGGCCAACCGAGGTGGCGGAGCTGTTTATGACACACAAGAACTTGCTAAAATCAGTGCACTTTGCAAAGAACTCCGCTTACCCCTGCACCTAGATGGAGCGCGCATCTTCAATGCCCTTGCAGTCAATCAAATGCACCCCGCAGCATACGGCGCATATTACGACAGCATTTCTGTATGTTTATCAAAAGGACTCGGCGCACCTGTAGGCTCTTTATTACTCGGGACAGCCGAGTTTATCGAAAAAGCCAGACGCGTCAGAAAAGTTTTCGGTGGAGGCATGCGCCAAGCAGGGATTATTGCCGCCGGAGGATTATATGCGCTCAAAAACAATGTGGATCGCCTCAAAGAAGACCACCTTTACGCACTTCGCTTAGGCGAGGCGCTACAAAACTGTAGTAAGATTGAACGGGTTCTTGCCGTTCAAACGAATATAGTGGTGGCAACTCTTAAAGACCCTGAGCAACGAGACCTCTTTATTGAAGCATTGAAAAACAAAGGCATCTTATGCATGGCTTTTGGACCCGGCATGATCAGAATGGTTACCCATTTAAATTTCTTTGAAAAAGACTGTTCTTTTTGTGTAGAAACCCTAGAGAAAATGTAACTTTTTGGCTGCCGATCGTTAAACCCGAATGATGAAATTCGTTACACGACTCTGTCTTTGGATTGGCTTACTTCTGACCTACACAAGTTGGTCACAAACGAGCAATTGTAGTACCACCGATAAAAAAATCAATAAAGCCATAGAAGAAGCGAACAGTGCTACAAATTTTGAGAGCTTCGTTCATGGTATGGCCGAAGTAGTCAGCAAGTATCCAGACAACGTGCAAGCTTACTTTTATTTAGGCCGCATTCATTACCAGCAAGGAATGAACATCATGCAGCAGAACCGCAACGAAGCTGAAAAATACTTGCAAAAAGCACTGCTTTTTTATCAGGCGAGCATTCAAAAATGCCCTAGCTATCATTCTGACGCCTATTATTATAGTGCGCGATTGCTTTATAGTTTCAGTGAAAAAAAAGCTGCCCTCACCTACTTAGAGACTTTCATGTCCTTTGATTCTCTGTATCCGGGCGAACAAGCAGAAAATTACGCCAAACTCAAAGAAGAGATTCTTCCCGTTTACAAAGAATTGCGCTTTCCGATCGATGCGCAAAAAAATCCTGTGCCCTTTGATGTCAGGCGTGTAAATGGGCCCAGCACTACCCAAGATGAGTATTTTCCGATGTTGAGCCCTGATAACAGCCTGCTCTTTTTTACACGCAAAGCAGACAAAACAAACCTCGGAGATGTATCGGGCTATCTTCAAGAAGAGTTTACGGTTGCAGAAAATAAAACTAATCTAGACTTTAATGTAGGCAATGCACTTCCAAAACCATTTAACGACGGGCGTTTCTCGAATTATGGATCGGCAAGTTTGTCTGCCGATAACCGCGAATTAATCCTTTGTGCCTGCAAAGCTGAAAAGGTTTACAATAAAGACTACCTCAATTGCGACCTCTACAGCAGTAAATTTAAACTTAAGCCCGGGACTACCAACGAATTTGAATGGGAGCAACTTGTCAATTTAGGGCCAAACATTAACACCAAAGATGGTTGGGAGGCTCAGCCTTCGCTATCGGCAGATGGCAAGATCCTCTACTTTACAACCCTCAGAAAAGGCAGCCAAGACAACGACATTTATTACAGTGAAAAACAAGCAGATGGCACCTGGGGGCCGGCCAAACCTTTTACCATCGTAAATACAGCCGGCAAAGATAAGAGTCCGTTTTTTCATCAAGATGGCGAGACCTTTTATTTTGTTTCTGAAAGCAGCCGACAAAGACCGGGAATGGGTGGTTTAGACATTTTTATGATGCGCAAAGTAAACGATGGTTGGGGGCCTATTCAAAATATAGGCTATCCAATTAATACCACCGCAGACGAACTCGGCTTATTTGTTTCTACAGATGGGAAACAAGCCTATTTCTCGAGTCAACAAGACCAAAACTGGGACATCTTCAGCTTTGAATTGCACCAAGCGGCCAGACCCAAAGAAACACGCATCTTAACCGGAAAACTCCAAGACATTAATGGAAAAGGCATCGCGAATGCACAAATCAAAGTGCGTTACGAAGATCAGCCTAATGCCGAACAAAGCGCAAGCAGTAATGAAGATGGTAGTTATGCCCTCGCTGTGAAGGTCGATCAAAAAATCAGTATTGAGGCGTCTAAAGAGAACTTTAGTTTTCAGGCCCAACTGATCGACAAAAAAGAACTTCAAAATCCAACACAAAAAATAGAAGTTGCACCATTGCAAATAGATTCGTTGCAAGAAGGAAGCGCTTATGCTATCGAGGCCATTATTTTTCAAACGGATGCTGCATTATTGAGTCCTGATGCTCAATTTCTTTTACAAGGCTTTGCCAGTTACCTTAAGTCGCAAAAAGGCTTGCGCATACAAATCAACGGACATACAGACGACGTTGGCGATGCGGATAGAAACCTAGCGCTTTCCGAGCAACGCGCTAAGGCTGTGGCTGCTTACCTCGAAGAATTAGGCGTATCCGCGGACAGAATGCAATACAAGGGCTACGGAGAAACGCAACCGCGCGTTGCTAATGATTCGGCAACAAACAGAGCCCTGAATCGCAGAACAGAATTTGAAATTCTAGGTGTCCAATAACTGCATCCAATAAAGTTATTTGAATGGCAGTTGCCCAATGAAAATTACGGGCACAAAAAAAGGAGCCGAAGCTCCTTTTCATTATAATGTTGCGATTGCTTATTTAGCAAAGTTCTTTTTCTCGCGGATACGTGCTGATTTACCAGTGCGCTCACGGAAGTAGAAGATACGTGCTCTACGAACAGCACCACGTTTAACGATGGTGATGCTATCGATGAATGGTGAATTCACAGGGATAATGCGTTCTACACCAATATTACCCGACATTTTACGGATAGTGAAAGTTTCGGTTGCACCCGCACCACGACGTTGCAAAACAACACCTTGGAATTGTTGGATACGTTCCTTATTACCCTCTACAATACGGTATGAAACGATGATGGTATCACCTGCTCCGAAAGCTGGTAATTCATTCTTAGCGATTAGCTCCTGCTCGATTTGTTTAATGACGTTCATCTCTGAAAATTTAGCCCAATTCAACTGAACGGGGGTGCAATATTACGAATTATTTCTGATTCCGTATATAGGACGGGTATTTTTTTTGAGTCTTAAATAAAAAATGCCATTAAAAAAAGCACAAGTGCAATGGCAAGATAAATGAAAACCAATTGGATACGTAGCCCCTTTTGTTCTTGCTTCACTACTTCTTCTTTGACTTCTCTGGCGCTAATTTCTTCATCAGAGATGTCGAAAATCGACATCCAGTTGATATTTTGACCTTCAATAGTGAGTGTATCGCCGGCTTGCAAGACCATCATTTGGAGATATTGCTGTCCGTTGATCGCGTAACCGTTTTGGGGAAGCTGATTTGACACCAAAACTTGACCATTTGAGTTGCGCATTAAGAGTAAATGAAAGGGAGCGCAACCGGCACCTGAAATTTGCAAGTTGTTTTGAAGCTCGCTTCCTATGGTGTAATACTTAATTGCATTCATTTCGGTAAAATTAATGAAAAAAACCATCGTTATCGTACCGGCTAACAAACTGTGAATGAATGATATTGACAGATGGTATTCAAAAATGGTTAATAAGTTCCTTTTGGATGGCTTAAAAGTATGCCTAACAACTTGTAATTTTATATCTCAATTGATCAATTATGGGTAAAATCATTGCCATTGCCAATCAAAAAGGCGGCGTCGGAAAAACAACAACAGCCATTAATTTGGGTGGTTGCTTGGGTGTCCTAGAATACAAGACACTCATCGTCGATGCTGACCCTCAGGCAAACGCTACATCGGGCACTGGTTTTGACCCCAAATCCGTAAAAAACATCTACGATTGTTTGGTCAATGAGCGCCCTGCGCAAGAGGCCATTCTCGAGACCAGCAACCCCAATTTATTCATTCTTCCGTCGCACGTCGATTTGGTTGGAGCAGAACTCGAAATGATCAACATGCCCAACAGAGAATACCTGCTCAGAGCTGCTCTAGAAAAAATCAAAGACGACTACGACTTCATTCTCATCGACTGCTCGCCATCGCTTGGCCTCATTACCGTCAACGCACTTGTGGCCGCAGATGCCGTCATGATACCCGTGCAATGCGAGTATTTTGCATTGGAAGGGCTCAGCAAATTGCTCAACACCATCAAAATTGTACAAGGAAGGCTCAATCCGGCACTCGAAATCGAGGGCATGATCCTCACCATGTACGACACCCGTTTGCGCTTGGCCAATCAGGTTGTAGACGAAGTCAAGACGCACTTTCAAGAATTGGTATTTGATACGGTTATACACCGCAATACCACCCTTAGCGAAGCTTCGAGCCACGGCAATACGGTTGTCATGCACGACGCCTCCTCAAAAGGTGCAATTAACTATCTCAATTTTGCACGTGAACTCTTACAAAAGAACGACCTCACCAAAATTGGCAACGACGACAAAATCATTGAAATAGATCATGAGCTCTAACGCAAAGAAACAACCCGCTTTGGGCCGCGGCCTTAGTGCGCTTTTACAAAATACCGACACAGACATCACCGGAGCAAGTGCTGTTCCAGCTGGCGCAGTTGCACTCATCGCTATTTCACTCATAGAAGCCAATCCGTTCAATCCACGCACCCATTTTGAACTCAGCGCACTCGAAGAACTCAAGACCTCTATTCAGACACACGGTATTATTCAGCCGCTCACCGTCAGAAAAATGGGCCGCGATCGCTACCAACTCATTTCAGGTGAACGCCGTTTCAGGGCAGCTCAGCTCGCTGGGCTTACCGAAGTACCTGCTTATGTCAGAATAGCCAACGACCAAACCATGCTCGAAATGGCGCTCGTTGAAAACATTCAACGCGAAGACCTCAACGCCATAGAAGTCGCACTTTCTTACGAAAGACTCCTCGAAGAATGCAAGCTCACGCAAGAGCAACTCTCGGAAAAGGTCGCTAAATCCAGGTCTCATATTGCCAATCACTTGCGCTTACTCAAGCTCCCAGATGCGATTCAAGCAGCCGTTCGAGACAAACAACTTTCGATGGGGCATGCAAGAGCACTCCTCTCCTTACCTTCAGAAAAAGAACAACTTGCCGCTCTTGCACGCATTTTAACAGAGCAACTTTCTGTCCGCGATGTCGAGGCACTGAGCAAGCCGAGTACAACGCAGTCAAACACGTCAAGTAAAAGTGCTGCAAAATCTAAAGTTAACCTCAGCACCACTGAAAAACTATATTTATCGTATCTCACCGAACAACTCGGCACCAAAGTAAGCATCGACAAAACGCCAGAGGGCAAGGGCAAACTGATCGTCCATTTCAATCACGAGAACGAATTGCAACGCCTAATTGAAATGCTCAAAAAATCGGAATGAGATTGCTGCTTTGCTTCCTATTGCTTTCCGTTCAAACTTTTGCTCAAGACACCATTCAGCAAAAAGACAGCATTAAACTGAGTTTCCACCAAAAAAGCATGTTGTTTTCAGCTGTCTTGCCTGGTTCAGGGCAAATTAGAAATTCCATAGCGGCCCCTCATAAAAAAGCTTTCTTTGAAGTTCCGTTGATCTATGCGGGTTTAGGCACAGCAGGTTATTTCTTAGTGAGCAATCAAAAAACCCAACTGAGCCTCAAGCAAGAATACACCAATCGACAAAACGGGGCTGCACTCGACCCAACATGGGCGCCCTACGATGACCAAGCCGTTTTGCAGCTTTACAGACAATACCTAGACTGGCGAGACCTATCTATATTGGGCTTTGCGGCCATTTATCTTTTTCAGATTGCCGAAGCAGGCGCCCAAGCGCATTTCGTTCATTTTGACACCAACCCGAACCTCAGCCTTTCGCTTGAGCCACAATTTGTACCGAGTCAGTACATTGGTGCGCGGCTGCAACTTTCTTTTCGCTGATAAATTGTAATTTTAGCACATGAAAATAGCGCTGCTCGGATACGGTAAAATGGGAAAAGCAATTGAGGCAATTGCACTTGAGCGCGGCCATGAAATTATGGCCAAAATCAACTCACAAGTAAGCCTAGATGAAGTCAACTGGTCGGAGGCCGATGTATGCATTGAATTTACCCGCCCAGAACTCGCGCCAAAACACATCGAATTTTGTGCGCAAAAACAGCTCCCAATTGTAGTTGGCACCACCGCTTGGCAAGCAGCGCTTACGCAAGTTTCAAAAGTGGTTACCGAAAACAACAGCGCACTGCTCTACGCCAGTAATTTCAGCGTTGGGGTGAACTTATTTTTCGAACTCAACCGACAGCTCGCTCGGCTGATGCAAGCACATACCGCGTACCAGATTCAGGTGAGCGAAACCCATCACGTACAAAAACTTGATGCCCCGAGCGGGACCGCCGTTAGCCTTTTAGAAGACATCCTCGACATCAATCACAATTACAAGGGCTGGAGTTTAAACAGCACTGCTCCAAATCAAATCCCTGTAGAAGCGCTGCGCAGACCCGATGTGCCTGGCACCCACGAAATTTGCTACAACAGCGAAATTGACAGCATCCGAATTGAACACGTAGCCCACAATCGCAAAGGCTTTGCACTTGGCGCTGTTTTGGCTGCAGAATTTATTTACCAACGCAAAGGCATTTTCACCATGTCCGACGTCCTAAAAAACACCCTATGAGTTTCATTTATTTCTACCTACTCATTCTTGTTCACCCCTATTTAGCGCAATGGCATCGCTTGTTTCCAAAACTTGGGCGCAAATCTTGGGAGGCAATGGTACCGGGCTACAATTATTTCATCCTGTATAAAGAGGTGCTAAACAAGCCATGGTGGTCCTTGCTTTTGGTGTTTCCGGGCGTCCACATCGTCATGTGGATGACCATCAATGTGAGTCTTTTGCGTCGTTTTGGTTTTTATAGCTTCACCGAAACGCTACAAGGTCTCTTCTTTCCTTATTTGCTTTTTGCCAAAATCGCCAAAGAGGAACAACTACAATACGGACCTGCCACCAATTGGGCGAACTCCAAAGAACTTGAACAGCGCAAATGGGGCGATCACATCATCCTATTCATGGCTTTGCCGGTAGTGGGCCACCTCATCGCAATTATACTCGATAAAGTATCCCGAGACAAACCAGGAAGCAAGCCACGCGTCAAAGAATACGGAGATTCCTTCGTTTGGGCGCTGGTTGCTGCAGCGGTCATCCGTACTTATTCGTTTGAACCTTTTCAGATTCCGACGGGCTCCATGGAAAAAACAATGGTTGTGGGCGACTTCTTATTTGTGAACAAGCTCGCCTACGGTTCCAAAGTGCCGATTACCCCACTCTCCTATCCTTTGGTACACAACATTGTTCCGATCGTCAATATCAAATCTTACCTCACCTGGGAAAAGGGCACCTACACGCGCCTGCCAGGCTGGAGCAAAATTGAGCGCAACGACGTAGTGGTCTTTAATTTCCCTTCTGGCGACACCGCTATTCTAGACCCCCGCACCCCTAGCGGCCTCATGGGTCACGATTTTCATGGCTTGCTCAATCAAGAAGCGTTCAGTCAGTATTATTACAGCAAGCGCAATCAAAACCTGAACGAACTTGACTCACTTGGGCAAATGAACTTCTATAAAGCCTACATCGACAATTTTGAAACTTGGAAAAACAAAGCAAGAGCGCATTTTGCGGCAGGTTACTTCCCGCTTAATTCCCAAGAATTTGCCGCAGGCATGACCCACGGCGGTCTCATTTACCGCCCCGTAGACAAGCGTGAGAACTACATCAAGCGCTGTGTTGGTGTGCCCGGAGACCAACTAGAAATCAAGAACTCAGTACTATACGTCAACGGAAAAAAAGCTTATGTTGCCCCAGGGCAAGCCTTGCTTTATCGCATCGAAAAAACAAAAGTAACTTTCCCTTCTGCAGACGAAATGCTCAGCAGATATCAACTTGAAAACTCTTCCGATGGCGCCCGAACAGATTTTGGTGAAATCTCCGAAAATGGCGTACAATATTATCAGTTGAACCTCACTCGTCAAGAAAAGAGAAAAATAGAGACCGATTTCAAGATCAAACTTTCAAAAGTGCGTTATCCTAGATATGAAACCACGCCAGCAGCTATACCTACCCCTGCGCAACTGATTTCTAACCTCGACCAATTCCCCAAAGACCTCAATGTCAACAACACCATGACCGACTTTCAGCGCTTTCAGGTTCCGCGCAAAGGTCAGCGCATTGCGATCAATACCCAAAACATCGCTTGGTATAAGCGCATCATTAGTGCCTATGAAGGGCATCAACTTGCCGTTAAAGGAAATCACATTTACATCGACGGCAAAAAAGCCACGAGCTACCGTTTTGCCATGAACTACTACTGGATGATGGGAGACAACCGCTTCCATTCGGCAGATTCTCGCGTTTGGGGCTTTGTTCCCGAAGACCACATCGTAGGCAGGGCTTCCTTTATTTGGTTCTCTAAATCACCGTTTGTCGATTCTTTCCTCGGCATTCGCTTTGACCGCATTTTCCGCTTTATTGACTAAAATGCCTGTCTTCTCGAGCGCCTATTTCCCCTCTTTGGCCTACCTACGGGCTGTGTTTCAGAGTGGCGAAATGGAGTTGGATTTACATGAATATTTTGTCAAGCAGAGTATTCGCACGCGTGCAGAAATACTAAGCGCCAATGGCGTCATTCAGCTAAACGTGCCAATTGAACATTCCGAGAGTGGCAAGCAGACCATGCGTGAGGTTAAAATCGATCATTCCAAACATTGGCAATCTGAACACTGGCGTGCCATCACAAGTGCCTATGCGAACGCGCCCTATTTTGAGCACTACGCACACGACCTTCAGGGCATCTTTGCAAAGCAGCCAATTTATGTGCATGAGCTCAATGCGCTGATTTTAGATTGGCTCAACGACGCGCTTGCGTTGGATATCAAAATCAAGATGAGCGAGGCCTACACAGGACAAACGAGTGCGCAGAAAAAAGAATGGCTCGGACGCGCAGAAAATGCCACAACAGCGTATCAACAAGTATTTGGCTACAAAACAGCTTTTGTACCCAACCTCTCTATTCTAGATGGATTAATGAACGAGGGGCCCTTGATCAGGACTCGCTTTTTGCCAAGATAGGCGAACGACAACCGGGTGCAAGGTATTGGCGTCAGTAGCCAATAAATCACCGTTTGACGCAAAACTAATGAGCTTAGGCTCTGATATAGCTGTAGGTAACTGATGACGAGAAAGCAAGACGCCGTGCTGATCTAAAACAACGACTTCTCCTGTTTTGGACAACAAATAAAACTCGTTTGACTGCGGCTGGATAGCTACAGAAATAGGCTCAAAAAGCAACTCTTTGCTTTCAAAAGAGAAAAGCGGGACCTGACTGAGTTGACGTTTTCCGGTATGAAAAGTTTGACAAACAAAACGGCGTTCTCCGCTCTCAAGCAAGTTAGAATGGAGCAATAAGATGCGCTTTAGGTTGGGGTGATAACAAAGGAGTTGCTTGGCTCCATCTTCGTTTTGTAGTGGGTAAGTTTCTGTAGATTCTTCTACATAAGGAGCGTTGAGAAAATGAAGTTGCTGGCCTTGATCTAAAAAAACTAGCGTGGAGTCATAGCCAGCAATTTGCGTGATTTTTTCTTCGTCTGAGAACTCAAGCAAGGGGGCAAAAGTGTTGGCTTGACTGTCGTAGCGAAGGATGTGCAAGGAATCTTGACTGATGGCAAAAGACTGAAGAGAATCTAAAGCGGCAAGAGCTGTAAATGGCTGCAGACCAATCGGGAGGTATTGTGCCGCATTTGGATGTTCGAAGTCGATGAAGCCTAGCTCTTTTTGAACTCCGGCAGCAACTTGCTCATAGTAGTTTTCTATTCCCTGACGTTGGATAGAACGCGCCGCAATAAACGAGATAGTCGCTAAAACGAAAGAAAAGAAATATTGCGTGCGTGACATACCTAACAAATTTAGATGAAAAACAAACACAACAACAAAAAAAGACAAGAAAAAGGCCCTATTTTTGTTGGAACAAAGTTCTCATTTACCTAGAATATGAAATATTTCAGTCTTCTCGTCTTCATCATCATTTTCCCTCAACTGCTCGTTGCTCAGTTTAGTTACGGCGGAGGCCTCAATTTAACAAGCTTTTTAAATACCCAAAGTATTCAAAATCAAAGCTTAACAATGCCTGGCCTACATGCTCACTTAGAAATACCGCGCAGCGGAGACGTAACGCTCTACGGCAGATTTAGTTACGCATTTCCAAAAGCCAACTACGACACCTTAACGAGTTATGTAACTGGCATCAATCCAAATGCGAATCCGTACATTTTAGCAGTGAACAGCCGCTTCAAAACAAGCTACTTCACTATCGAGGGGGGCAACCGTTATTACATTGGCAATGACTACGACAACGGTTTTGCTGGCTACGGCGGTTCTGGCATCATTCTCGGAATCGGAAAAGTGCGCAAAGCCTATGACGCCACAGATGTGACTGGGCAGTACAGCTGGGAACAGACCCACCAAGTAGATCCGAGCGAAATAATCGAAGGTCGTTTGTTTACTTTAGGAGGCTACTTGCAGGGCGGCGTTAAATATACTATTCCTGCAATTGGGACTATTTATTCAGACGTAACGCTCAACTACCTCTTACTTGCCAATGCAAATAACAACACCGCGGCATCTACAGAATACCTTTCGCCGCTGTTTTTCAATTTCGCAGTTGGTTTCAAAAAAGATATTTACTGATGATTCAGGAAAGCAAGTAAATCTGCAATAATTTCATCTATTGATTGAGCCGCATCTATCGTATGTTGCGCTTTGCGGTAAACAGCTTCGCGCTCCGTTTTTAAAAGGGCAAAAGTGTCGAAGTCTTTCAACTTTGGCCTACGCTCATCGCCTTTGATTCGCTCATACAAGAGCTCAGTACTAGCCTCTAGGTAAATCACCAACCCTAAATCCTTGAGCAACTCGATATTGTTCTCAAAACACGGCAAACCGCCGCCACAGGCCACAACCTGAGCTACAGCATTAAGTTCTTGAATACACGCCTGTTCCAACGACCTAAAAGAAGCCTCGCCATCTTGTTCAAAGATTTCAGCGATGCTGCGTCCTTCCTTATTTTCGATCGCTTGGTCTGTATCGACAAAAGGCAAATTGAGGCGTGCAGCAAGTTCTGCGCCAACTACGGACTTCCCACTGCCCATCATTCCTATCAAAAAGACCCTTTCTTTCACCATAATTAGACGCTTGGCAATTCAGCTGGTAGAGCAATACACTTTTAATGTATGGGCCCTGGGTTCGAATCCCAGCGGAATCACTCTGATAAAAGCACCTCAAGTAGGTGCTTTTTTTATGGAATAAATTTCCGTAGGAAATAATTGAATGTAGGTCAAAACAAATGAAGCTCGCTTCAAATTTGGAGTGACCGAATGAAATGAATGCGCAGCATTTATTCTATAAAAAAAGTAACGATTGATCGCTTTTATCCACTGCACGTCGGTTCAATGGGATCTTTAATCCCAACAAAAAGACTTTTTCTTGTGATCTAAAAACAAGATCGCGCGATGAAAGCGCGTGAATCCCATTCTGACGTAGTGTTATCTGATTGATTTCTAAAATATTATTGATTATTTTTATGAACCCTTTAAGAAATGCGGGTTTACACATGTAATGAACTATAATTGCTTACAAATTGATATTTTATGAATACCATCACTACTTTACTCGTTGTATTTTGCATAGGGTTCTTGAACGCCCAAAATAGTTGGAATTGGGTGAGTCCTTCACCGCAAGGAAATCATCTTTTAGCCGTTTATTTCCCGAATCAAACAGTAGGTTATTCTGTTGGATATCATGGTAGAATAATTAAAACTATCAATTCCGGAAATAGTTGGGAAATACAAAATAGTGGCGTATCTGAAGTTTTAAACACCGTGTTTTTTACCGATCAAAACATTGGGTATGCAGCTGGAATAAATGGTGTAATCATTAAAACATCAGATGGGGGAAATAATTGGCAAGCACCTCAAAATTTAAATACAGATGGGATTAATTCCATTACGTTCACAAATTCAAATACGGGCTATGCTGTTGGTCGCTTAGGAACAATCTTCAAAACCGATGATGCCGGAGTATCATGGATTCAAATGACCAGCGGTACGGTTTCACATTTATCTAAAGTTTTTTTCACCGATTTAAATACAGGTTACATTTCTGGTTCAAATGGTACAATTTTGAAAACAACCGATGCTGGAATAAATTGGTACCAGATAAGCACAGGTGTTACTGAACATTTTTCTTCCATTTTCTTTATAAATGCCGCGACCGGTTATTTAATTAGTTACTCAGGAGGAACCGTAAGAAAAACAACAAATGGGGGTGCTACGTGGTCTGCGCCAGTGTTTATTTCAACAAGTTATCTCAATTCTATATTCTTTACAGATCCAAATAATGGTTACATCACAACTGATGCAGGACACATTTATAAAACAATCAATGGGGGCAGTAGTTGGTTTGAACAAACAACTGATGCCGATTACCATATTATGGACATCACTTCAAACTCATTGCTTGGCGCCAACATCTTACTCGCTGTTGGTTGGGGTGGTCAAATATTAAAAACCGTTGACGCTGGTGTTAATTGGTTAAATCAGCATAGTGTCTTGGATGAATACTTGTATGCTTTAGAATGTACGGGAAACAATACCATACATGCCGTTGGAAACAAAGGGAGAATATATAGCTCTTCAGATCAAGGTTTGACATGGAATTCACAATACAACGATGAGTTGAAAATATTTTTTGATTGTGAATTTATTGATCAAAACAATGGTTTTGTTGTAGGAACAAATGGTAGCATATTGAAAACGGTTAATGGAGGTCAAAATTGGTCCGTTCAAAACAGTGGTACTTCTCAATATCTTGTGTCAATTTTTATTCAATCCTTGGACACTGCTTATGTATTATCTGAAAATGGGACTTTACTCAAGACAACCAATGGAGGCGCCAATTGGAATGTGCTAACGAATCTCGGGGTTTCAACTACTGACGTAAACTTTATCACTTCGAATATTGGCTTCATTTTATCAGACAATGGTAAAATTTATAAAACAAACGATAGTGGTGTTTCTTGGAACCTAATTACGACTGGAGTAACCAATTTTCTTAGGAATTCATTTTTCACATCAATCGATACCGGTTTTGTTGTAGGAAATATGGGCGTCATCTTAAAAACTACCGATTCTGGCGATAATTGGTCTGTGGTATTTAATGATAATACATTTTATTACCTAGGCGCAATTGCTTTCATAAATAATAACATCGGTTATGCAGTTGGTGGGGAAGGCGAAAATGGTGGGAGAATCTTAAAAACAAACGACGGAGGATTAACCTGGAATATTGACCTTACTGGAGCAGGAAATGTACTATTCGATATTGATTTCACTGCAAATAATATTGGGTTTGTATCCGGAAATTATGGTGCCTTATTAAAAAATACGAGTAATCTGACTGCCTCAACGAATTCAAATACTCATTTGGACTCAGGTTCTTTTATTTTTCCTAATCCTGCAACAAATAAATTATATATTCAGGTTGATTATAAATCTGATATAAGTATTTACCGAATTACCGGCCAACGCATTTTTAACATCAAAGGTGCAATCGGATTAAACGAGGTGAATACCGATCTGCTCTCAAATGGCGCTTATTTAATTTATATAGACAGTAATGGCAACAAAAAAGTTGAAAAATTAATAATTGATAAATAACCTGTCTATGACAACGACTCTAAGTCAAAACTTAATTAAAGCTAAGCTTATGAAAACTATGATTACACTTTTGTTATTTATGTTCCTTACATTGACAGGTTTTGGACAAATCAAACCTGATTGTTCAGCAAGCGGAATGAATTCGATTTATGTATTAACAAGTAATAATTTAATTTATAAAATTGGGAATGTAAATTCAAGCCCTACTTTGCCTGAATTTATTGACTCCATCCCAGCGCTTAATCCCAAAGGTTTAACAATAAGCAATAATCTAAATGGTGGCAATTATTCCCCAACATTTTACACAACAATTCAGGATACTTATTATTACAGGGAACAAACAGGATGGCTAAGTACAAATCACTCTACATCAACGAATGCAGGTAATTTAGGGGGTGGTGTTAATCATATTTACAACCATAGAGGGACATCTGGAAGTATATACAGTTACGATGGCAACTCAAACGCCGTAAATGTTGTGTTATTCACCTCTCCCAACAGTATTTATGATGTTGCAACTGATAGTGTAGATAATTTTTATGTTCTTGTTACAAATGCAAACTTTTTGTACAAGTTTGATTCAACAGGGAACCCTATTGATACTTTACAAGTTACTGGACTTCCGGCAAATTTAATTCAACCAGGGCTGGCATTACTTAACAATACATTTTATGCAGTCCTGCAGTTACCAATTGCAAACGCATTAATGAGAGGAACGGTGAACGGAAATTTAGTATCTTTTTCTCAGATTGGCATTCTGAATGTTGGAAGTCAAATTCAAGATATTGCAGCATGTCCATTTCTTTTCAACACCTCCAGTATTGATGAGTTTACAGAGGAATTAAAAATATCGATTGCTCCAAATCCCTTCGCTAATCTCTTTAAACTTCAATATCTAAATAATGAACAATCGGTCATTTCACTATACAACTTTCTTGGTCAACAAATTTTACAACATTCATTTACAAATTCAACATCAATAAATACAGAACACCTTGTAAAAGGTATTTACTATTATGAATTTGAGGATAGCTCTGGAAAAATATCAACGGGAAAGCTAGTAAAACAATAAACCCTCATGAAGAAATTAATTACAACGCTTCTCCTATTGAATATCGCCACGAGCTCAGCGCAAACGGTTTCCATTTCGGATTTTTTTGAATACAACCTTTTCAATGCTGGGGTTTACGTAACTGCGGGCAATGGCTATGCAACGGGCAATAACGAGTTAGGTGATCTAGAAAAAGGAATGCGCTTCAACGCGCAGACAGGCCTACCTAACAGCAATGGTTACCTCACCAATGTACTCGCCTGGATTCCGTTCAAAAGCAACAATTCTGGAGCAGGTCAATTCACGGTAAAAATCTATGAATTCGCAACAATAGATAGCCTCGGCGCACTGCTCGGACAACAAACATACGCGCTTCAAAATCTGGATACCGTTACGGACAACTACTATTACTTGGGAGGACCTTTAGCGCTAGGTGGCAAACCATACAATGTGGATGTTGTTTTCAGTAATCCGGTAGCAATTCCAAGTTCGAAAGATATTTTGGTCATGATTGAACTGCCCACAACCCCTGGAGACAACATCGGTATTATGTCTAACCTCAATGGCAATTTCCCTTTGGCAGCAAGCCATTCATTTGAAGTTCAAGCAGACGGCACGTTGGTCAATCTGCACGATGCTTGGCTGAACCAACTTGATGTAGCGATGGCTATTTTTCCGGTGATCAACCTGACCAATTCAATTGAAGAACAAGATATTCATTGCGAAGCATTCCCGAATCCAACAAGCGAAACATTGTATTTCAGCGCCGCTGAGGATATTGAACAAGTCACAATTCACGCACTTGACGGCAAATTAATCGGCACAAGCCAAACCTCATCTATTGATGTGAGTTATTTGCAACAAGGTGCTTATTATTTCGCGCTTACCACGAAATCTGGCGGCGTCGTAAAAGGGAACTTTTTGAAGATTGATTGAGCCAATCCCCTACTCCACCTTCGTATATTTCAAAGTACAAGTTCCCGGAACACCGAACGCAGAATTTGAAACCAAGTTCTTGTAAGAAAATTTTAATTTGAATGCAGATCCGGCGTCATTCATTTCGCCTACGGCAGAAAATCGTGATAGCCACATATTGCTCACTTGAATGTATTGTTGGTGAAGGGCAATCTGTTGCTGATCGATATGAGCATCTATTTCTGCATTTGGAGAATAGGCAAACATATCTGTAGTCTGAATCAGGCCATCTTGGGCACCAATCACAAATGTTACCGTCGAATCTGGGAAAAAGACCCCATTGCAATCTCCATGAGTTTTCCAAGTGCCCACCCAATTGGAACGATCAAAGGCCACCACAACATTGCGGGTGGTCGTAACTTCACCAGATTTCAGTTGGGCTGAATATTGGATAGTGTAATTTCCTTTTTTAGCCGTATTGACCATATTGACCACCGCTACGCTTGGCTTGCTGCCATCGACATCTAGTGCAATTGCACCTTCATCGATCAATTCACCACCAACTGGCAAATGCAGAGTGGCATCTCCAATTAATTTGATGCCGGGGATGTAAACACATTTACCATTATTCTTTTGGGCCGCGGGATTGTAATTAGAAGCGTTTGGATCGGTACAACCTCTTTTGGAACAAGCGAAAAGTCCGGCAAGAAGCACCGTTGTAAATAAAAGTTGGGTAGTGAATCGTTGCATCATTTTCAAGTTTTGACTATTTAACTTGAGACAGCAACGCGGTAAAGTGGCGTATATTTTATTCGTAGGAAGAATTAGAACTTGGTAGCAGGTGCACCGTCTGCTTTACTACATCCACTTCCCAAACCCGCACCTCATAAGGCAACAGGTTCATTTGTTTTTCAAAGGGTATCTTTTTATCGAGCAAATTCGTAGCCTTTTTTACTTCTTGCTTGAAAAGCACTTGTTGGTTTTCTGGGGATAAATTCGCCACTACCAGCACCTTTTTACGCCCTTGAATACGGTAAAAACTGAATACATTTTGGTTTTCATTGGGAACATTTTCATACGAACCAATAGCCAAGGCTGCGTTGCTTTGTTTGAGAGCGATCATCGCTTTATACCAATTGAACAAGGAATTTGGATTGTTGCGCTGCTCTTCCAAAGAAATGCCGTCGTTGGGCTTTGCGTTGGCCTGGGTCCACCAGGCGCCTGAGTTTTTGTACCAATACGACATGCCTTCTCCTGCCCCACTTTGGTACCACTCGAAAGCTTCTCGGCGGCCGATGTCATTGCCATCCGTATTGCCAAAAGAATAGACTTTGCCTTGCATGCCAATTTCTTGACCGTAATATATAGACGGAACGCCGCCCATCAAGAGCATGAGCGCAGCAGCCGTCTTTTGTTTCTCTAGCGGGAAGTCTAGTGATGCAAAGCGATCGATGTCGTGGTTTTCAATGAAAATCAACTGTTCCTTACCTTTTGGTGTTTCGCATAAAATCTTTTGTGCATTTTCTGTAATCAGCTGCTTGTCAAAGGCCAAAATAGATTTTTGAAGGCCAAAGCCAAACATGCGGTCCACGGTAGCTTTTTCGAAGTATTCGAAGCCGTAATCTTCCCAATTGGCTTGCTCGGCGACAATCTTGACCTCCGGATTTACCTCTTTAAGTACAGCGATGAGCGGTTTCCAGAATTCGGCAAAGAGGTTGGTAAGTGTGGGCTTTCCGTCCAGATGATCCATGGCATGATCTAGTCTGAAACCATCTACGCCGTCGTCGAAATAACCATCCTGATTCGGGTCAAGGAAATAAGAGAACAACTCGATATTGTAATCCAGGACTTTTTGGCTCTTCAAATTCACGGTTGTTGCGTAGATCACTTTGCCGTCAAAACCATTGAGTAATCTCAGATCAAATACCATGGTGGCAGGTGTCTGATGCGCGCTATCTTCAAAGAGGATAAAATCGCTGTATTGAGAATTGAGGTTGCCAACAGCGTCTTTCCACCACAAATGTTCGGAGGTCACGTACTGGGTCTCCATATCCAAGTAGATTTTCATGCCGCGGCGGTGCACTTCTTTGACGAGCTCGATGTAATCTTGGATAGTGCCAAATTCCGGGTCGATTTTCTCGAAATCATTGGCAAAATAATTATGGTAGCAGTCGGCCTCATAGAGCGGAAACAATAAGATGGAGGTCACGCCGAGATCTTGCAAGTAAGGGAGCTTTAGACGCAGGCCTTGGAGGTCGCCTTGCAAATCGCCATTGCTGTCATAGAAACTGCGCTGGCAAACATGGTAAAGCACCTCGCCTTTCGTGGCTTTTTGTGCCCAAAGTTGTTGTCCTAAAAACAGGATCAGTAGTAAGAAGTATGCATTTCTCATTTGAAAGATTTTAATGGTTTTGCATGTGGAATTTCAAGACACCGCCCGACATGACCTCCGTATAGCGAATGATGGGTATGTCTAAAACTTGCTTGTTAAGTATTGGGTTTTCTTGATAAATATTTGCCTCGGACAAATGCTGGGCTTTGATCACAAAACACTTGTGTTGGCCGAGTTGCAAAACGGCCTTTTTGACCTGCGGACTACCGATTACAAAAGTACCCTCGGCCGGATTCACCGGATAAAATCCTAAACTGGAAAGGATGTACCACGCGCTCATTTGGCCGCAGTCGTCGTTGCCGATCATGCCGTTGGGCGTATTTTGATGGAAATCGGTAATGACCTGATGGATATACTTTTGGCCTGTTTTAAACTGATCGGTAAACGCATACAAATAAATGATGTGGTGACTCGGCTCATTGCCGTGCGCATACTGACCAATCATGGCTTCTTGCCCGAGGAACTTATTTGGGTTGAGTGCTTCGGTCGTGAAAAACGCATTCAATTTTTGGGTAAACTGTTCTTTGCCACCGAGTAAGTGCATCATTCCAGGCACATCGTGTTGGGCTGGCGTCCAAAAATACTGCCAAGCGTTGGCCTCAGTGTAATCGCCGGGGTTGTTCAAAGGTGACGTAGCCATGAGCGGATCAAATGGTGTGCGGAATTGTCCATTCGAGTGCTTTCCACGTAAAAAGGTTGTTTCAGGATCATACAAGTTTCGGTAATACGCTGCTCTTTTCTGAAAGTCCAGCACAATATCTTCACGACCAAGTTTGCTTGCCAGTGCCGACACACACCAATCGTCATAGCCGCTTTCGAGGGTTCTAGAAACGGATTCGTTGTCCAAAAGATCGAAGGGGTAATAGCCAAACTTGGTGTACATTTCCCAGTTTGAATTGATATGACTTTTGGTGCTGGTTTCAACCATGGCATTGAGCGCCTCCTCCGCGTTAAAACCCTTGAAGCCGTTCTGATAAGCCGATAAAATCATCGGGATGGCGTGGTTGCCGATCATGCAATAGTTGTCTTGGCCCCAGGCGGTCCAGATGGGTAAAAAACCTTTGGCTTGGTGGTGCAACAGCATGGTCTGAACAATGCCATCGATTTTTTCTGGCGCGACAATTTGCAACAGCGGAAAGGTAGCTCGATATACATCCCAATTAGAAAGCGTGGAATAATACACCTTATTGGGCGCTAGCCGCACTTGGTCATCGGCGCCACGGTAACGGCCATCTACATCTGCAATATTCGAAGGTTGCAATAGCAAATGGTACAAAGAAGTGTAAAAGACCTCTTTTTGATGTCGAGGTGCCTTGATGTCAATTCTCGATAAATAGTTTTCCCAACTTTTTTGGTTTTCATTGCGCACTTTTTGAAAATCCCAATGGTTGATTTCTACCTCCAAATTGTCCTTTGCTCCTTCTACACTGACCGCAGATAGCGCAATTTTTACTTTTAAGGTCTTGGACGCATCGAGCACAAAATCCAGGAGGTAATGAGGCGCTTTGTCGTTTGGCTTTTGAGAAAGGGCTGTTGATTTCACAAAAGGATGATCAAAGGTCATGGTAAAGAAATACTTGCGCTTCACCCAATTATCGGTGTAACAATACCCAGATATCGTGGTGCTGTCTTCAAAAGTAACCTGACTTTCGAGCACCAATCCTTTCGGATCGTTTTCTTCAAAGACAAAGCGCAAACCATGCTGAAAATCGATGTAAACCTGCGCTTCTTTTTCGGGGAAGGTATATTGATGAAAGGCCACTCTTTCTGAGCACGTGAGTTCTACCTTAACGCCGTCTTGTTTGGTCAGGGCATAATAGCCAGGGCTGGCCTGCTCCGATGCTTTGAAATACGCGTTCTTTAAATTTTCTTTTTGCGGATTGATCGGTAACAATAGAATGTCGCCCATTTCATTGATGCCCGTACCGCTGAGGCGCGTTTGCGAGAAACCCATCAAGAAAGTGTCTTTGTACTGATAACCACTCGTGTGATTCCAGCCATAATCTTGGTTATCGGGCCCAGGCTGCACCATCCCAAAGGGCATGGACGGCCCCGGAAAGGTATGACCTGTTCCGTCGGTTCCGATAAAAGGATTGACAAATTTATTGTACTTCTGCGCGGATAGCATCCAAGCCAAACATACAAAACAGAGCAAAACCATCCATTTTAACTTCATACCTTCAAGTTTTCTTGTAAATAGGTTTTCATTAGGCTATTCACTTCCCATTGGTCAGACAATGGCTGTTGGGTGAAGGGTGCTTGCGGCATGTATGGGTAAGGCCCAAACTCTGGGGTAATGGTCAAATACGCAGCTCCTTTATGCGCATGAAAATGAATGATTTCTTTCCACCATGTGGTATATTGATCCAATTGCGTTTGCCATTCTGGTGCAAACGGGTGGTTCACCTGCGGACTTTGCGCAAATCCTATGCGGGCATGGATGTGCTTTATGTTTGGATAGATGCGTGTCAATAGTTCTTTTTGGTCACTTAAATCACTTTCTGAAACGACACAAAAATGCGAAAAATCGGCAATTAGTTTGAGCTCCGGAAAAATGGCAAGGTAGTCCAGGAGTGTTTTCAGATGAAAGGAAAACCTGCCCCTATGGATTTCATGCCAAATGGGTATGCCAGACTTGGCTGCAATCTCTTCGGTCAAATGAAGGATATTTAAATTGGCCTCGAAATCAAAAAAGTCTTTGCCTGTATGCGAGTTGATTGCATTTGGATTTAAGCCAACGAGAAAATGCAGTCGCTCTGTCAACCGTTCTATGTACGCAGCAACAGTTTCAATTTCGTTTGAAAGCACCTGTTGCGCAATGAAGATAAAATCTGGATGGCTCGTCTTGCGGATGCGCTCCAATTCTGACATAAATTCATCCACAAATTGCTGATCATCCGGAAAGTTGATTTCTACGCCATCGAAGCCGTTGGAAAGCACTTTGTCTAAAAAAGCTTTCGCACAAAGATCTTCTGATCCCCAATACGTACAAAGGTATTTGATCTCCATGGCTTATTTAGCGTAAATGACAGGATTGAGAGGCGTTTGGATGACCTCTCCAATTTGCGCTCCGGGGCACCAAGTTTTCCAATCGTTTTCTTGATTGGCATTATCGGGCTGCTTGAGCAACATGTCCTTATCCATGTAAATAATGGTCATGACTTTTCTCATGTCTTGGGTGGTGTTGGCTCCTGCCCGGTGAAAAACCCAACCCGAATGAAAACTGATTTCACCGATATCAAAAGGCTCAATGACGTGCTGAAAATCCGTAACCCGCAATTTTTTTTGCATCACGGCCTCACTTTGGTCGCCAATTTCTAGCTCTCGACCCTCTACAATGACATGACTTCCGGCACTGAACTCCAACGGCCCCATTTCTAAAGGTGTGGCTTGCAATGGAATCCAGGCTGTGACGGTTTTATCCGTTGCCAAGGGCCAGTAGTACTGGTCGGCATGCCAAGGTGTTATGCCGCCGCCACCTTCTTTGAACAGCGCTTGATCGTGATAAAGGCGCACGCCATCGACCTGCATTAAGTCAGCGGCAATTTTACCTAAGCGCTGACTCAAAATCAATTCTTCGACAAGCGGGTTTTCGCGCCATAAATTAAAGAGTTGCAGAAAGGCTTTGCCATAAGTGCTGCGCTCTTCAAGCGGTGTGTGATCTTGATTCATTTGACTCACTTGTGCAGATATGAGCTCGTTTAAATAAGCAATGGTGTCTGCATCAAAGACTTGCTTGAGTTTGATGTACTGATGTTGCTGATAAAAGGCTATTTGCTCTTGCGTTAGCAAATAGGGCGTGTCGAAAACTTGCTGCATGAAGTCAAAATTGGTAGTTCAAAAATATAACTTCTACATGGCGTGAAATGATCCGATTTTGTATATTTATAATACTATATTGAATTATATATAAATTTATCGATTATATTTAGTCAATAAGAGCTCATGAAGGCACAATTAGAAGACATCCCCTCCAAAAAAGGAGACGCGAGTTTTTACGTCAAACACTTGCGAGTTCCTGCCTTTGACTTCAAATGGCATTACCATCCTGAATATGAACTCACCTACATCCTTAAAGGAAGAGGCTACAGAGTAGTCGGGAATGCACACGCGCATTTTTCAGAAGGGGATTTGGTATTATTAGGCAGCAATTTACCGCATACTTGGTGTGGAAAACTAGACAGCGGCGCGCCCTCGGAAGCGCTGGTCATACAATTTTCAAAGGAACTCATTGAACCATTTTTGAAACTAAATGAAAGCAGACACATCCGAAGTCTCATCGATCTTTCATGGAGAGGTCTAAGTTTTCAAGTCAATCAACAACTTGAGGCCAAACTGCATTCATTGGCAAATACCTCAGGACTAGAAAGCATATTGTCCTTACTTTCTATTCTCCATCATTTAAGTGAGGTAAAATCTAAACCACTTACCACGGAAAATTACCACGGCATCATTACCAAACAATTTGAAACGAGGGTAAATAAAGTGTGTACACACTTGCAACATCATTTCCACGAAGCCATTACTTTGAAACAAGTTGCAGATCTTATTTATATGTCGGAAAGCAACTTCTGTAAATTTTTCAAAAAAGCCACCGGCACTACATTCTCAGATTACGTCAATGACCTTCGCATCACAGAAGCCTGCCATATGCTATTATACACTGACGAAACCATTAGCCATATTGCTAACGCCTGTGGTTTTGAGTCTTTGAGTTATTTCAATCGTGTTTTTTTGAAGAAAAACAAGCAGACTCCTTCTGTTTTTAGGAAAAGTGAGGGGTAGAATTATCCTTTTGGTTCCTCTACCCTGCCGTCGGCATGCTTGGCAAAGCGCCCTAACTTAGCATCGTGAACTTGATCGTAGCGCGGCCAAGGCCAGCCACCGAATTGGGTGGTTTGATAGTCTTGGAAAGCTTGGTAGATTTCTTCTTTGGTATTCATGACAAACGGGCCGTGCTGTACAACAGGTTCGTTGATCGGGCGCCCTTGCAGCACCAATACTTTGGAACTTTCAGTACCATTTTTAAAAGTACAAACCTGCGCCGCATCGACATCAGCAGCGTGGTAATGCGCAATTGTTTGGCCGCCAATTTGTAAGCCATTACCCTCGTAATAATAAATACTGCGATTGACCCCAGTAGCTGTTGCAGGCAGCTCAAAAGTAGCGCCTGGCTCTAGGTGAATATTGTAAATGGCAACGTGGTTGTTGGCATCGGCCGCCCAAGAATTTGGAGGGGTATTGGCAGACTGATGAGCGCTTAACTTTCCGACAAGTACCTCGACGTGAGCTGTACCCGAAGGTGATGAAACACTAAATTTAGGAACAGACTCTGCCCAAAGCATCTTGAAATGCGGCTCTACCATTTTGCTGCGCTTCGGTAAATTGAGCCAAATCTGAAAAAGTTCTAAGGGGTTGTCTTTGTCTTGGTTGAGCAACGGAAACATTTCTGCGTGCTGAACTCCTTTACCTGCGGTCATCCATTGAACATCGCCGTTGCCATAACGACCTGCCGCCCCCATGCTATCGGCGTGGTCAACCAAACCGGTTCTGACAACAGTGATGGTTTCAAAACCGCGGTGTGGGTGCCCAGGGAAACCAGGAACAGTGGAGCCATGGTACATGCGAAAGCCGTCCTTAACGATGAAATCTTGGCCCATATGGCGACCTTCAAATAGCTTTGGATCGGGGCCTAAAGCCGCGTTGCCTTTCGGAAAGAAATCTTCGTGGTGCACACAAAATAAAAATGGATCTAGGGTTTCCCATTGGAAGCCGAGGGGTCTGATTTTAAAAATCAATTGCTGCATATCGTTGGATTTTGGCTTTCCCCAATTCGAAAATGGAAAAAGCAGTGCTCCGCCGAGCCCAAGGCTCAGTCGGGAAAGAAAGGAGCGACGTTCAAGTTGATGTGGCATTCTTTTTTTTGACTAAAATTAATGCTTTAACCCGAAGTTAAAATGAACCTAGCTCAAGAATTTTGCAAGATACTATTGTACCGAAACCAATTTGATTTCAACGCGTCTGTTTAAACGACGTCCTTCTTTGGTTTTGTTGGTAGCGACAGGTTTGTTGAAACCATAAGATGCGATCACAAAATTTGAAGCATCTAATCCGCGTCCTTCTAAATAAGTGCGAACGCTATTAGCTCTATTTTTAGATAAACGCAAGTTATAAGAAGCTCTACCCGTGATGTCGGTATGGCCATCTAGGAATATCTTGAATTGCTTGTACTTGGAAGCAAACTTAGCCAAATCGTTGAGCGTTTGGTTATAAGTTGCTGCAAGCTCATAAGAATCAAATGCAAATAATATATTCTCAGGCTGGTGATTGGCAAGGAAAGTAGCCAATAACTCTGGGCTGAGCACCGGTACTTCTGGGTCAAACACGCTGCTTAGATCGAGGCTAGCCATATTTTGAAGGGAGGCAATTCTCTTTTGGAGTTCTTCTTTTGTTAAACTACTTGCCTCTAAGGCGAGTTGAATGAATTGTTGCTTGAAAGTTTCGGTGAATTTTGCTGCAACTGCTTCAAACTCTTTTTCTAAGGCAAGGATTCTTTTTGAAGTGTCTTGATAAGCTCGAAGATCGGCTTCCAAAAGATTTCTTAAAGCTGGATCTGCGTCTTGCAACAATTGATTGATTTGCTCAAGGAGTTGGAGCTTGGCCGCTGGATCATTTTCATTGTTGAGTAAAGCCAACAAACTATCAAGTGTTTGCATGACCGCTGGGTCCGCATCTGTCTTAGTTTGCAAGTAGCTACTCACCTTTTGTTGAATAGACGCTTGGATGGCTTGCTGTGCTTTTTCTAGCGATTGAATGGAATCTTGAATAGCAGAAGTTGCATCGAGATATAAAGTCTGATACATGAAGTTTGAAAAATCGGCTTTTAACTGCTGATTTTCAGGGGTATTTTCTAAACTTAACACTTCGGAGAATGCCAATTTACTCGACTCGGAAAGCTGTTTGCTATACGATTGTTGGGCCAACAACTTCTGATTACGGATATTGAGTTGGTACTGAAGCGTCTCGATGTAACGACGGTTTTGTTCGGCAAGCGCCGGATTCACAAGATTCAAATTCTTCTCAATCAAAGCCAACAAAGCGGCTTGTTCGTTAGGGTCATTGCTTGTCTTGAGTGCCTCGATAGCCCTATTGATCTCACTTAATGCATTCATCTTGAGTGCGTAATCTGCACCCGCATCTGCGACAATTTGACGATTTAAAGTATCCAAAAGTGCATTCAGTTGCGCATAGGTTTCCTCGGTTTGCGCCATAAGTGCCTTTTGCAATTGTTCAGATGAATCGGCGAGTGCTTTCATGGAAGTTGAGGCCAAATTCAATAGGATATTTGGCGACCCTACTTTGTCTAATAAGGACGTCAGCGCCTCGCTTCTTTCATTCTTGTAATTGAGACTGCTATCTACAAAAGCAAGTTCATTGATTACATATTGCTCTGCGGCCGTAAATTTAAAAAAGTAAGCGTCGTCATGGAGGCCATTTGACTGCCTATTCGTAGCAAAAAATCCGGTTTGGTTATCAATAAAACTTAAGTCGAAATCATCAAAAGTGGAGTTGATACTGAGGTTTTCCGTTTGCCCATTTACATTCAAACAATACACATCTAAGCCACCTTGCCCCCCAAGTCTGTTCGAGGCAAAATACAAACGATTGGCTTGAACAAAAGGGTAAAAATCGTCTGAACTTGAATTGACCAACTCAACGCGCTCTGCAGAGCCGAAGCCATTGTTGAGCACCGCAACACGATAGATATCGTAACCACCCAGCCCTCCTGGCATATTTGATGAAAAATAGAGTGCTTTAGTCTGCTCATCGAAATAAGGATGAACAATATTATACTTTTCTGAATTCAAAGGAAAGGCCACTGCATTAGACCAACCGCTGTCTAGGCGATTGAGGTAATACAAGCCCATATTATAGGCAATCTCTTCGCTATTATTGTGAGAAAAATAAACCCGACTCTGATAACGATTGGTGGCGAACGCGCCATCGTTGTGCATCGAACTCACCAACCACATTTCTTGCGTTTCCGCATTTTTTAAATAGGCATCTTGAATAACACAACCCTCAAGTTGATAAATATCTGTAAATGGTCTTTGGGCTACCTCGTCTAAAATGACTTGTTTTTGTTCATCTAATGAGGCTGTAACCAAGTACATTTTACCATTGAGCATACGTACACCGTATTCATCATAGGTGGTATTGAAGCACGCGGAGGAAAACTCATAGCGATCAACCTGAGCGTAGGTAGTTCCAAAAAGGAATAGTAAGGCGAAAAAATAAAGTTTCATGCCAATTTTAAAAGGATCAAAATGGATCATTAATTAAAAAAACGAGGGCCTTGAAATTTACTGCTATTGCCTTGACCTAATTTCAAACGAAGAACCAATTCATGAGATTGGGAAGAAACGCGATTCAAACCAGAAAGGGGGTAGTTATAGTTGTAACCAACATATAATTTTTGATTCACCTCATGGCCTGCAATAATACCGACTGAACTTCCCAATTGGTAATTCAATCCAATATCTAACATTTTTCGGTAAGTACCTGTTGCTGAGATATCGAGCATGATTGGCAAACCTTTGATGTAACGAACCATCCCTACCGGACGCAAAACCCATTCATTGGAAAGGCGAACATCTCCTCCTGCGTATGCAACAAAGGATTTCCCTTCTGTCACTTGCGTAAGATTCGCATTGGTGAATTTAGTATTGAAAATGCGAGGTTGTGCCAAACCAAAATAAAGATGTTTGCTATAGGCCAACAAACCCCAACCTGCATCTAAACGCGTTCCTGAATTCAAGACACCTTGCATGTGCGGGTCGTTGAGTACGGTTGTTGTCAAAGAAGGCAAGTCTACGGATACATTAGAAATGGCACCTCTCAAGCCCATCGATATGCGAAAGTTTTTGTTCACTTTCAAATGGTAGGCAAAATCTAAGGAAGCACGATTCGTTGTTATAGGACCTAACTGATCATTATAACAAGCCGTCCCGATTCCCATATTCTTGAACAAACGGAAGTTACCTAACGCCGAAACAGTTTGTGGAGCACCAGTAAAACCAACTAAAGATTTTCCAGCGATAATACTGATTTCGTCTTTGGCATTCGCTCCGGCTTGTGCAGGATTAATGAGTAAAGCGCTAAACTGATTTCTTCTAAAACTTGGGTCAGCTTGTCCAAAGGCAACAGACGTGAAAACAGTAAATAATACGAGGTATGAAATATTTTTAAACATGATATTGAAATTTTATCAGTGAAGAATTAATGAATACGGTTGATGTAAATAAAGCCTTGTTTCACTAATTGATCTAAGGTTAAAATGTAATAGTATGTATCGTCTGGAAGCGCTGCGCCTGTTACGGAAGATGTTCCATCCCAATCATTTGCATATTGCGCTTGTTCGTATACTTTGTTTCCAAAGCGGTCGTACACCTCCAAGGTTACTTGGTTGTACGCCTCAAGTCCAGGAATCACAAGTAAATCATTGTACTGATCGCCATCTGGCGTGAATCCGGTTGGAACTACAGCTTGAGTGGTATTGACTTCTGAGTCACAAGCGTCGTCAACTTGATCGAAGTCTAAATCGATGCCGCTCAACTCTACGGTCACAAGCACAACAGCTTGCGTTTTGTTACCGTGAATATCTGTAACAGTAAACAACACTTGATTTACTCCTAAATCGTCGCAAGTAAACGTACTTGGGAAAATTGTCATGTTCGCAATTCCACAATTATCGTAAGTTCCGGTATTTACATCTGCAACAGTAATAGAAACTGAACCTGTTGTTTGTAGACTCACCGTAATTGGACTCAATACAGCGACTGGAACAACAGTGTCTCGAACCTCTACTACTTGAGTTGCTGTAGCGATATTACCAGCAGCATCTGTTACAGTCCAGGTAACGGTAGTGTATCCAAACGGGAAGAGTGCTGGCGCATCGTTGGTAACGGTGGCTACAGTACAGTTATCGGTGACAACTGGCGTTCCTAATACTACATTCGCTGCTTCAACAGTTACGGTTTGAGTGGTAGTTGCTGTGTTGCCAGAACCATCGGTTACGGTCCAGGTAACGGTAGTAACACCTAATGGGAATACCGTTGGTGCGTTGTTCACAACACTTGCCACAGAACAGTTGTCTGCTGTAACTGGCGTTCCAAGTGCGACGTTGAACGCGGCACATGCGCTGTTGGCATTGATGGTTACGTTTGCAGGAGCTGTGATGGTTGGGTTGGTATTGTCTACAACAGTAACAGTTTGTGTAGCTGTTGCTGTATGACCAGAACCATCGGTTACGGTCCAGGTAACGGTTGTTGTACCCAATTGGAACGCTACCGGTGCGTTGTTCACCACACTTACCACTGAACAGTTGTCTGAGGTCACTGGCGTACCAAGCGTTAAGCCTGTTACTGCACATGACGCAGTTGCGTTTGTGGTGATGTTCGCAGGAGCGGTAATGGTTGGGTTGATGTTATCGACTACTGTTACAAGTTGTGTTGCAGTTGCTGTATTACCTGCAGCATCGGTTACCGTCCAGGTAACGGTTGTGTTACCCAATGGGAATGCTACCGGTGCGTTGTTCACCACACTTGCTACCGTACAGTTGTCTGAAGTAACTGGCGAGCCAAGTGCTACACCTGTTGCAGTACATGCTGTATTGGTATTTACGGTAATTGCTGCTGGGGCAACGATCGTTGGATTGGCGTTGTCTACAACAGTTACGGTTTGAGTGGTAGTTGCTGTGTTGCCAGAACCATCGGTTACGGTCCAGGTAACGGTAGTAACACCTAATGGGAATACCGTTGGTGCGTTG
>JBEEOT010000013.1:0-69281 GCA_041191505.1 Bacteroidota bacterium | reverse complement strand
GTAGCCAGGAACACCACCAGCAACCGTTAAATCTACGCTTCCCGATGGCGTGCCAAAACACAAGGCTGGTGTTGGGTAAAGCGTGACTGCAAGGGCGCTACCTGGTGCAGTAACCACCCCTGAATAAAGTGCCTGACAGCCGTTATTATCGGTTACGATGACAGAATAAGTTCCTGCACTTAAATCATAAATATCTTGAGTGGTAGCGCCATTATTCCATTGATAGAAATATGGACTCGTGCCGCCCGTCATGGTTAAATCTACAATTCCGTTGGTGTCTCCAAGACAAACAACATTATAAACAGTGCCGTTCACGGTGAGAGGGCCTATTGGCTGAGTTACGTTGAAACTCATGAACATACCGCAGCCCAAGACATCTTCTACATTCACGTAGTATTGCCCAACAGCTAAGTTGGTGATGTCTTGCTCAATTGCACCTGTTCCCCATTCATAAACATAACCCGGCATTCCACCTGATGGCGTGAGGTCTATCCAGCCATCGGCACCGCCAAAACAATTCACCGGATGCACTGTGGATGCCACAACTACCGTATTGGAAGGGTCTAAAATTTGAACGGGTAGTGCTTCTTGACAACCGTTTGCATCCGTCACGGTTAATACATACAAACCATTTTGAATGCCGACGATATCTTGCGTCGTTGCACCATTATTCCAACTATATGTATAACCTGGCGTTCCGCCAACCACACTTGCATTGATTGACCCGGCAATGGAATCTAAACAATTTGCATTGGTATGGGTCTCGGTAATGGTCATTGAGGTAAGCGGCTGAGTTAGCGTAATGCTATCAATTTCAACACAGCTATTGGCATCTGTAACCGAAACGGTGTACGTGCCAGCAGGGACCCCCGATAAATCTTCAGTAGTGGCTCCGTTTGACCAAGTGAAGCTGAATGGTGCTACCCCACCTGTGACTGAAAAATCTACTGTTCCTGTGGAATCGTTGAGACATAAAATATTTTGACCTGTAATTGAGGTAAAAATCGGAACGGCCAAATTTAAAATAGTGACGGAAAGAGAATCGGCACAACCATTGCCGTCCTCTACTTGAACAGTGTAGGCACCTGCAGGAGCTGGTATGACATCTTCATTAAAGGTCAAATTACTCCAGAGATAGGAGTACGGTGCAGTACCACCAGTGGTGGTAAGGTCAATTGAGCCTGGGCCGGAACAACCTGCATCTTGATGCGTTTCAGAAAGTGTAAGCGGACCCTGTGGTTGGGTAACCACGAAAGTTTGAGTTATCGTACATAGGTGGTCATCAGTAACTAAAACGCTATAAGATCCGGCAGGTAAAGTATTGATGTTTTGAGTTGTGTAAGCACCGTTATTCCAGTTGTAAGAATAAGGTGTTGTACCACCTGAAACAGCGATATTGACCGCGCCGACGCTATCGCCAAAGCAGGCAATTGGCGTTACCAGACCTGACATAGAAAGAGGTGCAACGGGCTGTTGTATTGTAGCGCCATAGCTGATTATACAACCATTAGCATCTGTAATTTGCACACTATAGGTGCCAATAGGTAGTCCGGTTAAATCTTCGTTTGTTGATCCTATTGACCAACTGTAAGCATATGCGGGTGTGCCTCCAGCAACAGTGATGTCTATGGAGCCTGTAGCGTCGCCATAGCACAACACATCTTGTTGTGTGTGGGTAACTGAAAGAGGTTGAGCTGGCTGAGTTACTGTAGATTCGATGGAGTCTTTACAGTTGTTGGCATCTGTAACGATCATCTCATAAATGCCTGCCTGTAAATTGGCTAAGTTGGAAGCAATCTGACCGTTACTCCAAAGTATGGTGTAAGGAAGCGTTCCACCTGCAATGGTAGTGGTTACCGCTCCATTTGTACCGGCGTAGCACAAAACAGCGGTAGGAACCGCAGTAAGTGCAATATCTGAAGGTTGGGTCAGTGTCACACTTGCAGTTGCAGTACAACCATTGGCGTCGGTCACTGTTAAGGAATAAGTTCCGATCGGTAAATTCGAAAGACTTGTTGTTGTCGCGCCGTTGCTCCAAGAATAGGTATATGGAGCTGTACCACCAGTTACTGTGCTCGAGATACTTCCGTCGGAAGCGCCGAAACAAGATATATTTTGACCGTTGTAATCACTAGTGATTTGAACCGTTGCAACGAGTAAATTCGGTTGGGTAATGGAAAAACTTGTGTCTGACTGACAAGTAAAATTATCGGTTACTTGAAGTGAATAAAGACCAGGGGAAAGGTTGCTAATACTTGGCGTTGTTTGGCTATTGGTCCATTGATAGGCAATAGGAGCACCGCCGGTAACACTTGTTACGATGCTTCCGTTTGCAGCATTGTAGCAGGTTACATTGGTCAAAGAAACCAAAGAAATGGTTGGCTCTGGATGCACAACAATTGAGTTGGTGATGTTGCTAAACGTACAAGCAGATCCGTTGAACGTCACATCTAACTCGTAAACACCAGAATTTAAAGTACTGATGTTTGAAACGGAAGGATTATATACAGAACTTGTAAAGCCCTGTGGGCCCGACCAATAGTAATTAGCCCAAGGGGAGCTCAAAGTAGACAACTGTAGGTTGTCACCAGGGCAGAGCGGATCATTGAAAGTAAAATTCACAGGCGGACAAGACGCTGTAGAGATGGTCACTTCATTATTTGCAGACGTTGGGCAGCCAAACGCATCGTAAACATCTGAAGTACCATTGTTGGTAACGGTGTTTCCAGAAAGCGTACCAGTTCCGAAAATGTAGGCTTTGTTTTCGAGGGTTGAATCACATTTAAGGATCAGGCAATCGCTCGAAACCTGGACTTGAAATTTAACCAACACGCTATCCGTATTTGTGTTGATCATGCTACCACCACTACTTGCGGTAGCGCCGGTACCTACTCTGTATTTTACAAAGCGGTTAACTGCATCGTATTCTGCCTGGTCATCACCTGCTGCATCGGTTTTGGCCCCTGCATTTGGGCCGTTCATAACGACAAGCGAATTCGGAACATAGTTCGTTCGAATGTCGAGTGTGTCTGTAATGTAACAGTTCACCGCAACATCGGACCCAATATTCTTGCCCGAAATTGTGTATTCTAAAATATCGCCGGGGTTCACGCCCCCTCCATTGAGGTCATTGACAAATACGGTTGCCCTTAAGTCTGGTTCATAGATGTCTATGGCAGACGTAATAACGCGAGATAAAATTGTTTCTGACGTTGTGGTGACGCGTATATTTGCGGAGGTGGCACCGTTATTCAGGTAATTTTGTGCGGCATTATTGGGAATATAAATGGTGGCATCGTAGCCAAGTGTGTTGTTGTAATTTGGATTACGAAACGGTGTGAGTACGCCATTGTATGCAATTGTACTATTAAACATGTCAGTCGCCGTATGAAGGGCATCAGAGACCTGCACATAATTGGTTCCTACACCATTAAAAAGGAGCTGATCCCCTGTTTGTGAGCGGTCTCCGTCGTAGGCAATTACACCTAGTTCAAACGAAACTGCTCCTGACAAGGGGGTCAAGAAGCCGGAAATCGGAATGGTAACTGTATTCGAGGAAAAACCCTGGCTCACATTTGCGAGACCATCAAAAACAGTAAGATTTTTATAGGGTTCAGAGATGTTTTTGTATACGACAACAATAGTCCAACCACCAAATAAATTGGTGCTGTTAGTTTGTTGTATCTGATCGGCAATGGTAAAGCGGCCTTTGATTCCGGCAGCCTGAACAATGCTTGTGATATTTTTAAAACAAAAATACGAGACCGCACCTGTGGTATTATTGAGCGTTTGATCAGCGGTCAAAGCCTGATAGGAACCATTATTGACTTTGATTTTAATGTTACTCCTGTTCGCATAGTTGGTAGTTGAAGTGGTGATTTTACCTCCCCAATATAAACCCGCCCAAGTAATTTCTGAACAATTCGGAAGATTCAAGCTATCGCTCGAAGACATAAATGTGGTAGGGTCTCCGTCGATATCCACATAAGACATCGTGAAGCTATTGTTCTGACCTGTTCCGGAAGGCGGTATTTGAATTTGTGCTGCTGTACAATTGGTAGAAGAATTACAGGTTACTGAAACGTTGCTGATGAAGCGAATAGCACCTTTTTGCTGCGTTTGATAACGAATGTTAAAAGGGCTTACTAGCTGACCAAAACCTACAAAAAAGGCTCCAAATAGCATGAACAAAGCCAACAAGTACGGTAAGTAAGACTTAGGTTGTAGAGTAGAGTTGTATTTCATGCAGGAAATTGGAGAGTTAACAGCTTGATTATAACGAAAAAGGCACCCAAAAGGTTGCCTTTTCAAACGAAATAAATACTGCTTTTTCTAAAGTGGGATATTGCCATGTTTTTTCTGAGGCAATGCCTCCGCTTTTTTCTCGAGCATTTTATAGGCACTAATGAGCGCTGCTCTGGTTTCTGAAGGCAGTAAAACCTCATCGATAATACCTCTTTCAGCAGCTCTGTAAGGATTGGCAAAAGTGTCGGCGTATTCCGCCTCTTTTTCTAGCCATTTTTCAGCAGGATCTGATGCCGAAGCGATCTCTCTTTTAAAGATGATTTCCGCTGCGCCTTTAGCGCCCATAACGGCAATTTCTGCAGTTGGCCAAGCAAAACTGAGGTCAGCACCTAAGCTGCGCGAGTTCATGACGCAATAGGCTCCGCCATATGCTTTTCTCGTGATGACTGTAATTTTAGGAACTGTGGCCTCCGCAAAAGCATAAAGCAACTTAGCGCCATGCGTAATGATGCCGCGCCATTCTTGGTCCGTGCCTGGCAAAAAGCCCGGCACATCTTCGAGTACCAAAAGTGGGATATTGAAGGAATCGCAAAAACGGACAAAACGAGCGCCTTTGCGAGAAGCGTCGATATCTAGAACCCCCGCCATAGAAGCAGGCTGATTGGCAATAATACCAACGGTTCTACCTTCCAAACGAGCAAAACCAACCACTATATTCTTCGCGAAATCTTCATGGACTTCTCTAAAGCTGTTGTCATCGACCAAGCAATCAATAACACGCTTGATATCGTAGGGTATATTCGCGTTTTCAGGTAAAATTTGTTCAATTTGCTTGTTCTTTGAAGCCTGAAAACTATAAACTGGTGTATTCGGTGCTTCTTCGTTGGCATTTTGAGGTAGGTAGGTTATGAGGTCTCTCGCCTTTCGAATGCACTCGACATCATTGGCAGCCGTAAAATGATTGACGCCAGACTTTTCGGCATGAGTTTTAGCTCCGCCGAGGTCTTCGGAACTCACTTCTTCGTGCGTTACGGTCTTGACCACATTTGGCCCTGTAACGAACATGTAGGAGGTCTCCTCTACCATGAAAATAAAATCGGTGAGTGCTGGCGAATATACGGCACCGCCGGCACATGGGCCCATGATCAGAGAAAGTTGTGGAACGGTTCCGGACGCGCGGGTATTTCGAAAAAAGATATCGGCATAACCACTTAAAGAAACTACACCCTCTTGAATGCGGGCACCTCCGGAATCGTTCATGCCAATGATGGGAGCACCATTTTTCATGGCCATGTCCATGATGCGGCAAATTTTAGCTGCGTGCGTTTCAGACAGCGAACCACCCAAAACGGTAAAATCTTGAGAATACACATAAACAAGTCTGCCGTGTATGGTTCCGTAGCCAGTAATAACGCCATCGCCTAGATATTTTTGCTTGTCTAGGCCAAAGTTCGTGGATCTGTGCTCTACAAATGCGCCAATCTCTTGAAAGCTGTTTTCGTCGAGTAGCAATGAAATGCGCTCGCGAGCAGTGAGTTTGCCTTGCTGGTGCTGTTTGTCAATGCGTTCGGCACCTCCGCCTTCGTGTAAGGCTTGTCTTTTATCGCTTAATGTTTGTTCTTTTCCCATAGTGATCTTGAAGAACAAAAATACTGATTTAGTCCTTTAAAAAAGCAGCTTTATTTTCATAAAGAATGAGCAGCAACCAGGCGCTTAAAAAGAAACAAATTTCAACGCTTGACGACCATGAAAAAAGCGCTAAACACAAGGACATCAGCATGAATAAAATAGTGGCGGCCAACAATCGGGAGCCTAGTTTTTTGAGCTGAGCTGCCACACTGTAAGTGCCAGTTATCATGAGCTCCATGCGTTCCCTAGAGCGCTCTGTGTAAATCAGCAACGGAATGAGAATCAGCCCTTGTGGAATAAATAAATCTTCGTACCAGAAAAAAGCCGAGAAAGCCGTAGTAAAACGCCATGTTGGCTCGCTTAGTACAATATAAAAGTGACTGATAACCAGGAAACTAATATAAAATAAAACAGGGCGCAGTAGTAATTCAAGTCTGCGACTTTCTGGCCTGAAAAAAGCAAAAATGAGCCGTATACTGAGGTCAAAAATGATGAATAATAAGATGAAATAGAGGTTCCAATCCCACCATAGAAAACCAATTAATGGCAGTAAAAAGTCACCTAGAACTTCACTAATCAGTTGTACTCTTTTCATATGCGTTTGCGCAATACTTGAACTCTGTCTTTGGAAAGTTGGTACGTTGAATCGACTTTTAAGGCCTTGGCATAACTAAACAGCGCATTGGCGAGGTCATTTCGATCTTCATAGAGCAGGCCCATATTGTGATAAGACGGAATATGCTGCGAGTTCACTTTAACCGCTTTCTTATAATAAAACATGGCGCTGTCGGGCTGATTGAAAGAAAACTGAGCGAGGTAACCTAGATGAAAGTATCCATCGGCAAAGGTAGAGTCTACTTTCGTCATTTTGCGATACAAGCGCTGCGCCGCGGCTTCTTGTCCGAATTTTTCTTTTGCAAAGGCCAGCGCGTAAATTACCTCCGTGTTTTTGGGTTGTAATTGATACGCGGTCATGTATTTTTCTATGCAGATAGGGTCGTTTTCGTATTCGTACAAGGAGCCTAATAAGAGGTAGGTCATGTAGTAATTGGGGTCTTGTTGAACGGCTGTTTCGTAAGAGGAGATGGCCAATTTAACATTACCCTCGAGTTTGTAAATGGTGCCTTTTAGAATATAGGCGTCGCGATACGTTTTATCGATACGCAACGCTTTATTGATGTATTTGAATGCGTTGTCGTGGTCATTGAGCAGAACGAAAGTGTTAGCTAGGCCCACAAGCGCAGCTACGTTTTTCGGCGCTTTTTTAACTAAATTTCGATACATGGTAAAGGCCCGAAAGATATCGTCAGCACTGCGATTCGATTTGTTGATCAGGCATTCTGCGTAAAGCGTGCGTGCTTCGGTATTATTGGAATCGAGACGGAATGCTTTGGCGCCAAAAGAGAGGGCTTTATCAAAAGCCAAAGAGTCCATTAAAATGTTGCCTTTTTGAATAAGTAATTCAACAGAGTCTGGATGTGCGGCAAGCATTTGATCTAGGGTCTTTTTTTTGCCCGATGCACTGCTCGATCCTTGACAAGCACCAAACAAGACCCCACTTAAAATGAATAAAAAGAAAATACGCATATCACAAAATTAAGATTTTGAATTGGATTCTATCTTGCGTATTTTTGTAACGTAATCTGAAGCCATGAAGCGTAGTCTTATTCTATTGATTTTAATCTCAATTGTGCAAACGCAAAATGTACTTGCACAAGGGTGTTCGCAATGCAAAATGCTCGCCGAACAAGGCAGCGGTCTAGACGAAAACAGTTTTGCAAGCAATATCAATGGAGGTATTCTTTACCTCATGCTTATCCCCTACCTTATTTTGCTCTTTTTGTTCCGCAAACCTGTTTTCAACTTTCTAAAAGGGTTTTTTAAGGCCAAGGCCTAATTCCAGGTCACCACAATTTTTCCTGAAGTTTGCCCGCCGCCTATTGCGTCATGTGCTTTTGCGAAGTCATGGACAGGATACGCCGTTACATGCGGAAGCTTGATTTCACCTGCGCCATACAACTTCAGCATTTCTTCCATACTATTCTGAATGACCTCCGGACGCACATCCGCAATTTTTAGCATGTTCACCCCTAATAAGTTTTTGGATTGCATCATGAGGCCTATCGGCAACACCACACCCATCTCCCAAAGAAAAGAAAGTTTACCGAATAGCCCTTTGCGAGTGGCTAAATCCGCGCCGCCAAACAAGAAAAGTCTGCCGCCGGGCCCGAGTAGTTTTAGATCTTGTTTTGCTGTTTTGCCACCAACAGCATTGAATGAAGCAGAGAGTTTGTGAGCCCCTAAATGAGTTTGAATGGTTTTGAAATAATCTTCTTTATGATAATTCACAATAAGATCAACTCCAAAAGACGCTAGATACGCTTTCTTGGCATCACTGCCAATTTTCGCAATCACGGTTGCGCCTTTGCGCTTGGCCAATTGAACCAAAAAACTGCCAACTCCTCCAGCAGCGGCATGAACCAACACCTGGTCATGAGCTTGAATTGGCGAGAGGACCTCTGCCATGTAATGAGCGGTTACACCTTGCGTAGCAAACGGAAGTGCTTCATGTGCTGGCAAGTCACCGATACATACAATGGCATTCGAAGTTGTTTTGGCATGGCGGGCATAGGCGCCAAATCGTGTAAATGCCAACACGCGTTGGCCAATTAACTGAGCATCTACAGCTGAGCCAACTTCAATGATACGCCCAACTAGTTCATAACCGAGCACACAAGGCCTTGGGGGCGCCTCTCGATATAAACCCAAACGCGCCATTACATCGGCATAATTGAGCCCAAAAGCTTCAGATTCAATTAAAACTTCGTCACTCTGAAGTGCAGATAGCGTGATCGCTTCTAACGAAAAAGCTGTGGCCGAAGCGCCTAAATTAACTAAGACAAATCCTTCTGACTTCATTAGAAACGAGCCGTAACGCCGCCCATTACTTGGAACGGTTGTACAGGATAGCTATACCAACGATTATAGCGCTGAGCAGCTAAATTATTGGCTTGTAAGAATAAAGAGATTCTTGGCGTGTAGCGATACTCCAATCCTAAATTAACGTCCACAATGGCTCCAAGGTCAACATAAGACTGCGTGCCTTCAGTCATGACATCAGGAGCGCCTGACCTTACGAGGGCTTTTCGACCTGTTTCAATATTGGCATCAATTTGCGCATAGAACTTATCATACAAATTGTAAGATCCTCTCGCCATAAATTGTAAAACAGGTAGGTTCCAAGCAAATGCGTTGTGGTACAATTGATAGATATTGTAGCGACCCATAACGTCAATTTTCAGTTTTTCAGCAGCCTGGTAACTCAAAGATCCTTCAAAGGTAGTTTGGTTGAGGGTATCGTAAATGACCGTTAAATAATTATCAAAAGTAGGGAGCGTGTCTGTTACAAAAAATGCCTTGTTTTCGATGTGCAAGAAATGAACACCTACATTAAAACTGAGTGTTTTACTGAGTGTGCCTTTAAACCCACCATAGATATCATATGGGTTGTGCTCATTTCGCAAAGCAATGTTTGTATGAATAAACGGATTAACTTGTGTTAAGCCCTGAAGGGTGTTTTGCTTCAAGCCACCTCGCAAGCCAATGTACGGAATAAAGATGTTGTTGAACATCGCATATTTGAACTCGGCATTTGGATATACATAAAATTCGGTGCCAAGTGCGGCTATGTCTGCAGTAATCGTAACGCCAAGTTCTACCTTCAAACGATCCGTTAAAGCTTGGGTCCAAACGCCAGGCTTGAAATCGATGATGGTATTATTTGCTACAAAACCCGTATCGCCGATAATGTAAACGCTATCTAAAATACCGCGTTTGTAGCCATTAAAGCGAAGGCCTAAATCGGCATAGAAATGCTCGTTTTTATAGTTATACCAACCGCGTGTTTTGAATGCAAAGTTGTCTTCTTTGCTACGCCAAATCTTGGCTGTGTCTGATGGAAGCGTAAAAAAGTGCTTGTAATCTGCTTGAAAAGATAAATTCAGTTTAGCAGAATCACCGCGCAACCAAGTGTACTCAGCTGCTCCTTGCATCAATTGAAAACGTTGGGCAATGCTATCCGCGGAAATTGTATCAATCGGAATGCCGTAATAATGAAAACCATTATTGCTGTAATTCGCATCTAATTTGAACTGATAATTGCGCTCGTTGAGTCCGAAATAAGCATTAGCAGCAGAGCGGTCGTATTGGGCAGGAGCGTAAATTGTCTTGGAACGGTCTTTGATGTCGCCAAAAGAGCTCAGGTGCTTGATATGCGCACCATAAACCAAATTTCTGGAGCGGTCAGACGAATAATAAATCTCGCCTAATGGCATCACTACCGAGCCAATCCCCGCTTTCACATAAAAAGGATACAACTTAGCTAACTTCTCTGAAGTCTCAACCGTTGCGGCCTCTATGGTATCGAGTAAAATTTTTGTTTCAGCCTGAAAAAACAAAAGCGGATAGTCTTTCACGGCTGTTGCCTTGACAGAATCGATAATTTTTGGATGCTCCAAAATACGACTTGCCGGCTCAACCTGCTGATTGGTAATTGTATAAACGGTAATGCTGTTCTCTCCTTGCTGTGCGCCAACATATAGCGTCAACAGTAGAAAAACAAGTGTGCTGATCAATGCTTTCATGGCTTACTCTTCGTTGATTTCAATTTTCATTTCTGGTTGTGGTTCCTCATTAACTGGCGGGTTTTTGAGCTGCATGAGCTCGTCCCACAAGTCTGATGCTTCTGCCAAAACACCATCTTGTTGATCAGGATAAAAATCCAATACTGATTTGAGCGTTTGCTCTGCCTGGAATAAATCTTCACGGCTGATGTGCACGCGCGCTTGGATGAGAAGACCTTTAGCGACCCAATAATTGTAGCTAGGTTTCATTTTAAGCAATGCCTTGACCTCAGCTTCAGCCTCGTCGTACATTTGCTGGCCAAAATAAATATCTGCAAGTAAATACTTCGCCTCAGAGCCCATAGAGGTAGTGGTGTTTTTGACGAGCCACTCTAGAGACGGCTTGGCTGCTTCGTATTGCTTAAGGTGGTAATTAGACAAACCTGTTGCATATTCAGCCTCTACTTTCAACTGCGGTGTTAGTGCTGCATTTTCTAAAACAAAACTGGCATTTTCCTTCGCCAAAGTATAATTGGCCTCCATAAATGCACAGCGCATGATGCCGAGCTTTGCATCAAAGGTGCTTGTTGGTTTGGTTGCGGCTGCCTCCATTTTTTGATAAAACTGCAGCGCTTTGCCATAGTTCTTTTTGATGTAATAATACGCTGCCGTTTTTGTCGAGGCATACTCGGCATAAGTTGAAACACTTGTAGCTAAATATTTTTCAAATTGCGCAATCGCAGCACTCGAATCTTTGGTTTTGAGCAAGCTATTTCCTAAGTAAAAATAAGTTTCATTCACATAGCGTCCGTTCGGGAATTTATTGAGGTAAATCTCAAATTTCTCGACGGCTTCCCTAAAGTTGGTGTCTTCGTAGGCTGCCAGCGCTGGCGAATAAAAAATGTTCTCTTTTTCTTCGGTAGAGATGTTGGCACAAGGGTAGCGATCAATAACATCTGATGCCATATCTGGTTTTTTCTGCGCATTATAGACATCTATGAGGTTCATGACAACTTTCTTGCACACCTCTCTTTGCTGTTCGTAGCTTGCTAAAATTTCTAGATAAGCAGCTTCTGACTTCGTGTAATCCCACTTTTTATAGTAGATATCGGCCACATCTAACTTGACATCAAGTAAATATGGAGACTTCGGGAACTCAGATAAAAAGTCTTGGTAGGTGGTGAGTGCAGCATCGTAATTAAGCTGAGACATATAGGTTCGAGCCAATTCATACTCGGCATTCATGCGGTACTTTGAAACCGGTTCTTCTTTCAGTAATTTACTGAGCGTTTGTGCTTTTTCATTGAGCTGCCCATTGAACCCTTGGGCTTTTGCCAAATAAAACAAAGCCTTGTCGTTGAGTGCTGAATTGAGGTTGTATGCCTGTTGGTAATACTGACTTGCTTGTAAATTTTGTTTGTTTACATAGTAAGCATCGGCGATGCGGAATGTAGCATCTACCACTTTATTCTCTTTATTTGGATTGAGCTGTAAGTATGTGCGAAAAGATTGGATTGCTTCGTCGCGTTTGCCCTGCTCTAAGTATGCGTAACCGATATTATAATACGCATCTACTTTCTCTGGTAAAGAATTGGAAGCCGGCGAATTGATGAAGTCGCGGTACATATTAATGGCCGCTGATAATTCATTTTTTCGAAACGAAATATCCGCCATCCAGTAGCGCGATAACGCCACCATTTGCGGATCCATAGGATAGGTGTCTACGCGTTTAAAGGCAGTGTAAGCCTCCGTAAGTTGACCTTTTTGGAATAATTCAACCCCATAGTTAAATGCCACTGTTTGATATACTTTCTTCAGTTGGGCGTCTTTTGAGGGTAACTTTTCGATCGATTCTAGTGCCTTAGCGAAATTAGAAGTATTGGTATACACGTTTACCAAGTATTGATATACATCGCGCTTTCTTTTGGAATCGGGGTATTGGCTCAAATAATTTTCAAAGGCGCGCACTGATTCGTCATAAGGATTGATGTCCACCTTGAAAGACAACACCGCAAATTGGAATAAGGCATCTTCCTGAATTTGCGGTAGGAAGTTCATTTCCGCAGCGCGCTCAAATGCACTGCGCGCAGGCAAGAGTTTATTGAGTTGCAAATACGCATCGCCAATTTGATACATGGCAATATGAGCCAAGCTGTCTTTTGAACGCGTAACACGATCAAAGTTTTTGATTGCTTTTTCAAACTGTTTGACTTTGTAGTAGGCAAAACCCAACTCATAGTAGTCATCACGGGTACCGCGTGCATTTTGGTGGTAACGCTCCAAGAATGGCAAGGCCAAGTCATATTTACCTATTTGATAATAAGCGTTTCCTATAATATGCTGAATATCAAACTCATTATTGACAAATCCGCAATTAAGTACGGTAGGTGCAAAATCGATTACTTCCTGGAACTTGCTTTGCTTGTAGAGAATCTGTGCAATGTAGTAAGGTACAACTCCGCAAAACGTTGAATCTTTTTGAAGTGCCTGAAAACCCTCGAGCGCTTCTTGCAATGCAGAACGCACATAACTGATATGAGCGTAATAATACAATGCTGGTTTGGAGTACTGGGTAGTTCCTCCTTTGATTTCTTTAAATGCCAAATAAGCGGCATCTTGATCTTCGTTTTGATACGCGGAATATCCCAATTTGAACAAAACTTCTTCTTTTTGCTCGGCGCTTAATCCGCTTAAATTGATTTGCGCAAATGCCGCTTGAGCCGCTAAATAATCTTCTGCCTGAAAGTGATAAGAACCCACACCTATCGCTATTTCATTCCTGAAGTTATTCTCAGGGTATGTTTTATTGAATTGCTCGAGCAATGGAATAGCGTCGTTGTTGTATAGTTTCAACGCAGACATGCCTTCGTAATAGTAGGCCTTGACTAAGTAAGGGTCGTGCTCATTGCGCTTTTGGGCACTACAAGCATCGATAAAAACCCTGAACTCTTGTTTGGCCGCGCCATACTGAGCTTTGGTAAATAATTCTTCAGCATTGAAAAATGCTGCATTCTCTCCGCTATATTTAACGGACTCCTGTGCCCAGAATAAAACTGGAAAGCACAGAACAAGGACAAGATAACGCAAGTTACGATTCATAGAATGTAAAATTAATGGGGGCACAGGCCCAACCTAAGCACAGCAGTCAAAAGTTTTAAACCTGAATTTGTTAAGATAAAATCGGAGCTTTTTACAATTCGTTACGACATATTAAACACATTTGTCTAAAATTAGAACTCGTGTCAAATGTCATCGCGCTGGCTGCTGCCAAAATTTACCAACAAGACCAACTGATTTTAGCTGACGTACAGCTAGAGCTTGCCGCACAATCCTTTGCCTACTTAATAGGAAAAACAGGTAGCGGTAAAAGTAGTTTGCTGAAAACGCTGTACGCAGAGATTCCGCTACTTGAAGGCGAAGGTGAAGTTTGCGGTTATACCTTGAAAGGCCTCAAGCGCAAAGACATCCCATTTTTGCGTAGAAAAATTGGAATCGTCTTCCAAGACTTTCAATTGCTCACCGACCGAAATGTCATTGACAACCTCAAGTTTGTTTTAGGTGCAACTGGTTGGAAAGACAAAAAACTTATAGAGCAACGCGCGCTCAATTGTCTTCAATTGGTGGGCATCGAACAAAAGGCCAATTCATTCCCGCACATGCTATCTGGTGGCGAACAACAGCGCGTCTCCATAGCGCGTGCCCTGCTCAATCAGCCAGCACTTATTCTGGCAGACGAACCCACTGGTAACTTAGATCCAGAAACTTCCAAAGAAATTATGGAGTTGCTTTTAGCAGTTGCTAAAGAAGAGAACACCGCTATTTTGATGGCCACCCACGATATGCAAATGGTCAAACATTACCCCGGAAGAATTTTAGAGGTAGTTGATGGGCATTTAGTTGAGAAAGCTACTTTTCAGGGTTAAAAAGCTCCCCAACAACAGCCGTGCGCAAGAACTGAGCGCGAGCAGTTTGCTCCACATTAGCCAATGCAAACATACATTTCGTTAATGCCGCCTCTGCCGTTAAATCTGCACCGCTAATGACGCCGATTTTTTCGAAGAACGTACTGGTCTGGTAAGCGCCTTGTCTGACAGCCCCACTCTGGCACTGCGTGATATTCAAGACCAAACCACCGGCTTCGATAAACGAAGCCAACATCGCTTGAAAAGCGCTGTCGCTAAATGCATTGCCCGCACCAAAAGTTTCGATCAGCAAAATTTTAACATTCGGGAAAACCAATGCTGCCGCGTAAAGATTTATTGGCATTCCTGGAAAGAGTCGCCAGATCAGCACCTCGTTGCTAAGGGCGAGTTGAGGCTTGAGTTGAGCATGTTCTGTTCGGAACAATCGTTCTTTAAACCACTCGATTTGAACGCCTGCCTTTGCTAAAAGCGGGTAATTTGGCGCCGCAAAGGCCTCAAACTGATGTGCAGAAATTTTCGAGGTACGGTTGCCTCTGAACAAGGCGTATTCAAAGTAAACCGCCACTTCTTGCAAAATAGGTTCTCCGAGAGCATCGGTTGCCGCTGCAATTTCAATGGCAGTAATTAGGTTCTCTTTGCCGTCGGTTCGAATAATGCCAATTGGGAGCTGAGAACCCGTGAACACAACAGGCTTCTTGAGCCCCTGAAGCATGAAACTCAATGCACTTGCAGTGTAAGCCATGGTATCTGTTCCGTGCAATACAACAAAGCCATCGAACTCATTGTAGGCATCGGAAATCCAGGACGCTAATTGCTGCCAGTGCTGCGGCCCAATTTCTGAAGAATCTAAGGGGGTGTCAAAACTTTTGACTTGGATATCGAGTTCAAAGCGCTTGAGCTCTGGAATTTGGGCATACAAATGTGAAAAGTTGAAACTTTCAAGCGCACCTGTTTGTGCATTGGTGATCATGCCAATTGTGCCACCTGTATAAATCAAAAGAAGCTTACGCATGCTCGAAAGTAAGGAATTTTTCTAAGTGAAATAGTTTGATGGCATTTGCACTTGTATGCGCTTCGAGTTCGGCGACACTTAAGCCTAAAACTTCATGAAGTTTACAAACCACCTCAGAAAGATAAGCGGGCTCATTGCGCTTGCCTCTGTACGGAACCGGTGACAAATAAGGGGCATCGGTTTCTAAAAGTAATTTGTCGAGCGGGATTTCTTTGACTACCTCAGCTAATCCTGCGTTTTTATAGGTCAGGACACCGCCAATTCCAAAATAGAAATTTTGATACTTAAGCACCCGCTGCACCTGTTCTTTACTGCCCGTGAAGCAATGAAAAACGCCACTGAGTTCGGGTGTCCACTCGCTATCGAGAACAGCAAATAACTCTTCAAAAGCCTTGCGCACATGAATTGCTATGGGTAATTGCAACTTTTTAGCCCACTGCACTTGTGTTCTGAAAACCTCTTTTTGGGCCTCTAGAAAGGCGTCGTCCCAGTAAAGATCGATGCCAATTTCACCTACGGCGCAATAGCGTTCTGGCGCAGCAAAAAGCTGCGCCTCAATAGCGGCTAACTCTTGCTGCCAGTTCTCTTTCACATAAGTTGGATGCAAACCCATCATTGGAACGCAAATGGGTGAGCTGTCGGCTAATTGTTCGAGAGGGCCTATGCTTTCGGTATCTATGTTGGGCAACAAAATAGCCCCTACACCTGTTTGCTGGGCACGCTGCAGCACCTCAAGGCGGTCTTCTAGAAACTCCTCGGCGTATAAATGTGAATGTGTATCAATGATCATAGGTTCGCAAGATAGTTTTCCCAGGCCCATGCATCGCGGATGGCGTCTTCGATGCTCAGACGCGCCCTCCAACCTAGAAGCTGCTCGCCTTTTTGAACGTTGGCATAAATTTCTATTACATCTCCAGCTCTTCTCGGGCCAATTTGCTTCGGCACTGCTTTACCTGTGATGCGCTCAAATGCTGCTACAATTTCTAAGACTGAAGTGCCGTTTCCGGTGCCTACGTTTACGGCTTCTAAGAGCCCTTCTTGTTGTTTTGACAAGAAGCTTAATGCGGCAACATGTGCCTCTGCGAGGTCCATGACATGAATGTAGTCGCGGATACAAGAGCCATCTCTGGTTGGGTAGTCGTTGCCAAAAATGGTGAGTTGTTGTTGTTTGCCGATGGCTGTTTGGGCAACAAAAGGCAAGAGATTATTCGGTTTTCCAATAGGGAATTCTCCAATTCTTGCCGACGGATGAGCGCCCACCGGATTAAAATAGCGCAAGTTCATGAGTTTGAGCGCAGGTGCACTCTGCTGAAAATCGGCAATAATTTGCTCCCCCATCCATTTGGTAAATCCATAGGGCGAAGCGGGTAATTGTTTGGGCGTGTTTTCACTCACTTCTTTGGTGCCCTTTGGCTCTCCGTAGACTGTGCAAGAGGAAGAAAAAACAAAATTCTTGACACCAAATTGCGCGAGTAAACCAAGTACATTCAGCAATCCGACTATATTGTTGTGATAATATTCGAGCGGCTTCTCGACAGATTCACCCACTGCTTTGTAGGCAGCAAAATGAATCACGCCCTCAAAACGATATGTTTCAAAAAGTTCGGTGAGGGCAGGTTTATCACAGATGTCTATGCGGTGCACTATTGGCTCCTGCCCTAAGATATGTCGCAAGCCATCTAATACGATAACATTAGCGTTGCGAAAATCATCGGCAATAACGGGAATATATCCTTGTTGCTTTAAGGCAACTACGGTATGGGAACCAATGTAACCCGCACCTCCGGTGACCAAGACAAATCTTTCCATGAAGCAAAGTTAGGAGAATCCGTTGGTTGCTGAACAGCTTTGTCTTATGTTTGTTGTTTGCTTTATGAAACTACTTTTCATTCTTGCTTTACTTGCCTTTCTGGGCAACTCCTATGACCTCGAAGTTCAGGTAGATGGCATCCCTAATTCAAAAGGAAACCTGTTTATTGGTTTATTTAACTCGCGCGCCTCTTTTCCGAACTATGGCAAACAATATAAAGGTGTTGTGCTCAAGCTTGAGGGCAAAAGCCATGTGTATCAATTTAAAAATCTCCCTAAAGATAGCTACGCCCTGGCGGTGTATCACGACGAGAATAAAAACGGGAAACTCGATAAAAATTTAGTTGGCGCACCTACAGAAGCCTACGGATTTTCAAATAATGCGCGTGAAACTTTCTCGGCGCCTAGTTTTGAGTCTGCAAAAATAGTGTTGGATCGAGATAAAAAATGTCAGATACGAATCAAGTAAATTCGATCAAGAGCGCCCCTTTTTCAACAACATCACCTTCTTGAATAGTGATAGCTGAAACCACTCCAATTCCTTCGGCTTTCAGGACGTTTTCCATTTTCATGGCTTCCAAAGAAAGTAACGGAGCACCCGGTTGTACTTCCTGACCCACCTCGACATGAATTGCGGTAACGCGGCCCGGCATGGGTGCTTGCATTTCTTTGAGTTTGCGAAGTTTGGGTTGGTCTAGGCCCATTGAAGCAATGAGTGCATCTAGCGGATGTCCTTTTTTGACCTGAAAAGTGCGGTGATTGATACGGATCGTGAGCTGACCTGTTTCTGATTGATCAGCAACGAGCTCGCCATGGTATTTTTTACCGTCAAACTTGAGTTCAAAAAAGCGGTGATCGAACCATTTAACTGCAGCACCACTCAGTGTTTGCGTTTCTTTATCGTCAAGGAACCATTTGTTCATGGGCGTTATTTTGAAAGTTGAATAGCGGTATCGGCCTCGGCTTCTATCTCTTCTGTTTTTGGGCTCGTAAGCGGCTCAAAAATGATGTCGTTGGCCAAGACCTCTGTGCAAATATAAGCTTTATGAGCTGTGATAGCGGCTTGAATAGCAGCAGTGGTGTCAATCTTTACAGTAATGCGGTCAGTGACGTCAAAAGCGCTCTCTTTGCGCAAATTTTGAATGCGATTGACAACTTCTCTTGCCAATCCTTCGGCTTTGAGTTCGGCAGAAATAGTGACGTCGAGTGCAACGGTTAGGCCGTTTTCATTGGCCACCAACCAACCTGGAATATCTTGCGCTTGTATTTCAAAGTCAGTGATATCTAGTGTAATTTCTTCGCCTTCTATTTGCCCTCTCCAAGATTGGTTTTGCTCAATTTGCGCGATATCATTTTGATTAAATTGCTGAACCAAAGCACTAATTGCTTTCATTTGCTTACCGTATTTTGGCCCGATTGTTTTGAAGTTTGGCTTGATCGATTTCACCAAAATACCGGTGTCAGTAAGTAACTCGAGCTCCTTGACGTTTACCTCTGAACAGATCAGGTCGGTAACATGACGGAAATTGGCAGCTTCTTGCTCATTGAGGACTGGAATCATGATTTTTTGCAACGGCTGACGCACGCGAATGTGCTGTTTCTTGCGCAAAGCAAGTACCAAAGAACAAGCTTTTTGGGCTAATTCCATTTGGGTTTCAAGGTTAGGCAAGATTTGATCAGCAGCTACCTTTGGAAAATCTGCTAAGTGAACTGAAGCGCACGCTCCGCGGCCGGTTACAGCATTCAAGTCGGAAAATAGTTGATCTGTGTAGAAGGGTGCAATTGGCGCTGCTAGTAGTGCGACTGTTTCTAGACAAGTATAGAGTGTTTGATATGCCGCAAGTTTATCTTGGGCATCATCGTTTTTCCAAAAACGACGACGACACAAACGCACATACCAATTTGATAATTGCTCCGTGACGAAATCCTGAATAGCGCGCCCCGCTTTTGTAGGTTCATAGGCGGCGTAAGCGGCATCTACCTCAGCGATTAAAGAATTGAGCTTGGAAATCACCCATTGGTCGATTTCAGGTCTTTGGGAAAGTTCCATTGGCGCTTCGCTGAAATCAAAGCCGTCGATGTTGGCATAAAGCGCAAAGAACGAATAGGTGTTGTAGAGTGTGCCAAAGAATTTGCGCTGTACTTCGGCTATGCCTTCGAGGTCAAATTTAAGGTTGTCCCAGGGCTGAGCGTTCGTGATCATGTACCAGCGCGTGGCATCTGGGCCATATTGATCTAGGGTGGTAAACGGATCAATAGCGTTGCCCAAACGCTTGGACATCTTTTGACCGTTTTTGTCGAGCACCAAACCATTGGAAACTACATTTTTGTAGGCCTTGGAACCGAAAACCATAGTGGCAATGGCATGTAGCGTGTAAAACCAACCACGCGTTTGGTCAACGCCTTCGGCAATAAAATCAGCTGGAAAGGCTTGGTTTTGGTCAATGAGTTCTTTGTTCTCAAAAGGGTAATGCAATTGCGCATATGGCATGGCACCGGAATCAAACCAAACATCGATGAGATCTGCCTCGCGTTTCATTGGCTTGCCCGATGGCGATACCAAAATGATGGGATCTACTTTGTGCTTGTGAAGGTCTATCAGGCTATAATTAGCATCAGAGAAGTCCGCAGGGTCAAATTCAGCAAAAGGGTTCGTAGGCATCAGGCCAGCCGCTACCGACTTTTCGATTTCATTTTTGAGCGTTGCAATTGAATCAATGCAAAGGCGTTCGTCGCCCTCTTCTGTGGACCAAATTGGAATTGGAATACCCCAATAACGCGAACGCGAGAGGTTCCAGTCGTTGGCGTTTTCAAGCCACTTGCCAAAGCGCCCAGAGCCTGTGGCTTCTGGTTTCCAGTTGATCTCATGATTGAGCGCAACCAATAGGTCTTTTTGGTCTGTGACCCGAATAAACCAAGAGTCTAGGGGGTAGTAAAGTACGGGTTTGTCAGTGCGCCAACAGTGCGGATACGAGTGCTCGTATTTCTCGACCTTAAACGCTTTTCCTTCTTCTTTGAGTTGTATGGCAATCTGGACGTCTACGCTGCGCTCTGGTTCTGTTCCGGCGTCGTAGTATTCGTTTTTGACGTACATGCCAGCATATGGGCCTACTTCTGGTCTGAAACGGCCCTGGAGGTCAACGAGCGGAACGAGGTTGCCTCGCTCGTCGGAGACGAGCAGCCCTGGCACACCAGCCTCTGCTGCCACGCGGGCATCGTCGGCACCAAAAGTTGGAGCGGTATGCACGATTCCGGTACCGTCTTCGGTAGTGACAAAATCTCCGCCAATTACGCGAAAAGCTTCTTGAGGGTTTTCTGCAGGTTGAGCAAAAGCCAACAATTGTTGGTATTTGAGCCCTATCAGTTCTTTCCCCTTGCAAGTTCCAAGAACGGCATATGGGATTTGTTTGTCTCCGGGGTTGTAATTCTGAAGTTCAGCGGTGTTTTCTACGGACACAAAACCTTTTGAAAACTGATAAGCTACCAGGTTATTTGCAAGAATAACTTGAATTGGCTCAAAGGTATATTGGTTATAGGTGGCAACAAGTGCGTAGTCAATTTGGGGGCCTACAGTAAGGGCTGTATTGGATGGTAGCGTCCAAGGGGTTGTGGTCCAGGCGAGTAAATGGGTCTTTTCACTGAAGTTGGCAGTAAAAGGTAATTTTTGACCAGCCAAGGTTTCAAACATAGCTACAATTGTAGTGTCTTTGACATCTTTGTAGCAACCTGGTTGATTGAGTTCGTGAGAAGAAAGACCTGTACCCGCTTTCGGAGAATAAGGTTGAATGGTGTATCCTTTGTACAACAAACCTTTGTTGTAAAGTTGAGCCAACAACCACCAAACACTCTCCATGTATTTAGGTGAATAAGTAATATATGGATCTTGCATATCGACCCAATATCCCATTTTCTCAGTGAGTTGATTCCAGATATCGGTGTAGCGCATAACCGCTTCCTTACATGCCTCGTTGTAGGCATCTACGGAAATTTTGCTGCCGATATCTTCTTTGGTGATTCCGAGTTCTTTCTCGACCCCGAGCTCTACTGGCAAGCCGTGTGTATCCCAACCAGCCTTGCGATGCACCTGCTTTCCTTTGAGCGTTTGGTAACGACAAAAGATGTCTTTGATTGCTCGGCCCATGACGTGATGGATACCCGGCAAACCATTGGCAGATGGTGGCCCTTCATAAAAGACAAAAGAGGGCGCTCCGTTGCGCTGAGCCACCGATTGCTGAAAAATGGATTCCTTTTGCCATTTTTCAAGAACACTGGCAGCGACATTGGGGAGGTTTAATCCTTTGTATTCAGGATATTTTGCTTTCATGAACGTTTGCTTTGTAAAGTCGCGAATTTACGACAAATCGGGCTATTTTTGCAAGATATGACCCTCAAAACAAGGCTGCACCAACATTTATTTCAAACACTTGAAAGTCGCAAATCTCGGCTACAACAACAACGTAGCCAATTAAGTTTGGAAAGCACGGAAAGTGGAAAGGGTTCTGCCGGCGACAAACACGAAGTGGGCATTGCCATGGCGCAAATTGAAATTGAAAAACTCGATCAGCAAATTGCACTAACCCAACAACAGCTCCAGACCCTACAACGAATAGATTCAAGCGCTGAACTAACCCATATTCAAATCGGTGCGCTTTTTGAAATAAATCAAAATTGGTACTACGGTAGTGTGCCTTTTGGTCAAATTCAATTTGAAGACAGAACTATATTCTGCATGAGTTCAGACGCCCCACTTTTTCAAGCACTAAAAGGAAAAAAAGAGCAAGAAAGTGTGCAATTTAATGGGCGCAATTGGAAAATTAATACGCTTTACTGATGAAGAGCAAGCAAAAAATTGCAATTATCGGAGGCGGAGCAGCTGGTTTTTTCGCCGCTATTGCAGCCAAACAACATTGGCCTGATTCAAGCGTTTGTATCCTTGAAAAAAGCAACAAATTTTTATCTAAAGTTAAAATTTCAGGGGGCGGACGTTGTAATGTTACCCACCACTGCCCAGATATCAACGAACTTTCTAAAGCATATCCTAGAGGCGGTGTGCAATTAAGGAAAGCATTTCATCAGTTTAATGCAAATGATACCATTCATTGGTTTGAGTCCCGTCGCGTACCACTCAAAACCTATCCAGACGGCTGTATTTTTCCTTTGGCAAACGACTCACAAGTCATTATCGATTGCTTTATGAAAAGCTGTCAGCAACTTGGAGTAACGCTACTCTCCCAACAACACATTTCGAAAATAGAAATGAACGAAACCTGTGTTTTGTTACATAATAATGATGAAATACAAGCCTATGACCACGTCATCATTTGTGCGGGCGGACAGCCCAAACGCAGTAATTTGCAATGGCTAGAAGCCTTAGGGTTGAACATTGTTGAACCACTTCCGTCTCTTTTCACTTTCAACATGCCTCAAAACCCGATTGCAGAACTCATGGGAACCGTTGTTGGGCAGGCTACCGTAAAAATTGAAGGCACTAAATTAAGTGGGCAGGGGCCCTTGCTTATTACGCATTGGGGAATGAGTGGCCCTGCAGTTTTATTACTCTCGGCTTGGGGAGCTCGATTGCTTGCCGAAAAAAACTATCACTTCTATATTTTGGTCAACTGGTTAGATCAAAAAAAGGAAGAAGCCTTACGCGAAGATCTTATCCATACCATCGCAAATCAGGGAGCAAAAAAACTGAGTAATTGGAACCCCACGCCGCTTACCAATAGACTTTGGAACCACTTACTTGAACGCGCAGAAATTTCTTCAGATCAACGCTGGGCCGAAATCGGCAAAAAAGCGATCAACAAACTGATCAATACCCTGCTGAACGACCGTTTTGAAGTACAAGGTAAAACGACCTTCAAAGAAGAATTTGTTACGGCCGGTGGGCTAGATTTATCTGAAATTGATTTTCAGACCATGAAAAGCAAGAAATTCCCAAGACTTTCTTTTGCTGGCGAAGTATTAGATATCGATGGCATTACCGGAGGCTACAATTTCCAAGCAGCCTGGACCACCGGATATATCGCTGGCAAACACGCTTTATCTAAATAATCTGAATTTTTGTACGATTTCTCATTTAATTGAGACCTGACTTTTTATTATATTTGATACAATCTAAAATCATAAACAAATGAAAAAAAGTGTATTAATACTATTAGCAATTATTGTGAGCATTACCTTTTCTTGCTCGAAAGATGCAAAAATTAACCGCCAAATTGAGGGTGAATGGAATGTTGTAACTCTTGCCGGGGATCCAGTCCCAGTAGGCGAAAGCTATGTATTCAAATTCAACAAAGACAAAAAATTATCCGGCGATGGTACGCTAACAGAAAATTGGGGAACAGGAAGTTATGTAACGCCATTCACCTATTCTGTGTCCGATGAAAAAATCATTTGTATTTTGGACGGGTACTCAGAAGTATTATCTGTTTTGACTATTGAAAAAGACAAACTTGAACTAATTGATTCAGACAACGCTATTTGGGTTTTAGAGCCTAAATAAGTCGGACTATCAAGCCAAAAAAAACCGTGAGAAGTAATCTCACGGTTTTTTTGTTGTAAGAAAGTCAAAGACTTATTAAAATTCTGCGTTCAAAGGAGTGCGTGGGAAAGGAATGACGTCTCGGATGTTAGACATGCCCGTTACGAACATCACCATGCGTTCAAAGCCGAGACCGAAGCCCGCATGCGGAACCGTTCCAAAACGGCGGGTGTCAAAATACCACCAAAGTTCTTCCGCAGGAATGCCAAATTCTTCACATTTCTGAACCAAAACATCGTGGCGTTCTTCGCGTTGTGATCCGCCTACAATTTCACCAATCCCAGGGAAAAGTACATCCATTGCCGCAACCGTTTTACCATCTTCGTTCAAGCGCATATAGAATGCCTTGATTTTTGCGGGATAGTCCGTTAAAATCACGGGGCAATTGAATTCTTTTTCAACTAAATAACGCTCGTGCTCACTTTGTAGGTCTATGCCCCACTCTACAGGATACTTGAACTTCTTTTTCTTGTAATGGTTGGAGTTAAGCAATATTTCAATAGCCTCTGTATAAGTAAGGCGCTTGAATGGGTTTTCTATGACGAACTTTAAGCGATCTATGAGCCCCATTTCGTGGCGCTCGTTTGCCGGTTTCTGCGCTTGCTCTTGTGCATCGCGCTCTTGCAAAAACTGGACGTCCGCAGCACAATTCTCTAATACATAAGCACAGATATACTTGAGGAAATCCTCGGTGAGGTCCATGTTGTCTTGGAGGTTATTGAACGCTACTTCAGGTTCAATCATCCAGAATTCGGCGAGGTGGCGCGAAGTATTGGAGTTTTCTGCTCTAAATGTTGGGCCGAAAGTATACACCTGACCTAAAGCTGTGGCTGCTAATTCAGCTTCTAGCTGACCAGAAACTGTTAGGTTAACGGCTTTTCCGAAGAAATCTTCTTTGAAATCGACCTTTCCATCTTCATTCAGTGGCGGATTTTTAGGGTCGAGGGTCGTGACTCTGAACATTTCACCGGCTCCCTCTGCATCAGAGCCCGTGATAATTGGCGTGTGCAAATAATAGAATCCACGCTCATTAAAAAATTGGTGAATGGCAAATGCCACCGCATGACGAATCCTAAATACGGCGCCAAAAGTATTGGTTCTGAAGCGCAAATGTGCTTGCTCGCGCAAAAACTCAAGGCTGTGTCGTTTTGGTTGCATCACGGTCTTTTGAACCTCATCTGGGTGTGCGTCACCTAAGATTTCTATTCCGCTAACCTGAAGCTCTACCGCTTGACCTGAACCTTGTGAGGCCACCAACTTGCCGCTAAGAGAAAGTGCCGAAGCTGTGGTAATGCGCTTGAGCAACGCTTCATCCCAATTTTCAAAGTCAATGACCGCCTGCAAATTGGCCATGCAAGAGCCGTCATTGAGCTGAACAAAACGGTTAGAGCGAAACGCTCTTACCCAGCCTTTTACCGTGATTTCTTGATCGAGCAAAGCCTCGTGGCCAGCTAAAATTTGCGAGATGCGGATTCTTTTCATGCTGCAAAGTTAGTGAATGTTTAAATTCTTTAAATCGTCTTCACTAACCGTTGGTGGAAAGACTTTAGCAAGAAGTTTTGATCTGACTAGTTCTGCAACATTTTGCGCCTCTTGCTGTGTCTGAAAACCAGCAGTTCCTGGTCTGCCAGGAATCGTAGGCTGGTTGATCACTAATTTGCCATTTTGACGGATTTGGTAACCCCATCCGTTTGTGCCTTGGATGGTAGCAATTTCAAAAGTTGGAGCCTCTTTAGCTGATTTTTCGGCCGTGTGCTTGCTCGCATTTGTTGCTTTTTTTGCACTGCTTTGCGCAGTCTGAGCCTGGCAAGCAGCGAGCAATAATAGGATTATAAAGTACCGTTGCATTTGACAAAAGTAGCGGATTGCACGCGCTCCCCAACTTGAAACCTTAAGAAATAAGTGCCGCTCGGCAAATCTCTGACGTCGATAATTGAATTTGCACCCACTTTCTGCAGTGTGGTGAGCACGGTTTGGCCCTTAGAGTTCACTATTTCATAATTCAACACCTCAGCGCTTTCTTGAATTGAAATGAAGTCTGAAGTTGGGTTTGGAAAAATCCGCAGCTCAGGCACCTCTTGATCGGCTATAGCGGCGGTTCCGCTGTAAGCCCAGAGGTCATCGAGGAAGACGCCATCGTTGTAACCTGTTCCGATATAACCCCAGCCATCGAGATAGAATGCAATGGCATTTTTTCGGCCTGGGCCCGGTAAATCGGCGCGCTGGGTCCAATTATTCAAGTAGTAATTGTATTCCCAAAGATCGTTGTGAAACACATGGTCTGCATCTTCACCTGTGCCGAGGTAACACACAGGAAAATCTGCCCAGCCGCAAGCGCCAGAGCGCGCAGAACCAGGGAAATTCGCCTTCTGGATCCACTGATCAGATTGAGGATTATACATCCAAAAATCATGGCGCAGCGTGCCGTCGTCACCGGTTCCTAGAAAACCGTAGGCCTCCATTGAGAATGCAACTGCCGCGCGTCGAGCAGTTCCTTCAAAATCACTGATTTGTTCCCAAGCATTCGTGCTAGGGTCATAGGTGTAAAAATCTTTTTTGAGGCCACTCGCACTGTTGCCAGTACCTACGTAGGCTTTGTTGTCTATAACAAAACTCACCGCTTCTCTGCGAGGCGCACCTGAAAAATTGGCCTTTTGCGTCCAGGCATCGGTGCTACGATCGTACTCCCACAAATCGTTCATAAACGCAATTGTTTGCGTTTGGCCAAGAGCAATATAGCCTTTTGTTTGGCCATTTTGGGTCAATGAAAAAGAAGTCGCGCCAACTCTGGCCAGACCATCGCCGCCGTCTCCGCCCAAAGAAATTTCGTCGTCCCAATCATTTTGATCTGCGCGGTATGAATACATTTTGCGCTTGTATTCAAATTCGTCTGTTCCGGCAACTGCATACGCACGATGATCAATCACAAAAGAACTCGCAGCAGATTTTGGAGGTCCGTTAACGGTATCCCTTTGAACCCAATAGTCTTGAGCCAAAAGTATTTGGGTGCCTATGAGTACAAGAAAAAGTACAAAAATCCTAGTTGTCATAACTTAGTGATTTTTTTGGTGAAAGACTGCCCATCTTCCAGTGTAAACACGAGCAGATAACTACCTGTCTCTAAATAACTCAAGTCAATAGATGAAGGATCGATTTCTTTTAGATTCATTTGACGTACCTTTCTTCCAAGTGTGCTAAATATAGTGAGGTGTTCGAGGCTTGCATGATTTCCTGCTATCATCAAGGATTCACAAAAAGGATTCGGATAAATGCGTAGCGACGCCTCTAACTCTTCAAGAGCGGCATAATTAGATGGTGCATAAACATACCAGCTGGCTTTTTTGCCCGAAGAACCATTACCTGTTCCAACATAGGCTTTATTGTCAATGACAAAAGCTACTGCACTTTTGCGCTCACTTCCACCATAAGCTGCCCTTAGCGTCCAGGAATCTGTTTTTGGATTGTACTCAAGTAAGTCTGAGAGCAAACCTCCATTGCTGCCTAGGCATACAAAACCTCGATTTTCTAGACTGAATGCACTTGCTGCCGCCCTTTCATAAGCTGGAAAAGGCGCAATAGCTTGCCAATTATTGGCGCCTGGATCATAACAAAAAACATCTTTTCTGAAAGTATTTTGGTCGGTTCCCATTCCAATATATGCCTTTGAATCAATTACAAATGACAGCATCTGGTAGCGCACACCTCCTGGGAAATTAGCGCGTTGAATCCATTGATCGTTACTTGGTTTGTATTCCCAAAGTTGGTTGCTATAAAGACTCGGTCCAATTTTTCCACCGCAGAGATAACCCTTTCCGCCTACGGCAAAGCCCGTGGCAAAATATACACCGTCTCCGCCTGCGCCCGGAAAATCAGCGATTGCAGTCCAAGAATTAGAGGCAGGGTTGTATCTCCAAAAATCTTTTAGTTTGGTGCCTGCTGGGCCCGAAACGCTGTCCATGCCAGAACCCACATAAGCATAATTATCGACAACAAAAGAAATGGCATCTCGGCGTGGAGCACCGGGGAGATCTGCTTTTTGGGTCCAAGAATCGGTCTGTGGATCATAGGCCCACAAATCATTATGAACAACCTCTGCGGTGTCCAAACCACCGCAAATGTAGCCATGGCTTCCAATCGCAAAACCTGTTGCGCGCTCGCGTTTTCCCATCCCGACATCGTTGAGCTTTGTCCAGGAATTATATTGCGCAGTCGTCGCGAAAGTCAGCAAAAAGAAACTGCATAATAACCACAACCTCATCGCTTGATCAGTTTATCTTGGTAAATAATTTGACCGTTATTACTGATTTGCAAATAGTAAATTCCTGTTTTCAAGGATGATATATCGATATTCTGTTGAAAATACTGAAGAGGTGCCTCCAACAATTGTTTTCCAGACAAATCAAAAATGGAGATGTTTCCATTTATTGCGGAATGTAGGTTCTTAGAGGAAATGCAGACGATTTCAGAGGCAGGATTAGGAAATACCTTTATCTCGATCGCATCTTCTTCGAGGCCTATCGAGTTATCAATGGGGTTGAATTGCCAAAAATCGTTGAAATTAATACCGTTCGTACCTGTTCCGTAATAACCACGGTTGTGTATAGCAAAAGCAACAGGAAATCTGCGAGATGAGCCCAGAAAAGCAATTTCTTCTTTCCAAGTATTGGTCGCTGGATGAAAAGACCAAACTTGGTCGGTAACTACTGATAGGCCACCCACGTAACCACATGTGACATAGCCGCGTTGCTCGATGGCAAATGCAGCACTTCCTCCGGTAGATATTCCAGGAAAACTAGCCCTTTGCAACCATTGATCATGGAGTGGTTTGTATTCCCAAAGTTGGTTCCCTGCTTTTATAAATCCACTCCCTTCGATTGCAAAAGAACAAGTCCAAGAGCCAAAAGTCATCGGCGCATTCGCGCATAAAGACCACACATTGGTGTTTGGATTGTATTTGGCAAGTTGGTTAGCTTGGTATACAAAACCGCGGTTGTTCACCGAAAAACCTTGGCTGTCGCCAGGATTAGGAAGAATACAATTGGCGATTGGTGTCCAGGTATTCACATTATGATCATATTTATAAAATTGAGTGCTGAGTGCAGAGCCTCCTCCAACTACCGGGCAGTTGTCTACGACAAAAGAAACAGCGCCGTGTGTACTCACAGGGAAATCAGCACGCTGCGTCCAGGTGTCCGATGCCGGATCATATTCCCACCAATCTTTATAAGAAATATCCTGACCCGTGCCATTGACGTGCCCAAGCCCCATGTAACCGCGGTGCGAAGTAGCACAGCCAGTAGCGCGGTGGCGTCCAGGGCCACCAAAACTTGATTTTTGGATCCAAAATTGAGCAAAAATTCCTGGAGCAGAAATCAAGAGAAAAAGAAAAAATATTCTTCTCATAACTTTTGCCATTTTTGAATTCTGCCCGACTCCATTTCTTTGAGTAGATAGACTCCTGCAGCTAAGTTTTCTAAATTAAAAATAGCCTGTGTCTGCGTATCAAATGTTTGCAATAATTGACCGTTTATATCTAAAAATTGATAGATCCCTGAATTTGAAGTCAGGTTAAGCAAGCCCTGACTTGGATTCGGGTACGCATTAAATACTGCAGTCTCAAAAGTTTCTAAACCGACATAACTTGCCGAGATCTGAAGCGTGTAATCTCCACTCAATGCACCCCAACCTTCAACAATAATGTAGAGCGGGCCTAAATCAGTTGCATCAAAAGATAAAGATGACTGCGGAGCACAATCAGGTGCGTCGTCGTTGTAGGCAATCACATTGCCGTTGAGGTCAACCACACTTAAAAATGTGTCGAAATTAGCACCACACAATGAAACATGAACCTCAGCTAATAATGGATTTGGTTCAAAAGAATAATAAATATCTGGCGACGGATATACATAATTTTGATTAGAATAACAGACCTCAGTTGAACGCGTATCTGTATAAGGCAAAGCGCTCACAATAATGGCGTCGTTATGGTCATCGCCGGGATATCCAGTACAATCAAGTCCATTGGTTAAGGTGATGCCAAAATCTGTAACAGAACCCCATTGGAATGTCCCGCAAGGATTTAACGGAATCGTCCCTTGCTCGCGTTGCATGACTCTCATACGAGTGAGGCCATTAACTGCATTGGCAGGTACAGTAAACGACCAGTTTTGGATAGGTGCAGGGGGCATCCCCACCCATGTTCCAAGACTTTCATAGGAATCAAAGTTTCCATTTTGATCGAAGTCTATCCATGCTTCACCAGCTCCAGCATAATTATTTCCGCAAGTTCCGAACTTAATTGAGATAATATAGTTTGCACCCGCATTCAAAGAAACATTCACACTTTGAGTAAGGTCTTGCAAACCAACAACCCCAGGGCATCCAACATAATTAATGCTACCAACAACCCCGTTCAAAACAACACTTTCAACATTAGAATCGATGGTGCTCGTAGGGCCAACATTGGTGCAATACTGTGAAAAAATGGGGATTTTTATGAGAAAAAAGAGCAGTAAGTAACTGTTTTTCATTAGTTAGTAGTTTAACGAAAGGTAAGAAAAAAAATCAACTTAACATTACCTTAACGCCAAACCAGCTATTTGTTGTTCCAATTCGTCATAGCCATTGGGAGCCCTTCAAAGACAAAACTCTTGGCAGAAGAAGCTGCAGTTTGAAGCCTTTCTGGCAGCGCCAATCTTTCTTCTGTTTTCCATTCACCCAATACATAATCAGCTTGTCTGCCCTTTGCAAAATCAGACCCAACTCCAAAACGCAAACGCGCGTATTCCTGAGTTTTGAGGATGGCTTGTATATCTTTGAGGCCATTGTGGCCACCGTCGCTACCCTTTCCCTTTAAACGCAAAGTGCCAAATGGCAAAGCGATGTCGTCAGTAATAACTAGCAAATTTGACAAGTTGATCTTTTCAGTTTGCAACCAATAATTTACCGCCTTACCCGATAAATTCATGAAGGTAATTGGCTTGATGAGAATCAGTTGTCGGCCTTTATATTTGGCTTCAGCACGAAAAGCAGTTTTATCTAAAGAGAACGTTGCACCGAACTCAGCCGCGAGCTCGTCAAGAACTTTAAATCCAATGTTGTGTCGGGTTTCTGCATATTCAGAACCAGGATTCCCTAAGCCGACAATTAAGTATTTCATCTTACCAATTTGGGCAGGTATTACACTTATCGGACTGCTTCAAATAAAATAAAGCACCCACAACAATATCTCTCTGACCGTATAAAAACGCCTGTTTGGCATGGGAATCGTAGTCATTTGGACGTGTTTTTACACGGTACTGGCCTATAAAGCCACCTTGAACATTGGCAGCAACAAATAAATGCTTGAAAAACTCAGCGCGCAAGCCAAAATGCCCTGAAGCACCGAGACCAGAAAGCGAAACGGTTTCCATGGACTTTTCACCTGCAAAAGTAAAATCGTTGTATGACAAAATTGGGCCCGCCCCTACCCCCATTAAAGTAGTGAGGGCTACATTTCCCTTCTCAGATTGATAAATCTTGAAAACATTGGTGAGCTGAAAATTGATGTAGTTGAGCCCATTTGTGTTTTCGTAGTGAAAAGTTGTTTCATTCGTGACGACAGAATCTCCGCTGTACGTTCCCGACCAACCAGTTGCTTGATCAATGCCTGGGCTAATTGTGCCGCTCAAATAATAGGTAGGGCCGTGTTTCATGACATATTTCATATGCTCATAACCCAAAGAAATGGCCCAATTTCTTTTGAAATTGTACCCGATGCGCACATCAAATTGAGGAACGGTGAAGGTATTGAAATTCACATATTCAGCGAAGTTACGGGAAGGTCGGTCTAGCGCTTGAACCCCTTTGAGTTTAAAATCATAACCCGGTCCAATGAAACGGATGGTACTTGGAGTGTAAATACTGCGGTTATAACCCCAATAACAAAAAAGCGTTCCTTTTGCGGTAGATTTTTTTGGCTGTTGGTACTGTGCTTGAAAGGAAGTGCTTGAAAAAATAAGCAGGAAAATGATAAGGAGCTTTTTCATCGTGCAATGATTTTAACCCACTCTTGTTGGGTAAGAATGCGTTCTAAACGGTAGTGAATAGTTTTGTTTCGATTATGCCATGCAACTAACCCATAGCCTTTGGCATAAATACTTGTTTGGGTGCCAATTGCCTCTCGCTCTTTTTGAGTAAAAGGATTGAGAACAGTGCGGCGAATCGTATCTGAAAAATACAACGCTTCTGCTTTCTTATTCGTTAAAAATTTAGTCGATTTCTTAAATTGATATTTACGCAACACCTCATTGAGAATGACTGTAGAGTCTGTTACACCGCTAAATTTAGAGGCAAACCAAGTTTCTTGCTGAAGATCAAACGGAAAAAGCTGATTCTTGTAAAGCGTCGCCTTTTCTTTGCTTTGTAGTCGATTCACCACCATGTGATCTTGAACTACTAAGGAGTCAATGTTGTAATTAATGGCTTCTCGCAAGCGTCCGTCGCCGGCATAAACCTCAACAATAAGGTGCGGACCAAGCGCATCTTCTACGGTGTAAATACGGTGAAACTCTTCGTTCATGCCGTTCGCGATATCGCGGTAGTGGTAAATCTTGGGGATGGTATCGAGCGGATAGAAAAAAGCAGCATTTGGGTTTAGACTCGTGTATGCTGAATTTTCTCCAAAAAAATATTTTTTAGTGCCTAGTGCTATTAAGGCTGCACCTATAATAATCAAGACAATAAAACCCCACTTTTTCATTTAGACATCTTTAAAAACGCAATTTCTTGTTCGGTGAGGTGGCGATAATAACCGCGTGGAAGATCTTTTTTAGTTAAGCCGGCATACATGACGCGGTCTAATTTGATCACTTGATAACCGAGTGCCTCAACCATACGGCGCACCACCTGATTTTTTCCGGAACGGATTTCTACACCAATTTCGGTATTGCTTCCGCCTTCGACAAAACTTGCCTCTTCGGCCTTAATGCGACCATCGTCAAGGTCAATACCACGCATCATTTTTTCGAGGTCTTCGCGGGCAACTGCCTTATTTGTTTCAATGTGGTAAATCTTGCGCGCATGGTAACGAGGGTGCATGAGTTTTTTCATCATGTCGCCGTCGTTGGTAAATAACATAAGGCCTGTGGTGTCGCGTTCCATTCTGCCAACTGGAAAAATTTGTTCGCGACATGCTTTGCTCACGAGTGTCATGACGGTTTTGCGGCCTCTTGCGTCGTCTAGGGTAGTGATATAACCTTTTGGTTTGTTGAGAAGCACGTAGCGCTTGATGCCCGCATTGATGGTTTCGCCATCGTATTGAACGACATCTCCGGGCTTGATTTTATAACCCATTTCGGTGACAATAACGCCGTTGATTGAAACAACGCCCGTTTGGATCAGGACATCGGCTTCGCGACGAGAACAAATACCGGCATTCGATAAGAATTTATTGAGTCGGATGGCGTCTTCGCGGAAACTCGGAAGAGGATCGCCCTTCTTGACTTTGATTTTGTAATCGATGTATTTGCGCTTATCACGGGCATTTACCTTTGGTGCGTCTTTGGCACCTGCTGCTTTAGGTTTTGCACCTGATTTCTTTGGTTGTCTCATTTGAGTACAAAGATACGCAAAAAGCAAATGCCTTTTATTGGGGTTCGGCGAGCAGTTGGTCGATATGTGCTTGAAGCAGACTTACTTCCTTTGGGTTGGTGCCGTCGTAATAACCTCGAATGCGCAACTGTTTGTCAATCAAGACAAAATTGTTGGTGTGGATAAAGTCACTGCCGGCATCGCCAAGATTTTGAGCTTCAGCTGGCTTGAGAACAAAGAATGAACGGCGTGCTAAAGTGTACAGCGCGCTTTTGTCGCCTGTTAGAAAATGCCATTGACCGCTTTTTGCACGGTGCACAGTGGCATAGCGCTTCATTTGTGCAACGGTATCTGTTTCAGGGTCAACAGTAAAGCTAAAAATCCGCACCTGAGGCTGCTGCGCAAACTTCTTTTGAATGCGCTGCATTTGTGAATTCATGATGGGGCAAATGCTCTTGCAAGTGGTAAAAAAGTACTCCACTACGCTGACGTGCCCTTTCATTGCAGCCTCTGTAATCCATTGACCATCTTGATTTTCAAAACGAAAAGCACCCACCCGATGCCCTTTGCCAATGCGCAGCATTTCTGGGTCTACCATCTCTTGTTGAACATCTACCGGATTGATGACCGGCAAAGGTTTGTCATGGCTTTGATCGCTTAAAAAATAATACCCGATTGGCACAAGAATCAAGAAGAGGGCCACTAAAAAAAGAATGCGTTTCATGTCACAAAGTTAGTGATTCAGCAGACTGTAAACCTTGACTTTGATCAGTTCTTGACGCATTTTCTGGTCCCCTGTTAAAATTGTAAATGGTCGGCCATACAGCTGAAGTTCTTTTTGATACAACTCAAAAAGTTCTTGCCGATTATGTGGGTTTTCTCGAAGGGGATCTGCCTCCCAGGGTATGTCTGGTGCACATAAAAAATAGTGGTCAAATTGCTGTGCACTTAATAATGACGAAATAACTGGGCTCACCTCCATGTATTTTACCAGTGACCAAATCTGAAAGACATGCATCTCGGTGTCGGCAATAAACCCTGCATTCGGCCATAGTTCTGTCTGTTTGATGGCCATTTGGTCTAGGTCTGCTTGCTCGTAATTGCTTTTTTCAGCAAGATAAATTCTGGCGTATTCATCTATGCATGGCAGCCCTGAAAATGAAGATAGCCATAAGGCAAGGGTGGTTTTGCCGCTAGACTCAGGGCCCGTAAATGCTATACGGAGAGCTGCTTTTTCCATTTTCCATAGCCGTTAAACGCAAGTAATAAATAGGCGAAGTATAAAATTGCAGTAGACCACCAATGCTCAGTGCAGAACCAAATGACCCCGACGATGTTCACGACAATCCAAACAAGCCAGTTCTCAAGAACCTTTCTGGTCGTGAGCCAAGTAGCAAGTAAGGAAAATACAAAGAACTGCGCGTCTAGTGCTTCTCGCCAGACCCACAATAAATAAATGGAAAACATCGGTTTAACGCCCAATTCAAACCACAAGACAACAAAGAAAAACAAAATACCCACCAAGAAACTCATTAAAACCCAAATCCAAATTGATTTCCCTATTGATCGAATGGGCAAATCTTCTTTATTTTCCGACCACGTGAACAAACCATAAAAACCTAAAATAATATACGCGATTTGCTGACTAAACAAGCCCCAAGTATGCATGCTGTAGAAAAACAAAGCGTACAAAAACGCACTTGCGATGCCGAATATCCAGCCAACTGATTTTTCGGTGGCAATGAGATAAACATAAATGAATCCTAAAATAGCAGCGGCTAATTCCAAAATAGGTGCTAAAAAATCAAAACCTACCATATTAGCGGATCACAAGTACTTTGGCTACTTTGCGCTCACCTCCTTGGTAATTGTTGGCAGTCCAGAAGAAATAGACGCCGGTTGGCACTTTTTCTCCGTTGAGGTTTTGACCATTCCAGGTGGCAGTACCGCCGTTAGACATTGTTTTGTAGATTAAGTTGCCAGCAGCATCAGTGATTTTGACATCAGAATTGTAGCGAATTCCTTGAACCGTGATGGGTCCAAAATATTCCGGCCTTACAGGATTTGGAAATACATTGAGGGTTTCATAAGTTGGGTCTTCATAGGTAGCATCTATGCGAAATGAAACCAATCCCTTGTCAGTTACAATATATAGTTCACCAGTCTGCTGATTGATTTCGATATCGTAAATAGTATTAGAGATCAAGGGCGAATTGTCTTCGTTGTATTGTGCAATAATTTCAGTGCCATCTGGCGATAATAATACCAAACCAGCATTCGATGTTGAAATCCATTTGCGATTACCGCCATCTACTTCGATATCAGAAATACTGGCATCTCCGAGCACTTCTTCGTAATTGCCTTCAAAAGGAATAAGAATGCGCTGCGCATCGTAATTACCAGCTCCTGCTTCGAATGAGCCATTGGCATTATAAAGCACAGCAAAACCAGCATCTGTTCCAATCCAGAGTTCTCCGTCAAAATCTGCAGCCAAGGCGGTGATTTTATTGGAGGGCAAGTTACCCATTAATTCACCGGATGTGAGTTGGATGTATTTGTCGTCGCTAGGGTCGTCGAGTGTGCCTTGATGTTGCAGACCAACAAGCCCATTGGCATAAGTTCCGAGCCAAAGATTGTCTTGAAAGTCTATTTCCAGTTCAGTGGTTTGTTTGTTGGCAGCGCCTGATCCCAAGTAAAAGTTTGACCAAACGCCATTTGGCTGTCTTAATTTGATGGGACGGTCGGTATAGCCATTGGCTGCCCATAAATTGCCTTTTTGATCGAATTTAAGGCCAGAAATCAAAGACCATCCGTTGCCTATTGAGACCGGCTCTAGAGGTGAATTCGTTTGGTCAAAAACCAGAGTATCTGTCTCATTCATGAGCGTTAGCGGCGAGAAAGAATAAGTGCCAGTAGCGATTTCCTTTGGATTTTTAGGGTTCACTGCTATAGAAATGAAATCCCATATTTTTGAGTAATCCCAACCGGAAACTTTAGGCATATTGTGAGAGCGCCACTGATCTTGTTCGAGAATATGTATGCCATTTCGTGTAAATGCAGGCGCAATCTCTGCCTCTAGTCGGCCTGAGCCAATAGCTAGTACACCTGCCTGCCAATCCATGGTAAAGACAAATTGGTTGGCAAGCCCTTCGATTGGATAGCGCTTGCAAGTATATGCATTAAGGTGTTCTTGTAAGCCCCAAGCTTGGTCTGCACTCCAAAAAGATGAACTGAGTTGGCAAACACGCGCAGGGTTGATCCAGCGGTCAAGTAAACTTGCGGAATAGGCGCTAACCTGTAACCCATCGGCATTGTATATTAAAAAGCCGCCGTCTGTGGAGATGGCAATATTGAAGCCGAGTGTTTGAATACTATTGATTTCATAACTGAACGGCTCATTAACCACATTGATCAATAAATCATTTTTAAGTCGAAATACAGAATCTTGACCGTATGCTATGTTTGTGCGGAGCACCCAAAATTGATGATTGAAAACCTGCAACTCTTGGTATTGATTTTCTGTTTGATACGGAAAACGAAGGTCGCGATCCCACTGCGAATAGTCTGGTAAGGCAGGATTGCTGCGCAAACCTTTGAGCATTTGAGTTGGTGTGAGTGCAAAAATTGAATCTTGTGTTATCGCAACATCGACAATAGGCTCTAAACTATTGGTGGGGTAGTAAGTATCCTTAATTTCTTCTTTAATTACATCGATCAGTACAATAGAGAAGTCATTGGCCGCATAGATGTAGGGGCCACTTCGTTCAAACTTATTGATGCATTTCGAATTAGAAATTTGAGCCAATTTGATAGCGGGTAAGTTGGTGATTTTACCTGCCTTCCATTTATCGATATTGCCATTTTTGTAGCCGATATATACTGCATTGTCTTGATCGTCGAAATATAAACATGAGATTTCGATATCAGACAAACCGTTAAGTGCTGTTTTTAGGACGCTTTCCTCGGTATAAGGATTATAAATATAGAGCCCGTTTTCTAGTGCTGTAAAAATGCGTTCACCATCAGTTACGATGTCGATGGCCTTAGCACTTGCTACATGGTATTTCCAGGTGCCCATCGGTATTTGGGCATGGGCTGCTGATCCCAAAGCGAGTAACAATAAAAACAGAAGTTGTTTAGGCATCATGTTGAGTAGCTGAAAGCGTTTCTGACTTGATGATATAAGTAGGGCGCTGTTTGCTTTGCACAAAAAGCTTGCCTAAATAAATACCAACGATGCCAATTAATATCATTTGAATGCCACCAATAAACAAGACCGAAGCAATGAGGGAGGTCCAGCCGGTGATAGCTGCGTTGGTGAAAACGGCGATGTAAATAGCATAGCATCCGTAGACAAACGCAAGAAAGGCAAAAAAGAGGCCTAAATAAATAGAAAAATAAAGCGGCTTGGCACTTGAAGAGGTGATGCCGTTAATGGCAAAATGCAACATTTTTGCAAAAGAATACTTACTCTTGCCACTGAAACGTGCAGCCGGTTCGTAATCGATGGCTACCTGCTTGAAGCCAAGTGTTGGGATGAGTCCACGCAAAAACAAATGCGACTCTTTGAAAGATTTGATAGCGCTCACAACTTTGCGGTCGAGGAGTCTAAAATCTGCGGTGCCTTCTTCAATCGGGACCTCTGAAAGCCTATTGGCTAGCCAATAAAATGCTTTGGCGCTCAATTTCTTGAAAAAACCTATGTTCTCTTTATCTTGGCGACGCGTGTATACAACCTCAGCGCCAGCGCGCCAATGCCCAACCATCTCGGCAATGAGTGCTGGAGGGTGCTGGAGGTCGGCATCTAGACTTATTACCGCTGCACCTCTTGCGTGGTCAAGACCCGCTTTGAGTGCATGCTGGTGCCCAAAATTACGACTGAACTGTAAAAAGTGTACGTTTGGATCCTTAGCACGTAATTCTTCTATTCGAATGAGCGAAGCATCTGAGCTGCCGTCGTCGATAAAAATGACCTCATAGGCGTCAATGTGCAATTGATCCAAGACCACTTTAATTTGTTCGTAAAGACGTTGTACATTTCCCTCTTCATTAAAAGTAGGAATGACTAAAGAAAGTTCCGTACGTCGTTGCGTGTTCATTTAAAGCGAATTTAAGCAATAATCTTGGCTTTTAATGGGGGTTTGATACTAAGATCAACTCAAATCGCTTGCCTTTCCCTATATTTGCGTAAATTCTGTGAAATGTCCGAAAATCAACGTATCTCTACAGACAACGCTCCCAAACCAGTAGGTCTGTATCCGCACGCAAGACGCGTAGGTAATTTGTTGTTTTTATCTGGCGTAGGGCCTCGTGTAGCTGGGTCAGATGCCAATGACTCTTCCGTTCCTGGCCTCAAGCTAGATCACAACGGCAATTTCATCACTTTCGACTTTGAAGCCCAATGTCGTAGCGTATTTGAAAACGTCCGTATTATTTTAGAGGCCTCTGGGTCTTCTTGGGATCAGTTAGTCGATGTTACTGTGTTTTTAGTCAACATGAAGCGCGACTTCCACACTTACAACAAATTGTACGCAGAATACTTCAAAGACAACTTGCCTTGCCGCACTACAGTAGAGATCTCATCACTCCCTACTCCTATTGCCATCGAACTCAAATGTATTGCCACTATTGAATCTTAACCTATGACAGCATTTATCATCCGCATTGCTCTTGCACTTGTTGCCACCTTCTTTAATGTGTATCTCTTCGTTTCCGGACACTGGGGTTGGGGTATCTTCTTTATTTTCATCACTGCCCTTATTGTTCTGTCGTTTTTCCGTAACGAGAACATGATTCTAGCGCTCAACCAAATGCGCGTTGGCAACCAAGATAAAGCAAAAGCATACATCAATAAAATTACACATCCACATTTGTTGCCCAAAAAGCAACATGCCTATATTTTATACTTGAAAGCTGTTCTTGGCGCTCAGGAATTAGGATTTGCAACTTCGGAGCAATTGTTGCGCAAAGCTATTGCTTTAGGCCTGCGCCAAAAAGAAGACAACGCGGTTGCACGCATGCACCTTGCTGGCATTTGCGCGCAAACAGGTCGCCGTCCTGAGGCATTAGCACTGCTTGCTGAAGCCAAAAAGCACGATAAAAATGGAATGCTTAAGGATCAAATCAAGATGCTCCAACAGCAACTTCAAATGGCGCCGTCCAAAAACCAAATGCGCATGGCCCAAATGATGGGCGGTCGCAAGAAAACCCCAAAAATGCGTTAATCATGTCTCAACCGCCTCGCGCCATCGCGCCAACATGGCCAGATTACCAATTACTAGATGCCGGAGGTGGTAAGAAACTAGAACGCTGGGGAAAAGTCATCACGATCAGACCAGATGTTCAAGCTTACTTCCACAGCGGCAAACCTTTTGCCGAATGGCGCGCCTTAGCACATTGGGAATTCACAGAGGTTCCAGGTAAAAACGGACGCTGGAAAGCACTCAAGACAGACGCACCTACTGAATGGCAAATTTCATATGGGCGTCTCAAATTCGTATTAGGCACCTCCACTTTCAAACATGTTGGGCTTTTCCCTGAACAAGCGATTAATTGGGCACACATCGACGAACACGTCAGTTCCGAAGATAAATTCCTCAATCTTTTTGCTTACACAGGGGCTGCGAGTTGTGTGGCTCGGCTTAAAGGCGCCGATACTTTTCACATCGATTCTTCCAAATCTATTCTCAACTGGGCTAGTCAGAACATGGATGCCAGTAGGTTGCTCAATATCCACTGGGTACTCGAAGACGCACTTAAATTCGCTGAAAGAGAAGCGCGCCGCGGACACCAATACGATTATATCCTCATGGACCCGCCCGCTTGGGGCAACGGTGTGAAAGGTGAAAAATGGAAGCTCGAAGATAAAATAGATCAGCTATTCGCAGCCTGTGCACAAATTCTAAGTCCGAAAGGTCGACTCACACTCAATACCTACTCACCATCCATTGAAGCCAGCCTCCTGACAGAACTGGCCGACATGTATTTTGAAGGCCGAAACGCAACACATTCGGAACTTTATCTAGAAAGCGAAACGGAGAAAACACTTTATTGCGGTGAGCTCCTTCGGATATCACCACAAAATTTATAACAAGTCGTTGGCTAAGTTGGCCAACTCAGAACGCTCTCCTTTTTCGAGCCGCACATTCGCAAACAACGGCTGACCCTGCAAGCGGTCAATTAAATAGGCCAAGCCATTGCTGTTTTCGTCGAGATAAGGCGTGTCTATTTGGTGTACGTCTCCAGTAAATACAATTTTGGTGTTTTCGCCAGCGCGCGTAATGATTGTTTTGACTTCATGTGGCGTCAGGTTTTGGGCTTCATCAATGATGAACATGATGTTGCTCAGGCTGCGGCCCCTAATGAACGCCAATGGTGTAATGACAATTCTCTTGGTTTGCTCCATTTCTAGAATCGCTTTGTATTTCTTCTCGTTCTCACCAAATTGCGACTTGATGAACTTTAAGTTATCCCAAAGTGGCTCCATATATGGGCCTATTTTATCGTCGGCATCTCCTGGTAGAAAACCAATTTCTTTATTGGATAACGGAACAAGGGGCCTGGCTAAAATCACCTGATTGAACTTCTTATTTTGCTCCAAAGCGGCGGCCAAAGCGAGTAATGTCTTACCGGTTCCTGCCACACCTTGCATGGCTACCAATTTGACATCGGGGTTCAATAGCGCGTGAAATGCAAAGGCCTGTTCGGCATTTTTGGGTTTGATCCCATAGACGAACTCTTTTTCTATGCGTTCAATTTGGTCAGAATGATGATTATAGAAGGCCAAAGAAGAGGTTTTGCCATTCTTGAGAATATAGTAGCCGTTGGTCGCTTTTCTGTCGCCAAGCAAGCCGTTTTCTTCAATGCTTCCACGTGTAAAAATCTCACGGATGACTTCAGAATCGATGCCATCTATACCATATTTTCCAGCGCTTTGTATATCGACAGAATTCACTTTACCCGTTTCGTAATCTTCAGCTACCACACCAAGTGCCTTTGCTTTAATGCGCAAATTGATATCCTTGGTGACCAAAATTACTGTACGTTTCTGCTCTAATTCCATTAAACTCAGGGCGGCATTAATGATTTTGTGATCATTTTTACCCATCGCGTAAACTTTTTCTGCGTTGAGTCCGGAGGGCTGTTCGTCCATAACTACTTTGAATTTCCCCAAGCCTTTGCCCAAGGAAATCCATTCTTGTAAGGAGCCACTACCGGATAATTTGTCGATGAATCGGATCACTTCTCTGGCAGAAAAATTCTTGGTGTCATTGCCTATTTTGAACTTGTCTAGTTCTTCGAGAACTGTAATGGGTATGGCCACAAAATGTTCTTTAAAATTGACAATTGCGTCGAAGTCGTGAAGTAGCACTGAGGTATCTAGCACGAAGATTTTTTCCTTTTTTCTCATCCGCTATTTTTTTTGAATGTACTTATTTTTCTCATTGAAAAACAAGTTGGTGTGAAAATAAGGATCTAATGTGAAATGAATGTTAGCGCTTCTTAAAGAAGGACTTAAAGGCGCTATCCAAGGAATCGTATTTGAAAGTAAAGCCAGCTTGCTTGATCTTCTGGTTACTGGCGCGCAAATCGGAAAGCACTAAAACAGCGCGTTCTCCTAGAAGCAAGCGCAGCACAAAAGAAGGGATATTTGGCATAAAAAGAGGGCGCTTGAGCCATTTTGCAAGGCGCTTGGTCATGTCTGCGTTGGTGTCGTTGCCACCAAGGGCATTATAAGTACCTTCTAATTTTGCATCGTAAGCGAAGAGCATGAGCCTACAAAGATCGTCGATGTGAATCCAAGGATTGGTTTGCGCTCCAGAACCGACAGGCGCGCCAAGCCCCCAATAAATCGGTTGTTTCATGAGGTGTAAAGAACCGCCGTGTCTGGAAAGCACCATCGAGATTCGGAGGATAGCCCCCGGCACTTGCTTGAGCACGAGCTGATGAGCCGCCTCCCATTCTTTGACGACTGTAGCTAAAAAATCAGATCCATATGGCTCCTCTTCTGTGAAAACTTTGCCAGGAAGTTCTTCGTAACAATTGACTCCAGAAGCGCCAATATAATACTTGAGGTTCGCCATTTGAGGAATCATGGATGCAAGAAAATGTGTGCTCTGCACCCGCGAAGCTAAAATGTCAGCTTTCCGCTTGGCAGTCCAACGTTTGGAGCCAATATTTTCACCAACCAAATTGACCAAAACGTCAATCTTGTCCAATTTGCTTGTATTGATTTTTTCTGCCTGTGGATCCCAATAAATATGGCCGTTTTTAGACGGCTTTCGGGTCAGTTTGTAAACTCGGAATCCGCGGTCTTTAAAATGTCGCGTTAGATGCCCGCCTATGAGCCCTGAGCCACCTGCGATTAAAACCGTGGGCATTTCGTCTCTTACTGGGGACATAATGCTTTGAGTTCTTGAAGCTGTTCTGGTGTGCTCTCGAGTAATTTTTTGCACAAATCTGCTTTCTTTTGAAGCGCAGCCTTGAGCAAAAGCGTATCGTTATGGGAAGCATTAGCGGACCAAACTGCTTGTGTAAGGCGATTTACTTTTTGAGCTTGCTGAAGACAAGCGCATTGCTTGGTGTCGGCATTCGAACATGCGGCAAAAATGCTTGTAACAATCAGAGAGGAAATAGTTAATTTTATATAGCTCATTACAGAACAAAATTAAAATAATCTCGTAGAACCGCGCATGCGTCTTTGGACTTCTTTTGCTTTTCTTATTTGTGTCTTAACAAATGTTGTTGCACAAGACTGCCAAAGTTCTTTTAAACCCAAAAAAGAACTTGCTGCAAAAACATATTTGTGCCCTGCAGCTATGCAGGCAGACCTTGACCAACTGCATAAACATATTTTAGAAACGCATCCCAACCCTACCTATTACGGCGAATTAAATGACTTAAGTATTGCCTATCGCCAAGCAAAAACAAAAATCGAACAACCCCTTACTGTTTTTGACTTCACAATAGTGATCAATACCTATTTATTTGCACTCAAAGATTCTCATACCGGCATTAATCCAAAGCAGTTTCTATACAATGTCAACGCCAGTCGTAAGGTCTTGCCTTTTTTTGTAGAAAATGTTGGCGATAAATTTTATATCAGTGGTGCCTATCATTCCGACTTCATTATCGGTGCAGAACTTCTTCAAATTGATGCTTTCGAGGTGAACCAATTATATGATTATGCATTAGCGCTCAGTTTAAGCGAAGGAAATGCCTATTCTGCAAAAGCAGAAGTAGCAAGCGAGTACATAGGTGTGGTGTACAATCTCTTATCCATGGACCTCAACGGCACAAAAAGTGCCAAAATTAAAATGGTTAACCTAGAAGGCGACACACTCACAAAAACAATCCCATTTAGTGCATCCTGGAGATATTTCCTCTCTAGTTTGTTTAGTCCGGGGGGCGATGAAGTGAGCTATTCTTTCGATGAAAACAACAATGGCGTTTTAGTAGTTGAATCGTTTCAACCTCTTTCATTAAGTCTTTTCAAAAAACAAATAGATGCCTTTTTTGAAGAAGTTGAACAGCGCAACAGCCCTTCAATTTTTATTGATTTACGCAATAATCTTGGTGGCCTATTAAGGGCTGAGGAATATCTTTTCAGTTACATCAACACCAAAAATGCATCCGTTAAAACCAATTACTTGTACAAGCGCAGTGACTATGACCGCTTTGCCCTGCTCTCTCCTATGCAACAAATACAATTTGAAAATAGAGCAAAAAATGTGTACCCCAATGGGCTTATTTCCAAAGAATATGATTTCTACAAATTACCCAAAGGAGCCACACACACCATCTTATATGATTATGTGCCAGAAAACGATCGGAATTATGTCTATAAAGGTACCTGCAAACTTGTCTTGAATGGGAACTCGATGTCTGCATCTGTATTGTTTGCTGCGTGGTTCAAACACATTGACCGAGGTGAAATACTCGGTACGCCTTGTATGGGTGGAATAGGCGGAACCTTCGGAAATCCGGCTGTTATTTCACTTGAGAATTCCAAATTGGATGTCATGGTAGCCACACTCAAATTCACGCCGTTTCACATACAAGATCGGATCCTCACCGCTATTCATCCTGATGTACTTATCAAAGCCACAAGAGAAGATATCATAGAGCGCCGCGATCCGTTTGAGGAATACCTCAAGTCTTACCATAAGTAGTAACCTGCCCAAACCAATAGGTAGCGCAGCAATTTACCTACTCCCATTAATAAAAAAGTAGGAAGCCAAGGTGACCGAAAAAAGCCCAAAGCAATACCAATAACATCTCCAATAATTGGAAGCCAACACAACAATGCCATCCAGCTTCCATAACGCTGAATCTGACCCTGCCAACGTTCTATTGACGATTGCTTGGCCCCAAGCTTTTGAAGCCAAATAGGTTTGCCTAAATAGCCTATGCCATAATTGAGCCAGGCCCCCATGGTATTACCTACGGTTGCCACACCGACACAAACCCAAGGTTCATATCCCAGATAAAGCATGGTGGTGAGGAAGATTTCTGAGGCTACAGGTAATATTGTAGCAGCCAGAAAACTTGCCAAAAACAAACCAAAATAACCGTATTCAAAAGTCATAGGGCAAAAAAAAAGCCGGTTGCCCGGCTTTAATGTGTAAAGGTAGAACCTAGCGTTTTACAAATTTCTTTGTTAAGGCATTGCCATTAGAAGTAATGCGCACAGTATAAATTCCTGCAGCCCACTGCTCAGCGCTAAGGGTGATTTCTTGAGCTCCGGCAGACAATTGGTTCATTGCGTTAGATTGCATGATTTTACCAGCAACATCTGTCACAACAACCGTTACATCTGCGGTATTTTGAAGGTCAAAACGCAATGAAGCATTCGCAGTTGTTGGATTAGGTAATACAACCGCTTGTGAAATTTCTGTTTGCTCAGCCACATTTAATATTGGGTCGAAATTCATGCGAACCATTGGTGTGTTTGTAGAATAGTACCAAGTGTTGTCAGCCATATCTAAGAAGAATGTCGTTTGTGGTTCAGACTTACCAGCGTTAGATACTTTTAAGCCAGAAGAATATGAACCAACAACTGCTAAATAGGTTGTTCCGGCAAATACATCGACGTAAGGTTCAAGCTCTAATACCAAATTAACGTTTAAGTTATTGGATGCTAAGACAAAAGGTGCTGATTCAGACTCAAAAACGAAATCGCCGGTTGTGGCATCTACTGAATACAACTTCACAAAGATTTCAGTACCTACTGTTGCGCCAGAAGCACCACCAGGAAGACGAACGTTGATTGCTTTTAAAGTAGCGTCTTGGAAGATGTCAAATAGGTTGCCTGATTCGAAACCATCTGTGCCATTTGATGTGCTACCAGAGGCTGTTCCATTATCACGAGCATAAATGAAATCGGTAACTGCAAAGTCAATGTTGGTCATGGCATTATTTGTAGGGATATCATCCGTGGAGTCAGCGGTTATGCTGCGAGAAATAGAAATATTACCGGGTGTTGCTGGTGGTGTATAAAATGTTGTAAGCTCGATTGTAGTTGTGTCTAAAGAGTTGATGCTGATCGGTGCTGATGAGCCCGTCCAGGCGCCGCTATTTGCGTTGATATTGAGCTTTACGTTAGATTGTGTGTTTACACCGCCATTAAATACGTCAGCAGAAAATCCGATTTCTGTAACTTGCTCGTCAGGAATTTGGTAGTATGGAAGGCCTACAGAACCCCAATATGTCGAAGTAACAGAGAGGTCGTTCGTTGGATTGGTAACGATTTTAACATCGTCAATGTACCAACCGTAAGTAACCCAAACATTCGGGTTTGTTGCCGAACCCGGGTAGTTTGTTGTCCAAGAAAAACGCACCCAAATTGGGCTAGGAATTGCCGTTAAGAACGTCGCTAAATTGATGATTTTTGTATCTGGATTGGCATAAGCTGATCCGCCTGCAGAAGACAAGACTGGTTTATCTAGGTTGTCTCCGACTGTTACAAACGTAACGCCATCTGTAGAAATTTGAATTTCCTGAAGGTCGTTGAAACGAGCACCATATTGTTGAAATTGTAACGATACTTGGTTGTTACCGCCCAAAGCTGCGATATCGATTGGCTGCGCTGTTGTCATCGTATAAACAACATTTAATGCTTGGGTTGCAGGAGATGCAGTTGGGTCTCCGTTTACTAACTCTGCATAGTTACCGCCTGAGGTAGAAGAAATGCCACTTGCGGCCCACCAACCATCACTACTACTGTTGATGTTCCATCCAAAATCAATGCCGCCTTGACCTGAGTTGTCTAAGGTCCAATTAGCTGGATTGGCAAAATCATCTGACCATAGCGTCACGCCTAAAATTTTGTCTTCAGAAATTGCGTGTGTCGCTTCTTTTGGCGCTCTAACAAGTTCTTGGAAGGTTTGAATACGCGGTGCTTTTTGAGCATATGCTACAGAAGCAATTGCACTCACAAAAAGTAATAGTTTTTTCATTTTCGAGTATTTAGGCAATAAATATACTAAAATCTATGCGTCCTTCAAAAACGGCAGTGATTTTCTGCCTTCTCTTAAAGTAGCATACGCTAATTCAACAACGAAAAAGGCCTCTTGTTCGAGGGGCTCAACCAGATAATTTCCAAACATATCTATCGCCTGACTATGCCCGCTGTACGTTAAATCATTCGCATCATGACCAACCCGATTACAAGCCACCACATAACACTGGTTTTCAATAGCCCGTGCTACGAGTAAAGCATCCCAATGATTGCTTCGTTTCTGAGGCCAATTAGCGACATACAGCAAGACGTCATAAGCGGCACTTCCGTCCGAATTGCTGCGGTTTCTGATGAGTTCTGGAAAGCGCAAATCATAACAGATTTGCAAATTGATTTTCCAATTTTTGTAGGTGACAATCTGTTCTGAAGATCCTTTTGAAAAGAACTGATCTTCTCCTCCTAGTCCAAAAGATTTTCTCTTATCATAAATGCTGACCTTGCCATCGGGCTCCACAAACACACCTCGGTTATAAAATTGGGTGCCGTCTTTAACCATTAAGGATGTAAATATGGCAAAACCATTTTGTTGAGCTAGGCCTTTTAAAAAAGACAATCCTTCTGAATGCTGCCAATCATCGGCTAAAGAAACATTCATAGAAAATGCGGTATGAAACATTTCCGGCATAAGCAATAAGTCTATCTGCTGGGGAGAGTCTAAAAGTTCATTGACTCGATCAAAATTGGCCTGCTTTTGCTCCCAAATCTGATCTAATTGTAAGATGCCAACTCTTAGACTTTGCATAATCTGTCAATTGCAGCTTTCAACGTTTCTTCTGTTTTAGCGTAACAAAAACGTATTAAATTTCGATCTTCGCCATTCGCATTAAACACGGATAAAGGAATGGCAGCAACGCCAAATTCTTTGGTGAGCCGAATGCAAAAATCGGTATCGGGTTCATCTGAAATTGCGGCAAAAGAAGCTACCTGAAAATAACTCCCTTGTGCAGGCAATAAATCAAAGCGGCTATTTTGTAAGCCCGCTCTGAAAAAATCACGCTTTTGCTGATAAAAATTACCCAAGGATTTAACATCCACTTTTGATAAATAAGTCGCTAGCGCTTGTTGAGCAACACTATTTACAGAAAACACCAAGAACTGGTGCACCTTATGGATTTCTGCCATGAGTGTTGGGGCACAGACCAAATAGCCTAGCTTCCAGCCAGTTATGTGAAACGTTTTGCCAAAAGATGAAACGATAATAGAACGGTTGCGGATCAGCTCCCGCTGATGCACAGATTGGTGTCCACTTTCAAAATTGATGAATTCATAGACTTCATCAGATAGCAATAACAAGTCTGGAAAATCTTGCATGATGCTCTCTAGCGCTTCAAAGTCACTTGTTTCCCAAATAATTCCGCTCGGATTATGTGGATTGTTGGACACCAACATCCGTGTATTTGAAGTAATTGCTGCCCTGATTTGAGCCCAATTTGGACGGAAATCTGAACTTAAAGGAATGCGGATTGATTTTGCACCAGCTAAGACCACAGGAGCTTCGTAGCAGTCGTAACTCGGGTCGAGGATAATTACTTCTTGCCCTGGATGAACAAGCGCTTGTATGGTCGTAAAAATCGCTTGTGTGGCACCTGCAGTAACGAGAACCTCGCTTGCTTCTATTTTTCTTGCATATTGTTTAGCAATTAATGCCACAATTTCATTGCGCAATTGTAACAGACCAGGCATTGGCGCATACTGATGCGCATTTCCTTGAGCCGCTTCTATAAGGCAAGCTTGAAGTAGTGGGTCTATTTCAAAATTAGGGAAACCCTGTGCAAGGTTAATAGCGTCATGCTGCTGTGCAAGCGCAGACATTGTTGAAAAGATGGTCGTACCTACGTGTGGTAACTTAGAAACCAAGTGTTTAGTTTTGACTAGACTGTAACTTTTTGGCTTGCTCTAATGAAATAGGCGTTTTGTTGTTAAAGGCAACAACAAATGCAGTAGGATAGCCTGAAGAACGCAATTGCTCCTGCAATTTCAATGCTTGTTCAAAAGTACGTACATCAGAGCCTAAACAATACCTGAACTTCCCATCTAATTCGTATTCATAGACGTCATCGCGCTTCAATACCGTACTTACGTTTTCAATTCTCTTATCGGCCGATAGAACCTCTACACGATATATTACACCTTTAAGTTCTTCAAGATTCGTGATTCTGAAATCTGACACACTCTTGTCCTCTACAACAAAATTGATCTGACCTCTTTCTGTAGCGGCACCACCTTTTGGATTCACCTTGGCTGACGCTGTAGAAATATTCAAAGATTTGATGATAAACTCTGTGCGGCGATTCAATTGATTTTCTAAGTCAGAACAACTAGATCGCATGCCGTCTTCACAAGGACAATTTACTTTTAATTGTGATTCTCCGTAACCCTTATAAGTAATCCTTTCGGGATTTGAGATCCTCGACTTGATGTAGTTTGCCGCATTCAAGGCCCTTCTGTTTGAAAGGTCTTGGTTGTATGCTTCAGGTCCGCGACAGTCGGTGTGTGAGCCTAATTCTACTTCAATTTTTGAGTGCTTGTTCATGAAACGAACAACCTTATCCAATTCAATAATTGCATCGGGGCGTAAATTCGCTTTATCGAAATCGTAGTAAATAGATTTCAGGCCGAGCAATGCCGTAATTTCTTGTTCAAGTGAAAGTTTTTCTAATCTTAGATCCACTAGAGAGGATACCAGTACTTTATTTGAATCAGTTACAACGAAGTTGAAAGGAACTTCTTTTGATACATATCCTTCTTTATCCAAGAAAATTTTCAAACGCAACTTAGATTCTAATGGAATACTATCCAACACGTGAGAAAGCAATCCGAGGTCATTTGTAGAACCGCTAAACAATACAATTCCTGACGAATCATCGATAATTCTAACCGCTACATCACCTATTGTTTCACCCGACTCTAAATCTGTAACTACGTAGTCAAGCGGTAGGTCAACAAATTTCTCGACTAACTTAAATACATAAATATCATCGGTGGCTCCTGACGTACCACGATTGGAAGTGATATAACCATTTTTCTTATCCGTAAAGAAGATGGCTAAATCATCGTTGGTCGAATTAAACGGAGCTGGTAAACCCTTTACCTCTAAGTTCTCCACTACAAATAAATCGTAGCCACCTTTTGATTGATGCCCCTGAGAAGTAAAATAAAGTTGGTCATTGAACACTAAAGGAAAGATGTCGTTCTTGTCGGTATTCACATTGCGAACGAGTTCTTTTTGACCAAATTTACCGTTTTCAAAACTACACCTGTAAATATCCATTCCGCCTAATCCTCCGGGCATGTCTGAAGAGAAATAAAGCTGTTTGTTCTTCTCATCAAAAAAGGGATGGGTAACGTTGTATTTATCGTTATTAAATGGAACAGGTGAGGGCTTTGTCCATTCACCACTAGCATTTTTGGTTGAGTAATAAATGGTCAATTTTTCAAACTTATCGGAACCATGATTATTCGTGAAAAACAATAAATCACCTTTGGCATTGGTACTGATAGGTCCGTCGTAAAAACAGGTATTGATCAGCATTGGTGCTTTTGTTTCTGCACTCAATAGCATAGGATCTTTTAATTGACAATTGCTTACTTCGTAAAGATCTGAAAAAGGTTTCTTTGCAAACTCATCCATATCGATATCTTCACATGCATTCTTTGCAGCAGAGAGAACGAAAAGCTTATCACCTAATTTGCGCGGAGCAAAATCATCGTAAGGTGTATTAAAGCATGCAGGTGTTAACGTGACATTGTATTGGTCCAAGGTTTGAGACCATACATTAGTACAGAACGCACTAGCAATAAGAACTAAGAAAAGCTGACGAAAGAAAGTCATTTAAATCAATTGAAGAATCGTGGTCCTTGACAACGGCTCGCGTTATTGTTAAACTTGTATCGCAATGCAATTTCATGTGATTGAATCGCAACTGCATTCATTTTGCTAACTGGATAAGAATAGGCATACCCCAAGTAGAACTTGTTGCCAAAATCATAGCCTAAAATTCCGCCAATTGCACTATTGAGTTGATAGCTCAAACCGAAATCAAAACCAATTTTATGTGTCATGATCATGTTCATGTCAAGTGTAAGAGGAAGTCCTTTCATTTGACGAGCAACAGCATTTGGACGTAAAGACCAAGCAGAACCCAATTTCACATTGCCACCTATGTAACCAACATATCCGCCACGGGTATCTACATACATTCCCATGTTTCTATCCTTAAAATAAGTTTCTCCAACGCGCGGTTGAGAAAACCCTAAATAGAAATTTTTATGATAAAGTAAAAAACCGTAACCAGCATTGAACTGTAAGCCAGTGCTCATGTTTGTGAGCATATCAGGGTCCATTGGCACATTTGTAGTGAGATCAAGTAAATTAACCGTTGTATTACCTGCAATCGCACGAATGCCCGCGGATAAACGCCAGTTTTGATTCAACTTTAAATGATACGCCCCGCTTACTGCAAACTGAGTAGATTTTACTGGTCCTAACTCATCTTGAAGTAAAGAAACACCAATTCCAAAATTCTTTAAAATATTGAAGTTTCCAGAAAGTGTCATTGTTTTTGGCGCACCGCGTAAACCTGTCCATTGGGTATTGGCCAATGTAGAGATATCGTTATATGAGTTTGCACCGGCCTGGGCTGGATTCAACATTAGTGCATTGAACTGGTTTTGACGATAATTAGGGTCTTGCGCTTGAGATTGGAATCCTACAAGCACTACGCCGAGTGTCAAGATGATGCTATTGATCTTTTTCATATCTAATTGTCTATGACTTCTTATTGTTTAACACGGTTAATGTATACATAACCATTGAGCTGTTTACCACCATCAAGATTAAGGATGTAGTAATAAGTTCCATCAGGTACTTGTGTTCCTGTGTTGAGGAGCGTACCATCCCAATCATTGTTGTATTGCGTATTGTAATATACAAGCGTTCCATAGCGGCTGTAAACTGCCATTTCTTTGGTGTTGTATCCTTCTAATCCAGGGATTACCCATGTATCATTGTAATTATTACCGTTAGGAGTAAATGCGTCCGGAACTACAGGGCCTGACCAGTTAGATCCTCCACAAGCATCTGATGCAATGACAGTAACCATAATTTGAGCAGAAGCTTGATTGCCGCTGTTGTCCGTCAAAGTAACAGTTACGAAGTTTTTACCCACATGAGAACAATCAAATACAGTCTGACTAACCTCTGCACTCGCAATACCACAATTGTCATAAGAACCATTATCTAAGGCAGTGAAATCGATGGTTCCGTTACCATTAGCATCTAGGATAATTGAAGTATTGGCAAGAAGAACCACAGGAGCTGTCTGGTCAACAACAGTAACTGTTTGATCTACTGTAGTAACATTACCCGCTGCATCAGTGATTGTCCAGGTAACAGTTGTGTTCCCTAAAGGATACGTTGTTGGTGCGTTGTTGGTGACAACCAAGTTGTTTGTACAGTTATCTGTAGCAATAGGAGTACCTAATTGAACACCTGTTGCCTCACAATTAGCATTTGAAGACACTGTTACATTTGCTGGGGCATATGCTGTAGGTGCCGTTTGGTCAGTAACCGTCACTAATTGAGTAGCAGTAGCAACATTACCAGAACCATCAGTGACAGTCCAAGTAACTGTTGTTGTTCCGATAGGATAAATTGCAGGGGCATCGTTGGTAACCGACGCTACTGAACAGTTATCTGAAGTTACAGGAGAACCTAGGGTTACTCCAACTGCTTCACAACCAAGATTTGGTGTGACAGTGACATTCAATGGTGCTGTAATTACCGGGTTAGTGTTGTCGCCTATAAATACATTCACAGGCAATGAAGTAGCAGAACAGCCATTTAAACCAGTTACGGTTACGGTATAAGCACCAGACTGAGAAGCAACAACAAATGGTGTTGTAGGACCATTACTCCATTGATAATTAGGCGCATTTGATGCAAATAAAACTACTGAACCTCCAGGGCAAAGTGATGTTGCACCGCTTGCAGTAATTGTTGGAGTTACAGGATTGTTCAAGACATTCACTTGTGCAACCGCTGATGCTGTACATCCGTTGTTTGACACAGTGTAAGTCACAGTTGTAGTTCCGGCATTTAAACCTGTTACATTTCCTGCGCCATCAATATTTGCAATAAAGTTATTGTTCACAGTCCACGTTCCACCAATTGTTGCAGAAGAAAGTGTCATGTTACCACCTTCACAAACAGAATTCGACCCAGTGATTGCAGCCACTACAGGTACAGTATTTACTGTTACGTGAACGATAGACGATTGAGTTGTACAACCCGCAGCATTAGTAACCATAACATAGTAGTTACCTGATTGATAAAAGGAAGCTGTAGCACCAAGTGTGCCATTACTCCAAACATAGTTGTTGCCTCCTGTTGCGGTTACTGTTACTGAACCTCCTTGGCAGAAAACTGTAGGGCCATTAGCAGTAAGTGTTACCGCTGGATTTGCATTAAAGACCACAGTTTCTGAAGCAGTATTTACACAACCGTTTGCGTCTGTTACAGTAACAACATAGTTATTGGCTGCAACAACGTTAATAGCTGCTGTTGTTGCATTGTTACTCCATGAATAAGCTATACCGCCTGAAGCCGTTAACGTTACCGTAGAGCCAAGACATACGTTTGAACCAGATGATACGATAGTAGCATTTGGCAAGGCATTCACAGTTACAATCATTGGAGCCACGCTTCCAGTACAACCATTCGCATCAGTAATAGTCAAATCATAAGATCCAGAATTATTTACAATAATCGAAGAGGTAGCTGAACCATTGCTCCAAGAATAAGATGCAGCAACCGGAGCTACTAACTCAACAGAACCACCTTGACAGAATGTTGTTGGTCCATTTGCAGTAATTACACCTGAAGGTAAAGCATTTACTGTAACTTGAGCACTCACTGAACTCGAACATCCACTTGCATTTGTATATGTGTAGAATATAGTTGCAGTGCCTGCTGATAAACCTGTAACAACACCATTTGCAGCCACAGTAGCAATTGCTACGTTAGAGGATGACCAGATACCAGAAGTTTGAGCGTTATTCAGAGTTGTAGTTGAACCTAAACACAATGAAGTAACACCAGTGATTGGTGCAAGAACAGGAACTGCGTTGACATTCATAGCCATACTCACAGTTGATGAACAACCATTTGCATTTGTAACGGTGTAAGATATTGTAGATGTTCCCGCTTGTAAACCTGTCACTAAACCTGTTGCATCTATAGTTGCTACAGATTGATTACTTGAAGTCCAAGAACCATTGATTGTCGCAGAAGTCAATTGTACTGTTGATGCTTCGCAAACAGAATTATTACCAGCAATAGCTTGTACCGAAGGCAACGCTAAGACTGTAATATTGGTATTCACTGAGTTGGCAATACAACCGTTACCATCTGTTACCGTAACAGCGTATGGTCCATCAACTGATGCAATAATAGATTGTGTTGTCTCACCTGAGTTCCAAAGGTAGGAAGCAGCAGCTGGAGCAGTTAGTGTAACAGAACCACCTGCACAGAATGTAGTTGGTCCATTCGCTGTTACTGTAGTTGTAGGCGCTGGATTCATTGTAACTGCAAACGGTGCAGAAACAGTTGAACAACCAAAGGCGTTGGTAACTGTAACAGTTAAGTTTTGTGTGGAGGATACAGAAATACTTTGTGTAAATGCACCGTTAGACCATAAATATGATGATCCTGCAGATGCAACCAATGTTACTGATCCGCCTTGGCAGAAGCTATTTCCATTTAACGAGGTAATGTTTGCAACTGGCAATGAATTAACTACAACTGAGGTAATTGCTGAAGTTGAAGAACATCCGTTAGCGTTCGTAACAGTTACTGAAACATCTAAAGTGTTATTTACAGTAATAGATGCGGTTGTTGCGCCTGTACTCCATAAATAAGATGAACCTGTACTTGCTGTCAAAACAACTGAACCTCCTTGACAGAATGTTGTAGGTCCTGCTGCATTGATGATTGCAGACGGAAGAGCGTTCACAGTGAAATTGGTGTTCACACTATTTACACATCCATTCGCGTTAGTAAAAGTATAAGTCAAGGTTGTAGTTCCAGGATTAACACCCGTTACTTGACCTGTAATTGCATTAATCGTTGCTACCGTATTATTTGCAGTTGACCATAAACCGCCAGCCTGTGCGTTAGCCAATGTTACAGTGCTGTTTTCACAAACAGATGAAGGGCCAACATTTGAAAGCAACGCCGGTAGCGGATTAACTGTCACTGACGTAGCAGCAGAAGTAGCTGAACAAGCACTATTTGACGTAATAGTAACGGTGTAGTTACCAGAAATAGTGGCAACATATGTATTTGACGTTGCGCCAGTAATTGCCGTACCATTTAAATTCCATTGATAAGTATAGCTCATACCTGCAGGAGCGTTAGATGCGAGCATCGTTACTGAACCACCCTGACAGAATGTTGTGGCGCCAACAGTTGCGATAGCAGCGGTTGGAAGCGGATTAACAGTTAGGTTTACTGTTGCCGTATTGGTACAACCGTTTGCGTTGGTAATTGTATAAGAAATTGTTGCCGTTCCAGCGCTCACACCGGTTACTAATCCATTTGAAGCAATTGTTGCAACGGCCGTATTTGAGGAAGACCAAGTTGGGCTAGTAGCAGTTGTACTCAATAAAGTAGTTCCGCCAATACAAACTGAGTTTGTACCGGTAATTGCAGCTGCTGTAGGCAATGCATTTACAGTTACCACAGTTGGCGCTGAAGTAACAGAACAGCCATTTGCATCGGTAACAGTAACCGTGTATGAACCGGCAGTTGTAGCGGTCATTACTTGGTTATTTGTGTTGTTGGACCATTGGTATGAAAAACCAGTGCCCGCATTTGCGGTTAGTGTCACAGATCCTCCTTGACAGAAGGTTGTGGTGCTAGATGCCGTAATTGTTGAAGTTGGGTTTGCGTTAACCACTACAGCCGTTGGAAGTGATGTTGAAGAACAACCTGAAGCAGATGTAATTGTAACGGTTACCGTTGTACTTGCAGTTACATTGATGGTAGCTGTTGTTGCTCCAGTAGACCATAAGTATGTATTACCTGCAACCACTGGGCTGGCGCTTAATGTAACAGACCCTCCTTGACAGAACGTAAGAGGACCATTTGATGCGATAGTTGCCGTTGGCAATGCATTTACGGTTACCGTTGCTGTCTGAGTATTTGTGCAACCATTTGAATTAGTTACAGCATAAGTAATCACCACTGAACCGGCAGATACGCCAGCAACAACACCAGTTGCGGCATTAATTGTAGCGATTGCAGTATTTGATGAACTCCAAGTTCCTCCTGATGTAGTGGAGGCAAGTGTTGTGTTTGCACCAATACAAACGTTAGTTGTACCTGTTATTGCTGCAACAGTTGGAAGTACATTTTCTGTCACCACAACAGCGGTTGAAGTAGCAGAACAACCTAAATTATTAGTAACGGTGACTGTATAAGAACCTGAAGCATCAGCGATATATGAAATTGAAGTAGCCCCTGCAATTGGTGAACCATTCAAATTCCACTGATAGGCATATGACATCTGGATCGGTGCCACTGGAGCAATTAATGTAACGCTACCACCATCGCAGAATGTTGTTGGGCCCGCCGGACTAATTGTTGTTGGTAATGGCGTAACTGTAATGTCATAACTAAATGGCGTGCCTACACATCCTGCAGCACCTGATGTGGGTGTTACCGTGTAATTTGCCACTTGATTTAAACTTGTAGCATTGAACAATGTTTGGCTCATGGTGCTCAAACCCGTCGCTTGTGCTGCCTCACCTGTAATATTATTGTTGTTTATAACAGTCCAAGAATAAGTTGTGTTAGCAGGTACAATATCTGTATTAACAGTTGTTAAATTGAATGACGTACCTGTACAAATGGTATCTGTTGTATTGGCTATTGTGGCAGATGGATTTACAGCAATTGTGAAAGACTTTGGTGCTCCAGTAACAGAAACACCGTAACCCAATTTAACTGCAAGTGCCTTTCCTGAAGTAACACAAGGATCGCCAAAAGTCGCATTGTTAGCAACAACAGACATCGTATTGTTACCAATGGCAAGACCAGAAATAACCGAATTTGATGTTGACGCATGACATGCGCCAAGCGAGTAATTTCCATTAACAGGAGCATTGGGTGTACCATAACTAGCAAATGCCACAGATGTAAATACCTTGCCAGCAGGTGCGGTTAGAGTAAGGGTGCCCGTTTCGTTAACTGAGCCCCAAACGTATCCTTGCGTAACATAGGCTTGAGGTGTAACTACTACAGTTGCAGTTTGTGCAATGTTAGTAAGGTTTTGCCCTGTAAAAGAAAGATCGTTAGAACCAGATGCTGGCAAACCAATTGAAGTATTTGAATTTGTCCAGAGATAATTAGTATTTGAAGTTGTTCCATTAAAATCAACAGTTGTAAGGGTACCCTCACAATTGGTAACGTTAGCAGGTTGATTGACGTTTGGAGTCGGGTCTACAGTAATGGTGTAAGTTTGAACCGCACCAGGACAAGTGTTTGGCGCTGTAGGCGTCACACTAATTGTTGCCGTGATTGGAGCAGCTGTATTATTAACAGCTGTAAAACTTGGTACAGAACCAGTTCCAGAAGCAGCCAAACCAATAGATGGGGTGTTGTTTGTCCAAGTATAAGAAGTTCCCGCAATTGTAGAAGTAAATACTTGAGCAGGAATTGTTGTTCCGGTTAATTCAGTGATATCAGAAAGGTTCGTGATAGTAGGAACCGGATTTACATTTACAGTTATGCTTAACGGCGCAGCACATACGTCACTTGGATCTGAAACAGTATAAACTGTTGTAGTCGTAGGAGAAGCAATGACACTTGCCCCAGTTGCAGAACTCAAACCAGTTGATGGCGTCCAAGCATAATTTGTAGATCCTGATGCCGTTAAAGTAACACTGCTTCCCGAACAGATTGTCGGAGAATAACAGTTTTGATTTTCAAAACCAAAAGCAATGGTACAATACGTTTCACTTGTTCCGTAGTTAAAGTTCACACATGTAACTGTTCCGTTTAAACGAATAATATTGTCGCCTTCTTGTCCAATAAATTGAGTATTGGACGTCCATGTTGTTCCTGTACCTGACCACACAATTGTATATGGCTGAGATACAGTAACTGTTACAGGGGTTGAAGGATTACCTACCGAAGAAAACGCTACTGTAGGGTTGACTACTGGTTGACTGAAACATGCCTGAAAATTTCCAGCATTGTTATTTTGAATAACTGTAGTGCCTAGGCCTGGAACATTGTATTGAGCTGGAAAATCACCAGGTTGATACATTCCGTTGTTAGGCAACATACCTCCACCCGATTGCGTTACCGCAACAGTGATTCCATTTTGACCAATACCTGCAGCAGACGAAGAAGTAACAGAAGTCATATTCATCCATTGAAGTGTGTTGGATGTACACAAACTGTTGTTTATTGATAATAGCGGAATTGGATTTACTGTTACTGTTATGGTATTAGAATATAAAGTATTCGACACCATTGCGCGGTAATATCTAGTTGCGTTAAGTGTGCCCATTTGAGCTGCCGTAAGCGTTGCTCCGGTAGCACCAGAAATATTCGTAAACGTAACATTGTTTGATGAAACTTGCCATTGAATATCGCCATTGTAGCCAGAAAGCGTAAGGTCTGCTGCGAAGCTACCAGAACAGATTGTTTGATTAGCTGAAGCCGTACCTGCCACAGCAGTATATTCAATAATTACCTGACCATTAGCGGTCCAAGCTGTACTAGAATTGCTTATGGTAGATGATGCCGAAGCAACGTAATTACTACCTAAGTAACCGCCGTAACCAGCACATTCCACATTAGCAACATAGGTGCCACCACCTACAGAACCAAAGTAACCGCCGCCGCCGCCGCCGCCGCCGCCGCCATCAGCAATACCGCAGCTTGTTCCAGACGAACCATTGCCACCATAATATTGACCTGAGGAAATAGATGTACCATAGCCCGGAGTAAAACAGCCAAAACAATTTGAACTACCGCCGCCGCCGCCTGCACCGCCTGCAACTGCAACAATAGTACTATTTAATGTTACAACCGTTGCTGCACCACCGCCGCCGCCGCCGCCAGATGAACCTGACCAACCTGCATTACCTCCAGAACCACCGTTAAAGTTAATGAATGGATAGGAGCCTGCTCCTGCAGCTCCAGCACCGTTATTTGTGGCTGAATTGGCGCCGTTTCCGCCCTTTCCACCAGGGTATATTCCTATCACTTGGCCGCCACTAACAGCGTAAGTAGCTTCAACGTAGCCAGAAGGACCAGCAGCACTATTTCCGAAACCGTCGTCACCACCAGTACCGCCGCCACCGCCGTAAACTTTAACTTTTACGCTCGTAACACCCGTTGGAACCGTCCAAGAAGTAACACCAGTATAGGTTAAACTCACGTTCTGGGCTAGAACATCTAGGCCTGAAAATAAAATTAAGAACATGAATGCAGAACCGGTAACGAACCAATTTTTTAGACTAGTAGCAAATAGAGATCTATTCATAATTAATCGATTATTATCATTTGATAAGGAAGAATGAACATGATTATTTTTCAAATTCATGTAACAATTTGTGTTTTTTTCGTTTGTATTCATGTTTTTCGTCTCGAAATTCATTCTCACTAATTTAGGTTAATTCCTTGAATTACACTTGGCAACAAAATACAAAATAACTTGTTAATCAATAGATTAACTCGTTTTTAAGTCTTGTAATTTCATTGACTTACTAGCTCTTCAACCCAATAAATCTAATATAATTAAGAACCAAATGTAGGTAAAAGAATGTGATTTGCAAAATTATTGAAATCAAAGGCGGCTTACCATCCGCATAATTACTTACTTCTCAAAACAAAAAAGGCGTGCTATGGCACGCCTTTTCATTTGATTTTAAATGGTCTCTATTGCTTAATGATTCGATTGGTGAACACCTGCTCACCTGAAGTCAATTTAAGTGTATAAACACCTGTTGTAAGGTTGGAGATATGAACTTGAGCCAGCTCATTGTTGAATGTGCCTTTTTGGGCCACAAGTACTACTCTACCACTCATATCAAGTAATTCAATTGCATCGATTGCTATATCGAGTCCGTTTTCGATGTTGATAACATCAGAACTAGGATTTGGATATACTGCAAACTTGCCAGTCAAGCTTTCGATACCCGCTGTAAAATCACAGCTGCCATCAACAACAACAAGTACTGTTGCTGTATCTGCTGGGCAAACACCATTAGTTACGATGTAGTCATAATTGAAATTACCAGGAATGTTAGAGGCAGTATCAATGTTACCGCTAATTGGGTTATTGCTTGGATCTAACCAATAGCCACCCATATCAACCGTTCCGCTTAAGCCTGCAAGTAAGTTAAACGGTTCGTTTTTACATACCGTAAACGTGCCGTTCACCCCTGCACTAGAAGCTGGGAATACATCTACATAGGCATGAACATCATCAGAAGCACAACCATCTACGAGTTCATATGTAAACTCAAAGAATACAGTTGCCAAACCTGTAGTGACGAAGTTGGATCCTTGTAAGCCAAGTGTTGGAATGGTCTGTGACCAAGTACCTCCTAATTGGTAATTAGCGATGCCGTTAAATAGGTTAACGGTGTCGCCGTAACATGCTTCAAGAACCTCTCCTTCTACACCTGCGTTCAAGTCAATTTCTGAAATTGAAATAGCATAGTTTCCTGCGGTGTTGTTAAAGGCATCATTGAGGATATAATAGGTGTTGCCTGGATTCAAGCCACAAATGGTAAAATTAGGAGCCGCATTCATGCCATCCAAATCGTCATCATTAGCCGCTTCCATCATGATCGATGGTAAAATTGAGCAATCAGTTGCTGAGTATACCGCAATCTGGTTGTTGTAATCCATTGCTGTTGAATTAATGCGTACGTTACCTGATGGAGGGGCAACGAACGTAAACCACGTAGTTAAGTTCAAGTTTTGGTTGGCCCAACCAGTAGTCGTTTGTGCCCCAGTAGCAGGTGGAACTACCGCCACCTCAGATGGGTCAACTGTAGCACCTGTATTATTGAAAATATAGGCATGGGCATCTACTGGTATTGCAGCGGCATTACACATCATGTCGTTGGTCATTGGCATCATTACTGGGAAAGGACCAACAAAATAAGAGGTGTCTTGACCACAAACTGCCTGAATGTACACTTCAAATGACTGTCCGGCGATAAATGCAGGGTCAATAAGTGTATCGGTCGTGTTGGCATCAAGAACATAAGAAGTACCACTTGAGAACGGCATAGTAGCCTCAACCAACTGATAGTTAAATCCTGTAACTGGCAGCAGCGTCTGAGACCAACCCCATGTAGTCATGATGCTGTCTTGTGTTGATGTTGCAACTAAGTTTGTAGGGTTGGCACAGTCAGGTGCAGGTAAAATATTGATCACATAATCTTCAGTTTCGCCAGAACCCATATTGGTACATGCGTCGCCAGCACCATTTTGGTTAAAGTTACCACGTGAACGCACACGCATACCAGTGTTACCTGTCAAGGCTGTCATTGGAATCGTGATGTTAACTGAGCCTGTCGTTCCTCCAGCAATATTTGTGCCGACTTGAGTCCATTCTGTAGGCTCATAAGAACCGCTGTGGTCGTAGTCAATCCAAACAGAAACAATAGCTCCTGTGTAAAGAGAAGGTGATTGAACAGTTACCCCCATTCCATATTCCATACCTTGAATAACAGAAGGGCCAGAAGTAAATGCTGTGTAATAAGGACTAGCAGTTGGTTGAGTTGTAGATGTATTGTTATTCCAGAAACTTGCTCCTCCAAAAGCAAAAGCAACGTTATCCATTAACGAACCCGCGCCTCCTGCATTTACTGTATTGCAATAACACTGATAGAATGGTGTAGACAACACTTGCACAGCAGTCGATGTATCTGACATAGCTGACGCAGCACAGTTCAAAACACAAGCAAAGTAAGTATCAGCAGTAACGGTTGTACTGTATGTTGCATTATTTGCCCCTGTGATCGCTGTCCAAGGACCATTAGCACTAGAAGCACTTAACCATTGATAGCTAATTCCTGAGGCAACGGTTGCGTTGTTTAATGATAAACTCACTGGTGTTGTTGGGCAAACGGTTGTCGCAGATGCTAAGGTTGTGCCTGCATCTGGAACACCAGCACATGGATTAGCTGCAATAATGTTGATTAGGTAATCTTCTGTTTCTCCGTAACCGTAGTTCAAACAAGGTGTTAGGATCGTCCAGCCGGTAGCGGCAGCACCTTCAGCGCAAATGATTCGCATTACTGTATTTCCCGTAAGTGCTGTAGGTGGAACCAAAAACGAACCATTTATTGTTCTTGGACCCATAACTATTGCCTGATCCATATAAGCCAATTCTGTCGTATTGTCGAAAGTGCCGTCATGATTATAATCAATCCAAATTCCAACGCCGTTCTCATAATAAGTTGGTCCATTGCATTCGTCTTGAAGTACAGAAAAAGCAACCGTCTGACCCGTTGTTAAGGTTGTAAGTGCTGGTAAGGTTGTAAAGTTTGAATAACTACCAGCAACAGACCCAGGACCTGGAGCCGGTGTTGAACAACTATTTGTATTAGCATAGAGCGGATCTGTAGATGCGCCATTGACAGTAACGTTGTAAATTTCTTCATCGGCATAAGCAACTGAGGCTACAGAAGTACAATAACAGTTCATAAAAGAGTTCATGTCTACAAACACCTCTGTGGAATAAGCTGGTGTTCCAGCACTACAAATCACTTCACAACGATAATATGTTGCGGATGTTTGAGTGGTAGAATAACTACTATTTGTCGCGCCAGTGATTGCCGTCCAAGGACCTCCAGAAGTTGTAGAACTCTGCCATTGGTAAGTCATTCCTGATCCAAGCGAAGCACCATTCATGGTAAGGTTGATGTTTTGACCTAAACAAGCTAATGCGGGTGTACTTTGAGCTGCTCCAGCTGCAACAGGGTTTGTACATGCAGATGACGGCCCAACGTAATCAATTGTTGTTGTTTGGCAAGTAGATGCTGTACCGCAATTGGCATCTTGTGCCCAATGTGCGTAATAAGTACCCGCAGTGGTAGATGACCAAGTCAAAGGAGACATTCCAAACCCGACTATCGGACCAGATGGAGAACCCTCAGTAATGGTAATATAACCCGGGCCAGCTAGCGTACAAATATAGGTTGTCGCTGCTTGCACGCCGTTAATAGTAGAGTACTCTCCGTAGTACGAACATGTTGAAATTGTAATAGGCCCAGCCGTTGACGGAGCAGTTGCTGTTGCATATGGATTGAGCGGAAACGTACATTGGCTGTATGCTGCCCCTACTAGGAGCAGCATTGCAGTTAATAAAGATTGAATTTTTGTTTTCATAAAATTGCTTTTAAGCGAAATATTATTGTTTAATCACACGCTCAGTTAATAATTGGTCGCCATTCTGAAGAGATATCAGGTAAACGCCCGGAGCAAAATTTGATAAATCAAGGGCATAATTGGAGGCCTGAGTAGTTGCACTCCAAAGCACTTTGCCATTCAAATCTGAAAGCGTAAGTGCAGTTTCGCCTTGTGCTGTCCAAGTTATAGCGATATTTGATCTTGTTGGGTTCGGATACATCTCAAAACCGGCAGAAAGTTCGTTCAAACCAGCAGTAAAATCGCATCCTGCATCAACAACTACTGTAACCGTTGTTGACTCATCAGGGCAAACACCATTGCTTGCGGTATATGTATATGTTACGTTGCCTCCAGTTGAAGGTGAAGTATCAACTGAACCTGGTAAGGTTTGCATGGTCGCATTATTGTACCAAACTCCGTCTAAATCTACCAAACCGCTGATGCCTGAAACAAGATTGAATGGCTCGTTCAAACAAACATTTAAAGTGCCGCCTACACCTGGGTTAGGTGCAGAATAGATTTGTAAATAAGCGTTTGATTCGTCAGAAGCACAACCGTCTTGTACGGTATAAGTGAACTCATACATTGTTGAAGCCAAACCATTAGTATTGAATAAATTGTCATTCAAACCAAGCGTTGGCGTTGTCTCAGACCAAGTTCCTTCCAATTGGTAATTCGCAATTCCTAAGAACAAGTTAACGGTGTCGCCATAACAAACCTCGAGTAATTCTCCTTCAACCCCTGCATCGAGAATGATTTCGTAGAGTTGAATTGCATGGTTACCAGCTGTGAAGTTAAATGCATCATGCATCATGTAGTATTCTGTGCCTGGAGTCATACCACAAACTGTAAAGTTTGGTGCTTGGTTCACTCCATCGAGGTCGTCGTCGTTAGCTGCCATCATCTGGAACCCAGCAATGTTGTTACAGTTTGGCGAACTATAAACTGCCATTTGGCCATTGTAATCAACGCCAGTACAATTAATGCGAACAGAACCAGAGGCCGGGGCAACAAATTTGAACCAAGTTGTCATTTCTAAGTTTTGGTTCGCCCATCCAGTAGTTGTTTGAGCACCTGTTGCAGGTGGCACCATTGATACTTCAGCAAGATCAAAGGTTGCGCCAGTGTTATTGAACATATACATCTGACCATTGACAGGAATCATTTGAGCGCCACAAATTGTATCGTTAGTAAGTGGGAATACTACATTGAACGGACCAACATAGAAAGAGGTATCCTGACCACAAACAGCCTGAACATATACGTCAAAAGTTTGGCCAGCCATGAATTCGACATCGTAAGTGGTATCGGTTAAGTTGTTATCTAAGTTGTAGATAGCGCCGCTATAAAGCGCAGCACCTGGCTGTGTGAGCTGAAGATTAAAGCTAGTTGATGGGTATTGAGCTGAGTAGGCTGTCCAAGACCAAGAAGACATTAAGCTATCAACTGACGTACTTGCAAATAAATTCGTAGGATTGGCACAGAAAGGAGGTGTTGTAAAACTTCCTTCAAGTCCTAAACTTTGTAAACCTACTGCACAATCTGCGTAGATATAAACATCATAGTCAGTGAGTTGTGCTAATCCTGTTAGAATGATACTATTTGTTGTTGATGTTGTTGTTGTTCCGCTTGTGGCAGGGTTGAAGCCAGCCGGGCCATATATGATGGTCCAGTTGGTTTCAGCAGCAGCACCTGCATTCCAAGTAAGCATGGCTTCGTTTGGTGCAACATAACTGGTAGCAAACGAAGTTGGCTTCGGACAATTGGTATAATAGAAGTGAACACAACTGTTATTCTGTAAGTAAGTTGCGCTGTTCATTGAAACATTGACGTTGTTCGGGCCACGCAAACCAATCTCAGCATCGGCACCGTTGTCCCAAGCTGCATTTCCCATTTCAACGTCATCATAAACGTAATAGATTTCGTTGGTTGCTTGATCGATTACTAATTGGAAGGTGGCTCCGTTGGTTGAGCCAGGGAAACCATAATGTGGCACGTTAGTCCATTGTACAATGAACTTAGCTGTTGGCGCATTACCTACTTGACCATAATAAATAGCTTGGCCAGGGTTAGCGCCTGTCCAAAGATCTTGAATGTATGGGAACAAACCATTGCCAGATGCCGGCATGTTGTAGCCTACTTGGCCTGTCGTGGTATTGAGAATCACACCACCGTTATCACCAATTGTCATGGTATTAACTAGGGCACCTTGATACAAGAAAGTAAATGGCATCGTTACACCTAGCTCAGCATCATCATTCAAGTTGGCATTTGTTGCAAAACCTGAAATATCTTCAAAACCATTTGTTGGGCAAGCGTTGTCCCAGTCTACAAATTGACCTTGGTTGTAGGTGTTCCAAGAAACTGGTGGGGTCCAATATGAAGTATCTCCAGGCGTACAAATTCCTTGGATATATGCAGTGTAGAAAGAATTGGTGTTCAATCCTGTAATTGTATACGGATTCGTATTTACAATTACGGTTGTTCCCGTTCCTGGAGTAAATCCTTGCGGACCATATTCAATTTGCCATTGTGTTTCTGAACCGCCTGCAACCCATTCTAATTGTGCTGAACTATTATTTGACTGAATTAAAGAAAAACCAGATGGTTGTGGGCATGTTGGTGGAGCAGTTATATTGACCATGTAATCCTCAGTTTCTCCGAAGTTATAAGTACCACAAGGAGAAGGTGTTGAATTGAATTCATTGATCACAACGCGCATTCTTGTCATGCCTGGCAATGCAGTAGCAGGAATAGAAATGTTAAAAGGAACGTTTACCATTGTCAAGGCGGTAAGTGCGTTATAAGAATCATGAAGTAACTCATAGGTGTCGAACTGACCGTTATGGTCAAAATCAATCCAAACTCTTGTTCCGTAAGAATAAGTTCCAAATGAACAATTCATTAAGTCTAATTCCATTGGATAAGATGTGCCTGGAGAAAGTAAGGTCGATAAATTGGTATAATCAGAATACGTACCATTACAAGCTGTAGAAGAGTTATTGATGGTATTTAATTCTACGCGTTGGATATCTCCATATGAATTATAAAGGGGTACGCTGGTGCAGTAACAATTAAAGAAACTACTTGTTGTAACTCCTGTTACTGAAGATGTTGCGCTTTGACCTGAACAAGTTACGATACACTGATACCACGTGTTTGCAGTTTGTGCAACAACCAAGCTAGGTGTAGTTCCACCGGGAATAGCAGTCCAAGGGCCAGTAGCACTAGGAGCTGATTGCCACTCATATGAGAGCCCAGCGGCCATAGTAGCTCCTGAAAGAGAAATTGTGTAATTCACACCAGGGCAAACGTCCGTAACAGACGCTACAGCTGTTCCTGCGGTTGGCATTCCAGAGCAAGAGGCTGAAGCTACTACCAAGAAGTCGTAGTCTTCGCATTCACCGTAGGACTGTCCGGAAGGACAACCATTTACTGTTGTTGGATTTGAATTCCAACTACAAAGCACACGCATTCTTTTTATTCCAGGCGTTGCAGTAAATGGCACGGTAATACTTTGAGAATAAAGCGCCGTGGAAGAACCTGGAGAAGTATATACCAATTCGCCAGTTTCAGCAAATGAGTTATTATTGTTCCAATCGATCCATACTTTAAATCCTTGATTATAAAGCGAGCCAGCTTGCATGTTCAAAGTGACATCTTGCCCTTGAAGTTGTGAACAACTCATGGTGCTGTAGTAGTTGTAATAACCAGCACTACAGCCAGAGGCCATGTTTGTAATATTAGTAGCCCCGCCAGTCGTGTAAAAATTTTCGATTTGGTCACCGTATTGACAGCCGCTTGTAAAAGAAGGCGCACAATATTGAGCAAAAGACGTGAAACTTAATGCTGAAAAGGCGAGAAAGAACAGTTTGAGGTAAAGTTTTCTCATCATAGTTAAGAATTTATAGTTTTAGACATCCCAAATGTAAGTTTTTTTCCCGAACAAAAAAAGGGGGCCTCAGCCCCCTTTTATAATTACCATAACATTTAAGAATAATTAATCTTTTATGAAACGCTTGCTCAAAACTTGATCCTCCAAATGTATTCTGACTATATACATACCCGGTTGAAGATGACTTACTTCTATGTCATTCTCTGTTTGGAAATTCGCACCTGAACTGAAAAGAACCTTACCATTCACATCTACTAGCTCAAGCGTATGGATAGCAGCACCTGTTTGATTGGTGATAAATATAGTGGTTCGAGCAGGGTTTGGATAGATTTCCCAATTCGCAGTTAGCTCGTTAACAAAAGCTGTATAGTCACATGAGCCATCAACGACAACCATTACGTTGGAAGTATCACTTGGGCAAACTGGACTGGTCACAATATAATCATAGTTGTATTGGCCTGCCAATGAACCAGATGTGTCTAGGCTTCCTGGCAACACTTGGTTACTTGGATTATACCATGCACCCCCTAGGTCAATATTTCCGCCAATTCCAAAAGGCTCATTCAAACATACGTTGATGCTGCCGTCTTCACCTGCGCTTGGCGCAGCATACACCACAACAGTTGATGTGGCTTGATCTACCGCACAACCGTCGCTTACTTGATAGTTGAACGTGTAGGCCTGTGAAGCGTAGTCAGTTGAGTTGAAGGTGTTGCCTTGTAATACTACTGCTGGTGAGCTTGCGATCCACTCGCCGCCTAAACTGTAATTGGCAATGCCTAAGAACAAGTTCACACTCTCGCCATAGCAAATCTCGAGTACCTCGCCCTCTACCCCTGCGTAAACGCTTACTTCGCTGATTTCAATAGTGTAGCTGCCTGCTGCGCCTGAACCATCGTGCATAAGGTAATACTCAACACCTGGCGTAAGGCCACAAATCGTAAAGTTTGGTGCTTCTGAAGTGCCGTCGATTTCGTTATCGTTGGCACCTTCTAAGGTGAAGCTTGGCAAGATGCTACAGTCTGTACCGTAGTATACACCTATTTGACCGTTGTATTCCACTCCCGTTGCATCTATGCGCACATTGCCAGAAGCTGGCGCTGTGAACTTGAACCATGTGGTGTGGTTGAGGTTGGCGTTAGCCCAACCCGTTGTAGTTTGTGCACCTGTAACCGGTGGTACAATGCCTAATTCTTCGGCGTTTACCGTGGCGCCGGTGTTGTTGTACAACAAACCTGGGGCGCCAACTGTAATTGGGTGCGCTGCACAAGCGTTGTCGTTGCTGATTGGCATGATCAAGCTAATTGGGCCTACATATGCAGATGTATCCTGACCACACACTGCCTGAACATAAACATCTAATACTTGGCCTGGGTACCATGCCGCGTTAGTGGTGGTATCTGTAAAGTTGTTGTCTAGGGCATAAACCGTTCCCGTATAAAGCGCGGAGTCTTGCGCTACCACTTGTAAGTTAAACCCAGTTGATGGATAGAAACTCGTGTATGGGCTCCAGCTCCAGCTGCTCATAAGGCTATCTACACCCGCTACGCTTGTAAAAGCCGTTGGGTTAGAACAAATTGGTGGGGTTTGGAAGTTGTAGAACAAACCTGCACTTTCTAAGCCACCTGCACATTCAGAATAAATGTACATGTCGTAGTTGCCAAGTGGAATGAGGTTCAAAAGTTGAACTGAAGCTGCAGTTACCGTTAAAGTGGTGCCGCTTGTGAGCGGGTCAAAACCTGCTGGGCCGTAAACAACTGTCCAGGATGTTTCACCTGCTGCACTCGCCGTCCAGGTAAATGCCGCCTCATTCGGGAAAACATATACCGGGGTCAGGGATACAGGGTTCGGGCAATCTACATAGTAGAAATGCACACAACTGTTGTTCTGCAAGTACGCTTGGTTGTTCATCGAAACATTGATGTTCTGAGTGCCGCGAACGCCAATCTCTGCATCGGCTCCGTAGTCCCATGACGTAGGGTTGCCCATCAGCACATCGTCGTAAACATAATAAATCTCTTGCGTCGCTTCATCGATGATCAATTCGAAAGTGGCACCATCGGGAA